>CAZDKE010000004.1:0-138878 GCA_964506255.1 uncultured Lishizhenia sp. | reverse complement strand
GTGATGACTTGCGCTTTGATGTAAGGCTCTTCGATTCGGTCCATTCCAGAAGGATCAGGCAATTCAGAAGGATTGTTCACTATTAAGACTTTATCCGGGTTCTTTTTCATGTACGATTTGTACGAAACGTTTGGTACAGTAGTGATTACCGTCATATTGAACTCGCGCTCCAAACGCTCTTGAATGATTTCCATGTGCAACATTCCTAAGAATCCACAACGGAAACCAAAACCTAAAGCGGCAGAAGATTCCGGTTCGAAAACCAACGATGAATCGTTCAATTGCAATTTCTCCATTGAGTAACGCAATTCTTCGTAATCTTCTGTATCAACAGGATAAATTCCAGCAAATACCATCGGTTTCACGTCCTCAAATCCTTTGATAGATTCTTCACACGGGTTTTCAGCCAAGGTAATTGTGTCACCCACTTTTACTTCTTTAGCTTGCTTGATACCAGAAATGATGTAACCAACGTCTCCTGTTCGTACTTCTTTTCGAGGCGACAAATCCATTTTCAAAATTCCAATTTCGTCAGCGTTGTAAGTCTTACCTGTATTAAAGAAACGCACTTTATCGCCTTTTTTCAAAACGCCGTTACGAATACGGTAATATGCTATAATTCCTCTAAACGGATTGAAAACCGAATCAAAAATCATCGCTTGCAAGGGTGCATTTTCGTCTCCTTTCGGTGCAGGAATGCGATTAATGATGGCGTCTAAAATTTTATCAACTCCTAAACCTGTTTTACCTGATGCAGGGATAATGTCTTCCAAATCGCAACCAATCAATTCCATAATTTGGTCGGAAACCTCTTCAGGCATTGCTCCAGGTAAGTCCATTTTATTCAAAATTGGAATGATTTCCAAATCGTGCTCTAAAGCCAAATATAAATTGGAAATGGTTTGTGCTTCAATCCCTTGTGATGCATCAACAATCAACAAAGCGCCTTCACAAGCAGCAATTGAACGTGAAACTTCGTAGGAAAAATCAACGTGTCCGGGAGTGTCGATTAAGTTTAAAATATATTCTTGGCCATCGTGTTTGTAATTCATTTGAATGGCGTGACTTTTAATCGTAATCCCACGTTCGCGCTCCAAATCCATATCGTCTAAGGCTTGCGCTTGCATCTCTCGGTCGGAGATTGTACCTGTGGTTTGTAGTAAACGGTCAGCTAGTGTGCTTTTTCCGTGGTCAATGTGGGCAATTATGCAAAAATTTCTGATGTGCTTCATACGGGTGCAAAGTTAGTCTTTAAAACTGAAAACTGATAGATGAAATTTGAAGGTTTAAAGTGAAGAGATAAAAGTGAAAAGTGGAGAACTGAAAACTGATAGTGAAAAACTAAAAGATTAAAGTGAAAAGATAATTTGTTCAATTGAAAGGTGTTCATATCTAAAAAATTAGAGGTAAACAATCTAACCATTGGTGTTGATAAACAATGGTTTATATATTAAACGGAATGAAATTTATCCTCTATCCATTTATTTGGGTTGTTAACAATATAATTTGAAATACGTTGATATTCAGCATTATTGCGAATAATGTGATCGTGAAAACGTGTTTGCTATCCATTTTTTAAACCTAATCAATTTGCGTGTTTTATTACGGCAGATTTGTAGGAACCAACAATGGATGAAACGGTATTTTTGCCAATATTTTGAAAACGATTTTGACCAATGGTTTTTTCGTTTTCAATTCTGTTTAATTTTAGAACAATAATTTAATTCATTAAAAATGTCCATTTCTATAAGACCTACTCAAATAACTGATTGTAATGATTTAAAATTAGTTCTTGACTCTTGTGAACTTTTCCCTTCTAAACTTTTGGACGAAATGATTTATGATTATTTCAACAATCCAGAAACAGAAGACATTTGGTTTACCGCTATCTCTGACGAGGTTCCTGTTGCTTTAGGTTATTGTGTCCCCGAAAAATTAACAGAAGGAACATACAATTTACTTGCAATTGGTGTAAGCAGAGATATGCAGGGAAAAGGTATTGCAAAAGAAATGATGCATTACATCGAACAACATTTGAAAGATAAAGGCGCACGAATATTAATTGTTGAAACTTCAAGCGATGATGCACAATTTACAGCAAGAAGCTTGTATAATAAAATAGGTTACCACCAAGAAGCAATCATCAGAGATTTTTGGAATGATGGAGAAGATAAAATTGTGTTCTGGAAGCGAGTAAAATAAACTTGCTTTTTTCAAACCTTTTCCCCTCAAAGGTGTATCTTAGATTTATGAAAGTAAAATTGCTCTTCTTAGCATTGTTGTTTAACGCTTTTGCTTTTTCACAATTACAAATCGTGCGCGACCCTATTGCGTGTGCGTATGGATTGAAAAACACTGACAAAAAATGGGTGGTTCCTGCACAATATCAAGAGATTCAAGTTCAACAAAGCGGATTTTTTACTTTTAAAGAAGGCGAAAAATGGGGGATTTTAACACGAACGGGAAAAGTTTTCGTCGGTGCAAAATACGATCAAATCTCTATGTTGACGGCTGATCGCTTTGTTTTGGTGAACAAAAAAGTGGAAAACAGCTACACCCAAAACCTGATGGGAATTATGGACACTTCTAAAGCTTGGGTGCTTCCACAGGAATTTAGTTCCATTCAACAATTAATCAAAGGACGATTTTTGGTAGTTAAAACAAGCTACCCAAAAACGGGTCTTCCAAAACACCAATCGACCATTTTAGACGGAAACGGAACCCCACTTGTACCCTATTTTGATGGCATTATTCTCTACAAATACAATGAGCAATCTGTTTTTGTTGTGGGCGATAATATGGCAGAATCAAGTACACTCGTAGGAAATGTGCGCTTTTTCACTCCCGAAGGCAAACAACTTTCAGACAGTACTTTTGATAAAGTAACTCCTTGTGGAGAAAATTATACGGTACTCAAAAACAACAAATACGGACTTTTCAGCGCAGAAGGAAAACCAATTGTTTGGCCAAAATATACCTTCGAAAAAACCTTGTATAATTACAGTAGCGCCTTATCTTGTTTACACTCGCATCATCAATTTGTTTTCATAGAAAGCGGCAAAAAAGGAATCTTAAATGGCAATTGGAAAGTTCATTTAGCTCCTATTTACGAAAAACTAATTACGATCTATGCGCAAGTTCAAACTGTTTCAAGTGCGCGCTATTTTGGATATTTGTCCGAAACTAATTCCTACGATTTAATCGATGTGAATGGCAAAAAACTCGCTGAAGCTGACACGTTTATAACGAAGAATATTCGCGTTCCAAAAACGGATTACTACGCTCAAGATGCTTATCGTGTTTATTTTTTCTTCGGCAAACGACAAGCTAAAGGTTTCAATTGGGGAATCATGGATGAAAAAGGCGTTGTTTTGGTTCCGGCCACCAATGCAACAATTCTTATCACCAACAACTTCGAGGGCTTATTGGTTGAACCTGCAAATAATGACATTCCACAAGTGAATCGAGTGCTTTTAAGTGAAGCCAATGCCGCAGGTTTCAAAATGCAGCCCGTTTCCTTTAAGGTGAAATTGGACAGCATTTATCTTTTTCAACATGAACAGCAATTTTACCCAATCATCTACGATCAAACTCAAAAGATGTGGCGACAAGAAATGTATGGGTATAACCTACCAAAAAGTTTTGGTAATCTTTTGTTAATCAGTGGAAATATGGGAGGATTTATTTTTGACAAAAGTACCAACCTTGTCACTAAAGTGAGACACATTGATCTTTTTAACGGCGGACTTCCAACGGTACAATTAGAAGACGGAATGAACTTAATTCATCCGCGAAAGGGCTTACTTTTCAAAGAAAGTCACACACAAATCAACCAGCAATTTGCTAGTAAAAACAGAATTTGGGCACAGACCTTGAAAGGAAAATGGCGTATTTACGACACACTTGGTGTGCAACGCGTTACTTCTGAGTTTGATGTTATTTCTTATGATTGGGAGGCGTTAATTGTGCAAGAAAAGTGGAAAAAAGGACTTCTAGACGAAAATTGTAATTGGGTGATTCAACCGCTTTTTTCGGATTTGTTTTTATTCACTAAAAGTTTATCTGTTGGAATTACATTATCAGGAAAAGTAGCCGTAATCAACCGTAATAATCTTACCCAAATCGATTCTTCCTACACGAGTTTTATTCCCTTGTATTTTTCAAGCGACGGAAAAGTGATTTATTACAGCTTGGAAAAAAAAGGAAAAACGACTTGTTTTGATAAAGATGGAAAACCAGTTTCGCAATCGCAAAAAGAAATTTTAATGAACCATTGGACAGAGGAAAGCATCTATAATTTTTTCCATATACAATGTACAGAATATACCCAAAAATCGCTTCTTCAAAATCATAAAGAATTGGTTTACGACTATTTCTACCCTACTTATTGGAATCAAATCCAAAGAAATAAAAGTGCAGTTATCAATGGCGTCAGAGGAACGAGTTATGGTGAAAACAAATATTTCAAAGCAGAATTTGTAACATCAAAAACGATAAGTTTATCCGTTACCGAGCCACCAACAGTTCAACTTGATTATGGGAAAAACTATGGCGGTTCAAATGGATATTTTGAAGTTTCCAATTGGATTTTCCTAGCAGATGGATCAAGTAAAAAAGTTGCTTTTAATGACCTCTTCAACGCCGCTAGTCCAATTTATCAGAAAGTAATTGTCGAGGCCATTCAAGACAATCCTGAAATACGAATTGATTGCAACCGATCCGATATTTTGTTTTCGGGGGCGACACAATTTTCGTTTCACAAAGAGGGAGTCAAACTCTACTTTTTCGAAGGACAAGGTCAAGCTTTTGAACTCGTTTTAAATACGGCTCAACTTTCAAAAATCCCGAGTGCGAAATGGATTTTGGGGTATTTGTAATTAGTTTACAACTTACCTACTAAATCAAATTTTCAATTCAAAAACAACACTAACAACACATAAAACTTATTGATAATTAAACAGTTAATTACTTTTTAAAAAGCACTATTGAACAACAATAAGGCTAAAAACTCATTTTTAAAAAATAAAAAAATTACTTTTGACACTTAATTTTACTAACATGACAAATCTGTTATATTTTTCAAAAAAGGCTTATTTACAGATTGCTTTTTTATTCTTACTTCCTTTTGTTGGAAACTCACAACTTATGATTTCGGAAATTATGTATAACCCACCAGAATCAGGAACTGATAGTTTAGAATATATTGAAATATATAATGCAGGAACCTCAGCTGTTGACATGAATGGTTATAATTTGATTTTCGCAAATGCTGTGCGCTACACTTTTAGTACTCCTTATTCATTACCTGCTAATTCTGTTGTTGTTTTCGCAGCAAACGCAGGTGCAGTTATGAGAAACTTTGACTTAACATTTATGCCTATTCAATGGATTAGTTCTGGATTAAGTAATAGTGGAACAACCGTTGTATTAAGAGATTTAGATAACGATACTTTGGATTTGGTTACTTATGCCAACAGTTGGGTTACAGGATCAAATGCACTTGGTGCATCAATTTGTTTTTGTCCTTCTACATTAGATAATAACCTTTCAACTAGCTGGTTTGCAAGTCAAGACTCAACAGGAACCATAATAAATGCAAGAGAATTAATCGGCTCTCCCGGAGTAATTGAATGTTTATCACCAAATATTTACAATGTAACGGGAGGTGGTGAATTTTGCGCTGGTGGAATAGGTTTATCTGTTGGTTTAAGCAATTCTGAAATAGGCGTTAGTTACCAATTAAAACGCAACGGAAGCAACATAGGTACACCAATTAATGGAACAGGTTCAGCAATATATTTCGGTCTTCAAACTAGCGCTGGTACTTATACTGTTATTGGAACTTTGATTGGTCAAGATGAAACAATGAATGGTGCTGTCACAATTACTGTTTCTCCACTTACTGGAAATGGAACAACTCAAGGAGCTTGTGGATCTTATACTTGGAACGGAACAACTTATACTTCAAGTGGAACTTATACGCATTCAAATAGTTTATGTGATGTTGATACATTGTATTTAACAATCACTCCTAACGCAAGTGAAGTCTTCAATCAATTTGCGTGTGGATCATTTTTCTGGAATGGAACAACATACACAGCAAGTGGAACTTATACACACGTAAATGGAGTTTGCGATGTTGATACATTGAACTTGTTTTTAACTCCAATTGTAGGTTTTGGAACAACTCAAGCAGCGTGTGGCTCGTATACTTGGAATGGCACAAATTACACAGCTAGTGGAACTTACATCTACGCAAATAGCCCATGTAATATTGACACTTTATACTTGACAATTACACCTATTACAGGAATTGGTACCACTCAAGCAGCGTGTGATTCTTTAACTTGGAATGGCACAACCTATACAGCTAGCGGAACTTTCACACACATAAATAGTACTTGTGACGTTGATACGTTGTATTTAACTATTTCACCAACAACGGGAAGTTCAACAACTCAAGCTGCATGTGAAATGTACACTTGGAACGGAACAGATTATACAACTAGTGGTACTTACACATATGCAAATAGTACTTGTGATGTTGATACTTTGTATTTAACGATAACCACGATTGATACAACTGTTACGGTAGGATCAAACGTGCTTACAGCGAACCAAACAAATGCCAATTATCAATGGTATGACTGTGAATCAAATTCAATGATTACAAGTGCAACAAATCAAGAATTTAACCCTTTAGTTACAGGTTTTTATTATGTAGTTATTGAAAAAAACAGTTGTGTTGACTCATCATCTTGCGTTGAAATTATGCTATGGGGAATTGAAGAGTTAGACGAATCAGTATTGCAAATTGCACCAAATCCTGCACGTGATTTTATTCAGTTTACAACAAATGAAATGTTAGAATTTACGAAAATTGAGTTACTAGATTTTACAGGAAAAACGGTTATAAACTGTTCAGAAGAAGAAATTAAACAACAAAGAATAAATGTTTCCTCTTTAACTACTGGAGTTTACTTGATTAGATTTAATACTGATTTACAACAAATTACCAAAAAAGTAATTATTGAATAAATCAAAACAATACGAACGAAATGCTGCCTCTTGGAGACAGCATTTTTTTTTCGAAGAAGAAAAGATATAAATTATGAGTACTGAATCACCATTGCTGGATCAAAACTTAGAAGGCTCAAAAGAAAAACTCAACGAGGAAAAAGTTCAGCGTTTACCACATGAACAAACTGTTTTTTGGACAGGTTTAATTGGTATGATTTTGTGTATGGCTCCTGGAGGAATTATTGGTTTGCTGATTTATATGCAATGAATTTATTTTTTAGAAACGTTTACTTTTTTCCAATTAAAAGAAATTGATAAATTAAACACATAATGATTGTTTATTAACAAATTGAAAATATAGTTTTTATCTATAATCAATCTAAAACACCACCTCTATATTTTAAAAATAAAAGTGTTTCTTGTGTAAACCTAGGGTTTTCTAATATAAACACACTAAAACCCTCTCAAAACGCTTTAAAATAGATTTTAGCGTCCCAAATAGATCAAAAGTATAGAAACATCACTTGGTGTGACACCTGAAATACGAGAAGCCTGTCCAATTGTAGCTGGTTGAATTTTTGCCAATTTTTCTACAGCTTCCGAACTTAAACTTTTCAATTGTCTAAAATCAATATCTTTTGGAATTTTCACTTCCTCTAATCTTGTCAATTTTGCTGCTTGCTCTTCTTCGCGCTCTATATAACCTTCATACTTCAATTGAATCTCTGTTTGTGATACAATTTCAGGATGAACTGATTGCATAGATGCTGCAGCTGCTTTTGCTTCAGGTGAGGCGTTTAAAATATCTTCTAACGAAATATGTGGGCGCGTTATAATACTTGTTAATTTAACCTGTTGTGTTATCAAAGATGATTCTTTCTCTGTTAAAACAGGATTGATTTGTTCAGGTGTAATTCCAATTTGACGGAACTGTTTTTTTAACGTTTCTGTTCCTTGAATTTTCTTGTTTACACGTTCCAAATCTTCATTACTTGCAATTCCAATAGAATGAGCTAAAGGAGTCAAACGAATATCTGCATTATCTTGACGTAATAATATACGATACTCTGCCCTACTCGTAAACATACGATAAGGTTCTTTCGTTCCTTTTGTAATTAAATCATCAATTAAAACACCAATATAAGCTTCGTTACGATTAAGAATAAATGCCTCTTTTTCATTATTTTTCAAATGCGCATTAATTCCAGCCATCAAGCCTTGACAGCCCGCTTCCTCATAACCTGTTGTTCCGTTTATTTGTCCAGCGAAATAAAGATTCTCAATAAGCTTCGTTTCTAAGGTATGTTTTAATTGCGTTGGTGGAAAATAATCATACTCTATTGCATAACCTGGGCGAAACATTTTTACATTTTCAAATCCAGGAATAGTTTTCATTGCAGCATACTGCACCTCTTCTGGTAAAGACGTACTGAATCCATTAACATAAATTTCTACCGTATTCCAACCTTCTGGTTCAACAAAAATTTGATGTCGATCACGTTCTGCAAATCTATTTATTTTATCCTCTATACTCGGACAATACCTAGGACCAGTACTTTTTATAGAACCATTAAACATAGGTGAGCGATCGAATCCAGTGCGTAATAATTCGTGTGTTTGTGGATTCGTGTAAGAAATATGACAAGATAATTGTCTCTTTAAAGCTGCTGTGTTTCCATAACTAAACTTTGAAGGATTTTCATCCCCAGCTTGTTCTTCCATTTTAGAATAATCCAAAGATCGTCCATCAACACGAGGAGGTGTTCCTGTTTTCATTCTTCCAGCTTCAAATCCTAGTTCAATTAAATCTTCTGTTATTCCAGTAGATGCCCGTTCTGCTGCTCTTCCACCACCGAATTGTTTTTCTCCTAAATGAATTAAACCATTTAAAAAAGTACCATTTGTCAAGATAACTGAAGTAGCATAAATTGGCATTCCAATACTCGTTTTAACACCAATTACTTTATTTCCATCAACAATTAAACCTGTACACATGTCTTGCCAAAAATCAATATTTGGATTTTGTTCCAACAAATAACGCCATTCAGCAGCAAACAACATACGATCGTTTTGAGTTCGAGGCGACCACATTGCAGGACCCTTTGACATATTAAGCATACGAAATTGTATAGCACTTTTATCGCTTACAATCCCAGAACCCCCACCAAGGGCATCAATTTCTCTAACAATTTGTCCTTTAGCCACACCACCCATTGCTGGATTACAACTCATTTGAGCGATAGTGTTCATATTCATTGTCACCAACAACACACTACTACCCATTTTAGCAGCAGCATTTGCAGCCTCACAACCAGCATGACCTGCACCAACAACTATAACATCGTATTTTTTTAACATATTTCGTGTTTCACGTGAAACAAAATTAGTGCTTATCTATGAAAGTGTTTCACGTGAAACATACTTATCTAAATAGAAACTTTCTTTTGCTCGCATTAATTTTTCATCTTCTGAAGACTTATCCTTGTAACCACATAAGTGCAAAACACCGTGGAAAACTACTCGACAAAGCTCGTTATAAGAACTTACATTAAATTCTTTAGAATTATCTAAAACTCTATCGTAAGAAATAAACAAATCTCCTGAAATAAAGTTTGACTCTGTAAAATCGAACGTGATAATATCAGTGTAGTAATCGTGATCTAAATGGGTTCTATTTATATCTAATAAATACTCATCTGTAACGAATATAACAGTAATATCACCTTCATCAAAACCTTCTGAGGTAATTAAATCAGATAGGCTAGAAACAAAAAATTCCGGTTTAAATTCCGGAATTTCTATATCTAAAAATTCAAATTCTATCATTTAGAAAAATAAATATTAACACTATTTCCCACACCATCAAACTCTACTTCATCAGCTAGATTTCGCATAAGAAAAATACCTCTACCACTTTCTTTCAAAAGATTTTCAGGAGCTGTTGGATCAGGAAGAGAATCAAAATCAAAACCGACACCCTCGTCTTTAATTCGAAAACAAAATTCATTTTCTTTATCTCCTACTGCTACATCAACGATTAAGCTCGCGTTTTCGCCATTACCGTGATGTATTGCATTATTAACTGCTTCTGTTACAGCAATTAGAACATTTCCATAAGCATCTTCTTGAACTCCCAAATTGGAGCAAACCTTATCAATCAAATTCTCTACTTCAACAATAGAATTGAATTCTGAGGGCAATTTCAAATGCTCTATAATTGTAAATCCTTCTTTCATAAATAGTTATAACAAAATTAACTAATTCTGATTGAAATACTGATTCGCTTTATCCTTAAAATACTTTCTATAATTCGGATCAATCGAACGCAATAGTTCAACTTGCTTCAATTTTTCCTTGTTATACTCTTCAAATATAATTTTGTTACCATTATATAAATCTTTTCCTGATTTTGATTCTCTTTTCTCTTCAAATCCTCTTTCAAGTAAAGCTTTCTCACTTTCTAAAAGACGTGTTAGAATATCTCTTTGACGGTTAATCGTTTCTCTATTGATGGATTTATTAATCAAACTACGCTCTTGCTCTTCTAATTCTTTAATCAAGGGATTTAGTTTATTACCTAAACCTTTTCCTTCTTTATTCAACTCATTACGCATTTGTTCCAGCTTCTGACGTATAGCCGTTTGTTCTGCTGCCATTTTTGCAATTTCTTTATTTCCTAATCCTAACATACTTTGACCAGAATTTCCAGGTTTTCCTCCTGGTTTATCGCCAGGCTTGTCACCCGGTTTGTCTCCTGGTTTATCACCACCTGGATTAGGACCTTTCTGCATTTGCTCTAACTGCTTCTTAAGCATTTCCTTCATATCTTGATTGTTCATCTGAGATCCTGGTTTCGGACGACCTTTACCTGGTTTATCACAACTACCACTTCCCTCTTTTTCAGATTGCATTTGTGATTGCATAGACTGTAAAGCTTCATTTAATAACAATGCCAAGTTATTGTAAGAAGTCATAACAATTTGCTGGTATTTATTTAATTCTTTCTTTTTGTGATCATCAATAGCCTCAATACTTTTTGAATGATTTGATTCAATTGTATTCAACTCTTTATCTACAAATGATGCAATCTTAGGTTGACGTTTAGCTAACGCAAGTAAACTATCTTTTACAATCTTAGTGTCATCAATAATACGACGTTGACGTTTTCCTAACTTGATATAAGAAGGATCATTCATATTAACTCTTGCGAAACGATTCATATTTTCTTCTTGATCAAAACTTAAAATCATTAAACTTTCAAGAATTGCTCGTAAAGAATCTATATCCTCTTCTTCTTGTTTCTTATTGGCATCTTTTTGTTTTTTATCCAATTGATCAGCCATTTTTTTCATTTCATCAGCAGCAGATTGTTGCTTTTCACCAGCTTTTTTATCTTTTCCACTTCCAAGACTTTCTTTTGAATCTTGCATATCTTTCGAAATTTGCTCCTCCTGTTCTTTTGTGTCACCTAGCTCCATTGGATTACTCAATTCCTTATTCAAGTCTTTTAAATCGTTTAAATCCTTCTTTAAATCATCGAATTTCTTATTCAAATCCTCTTGTTTTTCAAGCGCTTCTTCTTTTTCAATTTTTTTACTTTCTATTTCTTTCTTTAATTCTTCCTGTTCCTTTGCTAAATCTTTAAGTTCCTTTTCAATATCGTCAATCTTTTCATTAACCTGCAAACGTTTTAGTATTTCCAAACTTCGATCCAACTGCTTTTTCATATCTTCAGCAGACTGATCTAGTTCTTCCATTTTTTCTTTTAACTCTTGTTTATCATTTTTCTCTAATAATTTTTCTAAATCATCTAACAATTTTCTCAGTTCATCGTCCATTAACTCTTCCAGCAACTTCTCAATCATTTCTTGTTTTTCCAATAACTGTTTATCCATTTCCGACAATTGATTTTTCTCTTGCGTACTTTGATCCATTTGTTCTTTAATATCTTGAAGTTTTTCTATTAAATCTTTTTGTTCTTCTTGTAATTGATTTACCTGATTCATTTTGTTCCAATCCGAAGACTTAGAATTCATCGTTTCTTTTTTCAATTTCTCAACTTTCTTTTGAAAATCTTCTGTTTTTTTCAGAACATCATTTAAATCTTCTTTCGTTTTCTCTTGATCTAATTCACGTTTTTCGTTTAATTCAGAAAGCGTTGGAAGTTGATAAGAATACGTTTGGCTTCGAGTTGCCTTACTTCCATTTACACCATCATTATCATAAACCACGAAATAATAATCAATTTTGTCTTTCAATTTCAATTCTTCTCTACTAAAATCAACACCAAAATCGAATTGTGCTTGAGTAGTTGAAAGCGAACGAACTAAAATTCTATTCTCTTTTTTCTTACCATTTTCACTGATAATCTCATAAACAAAATAGCAAGACTTTAAACCATAATCATCTTCTACTTGTCCTTTAAATAACCTAACTCCAGATTTGGTACTATCTATATTTTCACTTACGTAAATACTTGGATGTGAATCTTTTATAACAGAAATAGAACTAGAAAAAGTATCAATCTTGCTTGTAAATTTATTCGTTAAAGAAAAACGTAATTTCGAGTTATCTTTAAATTTATCAGAAATACGAAAGCCAAATTCTGAAACATACCAAACTTTACCTTTCCAACTTAAATCTACTTTCTTAGTGTTTTTAGTGGCAACATTCCAAGTTATTTCCGTCCCTTCTGGAACAACTAAATCACCAGCATTTTGAATAATTTCATTTTGCTTACCTAAATAAACTGGATACAATAACTGAGCCTCCATTTTTCCAACAACAGATTTACCAGTCACTGTAATTTTGAAAGGATCACTTTCATATTCATTTGCAACAAAATAAAAATTAGAGGAAGATTTAGGTTTACGAATAAAAGATTTAAAAACATTTTTAGACTTTCGTTCCATTAGAAAACGTCCATTTTCGCAAACTAAATAAACTTTATCAGGAAGAAAATTTCCTTTAAGTGTTAACTCAATTGGAACATCCTCCCCTTCTTCTACTTGCAGATTTGATGTGTTTACATTGAAAGAAAAAGGCGCTTCGATTTTGAACTCTTTATCGTAATTCACTACTCGTTCTGTCCCTTGAGTTAAAAGTGAAGGAACAAAAATTCCTAAAGCCATTAAAATCAAAATTAACGGAGCTACAAATTTTAAATACTTTCGATTATCTTTTAAATCAATAGCAGAAGTGAAAGGAATTGTTGATAACTGAACAGAGCGTTGCTGCACACTTGCGTTTAACAATTCAATGTTTCGTTCATTATTGTGAATCGCATCTTGCAGCTGGAGTGTATTTTTTAATCTATCTGAAATCTCAGGGAAAAAATTACCAATGATTTCAGAAGCTTGGTAGCGATTAATTCTTTTTCCAAAAGCGTATAATTTACTCAGCGGAACTAAAATATATTTGAATAAAATCACCAAGTTTATTCCTAAAAAGCTAAAGAAAAGTAGTGCACGAGTCGTAGAACCAAAGCGACCAAGGTATTCTAGAGAAGTTGTTAGTAAAAAGGAAAAAAGCAAAACGCCAACAAAGAAAAACAAACCTTTGACGATTTCATTTTTATAAAACTTGCGTATGAATGCATCAATTTGATCTAACAAACGTTCGAAAGAACTATTCATATTTTTAATTTCTTAAAGTGTTGATAACTGACAAATAACTAACGAAAAGTTTTTATTTCTGTTCTAACAAAAAATGTGCAACTTGTACACTGTTACGAAATTAGAATTTATCTTTTGAGTAATCGATTTCACTTAGGATTATTTAACGGTGATATAAAAGTAATTCAAAAATCCTAAATCGAAAGTTTTCCAAGATTTAGCTTATTAATTATAATATATTTTTTTAAAATTAATTTATAAAGAAATTGGTTGTTGTTATTAAGGCTGTTCATTTGTGTAAAGAAAAAAAGGTCTTTCCTTGCTTTTATAAATATTAAAAATGAGCGCTTGGTTATGAACAGTTAGAAAGTGGTTTAATTGCTTTTATAACAACTAATTAAATACTAATTAACAATTCGATAATTTTTAGTTAATATGGATAAAAAAAAGTGATTGTTAATAACGTTTTGGTGGATAAAGTGTGTTGAAATTACCCAAAAAAAGAAGCTAACTTTTATTGTTAATTGAATTCAATTTTGGTTTGGAATAATAAATTTAAAAAGCAAGTTTTTCTTTTTAGAAGTTACGAACGCTTATTAACAATTCACACACAAAAACTGATTATAACTCATTTTATAGAATCAAGTAAATACAAGTCTTTTGAACGGAATGAAAACACGTTTTGTTTATAACTAGGTTGAAATGTGGATAAGAGAATTCGACTTATGTTTTTGGAAAAGAAGCGGTATTTATCACGGTGGTGTAAGTAAATTACGAATTGCAAGTTCAGAGTTGCGAACGTTTTTCTTTAATAAGTTAAGAAAAGAAGTGGTATCTTAGATTCGCAATTAATATGCATTTTGGGAATCAGTTCGTAATTATTTCTCTTTCTCCTTCTTCTTCACCTCTCTGTCATTTACCAAAACGAATCTAGCGCTTAAGAAAATGTTGTTTGCAGGGAAGTAATTAGTTGAACTTTTACGCATCGGAAACAAAAATTGATAGCCTGTTTGTAAATGAATTTGCCAAACCTTATAACCTAAAACGGGCGTGAAACCAAAGCGGTATATTTCGAAGTTGGTTCTTGCACAAATTGTTGCTCCATAAGTCAAGCTTATATTGTCTTTACGAAACCAATACCCCATATCGTAACCTAAAATTGGGTTCCAATTAGAAAAATCGTATGAATAATTGACACCAAAGTGAAAAGCATTTGTTGATGGCGATTTAAGTTTTCCTTGTTTCCATTGACGTTCCATACCAATTTCACCGGCATAAAATCGACCACTTTGTACACCAAAATAGGGTCCAGTTTTGACAATTGTTTTTTCAATTTTCTTATCTCCAAAAAGCTGTGCACTTAAGTGGAAATGAACCAAACTAAAAAGAATGAATAAACTATTTACTGTATTTTTCATGAATTTCTATTACTGTTTTAACATCTTGTGCATCAATTCCTAAACTATCCGCAATTTGTCTAGCTCTTTGCACTTCATCATAGGTCATTTTGGCTTCGTTGGCTGTTTGTTGAATCTCGATAACGTTAATGAGTTCGGTATGTTTCACTCCAGGAAGCGAATATTTTAAAACACCTGTGTTAAGCGCATACATAAACGACTTTTCTTTGTTTGATTTCTTAATTATCTTCTCCTCTTTATCGAAGGAAACCAAGAAAACAAGAACGCAAGCGGTTAAATAAAGCCACTTAAAAACGCCAAGTGTTGCTCCAACAACTTTATTAAAAGCGGATAATTGTGCGATTTTTAAAACTTGCTCAAGTGCTTTTCCTCCAAAATAAACCATTGCTCCCACCAATAAAAACAGCACAATGAAACTAATAGCTGGCATATATGAATGAGCTTCTTTCCCAAATTCCATATACTTTGAAAATTTATCCGAAAAGTTAAAAGCAGCATACAATCCAACAACAAGCGCTAAAATTGTAAAAAGTTCCATAATAAAACCTTTTTGAAATCCTTTCCAAGCACCATAAAGCAACGGAAGAATCAATAAGATGTCTAAAATTTCCATAGCGGAAAAATAGGGTGATTTTCTTTTAAAAAAATAAATAGTCGTTATTTCTTCTAAACATTTTTTTGTCAGTTATCAATTTAGTTGTTATTCTTGTGATATGCTGATAAATCCATACAACGACGAATATTTTATGAAACAAGCCTTGCAGGAGGCAAAAAATGCATTTGAAGAAGATGAAGTTCCAGTGGGTGCAGTAATTGTTTGTAAAAATCAAATTATCGCGCGCGGACATAATTTAACAGAAACCTTAACTGATGTTACTGCTCACGCTGAAATTCAAGCGATCACCGCAGCAGCACAATACTTAGGTGCAAAATATTTGAAAGAATGTACGCTTTATGTAACCGTTGAACCGTGTTGTATGTGTGCATGTGCGTTGTTTTGGTCACAAATAGACAAGGTTGTTTTTGGTACGCGCGATGAAAAAAGAGGAGCAGGAACAGTAGGTAAAAGTTTGTATCACCCCTCTACTCTAGTTGTGAATGGTGTTTTAGAAAAAGAATGTGCTGATTTGATGAAGGAATTTTTCGGGAAGAAAAGAAGATAATTTAAAAAGAAAAATTATTTAATACTTCATATTTTTTTCACTTTAAGAGTGTTCAAAAGATCATTTTAAACAATGATAAACGGGTAAATTATTTTCAATCCAGTAATTGAATTTTTTATTAATTGTTTGTACCAAATTGTACACCATTTTCACTAAAGAATAGTTTCAACTTTAACATCTTTTCTACTTCAAAGTCTATAAATTTATCTTTACTAAAAATTTTGTAGTTTAAACATTCGAAACATAAGTCAATATGCTCAATAATTGTGTCATTTTCGTCTAAAAACACAATTGAGTTTCTAGGATTGAAACAATTTGATGAAGATACAATTGATTTTTTTGTTTTTTGATTTAAAATTTCAATAAGTTCTATAACCTTGTTAATTTCCAAGATTTCAATTTCATTAATCCTAGTTGAATCTAGTTTATTGTTAATTTTTGGAACAGTTTCATTGTATTTCATTTCACTAACAAAAAAAGATTCAGATACTGTTTGATAAAAGTATTCAAATGAAACGATTTTTATTTTTATGGTTTTATCAAAGGGAAATTCTAAATTGGATTGATCAATTTTATAAACCTTTTTTCTTTCTTTATTTTGTGAAAACAAAGAAGTAGAACTGATAAGAACTAAGGTAAATACCAATATGTTTTTAAAATACTTCATTTTTTTCTCTTAAAAACAGGAACCGTTGAGCAAGGTTCGCCATACATTATAGAAAGGACAACGGGCTGTAATTTATTCAATAAGGTCACCATTGCAAATTCTGGACAACTGATGTCGCTGCAACCTTTAATAATCACTCGTTTTTCCTTGTAATTTTCCAAATCTAAACCTTGAATATTTTCAGCAATTAACTGTTTTTCAAGATCTGATTTATTACCAACGATTATAGTTTTTGCTTTTCCGACCAATGCGGAAGCTACTAACATAAAAGCCCAAGTTGGTACAATTGCGTCCGCAGAACAATGAATAAAAACAGCTTTTTCACTGTATTTTGACCAATCCTCTTCTTGAATCCAAGTTCGAAAATCTTTTTCTCGAAGTACAAATCCTTGCCATAATTGGGTTGCCAAATCGATTCCTTCAATCGTGATTTGTGGTTTAAAATCCGCCAAATCCATTTGAACTAAACCACTTTCTTTGACCTTGTTTTTTATTTCATCCATAGTACAAATTTACTGACTAGTTGAAAACAAATGATTGAGATGTGTTTTTAATTTAACCTTTCTTAATTGTTTTCAATAAACAGGTTATTCTTAATGAATAGTTATTAGTTTGAACTTAAACTAATTTTGATTTAAGAATAGGAAGTCACAAATTGTGACCTCCAATATCATTGATATTTAACCAGTCACAATTTGTGACTAGTTTAAACATTTAAAATTCTTTTCAATTGTCTTTTCAAAAAAACTTAAACTTTGTTATGTTTACTTCTTCCCCACAACCGTAAATTTCACCGTTCGTGATTGACCATCTTCATCCACTGCAGTTAGTTGGTGTTTTCCCTTGCTTGGATTGAAGGATAATTGATGAATTTCAATCGTTTCACCGATGTATTGATTGTCTAAATGCCAGAAAACCCGACGCGAACCACTTCGATACGAAAGTTCAAAAATGGCACGTCCCGCTGAACCGTCTAATTCCGTTGGAACATAAATCGTTGCATTGTTTCTTGGATAAATAAACGCCATCGAATTTTCATTATTTCCTTGCTTACAATCGCTGCGATAGGCTGGTAAAAACTGATAATCTGGATGTTTGAGTTGGTAAAATTTCTCCATTACTGCTGGCAAAACAAACCAACTTACGTTTTTCATATTGAAAGTGTTTTCACATTCGCTGTCCACACGAAATGTACCACTTGCATCCAAATGAATCAGTTTGTGATAGGGACAAAGCGTTTGTAAATGAGCAGATTTTGGAACAGCACTCTCTTTTTTATGTTTGCAATTTGGTCCAGCGGGATAACCACTTTGACGACAAATTTGTACGATTTTTCGGTCCTTCAGTGGTTCATAAAACCAGCGACTTTTTTCAGGAAGTTGACGGAATAAATAAAACATCAATGGAGCTGCTGCTTTCACACCTGTCAATCCCGGACGACCTTCGCCATCAGCGTTTCCAATCCAAACAGAAACCACATGATCAGGCGTGACACCAATTGCCCAAGCATCCCGAAATCCAAAACTTGTTCCCGTTTTCCAAGCAATTTTTCGCGAAGAAGAAAACAATTTCCAGTTATTGTCTTCGTCTGGTCGATTCACTTCTTGCAAAGCTTCAAAAGTGCGGAACAAAGCTGTCGTCGACCAACGTTTTCTTGGATAAAAATGATTCAAATGGCTCAAATCGCTTTGCAAACCCGTCAATCGTTCTTCATTCAGTTGCTGTGCAAATTGCAAATAAACGTTCGTTATTTCATCCAATCGCACTTCTGCACCTCCTAAAATCAAAGAAAGACCGTAGTGGCTTGCCGATTTGCGAATGCTCGTTATTCCCAATTGCTGCAAGTCGTTGTGGAAATTTTTCACGCCATATTCGTTCAGTAAATGCACCATCGGAATGTTTAAACTTCTCGACAAAGCAATTGATGCAGGAACGGCTCCTTCAAATTGTCCCGAGAAATTTTTAGGCGAAAACGAGCCAAAACTAGACGGAATATCTGACAGCAACATTTCTGGGGTAAGCACTCCTTTTTCGAGGCAAGCGGCGTACAACAATGGTTTTAAAATACTTCCCGAGCTTCGAGGAGAAGCGGCGCAATCCACCCACGAAGAATGTTCTGCCTCTGCACGAGTTGTGTTTCCAACGTAGGCTAAAAGTTCGCCCGAGTGTACATCTGTAATGATAACTGCGCCGTTGAAAATCATTTTTTCTTCTAAGTTTGCACTGTGAATTGCCAACTGACGAATCGCATTTTTTTGAACTTCTAACGAAATTGAAGAATGAATCGTTTGCCCTTTTTTCCCTTCGCGAATGCATCGGTCTAAAAAATGTTGTGCGTGATGCGGCAAAGGCAATGGTTTGTTGGGTAAAAGTTCCTCTAATGCAAGATTCAAAGTCATTTTATCAAAGTAACCCGCTTCGTGTAAACGTTTCAAAAGTCGGTTGCGTTTTGCCAACAAAGAAGCTTGATTTCTCCCCGGATAAATTAAACCAGGAGCGTTTGGGAGTACTGCTAAAACTGCACTTTCTGCCCAACTCAATTTGAAAGAAGGACGATTGAAATAGCGCCACGAAGCAGCCTCCAAACCCACAACATTGTTTCCAAAAGGAGCGTGAGAAGCGTGTAAACGTAGAATTTCTGCCTTCGAATGTGTGAGTTCAATGCGTGTAGCTAAAAGCATTTCAATTATTTTCTCTGTGTACGTTCTCGGTGGATTTTTTCGCATCAAGCGTACCAATTGCATTGTCAAAGTACTGCCGCCACTTTTTCGTTTTCCTGAAGAAATATTTTGTGTAAATGCACGCAACAAACCTTTTCCACTTACTCCAAAATGTCCGTAAAAATTACGGTCTTCAAACTCTACCAAACAGCTTGCAAAACGATACGGAACCGTATCCGATTCTTGAAAACGCCATTGACCATCGTCGGCAATTCTTGCTCCCAAAAGTTCACCATTTCTATCTAAAAGGACGGTAGAGGTGCTGTCGTTGAACAATTGCGAAGGTAAAGCTGTGATGTACCAAGCGAGAAAAAGCCCAAGAGCAAAAGCATATACTTTTTTTCTTCGTTTTCGATAGTCGTTGCGAATCAAATCTCCAGCAAAATCAAGCGGTTTGCCCATCTTTCGTTTTTTTGAACGAAAATAAAGCTTAGCCCTCAGTTGAAAAGTGTAGTTTGATTAAGTGTAGGGAATTGGGAAATAAATGCGGGGAAACTATTATGCCAAAGCTGCTGTCAACTCATTTAAGTCGTCGTGATAAATCTAATCACTTTACCTCACAAACTCCGATTTTAGAATAGCTGGTTTTCCTCTTAAATCAAGATAGTGAATATCGAATTTTAGAATAGTTCCTTCGGGTAGTTTGCTGATGTTTTGTTTGACAACTTCCGATAATTTTGAACCTTTAACTGTGGTGCTTGTCGAGTCATAAGTAACATCAATTTGGGTAATTGTTGTGTTACTTTCTAGCCCTTCATCGGGAAGTTTTATTTCAAAGTTTAGGTTGTTGGGATCGATTTTCTCACCCGAAGAAACATTCCCTATAAAAACCGATTTCCGCGGAGATCCTTTTAATTTTACGGGAAACTTGTCAATTATAACCTTTTCTCGTTCGTTTGTTTCTGGGTTTACAAGGTAATCGAACAAAATCATTTCTGCTTCCAAACGCGTAACAGTATCCATCATTTGGATTAAATATGTTTTGTGTTTATTGGTGCGCTCAATGATAAATGTTCCATCAAAATTTACGGGATAACCTTTTTCAGCGTAGAAAGAATTGGCGTATTCTCGGTAGAAAACAGAGTCTTTTTTTCCGTTGAAAAAGTAGGTGTTATCTAACTGAGAAAATAAATTCCAAGTGTTAAAAATGACAGCGAAAAGGAAAATAGTTTTTAATGACATGCGATTTTATCAATACGTTTCTGATGGCGACCTCCTTCAAATTCCGTGCGAAAAAATGCATCAACGATTTCCAAAGCTTCAGTTTCGCTTAAAAAACGAGCGGGCAAAACAAGAATATTTGCGTCATTATGTTGACGAGCTAATTCAGCGATTTCTTTTTTCCAACACAAAGCGCTTCTAATTCCTTGATGTTTATTTGCCGTCATATTGATTCCGTTTCCTGAGCCACAAATCAATATTCCAAGCATTCCGTTGTTTGCTTCGACTTTGCTTGCAACAGGGTGCGCATAATCTGGATAATCAATACTTTCTTCGGAATGACAGCCAAAATCTTCAAGGTGTTTACCTTGTGCAGTCAAGTGTTTGATAATTGTTTCTTTAAGCTGAAAACCCGCGTGGTCAGCGCCGATAGGAATAATTTGAGAAGACATTTTTTTTGTTTTTGTAAAAGTAGGGAAAATTGCAAATGGATTCCCATAATGCTTAGTAATTGCGAACATAGAATTACAAATTGCAAACGGATTGCCATAACGCTTAGTAATTGCGAACAGGGAAATTGCAAATTGCGAACAGAAGTACATTATGCTTAGAAATTGCGAACGGAAACGGATATTATTTAGAAATTGCGACTAAGAATTTATTGCTTCTTTTTCAAGATTTTCACAGAAAAATGTTCGCAATTCTAAGTTTGCAATTCGCAATTTAATCGCCTCTAACGAGATAAATACCACTTCTTTTCTAACATCATCAGTGAACAACGTTCGCAATTCTGAGTTTGCAATTAGCAATTAAATTAACCTCAAAGAAATGAATACCGCTTCTTTTCCAAAATCGTAAATGAAATACGTTCGCAATTCTAAGTTTGCAATTCGCAATTAAATCATTGGGATAAATACCATTTCTTTTCCAAAATCAGCAGAGAACAACGTTTGCAATTCTGTAGTTTGCAATTAGCAATTAAAAAAACTACTTAATCAAAATCTCAACACGGCGGTTAGCTTCTTTTTGAAGCGCGTCTTTTGGGTCGGGGTAAACAGGTTTTGAATTTCCGAAACCAATTGCCGTCAAACGCTTTGGGTCGATTCCAGATTCTACTAAAAAGTCTAAGATTCGTAAGGCTCTTTTCTTGGATAAACGAACAGAAAATAAACCACTAAATGTTTTGTCTTCGTTGACGTGACCTTGAATTTCGATGGAGATTTGTGGATTCAAAACCATAAAATCGCGTAAACGTTCCAAGCGAGGATAAGAATCTTCTAGAATTGTTGCTAATCCAGGAGAAAAGTAAATCTCGTCCAGTTTAGCGGTTGTGCCTCGTTTGAAAGGCAACAGTTTTATTGTGTCTTTGGTGTGACCTGCACTTGCAATTTTGTATTCTGTTAAATCTTTCGAATTGTAACCTTCTGCATCTATTTTAACCGTGCAGTTTTTTAACGTTTTGCTGAGGTTTAAGAATAAATCGCTCGCAAAATAAGTTCCATCTATCTCTGATTGACTAGAAATCGAAATACGCGCTGTAACTGGTTTTTTTGTGATTTCGTTGATAACGTGAATGGAGTAAATTGGTTTTGCTTTATTGTACACTAAATTCATCGTAAGTGTATCCACAAATTCTTTTCCTTTTTCATCAGTTGGCGTAAATTTCAATTCAAAATCAATTTTAGCTTTGCTTTTTTCTTGTGCAATGAAAAGAACAACATATTCAAAACCATCTAATAAATCAACAGTAACGTTTTCTAATTCTAAACAACTCGATTTCATTTTCATAAAAACAGGTTCTGCTTTTTTTGTTGCTAAATCAATGCAACTTGAACCAACATTTGTTTTGAAAACTACGATGTGAAAACTATCAATTTGTGACTTGCATTTGATTTGAAGTTTACCTCGTTTTCCGGGCTCAAATTTTGTCCAAATTTGATTTTTAGATACACTCATATTTTTGATGTATCCATAAACTTCTGATTTATCTACGCCTTTTTTTCCAGTGAAACTTAAGCTATAGGGAGTCGCTGAATTTAATTGCACACTTCCTCGGCACACGCTGAAATCATTCTTTTGACTGAATGAAAAAAAACCAACGTGAACGAATAGCAAAGTAAAAAATAAGTTTCTCACAGACGTTTTAACGGACTATTTCATTTTTAGTTTCAAATCGCCACTCAATTGTGTTCTCACAACGATTGAACGCTCACTTAAGTAAACCGTTTTTATTTTAACAAAATCAATATTTCCTTTCATTGAAATGTCTTCGTTTAGGTTGGTGCTCAATTGTTCGGAAATCATTTTGCGACTATCTTCCAATATTGGCGTCATTTCAAACACGGCATTTTTCTTTATTTCCGATAAAATTCTATCACTAAATAACCATTTCGCAGACTTTAGCAAAACGCTTTTTGTTTCGATGTCAAAATCTAATTGATCCATATAAAGCACTTGTTTGACTGTGTCGATTTGTGGAACCCCAGTAAGATATAAAGTTCCCTTTTTCGAGCCTTCAAAAGACATTTTAAACAGCATTTTATTGTCTTGTGTTCCGTCAATTCCAAGTTGTGTTACAATGATTTTTTTTCCTTTTAAGTCCATCTCTTTGCCTTTCATTTGCTTATTCAAAATGGACGAGAGTGAATCATAAGACGCCTTAATATCAATGGATAAATCGAAGCCTTTCTTCTTTTTGTATTCTTCCAACTTTGGCAGCGATGTTTCTTTAACTTCTTGTTTGTTAGTACTCACAATTGGTGCAACGCCCAAGTTTAAATCGATGCTTACTTTGTCTTTACTAAAACGCGGTTCACTAAAAGCCATTGATTTTGGAAATAAGTACATAAAGCCGTAAGTATCCAAAGCAATCGGTTGTTGTAATTCTTTCCATACGTCCGCCAAAATTGATTTTAAGTCGATGGATTGAATTTGTTTATCGATTTCATCTTCCAGTTTTACCAATTGACTTTTTACCTGTTTTTTTACTTCTGATGTTGCATCGTAACTAAAAACGGTGATTTTACAAGGGTCTAAAATCTCAAACTTTTTCAATTCTGTTTTCGATTGGAATTTATAATTTGAAGAAATATCGATGCTTGTTCCGTAGCCAACTTTTACACGACGCATTGGTTCTCCAACTCCACAACTTGCATACACACGAGGTATTGTGCACGAGCCACCATCCCATAGTTCGTGACACTTTGGACAGTAGTTTAATTTCAATTCAAATTTACCATCCACTTCGTAGTACAACTCGTTTGGCTTGAAAGTGAAATCGATTGGTTCTCGCACGAATTTATAAGCAAAACTGATTCCTTCACATTGTTCTTCTTTTCCGTCGAATGTTTTGGGTAAGGAGCTTTCAACTTGCTTTAATTGTTTTTTTAAATCAATTTCAATTGGAATCGCTACGCTGGAGGTAATTGGGTTTTCAATCGGTTTTTCTAAAACACGTTGATTAGGCGCAAGTGGTTCGATCGGTTTACAAGCTGCTAATAGAAAAAGAACGAAAACGGAAAAAAGTAAGCGCATATTAGTTGGTTTTTTTGAGTTGAACACGTTGAACGAAAGCAGGAGGGTAGGCGTAAACTTCGGTTATTTCACTAATTCCTGTTGACGATTTTCTGAAATCACTTTTCATACCGCCCATTAGTTCAAAATACAACCCTTTCTTTTCTTTGGATAGTCGCGATGTAAAAAACATTCCGTTGACTTCATAAAAATCATAAAGAACATTTCCCATCAAGCGCATATCTATCAAAACACCATCTTTCTCATCTAGTAAAAAAGTCCAAGAAGCTCCCGTTCGCTTGATGACGTAATCTTTCACCATTGCTTCTTTTCCAACGGGTTTGTAAGTCATAACATAGGACCAAGCGCTATCTTTTTGAAGTTCTTTCATTTCAAATTCAACAGCAACTGTTTGCTTGTTTTCGCCGTTGATGATTTCCATTGTACCTGCATATTTTCCTGTCCAACCTTCGGGGAAAGCTTGAGAAAATAAAGAGGAAATAGAAAGAAGAATAAATAAAAAAGTTAGTCGCATAAAAAAGGGCTCTAATTGAGCCCTTAAAGTTATATGAAATCTAATAATAAATCAGTTTAGTCTATTTTAGAACACTAAAATTTTAGGTAAAACCTAATATTTTTCAATTCAAACAAAACAAAAATTAATAGTACAAGCTTTTATTTTATTTTGCCATTCTTTTTCCTTGATGAAAAAGAATCAAAAAATCAAGGCTCTGAATTTCTCTTTGTTCGCAAATCATTGTCCTGTAAATAGTTGTAACTCGTTGCGAACAATTTTAACTCCTTTCTGAAACTGAAATTTTTTAAAAATGTTCTTACAGAAATTTTAAAAATTAACAGTTTCAGTTCAGTAGCTAAAAACTAGAAATTCAAGGCCAAAACTGTTCGCTAACGTTAGTTCTTGGTTCTGTTCTATTTCTTGGTTTTGGTTTTTATTTCATTTTTGCTTTCAAACCATTGTCGAGTGCATCTAAAAATTCTTCGGTGTAAACATAGTGCTCCCCGTGGTTCACTTTGTTACCGTGAATACAAACCGCTAAGTCTTTTGTCATAACGCCAGATTCAACAACTTCGATACAAACTTTCTCTAATGTGTTACAGAAATCAATTAATTCTTGATTGCCATCTAATTTTCCTCTGAATGCCAAACCTCTTGTCCATGCGAAAATAGAAGCGATTGGATTAGTAGAAGTTTTCTTTCCAGCTTGGTGGTCTCTGTAGTGACGAGTAACTGTTCCGTGAGCAGCTTCTGCTTCCATAATTTCACCGTCTGGAGTGATTAAAACAGAAGTCATCAAACCTAAAGAACCAAATCCTTGTGCTACAGTGTCTGATTGAACGTCTCCGTCGTAGTTTTTACAAGCCCAAACGAAATTTCCGTTCCATTTCAATGCTGATGCAACCATATCGTCAATCAAACGGTGCTCGTAAACGATTCCTGCAGCTTCAAACTTAGCTTTAAATTCTGCTTGGTAAATTTCTTCGAAAATATCTTTGAAACGACCATCGTATTTTTTCAAAATGGTGTTTTTTGTAGATAAATACAAAGGCCATTTTTTAGAAAGTGCCATATTGAAACAGCTATATGCAAAACCACGAATTGATTCGTCAGTGTTGTACATTGCCATTCCTACACCGTCACCTTTGAAATTATATACTTCAAATGTTTGCGTTTCGCCACCGTCATCAGGTGTGAAGGTCATTGTTAATTTCCCTTTTCCTTTGAAAACAGCATCTGTCGCACGGTATTGATCACCAAAAGCGTGACGTCCAACGATGATTGGGGCTGTCCAGTTTGTTACCAAACGCGGTACGTTTTGCATAACGATTGGCTCGCGGAAAACAGTTCCGTCCAAAATGTTACGAATTGTTCCATTTGGAGATTTCCACATCGATTTCAAGTTGAATTCTTTCACACGTTGCTCGTCTGGAGTAATTGTTGCACACTTGATTCCTACTTTGTATTCTTTGATTGCTTCTGCAGCGTCAATCGTAATCTGGTCATTGGTTTCATCGCGTTTTTCGATACCTAAATCGTAATATTTGATATCCAAATCAAGGTAAGGTAAAATCAATTTGTCTTTGATGAATTTCCAGATGATGCGCGTCATTTCATCGCCATCTAATTCTACTACAGGGTTTACAACTTTTATTTTTAACATAGGAAATTTTTATGATTACAAATGTAGGATTTTTTTTAGTTGGAAAAAGGGAAAGGAGTTGAAAGTTGAAAACGGATATCGGAAAGTTTGGCTTTAAAAGTTAAAAGAGAAGTCCCGATAGCTATCGGGATAAGAGAGAATAGTGATTTATCTTTTCAGCTTGAGATTAAAAGTTTCTTTTTTAAACAATTGATGTTTGAAATAAATCAATAACAAGTTGAAATCAATTTATTGAACAACGATGACTGAGGCTCTCGTAGGCATCGTTACTTTCTCCTCACACTTTCCACAACAAACTTCCATCGCCGTAGCTTAAAAAGCGGTAGTTATTCGCCAACGCAAAGTCGTAAATTGTTTTCCAATCGTCGCCCACAAATGCGTGAATTAATAATAATAAAGTTGATTGTGGTTGGTGGAAATTAGTCAGGATTCCATTCACGGTTCGTATATCATAACCTGGTGCAATAAGCAATTGTGTTTTAGTAATCAAACGTTCCAAATTGTTGTTTTGCACCCAAGATTCTAAGGCTAAAAACGCTTCTTTTTTGGAATAGTTTTGAGGCAATTCGTAAGCGTCCCATTGTTGTAAAGCGATAGATTCCATTGAAAGTTGCGGATTAACCATCGTTTTCACACCCATCCAATACAAACTTTCTAAAGTGCGCAAAGAGGTTGTTCCAACGACAACAATGGTTGAATCTGTGTTGGCAATTCTTGAAATCAGTTCGCGTTTTACATCGATAAATTCTGCGTGCATTTCGTGTTCACCAAGTGTTTCTGACTTCACAGGTTTGAATGTTCCTGCGCCAACGTGTAGGGTCACAAAATCGTGAGAGATGTTTTTCGTTGCCAATTTTTCAAAGATGTTTTCAGTAAAATGCAAACCCGCAGTTGGAGCTGCAACCGAACCATCAAATTCCGCATAAACGGTCTGATAAGTTGTTTTGTCTTTATCTTCCGTGTCGCGTTTCAAGTAGGGGGGAAGGGGTATAATTCCTACGTGATGTAATATTTCTGCGAAGCTACTATTTGGTTTATTCCAAGAAAATTCAATTAAAAAGGAATCCGATAAACGCTCGATTTTTTTGGCTGTTAAAATGAAAGTCGTTGCGTCCACTTCGAAAGTCAAATCCAAATCTTCATCGCGCCATTTTTTCGCTCCACCGACCAAACATTTCCACAAAACGGTATTCGTTTGCAACATTGCTGAGGTAATATCAGGATAACTTTCGTGCGGTTCTAAACAGAAAATTTCAATGGTGCTTCCTGTGTTTTTTTTGAATAACAAACGCGCTTCTACGACTTTGGTGTTGTTCATTACCAAAAGCGTATTTTCTGGCAAATGTTCGTGTAATTTAGAATAAATATCGGACCGTATTTCTCCGTTTTTATACACCAATAAATTACTGCTATCTCTGGGTTCTAAGGGATATTTTGCAATGCGTTCTTCTGGAAGATCGTAATCGAATTGTGCAATGGACGTGTTTTGGACTTTGGTTTTGTTGGTGCTCATTCAAAAAATTTCATAATGCAAAGGTAGGAGTTTTGTCTTCAAACTCTGAGGTTAGCTTGATAAGTTGTTCGAGTTCTTTAGATTCAGGAGTATTTTCAGGAAACTCGATAATTTCTACCATTCTTTGACAAGCAACAATGTATTCTTTTAGATTTTATGGTGGTCAAAGTCATTATTCTCTACTAGATTTGCATATATTACCTTCTTCTTAATAATTCTATTTCAAAAACCAGGCATATTTTGGGAAAAACCGAATTTATTCACGCATTATTTAATCGTGAGAAAGAGTTTGTGGTGGTATAATCAAAGTTTACTAAAACAAGCGCCATATTTGCTCGAAAAACAATCCACTAATGTACCGTATGTCTATGTATCAGTATAGGAGGGAAGGAGCACCCTGTTATGCGAAAAGACGCTAAGAAAATCTACAAATTACTTAAATCGAGTGCAAAAATCACCAAGCTAGATTTTCTAGAATTACGAAAAGAAACCCATGCTTCTATTTTGCATCAAAGTATTAATGAGGCGCTGAAGTTGTTGCGAAGTGATTAATTTGAAAATGAGTTTATTTGAAAATGGAAGTGCGAATTGCAAACGATAGAATTGCGAACGGATAACAGACTGCTTAGGAATTGCAAATTGTGAACGTAAAGAATTACTTTTTGGAAAACAACTGATTATCAATCATGTTAATGATTACGCAGGATTTGAAATAATCAATGATATTTGGTTTGTTTGAAACGAACTATTTTTCAAATTGAAACAACCATTCATACAATTCATCGGTTCTAAAAACACGTTCTAAATCGCCATGATTTGCTCCGGGAACAATTGTAAATTTTAAATTTTCGTCCGTACAAGCTTTGATAGCATTCACCATTTTTTGCGATTCACTTAAAGGAACAGCAGCATCTCTATTTCCGTGTTGAATCCAAATAGGAATAGTTGATAAGGCAGCGCCATCTTTTGGATTTCCTCCACCACATAGTGCAACAGCAGCTGTAACTATTTCAGGATAAGCACCTGCAAAACCCAAGGTTCCGTATGCTCCCAAACTCATTCCTGCAACATATACACGATTAGTGTCTGTATCAAAATTGCGTTGTACAAATTGTAAAACAGATAAGATTTTTTCTGGCTCCCAGGATTTTCCTGCAGGAACTTGTGGGGCAATAACAATCGCAGGAATGGAGCGCCCTTTTTCTATTTCATGGATAACTCCATATTTTTTAACGAGTTCGAGATTATTACCCGACAGACTTCTTCCGTGTAAAAAAATTAAAATGGGTGGCTTACTTTTTAATACGCTATCTGAAGGAAGATGTAGCCAAAAAGGATATTCCGCTTGATTATAAATGGGTTGTAATTGTGCTTTTGACAGAAATTGTACACTCAAAAACAAGAAAAGAAAAATGCTTTTTTTCATGGGGCACTAAGTTAAGCCCAATAGCTAAAAGCTTGTAGATTAGTTGTCCACATCAAAAAAAAGTTGCAAACAAATAGTTAGGGGCTTTGACTAGTTCATTTCAATTGGAGGAACAACTTCTGGTAAATCTTCTTCAGAATCACGTTTCTTCAATAAATAACCAATTCCAAAACCACCACCAAAACCAAAACCTGTTGAAGCAACTTTTCGCGTTTCAACAAATAGATTTGCTGTCATATTATTTGAAAAAGAATAAGAAACTTTTGTGCCAACAGAAACAGCATATTTAAGTTGACTGTAATTTTCTTTGCGATTAAACACCCAATCAATTCCCAACACATTCGCATAAGGAGCAACATCCCAATGATATCCAATTGGAAAATGATAACTCACACCATCTGGACAAATCGTTAAAAGCACACCAGCCAAAGCACCCAAATAACCAAAATTAAATGGATTATCGTCTGTGTCATCCCAATCATCATTGTTAGAGATTCCAGAAATCAAACCAATAATAAATAGGGGAGGACCCGCCAAAGAACCGATTGAACCATGAATATGTGAGTAGCCATCTGTTCGGTATTGATACTCTAAATTATAATTCAATCCCAATCGTGGCTTCACCATCCATTCCATACTTCCACCGATATTGAAATAGTTGTTTTTATCAATTATTCCCGTGCTTGCTTTTCCGTAAACGTGAAAACGGTATTCATTTAATTGGGCATTTGAGCAAAAAATATTTCCACAAATAGCAAAAAGTAAAAACAGCTTTTTCATTTTTGAAAAGTAGTAAAAAAAATTGAATCTTAATTCCCAGGCTTGTACACTCTTTCTGCGTTTTTTAAAATTGTTTCCTTATCGAAAGTCATAACCTTTGTTTGTTGTTTGATCCAAATTTTCAATTGATCCGTGTAGTGTTTACTTTCTGGGTGTGCAGAAGATCCAAAATTCACAAGACTTTCCACTCTTTCTACGCCATTTTTCCCATATTGAACAAACATAGTGTAGGTATCACCTAAGCTCCCCATAAATTTCCCATCGGATTTTCTTGGTTTAGCATAATTTGCAGCTAACGCATCTGGAAATCCAGGCATTGGGTATTCTTCATCTCCCCTCCCAATGCGAAAAATATCTTTCAAAGGAACATTGATAGTTTTGAAATATTTCTCAAGATGTTGTTTGGTATGTCGAACAGCTTCTACAAGTTTTTCTTCTGTTAAAGGAATACCATCAATAAAACATTCTACATCTAATTTCATAAGATTGAATAAATAATCGAAAGAAACCAAAAAGTAGGTTGCTCCTAACGACTCAGGATTTGCAGTTCTATCCCACGCTTTCATTTCTTTAAGAATTGGCTGAATATCAGGGTATTTCTTTTCATCAATTTCTTTCATCAAGCTGATAGAACGAAGGAATTTACCATCTTTTGGATAATGACTATCAAATTTAATTCGCTTCATAATTTCAAAGTCCATTCGTTTATTTTCTTCAACCAACTCCATAAATCGCAAGCTTCGGTTGTTGTCTCCCACTCGAAAATTCATGTGCGGATCCCAAGTTCCAGGTGCAATTCTATTTTCGTCGCATGTCGCACTATAAGGTGTATTATTTGTATTAAAAACATACCCGCAATCCGGATTTTTAACTTGTGGAAGTTCATCTGTTTTATATACTTCTGTCCACATTGTAGCCGATGTATTTCCGGGAACAACACCCTTCCAATCATAGTCGGCATTTCTTTTTGGAACCCTTCCATTATCGATGAAGAATATATTGGATTCTTTATCGGCATAAACAATGTTAAACCTTGGTAATGCATTCATTTGTAGAATTTTATAGTATTCTTCGAAATTAGTTGCTTTATTCATTCGCCACCATTGTTCAGGTGTTCGAACTTCATCCATAGCTCCCCATCTAAACGCATAATAATCTTTAGAAGGAGATTTCATAACAGGTCCAAGAATTGATTTATAAGCTTCTCTTTTTATGGTGATTGTAGGCAGCCAAGGTTTAAGTTTTACTTTTAATTTGATATCATTTTTTTCCAATTGATATTCTTTACCATCATATTCATACCATCCTTTTTTATTAGGAATCATTTTCAGTTTATAAGTGTCAGCCATATCGTATTTATTCCAAGTATGTGTCCAGCCTAAATTTTGATTAGTCCCTACAAAAATGCTTGTTCCTCCGTGAAAAAGCGCACCCATAATATCCATTCCTTCTTCACTCACTAAATGGGCTTCATACCAAGAAAACCAGCCTTCAAATCGCATGTGGGGATTTACAGTGATTAATGTTTTTCCGTCATTTGCTTTTAACGGATTAAAGGCGAAAGCATTCGAAGCAAAAGTAACTGCTACTGAATCATATTTTCCGTTCATTACTGCTTTTAGCTGATCGGGAACAGCAGTTATTAGTGCTGAAATATAATGAAAGGTAACTATAACATCTTTAGGAGTAATAGGAAAGGCCTTTTTTACTTTCACTTCTTTTGGGTGAGTTGCAGCATAATCATTCACACCTGCACAATATCCTTCAAGATACAGTTTGAACTCAGGGCTAATTTGAGAATCGTAAAGCGAATCAACTTTTTCTCTAGAACCAACTAGTCCTACCACAAAGTCAATTGTTGCGCCATCTTTTCCTTTCCATTTAGCAAGTAAACCTTTAGCGGGCAATAAACTTTCCTGCATAGTTGCAAAATCATCTTCTGCATTACACCATGCTAGACCATAAGCAACATCCGCATCTTTCTGCCCATAGATGTGAGGAACTCCCCATTCATCTCTTACTATCGAAACGTGTTCTTTATAATTTCTTTGTTGTGAAAAAATACCCGATACATTCAGTAAAATAAGTAATAGAGTTAATGAAGTAGAATTACTCAAAAACAGACGATTCTGGGTCATAAAAAAATAGGTTTTAGGTGCTTGTCTAAAGTTAGAAATAAAATTGCAACCGATACAATTTATTTTATAAGTGGACGAAATTTAAAGTTAAGACTCAATAATAACTATTGTTCAAAATCTCATTTTTTTAGTTTATTATTGAAGATTAAAAAGGCAACATTCCTCATTCAATTTAGAATCCGTATCTTTGCCGACAAGGATAAACTAGATGACAAAAAACCCATTCGTAATTGGAATTTGTGGAGGAAGCGGTTCTGGAAAGACCACCTTGCTGAAAAGGCTTTCTGAAACTTTTGAAGGAATAAACCCATCTGTTTTTTCAATGGACAACTATTACTTCCCTATTGAAATGCAGCAAAAAGACAAAAATGGGATTGTCAACTTTGATTTACCAACGGCTTTAGACGAACGCAAACTCTCCAATGATTTAGTGCAACTCATTAACTGGGAACCAATTGAGGTAAAGGAATACTTCTTCAATGCGCCACCCGATAAAAATGTACTTATCACAATTCAACCTAGCGAAATTATTATTGTTGAAGGATTGTTTTTGTTTCATTATCCTGTTGTGTTTGACGCTTTACAATACAGCATTTTTGTAGATGTGGACCACGAAATCCAGCTAGATAGAAGAATTTATCGCGACCAAGAAACCAGAGGCTATAAGCGTTCTGATATTTTGTATCAATGGGAAAATCACGTTTTACCTTGCTACGAAAATTACATCGAACCTTATAAACCAAATGCTGATTTTATTTTCAGAAATGACCACCGCGGGGACGAAGATTTCGAAAAATTGCGCGATGAACTTTTAAATCAATTTTCAGCAACTATTTCCTAATGAATTTGGGGCTACAGCTAATCGAAAAGTATAAGTATTTTTTACTTTCATTGATTATTTTTAGCGCCTCCATTCTATTTATCAACGCCGACCGAACTATTCCTTTTGACCAAAGTGAATTTCAGCGAGCTTTTAATCAAAAAGAAAATCAACTAAAAGATTTCGTTGCGCGACAAAAAGAAAGCTTAGGAATTAAATCCATTCCTTTTGCAACAAGCGATTTTTACGTTTACAAATACAAAAGTGATTCGCTCATTTATTGGAATTCCAACGAACTTCCGATTTCAAAATATGTAAGCATTCAATTTCCCGCAAATGGACTTTTACACCTTCAAAATGGTTGGTATTACTGTAAAACTATTGAATACGAAGACGAAATTCTTTGTGCTGCTTTTGAAATAAAAAAAGAATATAGCTACGAAAATGAATTTCTTGTCAATCACACAAACCCAGAATTAACAGCATCTGATTTTGATATTTCCCTCGACCCAGCTGTTGGTTCTCCTATTAAAAATCTAGATAAAAAGTTCGTCTTTTCAGCAATTCCAACCAAAGAAGCGAAAGCCAATTCACAGTCGCCTTTTACGATAATCTCACTCATCATTGGACTTTTAGTTTTTATTTATGGCTGTTATGACCGTTGCGAAAATTCAGTTAAAAAAACAGCCGTTTTTATCATTAGTCTGCTTGCTTTTCGCTTGCTTTTGTATCAAATTGATTTTGCACCGATTTTCAATAATGCGAAGTTTCTTTCCGCAGATTTATTTGCTTATAACGAGTGGTTCCCTTCCTTTTTGGATTTATGTATCAATATAATTTTCATCGCATTTGCTGTTTTATCATTCGTTCAATTACTCCATAAATTACAAGTAAAATTGGTGGTTTGGCTGCACATCCCTTTGCTTTTTGCCTTGTGGTGGTTGATTTTAAAAACGATGAATCTTGTAATTCTCAACTCAACAATTCCACTAAATCTTGAGAATTTATTTCAATTAGATGCTTACTCCTTTTTGATTCTATTGCTCTTTGGGGTGATTTTTTCGGTTTACCAACAATTAGTTCAAAACCTACTTAACGCAATCAAAATTCAACAAGTAAAAATTGGTGTTTTTGTTAGTTTCTTCTTTGTTTCGGGAATTCTTTTTGCGATTTATAGAATTAGTCTCAACGATGAATACATCATTCCTTTGATTTTACCAATACTGCTGTTATTTGCTAACTTCTTCTTTCAAAACAAGCAAAAATTCGGACAAAAATTAGGCTTTCAACTGTTAATTTTAGGATTATTCTCGTCCTCATTTGTTTCGGATTTAAATCAACACAACAGCAGTAAAGACAAGGAAACACGCATTCTTTATGGAAACCAATTAGCTGTTGAGCAAGACATTAATTTAGAGCTTGAATTTGGAAAAATTAAAACGAAATTACTTTCTGATCCGCTTATTCAATCTACGATTCGTACGACACAACCCAATTTAAGCGTTTCCGATTTTGGTGATATACTAGAAAAACGACATTTCAAAGGACTGTGGGAAGGTTACGAAATGAGTTTTAACCTCTTTGATTCCGTTGGTGTTTCCTTGCTTACTAAAGAGGCGCAGGGACTTGAACCTGTTTTAAAAATGATTGAGCGCAACGGCGAAGTTTCTCAAATTGATTCTTCTATTTATTTTATCCGTGATGCGATTTCAGGCTACAATTACATTATTCGTTTGGAAGTAAAAGTTTGGGGTAAAAAGGCTGAACTTTTCATCACCTTGAAATCGAAAAGAATCCCTGAAGAAATTGGTTTTCCGCGCTTGCTACTTTCTGAAAAATCAAAAGTGTTGACTTCATTGGAAAAATACTCGATTGCAAAATACACAAGTAACAAACTCATAAAACACTATGGAGATTATAACTTTCCGACATTTTTGCGCGCCTTTCCAACCCCATCCAAAAATGCGACTTTCTTTGATTTCGATGGTTATAATCATTACTATTTCAAGAAAAACAATAAGGCTGTCATTATACTTTCAAGTCAGAATAAAACGTGGTTAGAACTTGTTACCTCCTTTTCGTATGTTTTTAGTTTTTGGGGCTTACTCTTACTTTTTAGTAGTTTGCTCTTGGGTAGTAAATTCATTGCAAATAACTCGTTTACATTAGCTTTCAAAATACAATTCGTATTGGTAATGTTGGTTGTGTTAGCCTTGTTGCTTTTCGGGACAGGAAGTGGAATTTTTGTTGGACAACAATACCAAACATTTACGGATAGAATCATCAACGAAAAATTACATTCGGTGGAGGAAGAATTGCGTGGAAAAGTCGCTAATTACAAAGGTTTGGACGCTGAAGACAATGGCAATTACTTGGAAAGTGTGTTGATGAAACTTTCGAGAGTATTCGTCACCGACTTGAATATTTACGACCCGAATGGCTACTTGATTGCTTCTTCACGACCGAAGATTTTTAACATTGGATTACTCGGCGAACAAATTAATCCACAAGCACTTGAAGAGTTAAAACTAAACAATAAAAGCTTTTTCTCCAACCGAGAAGAAATCGGAAAACTGTCTTACATTTCGTCTTATTTGCCTTTCTATAACGGGGAAGGAAAAATGTTGGGTTACATCAACTTACAACACTTTGGACAACAGCGCGATTTTGAAGATCAAATTCAACAATTCATTGTCGCAATTATCAATGTATTTATTTTGTTACTCGCAATTTCGATTATCATTTCATTGTTGATTTCCAACTGGTTAACAGCTCCTTTGCGTTTATTGAGTCAAAAAGTAGCGACTTTGAAATTTGGTATTGAAAATCAAAAAATTGCTTATGACGGCAACGATGAGATTGGTACAATTGTCAAAGCTTACAACTTAAAACTGGAAGAGTTAGAAGAAGCAGCCTTGCAATTGGCAAAAAGTGAACGTGAAAGCGCTTGGCGTGAAATGGCGAAACAAGTTGCGCACGAAATCAAAAATCCATTAACGCCAATGAAGCTAGGAATACAGCATTTATTGCGCAGTTACGACCCATCGAACGTAGGCTCAAAAGAACGACTAGAGCGTGTTTTAAATTCTGTAATTGAACAAATTGATGGTTTAACTCGCATTGCAAATGAGTTTTCAAACTTTGCTAAAATGCCTGATCCACAAAAAGTAGAAATCGATTTACTTGGAATCATAAGGAACTCGGCTACTTTGTTTGAAATGGAAGAAAACTGCACGATTGAAATTCATTCGGAAGAAAGTTTACTCTTGCTCAAAATCGATAAAGACCAATGGATTCAAGTGTTTAATAACCTCATCAAAAACGCAATTCAATCGCTCAATGAACGCAAAGATGGAAAAGTTAGCATCAGCGTTGAAAAACGTCAAGAAACCAAACAAATTGTGATTCAAGTTTCCGATAATGGAAAAGGAATACCAAACGAGCAGAAGGATAAAATCTTTATTCCGCATTTCACCACCAAATCGACAGGAAGCGGGATTGGATTATCTGTTGTGAAACAAATAGTTGAAAATCACGGTGGTAAAATCTCCTTTGAATCCATTGAAAACGAAGGAACAACTTTTACGATTGTGTTGAGTTTATAATAGTTTCAGAAAAATATTCTTTGTAGATTAAAATACAACCTTAATTTTTGATGACTTTAGAAGCTATACCTGTTGTCAGCAATTCGTGGTCGTTGGCTAAATAAATGGTTGTAGTAGTTTAGGTAATCAATAAAAGTGTTATTACATCAATAACACTCCTTTTCTTTTAAATAAATCGAGATACTTAAAGTTCTCTTCGATTAATGATTCTGCTGGAAAAACAAATCGTTTATCATACAAAATATCTTCCACCCAAAAACTCACCCAATATTCATTAGAAAGCCCAAAAACTTCAGGCATAATTGGTTCGATTTTAGCAATTTCATTAGGAAGTAATACTTCTATTCCGTGACGTAAAGTGGAGGTTTTTATTTTTTCGCCTGTTATTGTATTTTCACCATAACCTGTACTTGCAACGATGATTCCCTCCATTATGTCATCTCGTAAGCTAATCAGGTAAACGGTATATTCTTTTTCTTTTTCCTCGTTCACGCTTTGAATAACAGCAACACCTACATTTTCAACCTTTGGTCCTAAAAGCTCCTCTTTCATTTACTTTTTAATTTTATTTGCTATTCGTTCACCCATTGCAAGATAATAAAAAATATCCCAAGAGTGACCTACTCTTTGATTGTTTAGTTTACAGAATTCTTTGTCGTTTTTCTTCGCTTTTGGAATTAGATAATTTTGTGTTTTTCTATGTCCTAAACGTACAACCATTCTTCCTGTTTTCGGCATTACCATTATGTATTGACCACCCAGTCCACGGTAATAATGAACAGTATTTCCAAAATTTGGATACACCCACGTTTGAAATCCATAACGCGTATTCACAATTCCTTCTTCGGTTTGAATTGGTGGTGTTTTCACCATTTCTTGCATATACCATTCGGGTACAATTTGTTTTGAACCGATTTTCCCTTGATTTAACATTAAGAATCCAAGCAATGCAAAATCTCTTGGCGATGCGTACAAACAACAATATGCTTTTTCATCCCCATTTTCTTTATCCAAACTCCAGTAGGCAGTTTGACCTGCTCCCATTGGTTTCCACAACCATTCTTCAGTTAATTCAGCTATAGTTTTTCCTGTTGCTTTTTTCAAAACGAAAGCTAAAATTTGGGTGTCACCACTTTGGTAATTGAAAATTGTTCCTGGTTTCACCACTACTTTCTGACGTGTTACTAAACCGTACAAATCATCTGTATAATAAGCTTCAGCTGTTTCAGATAAAGGATTAACACCACTTTCTTCCCAGTCAAATCCTGCAGCCATTAACAACAAATGACGAATTGTTACTTTGTCTCTACCGTTTTCTTTAAACTCAGGGATGTAGTTTCCAACAGGTTCTTCCACGCTTTTAACGTATCCTTTGTCAATCGCAATCCCAATCAATAAACTGATAACTGTTTTTCCTGCGGAGAAAGAATTTGAAACCGTTTCGCGATTGTGTGTTCCCCAATATTTTTCAAACAATAAAGTGTCGTTTTGAAATACTAAGAATGCCTGTGTTTTCCACTTTTTGTGAAACTTCTCTTCGTTTGCGGTAAAGGAAGCTTTGTTGAATTTTTTGTGTTCTTTCCACTGAAATGATTTGCCGGAAGTTTCAATTGTTGCCTTGGGAAAAACATCCAAATCGTAAATGGTTGGACCCGTTTTCCCAATCAAATATGTATTTGCAAGACCGCTGTATAAATAATAACGACCAGTTAAGACGATAAATAAATTTCCTCCAATGAGCACTACTAAAATGAAGTAAAGCAGGTAACGCAACAGTTTTTTAAGCATACATTAAAGTTTAAATTCAAACAAATCTGAAAGGTGATTCAAGAGTTTTGAGCTAACTTCTTCTAGGTCAATTTTATGCCCTAACTCTTGTTGCATTGAAGTTACTGCTTTATCATCAATCCCGCAAGGAATTATATTAGAAAAATAATTTAAATCTGTATTTACGTTAAATCCTATGCCGTGCATTGTGACCCAACGCGAGCATTTAACGCCCATTGCACAGATTTTTCGAGCGCGATCGGTCGTTCCTTCAATCCAAACACCAGTGAGGCCTTCAACTCTTCCGCTTTCAATTCCAAAATCAGCTAATGTTCGAATGACAGCCTCTTCCAAAAATCTCAAGTATTTATGAATATCGGTAAAAAAATTATCCAAATCAAAGATTGGATATACTACAAGTTGTCCGGGACCGTGATAGGTAATGTCGCCACCACGATTGATTTTGTAATAACTTGCCTCTTTTTCGGCCAGTTGTTCATCATTAAGCAATAAATGCTCAGGTTTGCCACTTTTACCCAAAGTATAAACGTGTGGATGCTGGCAAAAAAATAAATAATTGTGTGGAATTTCGGTCGTTTGACCATTTCTAAAAGCAATTTTTAAGTCGATTGCATCCTTTAATAATTTTTCTTGGTAATCCCAGGCCTCTTTGTAATCAATGAGACCTAGGAATTCACAAGTAACTTTTTTGTTTGTATTCATTTAGAATTTAGCCATTTCACCTTTTAAGTAATCGATGATTGCGATATCAATAATATCTGCACCATTCAAATTACATAAATAGTAAGACGCCCAATCCACAACGTTGATTAAGTATAAAGAACGCTCGATAAATGAATCACCCTTTGCTTCTAATTTGTAGATTGAACCACAGATTTTTTCAACGTGCGCCATTGTAATTTCCAAACGCTTTTGGTTTCTTGGATGTAAATCTCCTGTACAGAAAAATAATGGTGCAAAACGTGCATCACCACCTGTCCATCCAACTAATTCGTTGTGGTTCATTTCTGGAATTGTGTGGTGCCAACCTAAGTATTTTGAATTCTCGTTAAATTGTTGACGCGCACGAACGATTACTCCTTCGTATTTAGTTTCTGCATAATAAACACCAACTTTACCATATAAGAAGTCAGCAATTTCTTTCGCTTTAGCGTGAATTTCAGCGTTATCAGCATTCAATAAGTCAACAGCACTACGCATTTTATCAACGTTTGTTGGCGATGTCAAACCTAATTTTGCTAAAATATCTAATAATTGAACCACAGAAAAAGCTAATGCACTTCTTGGCGGATTTCCACCAGGAACGATTACATAATCATAACCGTTTTCTTCGCAGAAAGAAGCCAAATGTCCACCGCTACAAATTCCGATGATGTGACATCCAATTTCTTTTGCTTCAGCGATACTCATCGTAGTTTCTTCTGTGTTTCCTGAATAAGAAGATCCGATAACAAGTGTGTTTGCATCTACAAATGCAGGTAACGAATATTCGTTGCTGATGATAATTGGAACTTTGATTTCGTCTTGAACCCAGTTTGATACGATTTTCGCACCAATTCCAGATCCACCCAATCCACAGATTAAGATGTTTTTAATTTCGTTTTTTGGTTGTTGGTAGGTTTTACCATTTCCGATTGCAATTGCATCAATGATGTTTTGCGGGAAAGCTTCGATTAGTTGTTTCATTTTTTTGTTTTGATATTAAGATATTAGGACAATAGGACTTTAGGATTTTAGGATTTTATGAGGGAACGAGAGAATGATAAATGAGAGAATGATAAAATTAATCTGCAATCTGTAATTTTCCAATTTGTAATTCATCTCTTCACTTTCAATTCTACATTCTACATTTTTCATTCTTAATTATAAAGGGATATTCCCATGTTTTTTCATTGGTAAAGTTTCTGCTTTTTTCTCCAACATTTTGAAGCCTGCAATTAATTTAGCTCTAGTTTCTTCAGGAAGAATAACGTCGTCAACGATTCCACGTTCTGCTGCACGATAAGGATTAGCGAACATTTCAGCGTATTCAGCTTCTTTCTCTAACCATTTTGCTTGCGGGTCTTCAGCTGTTGCAATTTCTCTTTTAAAAATAATTTCCGCTGCACCTTTTGCTCCCATTACAGCGATTTCTGCTGTTGGCCACGCAAAATTTAAGTCAGCACCGATACTTTTTGAATTCATCACATCGAAGGCGCCACCGTAAGCTTTTCTAGTAATTACCGTAATTCTCGGAACGGTAGCCTCTGAAAAAGCGTACAATAATTTTGCACCATGCGTGATGATACCTCGCCATTCTTGATCCGTACCAGGCAAGAATCCAGGTACATCTTCAAACACTAAAAGCGGAATGTTGAAAGAATCACAAAAACGAACGAACCGCGCTCCTTTTCTTGACGCATCGATATCTAAAACACCCGCCATTGCTGACGGTTGATTGGCAACCACGCCAATTGTTCTTCCTTCCATACGTGCGAATCCAACGACAATGTTTTTAGCATAATCAGCTTGAACTTCACGGAAACTATTGTCATCAATTACGCAATCCACTACTTTGCGGATGTCGTAAGGGATGTTTGTATTATCAGGCAGAATTTTTACTATCTGCTCTAATTTTGCTTTGTTAAATTCGTAAATACTTGGTTGAGGAGCTTGCTCATAAGCATTTTGTGGGAAATAAGTCACCAAATCGCGCACTTGTTTCAAGCATTCAACGTCATTACTCGATGTAAAATGATTTACTCCTGATTTTTCAGCGTGCGTTTTTGCTCCACCCAAATCTTCTGAAGTAACTTCTTCGTGAGTTACGGTTTTCACAACATTTGGTCCTGTGACAAACATGTAAGAAGTTTCTTCCACCATAAAAATGAAGTCGGTCAATGCAGGCGAATAAACCGCACCGCCAGCACAAGGACCCATGATTACTGAAATTTGTGGAATCACCCCTGAAGCGCGTGTATTTCTGTAGAAAATATCAGCATATCCAGCCAACGAAACCACTCCTTCTTGGATACGTGCACCACCTGAATCATTCAACCCAATAACAGGTGCACCGTTTTTCATCGCTAAATCCATAATACGACAGATTTTCGCAGCGTGTGTTTCTGAAAGCGAACCACCTAAAACGGTAAAATCTTGTGAAAACACATATACCAATCTTCCATGGATTGTTCCGTAACCCGTGATTACACCATCTCCTGGAAAACGTGTTTTATCCAAACCAAAAGCATTAGAACGATGCTCAACAAAAGCCCCAATTTCTTGAAAAGAATTTTCATCTAAAAGCACGGTAACGCGTTCTCTAGCAGATAATTTTCCTTGTTGATGTTGTTTGTTGATGCGCTCAATTCCTCCTCCGAGTTTGGCGTCTTCTCTTCTATTGAGTAAATCTTGGTTTCTATCCATAATTATTGTGCTTGACAAAAATAAGGATTATTGTTAATGGACATGCAGACTGCTTAGGAATTGCGAACTAATTATAATTTGAAAATTTGAAAATGAGTTGATTTGAAAATGAAAGCAGGTAGTATTTGGGAATTGCAAACGGATTTTCATATTGTTTAAAAAATGGAAACAAAGCTTTTTATGCTTATTGACAGTTTGTAAACGATGATTTAACCTTAAAAAGGAAATCATTTTATTTGAATATTGATTTTACCTATTGTATAAATAAAAAGTTTTTGGTTTTTGAATTTTAAAAATTTATAACAATTTTTACTTTCATCTCCTTAGTTTTCCTTTCCTTTATAGCCTAAAATCTACTACCATGCAAACAGAATTTACACTTCAATCTACTGATGGATTAAATTTAAGGGGTTTTAAACTTCTACCAAAAGAAAATTCCAAAGCCGTTATTGCTTTAATTCATGGTATGGGTGAACATAGTATTCGTTACGTTCACGTGGCTAAATTCTTTGCAGATCATGGAATAGCAACAATGGGTATTGACCTTCGTGGTCATGGAAAATCGGATGGTAAACGCGGTCACACTCCAAATTACGATGCTTTGATGAAAGATATTGATTCTTTTCTAAAAAAAGTTAAACAAGAATTTTCTGAGCTACCCCTTATAATTTATGGTCATAGTATGGGAGGGAATTTAACTTTAAATTATCTCATTAGGAGACAACCAAAATTGAGTGCGGCACTTGTTACTTCACCCTACCTCAAATTAGCTTTTGAACCACCTAAGTGGAAAGTTATACTTGGAAAATTGAGTGCGGGCCTTGTCCCAACATTATCCCAACCTACTGGACTTGAAACAGCTGCTATTTCAAGAGATAAAAAAGTTGTTAAGGCTTATGAAGTTGATGAATTGGTACACGACAAAATTACCTCAGCTTTTTTTGTAAATGTTCACTTCGCTGGACCTTATGCAATTGAAAATGCCGCTAAAATAAAAACACCACTCTTAGTAATGCATGGTCTAGAGGATCGTTTGACTTCTCCAGAAGGAACGAAAGAATTTATGCATAATGCAGGTTCAAATGTAACTGTAAAATATTGGCCTGGTTTGTACCATGAAATTCATAATGAGCCTGAGCAACAAGAGGTTTTTCAAACAGAATTGAATTGGTTAATCGAAAATAAAATTATTAGCGCGTAGCATTATTTTAAAAACTTTAGATTCTTTTGAATTCGATTTCATTCATCCAAAGAAGTCATTTAATAATGCTTAAAAGGTCTTTTTCTAATCAGTATTTTTTCCAAGAATATTCTTAATTGAAAAATTCAAAGTAGTAATTGGTAGAACTATCAATTCCTTAAACACAACCCAGAGTTATAGTAATAAAAAAAGGCTGCCTCTTTCGAAACAGCCTTTCTTAATTTTATTTGAATGGATTATTTGATTACAACTGATTTAGTTGAAGTCACACCATTTGAAGTAATTGAAACAACGTAGCTTCCTTTAGCAACATTTTCTGTTGGGATAGAAATTACTTGAGTTCCATTTAAGTTTGTTAAGTTCTGATTAGCAATTACACGACCTTGTAAGTCAACTAATTTCACAGTGTAATTAGCGTTGCTAGCTTCAAAAGAAACATTTACTTCAGTAGAAGCAGGATTTGGATAAACATTCAAACCTACAATTTCGTTTTCACTTAAACTTGTTGCACTAGCAATATTAATGTTATCAATATACATATTGTTTCCGTAATTGGATGTTCCTACATATTTAATGAAAACCTCACTTTGACCTGTGAAAGCAGCTAATGAAACTGTTTCATTTCTCCAATCTGCAGCGGAAGCAGGTGTAAATGCACCAGTTTGTGTAGCTCCAGTTGATAAAGTAGTTCCTTGTTTGTTATAAACAGATGTCCAAGTTGTTCCACAATTAGTTGAAACAAATACTTCTAATTTATCATTTTCTGGTGTTGCAGCAGTATAACCTCTGTAAGCAACATCAAAAGATAAAGAAGGGTCCGCAACTGATGATAGATTAACCGGTTCAATTGATAACTCTCCTTTGCTACCGTTTGTATAACTATAACAATCAAATTTCATAGTTCCAGAGCTATATTCCCAATTTGTTCCAGTCGTAGAACTTACTTTATATTCAGTATATGGGAATGCAGTTGAAGTAAAGTTTTGAACTAAAGGTGCGGCAGCTGCTGTATAAATTGTTAAAGCAGTATTAATAACGCCATTTGACGCAAGTGCATCGCCTGCTGTCGTAACTGTAGCAACCATTGGCCCTGAAGAAGGGTTAGTTATTGGAGTACAAGTAATTGTTGCAATGCCATAAGTAGCAAGGTTACCTGTGTACGTTCCTGTTGAAACAGTGTTACCACCTTGAGTAATCGTTACGGTAGCATTTGTTAAATTAGCTGTTCCATTATTTTGAATGGTTACTTCTGGTGTATGTGAAGAACCTGTACAAATGTAAGTATCAGCATCATAAGACATCATTGTAACATCAGCTGACTCACTTGCTGGTGGAGGACAAAGTCCTACAGAAGCGTAAAATTCAGTTGCGTCTAATTGTCCAACTTCAGTAACTACACGGTTCGGGCAAATTTTGTAAATTGTTGGAAAATAAGCAATGTTATAACCATCATTAATTTGATTAGCGGTTGCTGTAACAGGGTTTGCCATTGGGAAAGGAATTTGACCTAAAGTTGCATTTGGCTCTATCCAGTTTCCAATTGCGCCTGAACCATCAAGCATCGTTGCATCAGCAGTTTGCCCATCTCCATCTAACCAAATAACCATCACGTCATTAGTCGTTGTTGCACTGACCCCTAATTGTCCTGCTGGACCATGGTTGATGTAAAGCTCATCTAAAGCTCCTGTTAAGTGATGATTCCAACAAGGACCACACCAAGTTGCTGAAACATCTAAGATAACGGTGTAACCTGAATCCAAATAATCATAAAGTCTATAAGTTCCATTGTTGTTAAAACCCGCTGTTGATAACCAAGATTGGTACGCCGAGACTGTAAAATCAGGAGCAATACTTCCATCTTGTAATTGAGCATTTGCTTGGCTTATAATTCCACCAAAAAGCAAAGCTGAAAGTAAAAATTTTTTCATAGTATATAATTTAGTAAATTAGTGTAAAATTAACAATAAGTTTAACTTATGAAAAAAAAATTGATTGTTTTTTCAGGTGCGGGTCTGAGCGCAGAAAGTGGCATCAGTACTTTCAGGGATTCCGGAGGTCTTTGGGAACAATTTAACATTGAAGATGTTGCCACTCCAGAAGCTTGGAAAAAGAATCCTGATTTGGTTACCGTTTTCTATAATCAACGCCGAAAGCAAATAATTGATGTTGAGCCCAATGTTGCGCATAAACTTATCGCTTCAATTGAAAATGAGTTTTCAGTTCAAGTAATTACTCAAAATATCGATGATTTACACGAACGAGCTGGTTCAACAAATGTGTTGCATTTACATGGCAATATTCGTTTTGCAAAATCTTCTGGACCCAAACAGGAAGAAAAATATTACTTGATCGAAGGTTGGGAATTAACGGTAAACGACAAATGTCCAGATGGTTTTCGATTGCGACCACATGTGGTTTGGTTTGGCGAACAAGTACCTGCTTTAGACGCTGCTGCGAAAATTATTCAAGAAGCTGATCTACTTATTGTAATTGGTACTTCTTTACAAGTTTATCCTGCCGCTGGTCTCGTTCACTTGGCGCCTGATAATTGTAAATGCTATATTATCGATCCAAAAGTTGATGAATTTGATATTCCGGCAAATTTTGTAAAAATCAAAGCTAACGCAAGTGTTGGTTTACTTGAATTAATAAATCGAATTACAGACTGATTTACTTTTTCTTAAGCTGTTCTTTAATAAACAATTCAATTGCACCTACCATTGAAGGAGCTTTTGGATGAGGAGCGTGAACGTCAAGACGCAAATTATGCTTAACAACTGCACTTGCTGTAGTTGGACCGAAAGCAGCTATTGCTGTTTCATTTTGTTTGAAGTCAGGAAAGTTTTTGAACAACGATTCAATTCCTCCAGGGCTGAAAAACACCAACATATCGTAATATACATCTTCCAAGTCAGATAAATCAGAAGCAACAGTGCGGTAAAGAATCACTTTTGTAAAAGCCATACCTTGCTGCTCTAAAGTAATCGGAATATTGTCGCGTAAAATATCTGTACAAGGTAAAAGAAACTTTTCGGTTTTATGTTTTTTCATTACATCTGCCAAATCGTTGATAGTTTGTTTTCCAAAGAAAATTTTACGTTTACGATAAGCGACATATTTTTGTAAATACAAAGCAACCGCTTCCGAGATACAGAAATACTTCATTGATTCTGGAACTTCAAAGCGAATTTCCTCGGCAATTCTAAAAAAATGATCAACCGCAACTTTAGAGGTTAAAATTACTGCAGTATGTTCTGAAATATTTACTTTTTGAGCACGAAACTCTTTTCCATCGATACCTTCCACTTTAATAAATGGTCGAAAATCAATTTTTAGTTTGTACTTTTCAGCCAAGTCATAATAAGGTGACTTTTCTCCTTCGGGTTTAGGTTGAGAGACCAGTATAGTTTTTATAGCCAATTTAGACGATTTTAATATAATTCAACCATCACATTTCCCATTGAAAAAAACCTATAGCCAGTTTTATAAAAACAATAGCGGGTAAAATTTCAAGCGAACAAAGATATAAAATAAAATAATACCATCTTATTCTCTTTTTGAAAGATAAAAGTAAGCCCTTTATGATTCTTAATAAAAGCATTAAAACTAGTATAGCAAAAAAGATAATTGTAAGAATGGTGTTTTGATTTTGATTTAAAGTCCAAATAGTTGATAACACCAATAAAACTACTCCTCCAAATTGCCAAACATTTCTATTGACACTTACAATAGCATCGGTGATATCATTTACTCCTGCTAAGAAGGCAACAAAACGAAAACCAAACTGTTGTAGAAATAAAAATAAAAAGGATGAAACAGTAGCTAAAATGCTTGCGTTCCAAACAGATAGATAGTTTTGGAAAACGAGAAACACACAAAGTGAAAGTGAAATAAAAAAGTTAATCGTTAAAAGTAGGTTTGAACCAAAGTTTATTTTTAAAGTCTCTTTAAATTCTTTTTCTTTTGTGGAAAATTTAAAAAAATTCTTCACCAAAAGACTAAAAAATCCATTCGTTCGCATTCCACTCCAACCAATTAAAAAAAAACAAAATATAACAATTAACAACAATAGTGTACTTAATTGTGTTTCTCTTTCAAGCAATTTAAATTCAGGGGAAAGGGCAACAAAAAATGGAATCATCGGACACAAAATTAATTAGAATTAGATTGCTTTGTCATAAATACAATACTTACTTTTGCACCACTTAAAAATAATTTAGCATGAAAACAGATTTGTACACACACCCAGATCATTATGCAATGGACGATTTATTGTCTGACGAGCACAAATTAGTGCGCGATGCAGCAAGAGCTTGGGTGAAAAAAGAAGTTTCTCCAATCATTGATGAACACTTTGAAAATGCAACGTTTCCAAAACATTTATTAAAAGGTTTAGGAGAAATCGGAGCTTTTGGTCCTTATATTCCAGAGGAATATGGTGGTCCAGGTTTAGATCAAATTTCTTACGGTCTAATTATGCAAGAATTAGAAAGATGTGATTCAGGTTTGCGTTCAACTGCTTCTGTTCAGTCTTCTTTAGTGATGTATCCTATTTGGAAATATGGTTCGGAAGAACAAAAAATGAAATACTTACCAAAATTAGCTACTGGCGAAATGATGGGCTGTTTTGGATTAACTGAGCCTGATCATGGTTCGAATCCAAGCGGAATGACAACTAATTTCAAAGACGCTGGTGACCATGTTATTTTAAATGGTGCTAAAATGTGGATTTCTAACGCTCCTTTCGCTGATATTGCTGTTGTTTGGGCAAAAGATGAAACTGGACGTATTCATGGTTTAGTGGTTGAAAGAGGAATGGAAGGTTTTTCTACACCTGAAATGCACGGAAAACTTTCTTTGAGAGCTTCTGCAACTGGGGAATTAATTTTCGTTGATGTGAAAGTTCCTAAAGCTAATATTTTACCAGGAAGAACTGGACTTGGAGCTCCATTAAGTTGTTTGGATTCAGCGCGTTTTGGCATCGCTTGGGGTGCGTTAGGTGCTGCTATGGATTGTTATGATCAAGCACTTCGCTACTCAAAAGAAAGAACACAATTTAATGTTCCGATTGGTGCATTTCAATTGACTCAAAAGAAATTAGCTGAGATGATTACTGAAATTACAAAAGCTCAATTATTAACATTGCGCTTAGGTCAACTAAGAAATGAAGGAAAAGCAACTTCAGCTCAAATTTCAATGGCGAAAAGAAACAATGTTGAAATTGCATTAAATATTGCTCGTGAAGCTCGTCAAATTCATGGAGGTATGGGAATCACAAGTGAATATTCTATGATGCGTCACATGGCAAACTTAGAATCAGTTGTTACTTACGAAGGAACTCACGACATTCACTTGTTAATCACAGGAATGGATATCACAGGAATTCCTGCATTTACAAGAGAAATGCCAGATTTAAAATAAATTTTTTTTAATTGTTGGGGTGAATGTCAACTCATCCCAACAATTAAAATTATAGTTCATCATCTTCGCCTTCTATATTTTTATCTCCTCGCAATACACGTATGCGTTTGCGCGCCTCAGCAGAAAACAAACTTCCTTTGTAATCAATTGCCAATCGACGGTAGAATTCCAACGCTTTTTCTTTATTTAATAAGACATTATCATTGATGTCAGCCATTCTGAAAAGCGCATCATCTGCTAGAATATCTTGTCCGTGAAATTTCAATAAGTCTTCATAGTAATCTAAAGCTTTTTGCCAATTACCTTGCATTTCGTTTGCTTTTGCTTTTCTAAACAAAATTTCATCAGCTAATGAATGAAATGGAAAATTTAATTGGATGCTGTCAAACATTTGAAAAGCTTCTGGATATTTATGTTGTTCAATTAATAATTCAGCATTGGCAAACCAAGTCATAACGGTGTAATTGCTATCCAATCCAAAATTATCAGTAATAAAAACCGACAATTGCATCGCATCATTTGCTATCAATCGCGATGTTGCTTCTTTCAAAACGTTCAACTGCCCTTGTGCGAAATCAAATTCTCCATCGAAATAAAACACCCGCGCATTTTTAAATTTAGCTTCTTCTCCAATTGATTCAAACTTAAAATCAGTATCAATTTGCATATACAACAAAGATGCCTCCCAAATATCTCCGCCCAAGACGTGAACATCTGCGAGTTGCATTTTTAGTTGTGCTTTTTGGATGTCTGTTAAACCTGGAGTTTGCATTAAATTCGTTAAAACCTCAATTGATTTTTCGGCTTTATTAGCATAGAAAGCAAGAATGTGTGCGTATTCTAAAATTATCGTAACACTTTGTCTGCTTTTACCTGTTTTTACAATCGCATTTTCGTAATCCAATAAAGTGGCGTCAATTTCAGTTTGTGAGTAAGCTCTATTTGTTGTTAATTCAACATATCTTGTATTCAATAATGATTTCAGGGCTTCAAAATAAATTGGACCATTTTCACCTAATGCCATAACATAATTAAAGCATTTTCTTGCAGCAGTATAATCTTTATTTTCAAGACAAATCATACCCAAATCTTGAACGCGAAATCCATCGTTTGAGGTGCGTTTATCTAAAGCGACCACTTGCGTATAGGCTCCTCCAAAATTTTTACTTTGCACAAAAAGCCAAACAATCATTTCTGAGAAAACAAGATTGGAATTTAATTTTTGTGCTCGTTGTAATAAAGCTTCTTTTAATAGAATAAACTCAGGTTCTTCACTATTGGATAATTTCAAACGTTGGTTCATCGCTAGTTGGATGGATTCGTACATTGTTGGTTGCGTTTCAACATAATCCAAATATTCGCGCACCATTTCCGTTTTGTTACCTGTTAGTGCATAATAATCAGCATATTGAAAATTGAAAGGGTAATAATTCGCTACTTTTCGGCCTTTGTCTAAGGTTAACTTTGCATAATCAAATTTTCCTTTTGCGGCAAAAGCTTGGTAAGTTTGAATAATGACTGATGGATTGTTACCAACGTTTTCGATAATATCTTCATATGCTTTTTTCGCTTTAGCTGGTTCGTTTGTGTCGTCGTAGAATTGACCTAAAATAACTTTCAATTCTAAGTCTGTTTTGTTATTCGCAATTTGCTTTTTAATCGTTTTTTCAGCTGTTTTAAAATCTTTGATTTGCACCAAACATTCTAAATAGCGATTGAAATAAACTTTGGTTGGGGTAGCGTTATAAATTTTCTCGTAATAACCTGTCGCTTTGTCAAATTCACCATTGGAATAATAATGTTGAGCTAACTGAATATCTGTTTCTGTTTGTGAAAACACAGAAAATGAGCCAATAATAAATAGTAAAACAAATCCTAAATGTTTCATTTCGTTGATTTATTTTTCTTTTCCAATAAACTCATTGAAAAGGTGTAAAGTTCCTCGTGAAGTTCAGAATAGGTTTTGAAAATCACTTTTTTTTGTTCTTTATAATCACTTAAAAGCACAGAAATTTTGGTGATTTTATCCGATTCAAAAGTTAAGTATTCCTCGTATTTATCGCGTTCACCGTAACCGTTTTCGATATCTGAGTAAAGATTTTTAAGTGTTTTACGTTCTTCCTCAATACTATTTTTTACCTTTTTTAAAGCTTCACCTAATGGTTTCAAAGCTCTTCTCATTCGTTTGTAAGCATCCATTTTTCTACCCAATTCCATGTCAACTTTATTTAAAATTAAGTTGGTTTTAATACGCAATTCGACGGTGCTTGTAGAAAGTTTCAACTGAGGTAAGGTATCAATAGTATGTGCTTTCAATTCTTTTTCTAAAGAATCTAAACGTTGATTCATCGTATCTATTTTTGCTAACTGTTCCTCTTTTTGAAGATCGGCGCAAGAACCAAGTAAACCTATTAAAGTAATAAATAAAAATAATCTCATGGTTTAAAATTATGAATTTAAGATTGGATTCAATTCTTCCAATTTCTTATTTAACATTTATTTGTCCTTCTGGAAAAAAGAACAAGCAAATGTAGCGAAAACCATGATTAGAAAAAGAAATTACTATTTTCAGAAAATTACCTTTTCGAGATTTTATTGTGCGTAATTGTTCGTTGTAGATTACATTTAAAACGATCAATTTCTGGATTACGCGATTTCGCATGCTTGGTTTTACAGTTTTCTACCCGTTCGCGCCACAATTTATAGCTTGAAAACTTCAACTCTTTTTTCATTAGTTTTTTAACCTCCGCTTCCGACAAACCAAATTGCGCCTTAATTGCATCGAAAGGAGTACGGTCTTCCCAAGCCATTTCAATGATGCGGTCAATATCATTTTCACTCAAGCTCTTTTCAGTCGGCTGTTCTTCTTCTTTGATATTCACATAAGCCATTGGAGAAGGTAAGTCACTGTAATGGCAATATTCTTTGTTTGTCATACCATTGAAACAGCTAACTTGTTTAAATTGTTTGGTTAAAGGAATATGAAATTAAAGACCGATGCTCTTATTTTTGAATTAATTTTGCAACATGCTTCAAAACAACGACACAATCTGTGCTTTAGCAACCCCAAACGCAATTGGTGCTATTGCCATTATTCGTGTTTCGGGATCGGATGCTAAGCAAAAAACAGAACAATTCTTTAGTAAAAAATTATCCGACAAAGCTTCTCACACTATTCATTTTGGACTTTTTAAAACAGCGACAGGTGAAACAATTGATGAAGTTTTAATTAGTGTTTTTGATTCTGGTAAAAGTTTCACGGGTGAAGAAAGTGTGGAAATTTCTTGTCACGCTTCCCCTTATATTCAGCAACAAATTCTAGAAACTTTAGTCAGTGCAAATTGTCGTTTGGCTGAACCTGGAGAATTCACAAAGCGTGCTTTTATGAACGGAAAGTTAGACTTATCCCAAGCAGAAGCTGTGGCGGATTTAATTGCTTCTCAATCTAAACAAGCGCATCAAATTGCCCTTCGTCAATTGCGAGGAAACTTCTCTCACGAGCTACACGATTTGCGAGAAAAACTAATTCATTTCGCTTCTATGATTGAACTCGAATTAGACTTCGCAGAGGAAGATGTAGAGTTTGCCGACCGAACGCAATTGAAAGCTTTAGTGGCAGAAGTGTTACAAATTGTGAAACGTTTGGCGCAATCTTTTGCACTTGGAAACGCACTCAAAAACGGTGTTCCTGTGGCAATTGTCGGTGCACCAAATACTGGAAAAAGCACTTTATTAAATCAATTATTAGGTGAAGACCGCGCAATTGTATCAAATATTGCGGGAACAACAAGAGATGTGATTGAAGAAACATTGAATATTGATGGAATTCTTTTTCGATTAATTGACACAGCTGGAATCCGAGAAACAACCGAAACAATCGAAGCTTTAGGTATTGAGCGTTCGCAACAAAAAATAGAACAAGCAAGTATTGTTTTATGTATGGCAGACGCAAGCAACCCAGAAAATGTGGCGCAAGTTCAAGCTTGGCAAACTAATTTAATGGAACTTCATCCCGACAAACAAGTATTATTAGTGCTGAACAAAGTTGATATCAACAGCATTGAAATAGAAAATAGCATTGCAATAAGCGCCAAAAAAGGTTTGGGAATTGACCAATTGAAAAGTAAACTCGTAGCACTAATCATTGGAACTTTTGACTTACAAAACGAAACAATTGTTGCCAATGCACGCCATCATGAAGCCTTACTGAAAACAGCAAGCGCACTTGAAAAAGCACAATACGATTTAAACAACGGAACTACGGGAGATTTCATCGCAATGGATATTCGAGAAGCGATGCGCCAACTCGGAAATATCACCGGAGAAATCCAAATTGATAAGGATTTGCTTGGGAATATCTTTAGTAAGTTTTGTATTGGGAAGTAAAAAACCGCTAACCAAAATTATTTTTACTACCTTGTGAATCATTCATTTGTAAATTCAAAGTACTATGTCAAAAATTCTCATCTTCGGGTTGTTTTTCGTTCTCAATTTTGGTGCGTTAGCGCTTGGTTCTTTGTTGATGGGCTCCAGTCCGATTGAAAATGAATGGTATTTGGAACTCAACAAAGCACCTTGGACACCACCGGGTTGGGTTTTTGGGGCAGCTTGGACAACGATTATGCTATTGTTTACCGTTTATTTGACCATCCAAGAAAAAAGTAAACTAAATAACAAGAGGTTTATAGCTCTATTCACTTTACAATTTCTGACTAACGTTCTTTGGAATCCTATTTTCTTCCATTTTCATTGGACTTTTCTAGGAATGATTGTTATTTTGTTACTGTTAATTTCCCTCATTTTATTACTTTTTTTATTTAAATCAAGTACTTGGAAATCAATCTTTTTACTTCCTTATTTAATATGGTTGACGATTGCTTTTTCATTAAATGCTTATTCTTGGTGGATGAATTAAAAAGCAAGATTGAAAGAATTAAGTTGTGTTTAGGAACCTAAACCTTTTTAAAATTAGTCAAACTTTCAAATTTTAAATCTTTACGAATCCACTCAAATGAATGGATTAGTTTTAGATGTTGACACCGCGATTCCTTTAGGATTAATTTTGAATGAATTAGTAACAAATTTTTGCAAGTATGCGTTCAATTCAAAATGGGTATATTTCAATCGCAATTAACGAAATAAGCAAAGGCGAATATCTTCTTGAGTATCGAGACAACGGTCCGGGAATAGAAAAAGATTTTGTTGTTAAAAAAGCAGAAAGTTTAGGACTAAGACTAATACAACGACTTGTAAAACAATTACGAGGGAGCTTCAATTATCATTACGACAATTAATCCATATTTGAAATTAAATTTAAAGACCACTTAGCCGTAAAAACGATGACAAAAAATTGTTTTAGGAAAAGTGAAAATTGTAGTTATTGAAGTCGAGATTGTTATTGCTAATAATTTATGTGAAACCTTAGAGAGTTTGGGTTACGAAGTATTTGAACCTGCAAATTCTTTTTCGGAAGGCAAAGATTTAATTGATTCTGTAAAGCCAGATTACAAATAAAAGAATAAGGGTTTACTGAGTTTGGTCTTCAAATCTATTATCGATTTACAAAATTTACCACCAATACCATAGCTTCGCTTTATTGCCAAACTCAGACCTCTTAATCAAATTATCCTAGAGCTTCTTAATTTTTCTATCTTTGCCTTTGTCGATTATATAGAATAAAACATGTCCAAATTACTTTTTCTTTCCCTACTTCTATTGTTTTTTTCGGCATGTGGAATTGAAGAAGCAGATTCAACAACAACTAGAGAATTAATAATTGTTTCTGATTTCTTAAAAGCAAACGATACAATTCTCTTTAAACAATTTTCCAAAGCAAATAATATTCATGTCAAAATAAAATTCTTACACGCAGACTCAGTAAATAAAATCCTCCAAAAAGATGGTTTTAATTCTAAATTTGATTTGGTTTTTGTGAGATCACTACAATCAGTAAAAGACTTAAAGTCAATTACCTTTCACCATTTGTCAAGGAAAACAATTAAAGAATCGTTGTTTAACTTTCGTCCTTTTCAAAATAATTCTTGGTTTGCAGTTGGCACCGACCCCTATGTTTTTTCTGCTGTTTCAGATACTACAGAAGTACCAACAAGCTACCGAGATTTGTCTCAAAAATTCAATTACAGCAGCTTAAATCCTTCCGAAAATGCTGTGTTATTGGCACATGTTAAATACTTAACAAAAAAGAAACCGAGTTATTATTCATTGTGGAAAAAGTCATTTGAAAGAAATTACGTGCCTTTTATTGCAGGAACAGATAGTTTGCCTTCTAACCAATTTCTTTTGATAAAATGGTCACATTATTTGGAAAATTCCATCCTTAAAAAAAATAAAAAACGAAGTGTCAATTACTTTTTGAATAATAGCAAATTATACGCAGACCGAAAATGCATAGCTGTGGTGTTGCAAGCTAAAAATTTCAAAAATGCATGCTTGTTTTTAAGCTTTTTAAATTCAAAGAATAAAAGTTCTTATTTCTACGAAAAAATGGGGGCAATTCCTATGCTTCCCACAAACGAGACATATAAATTTGAAAAAATTCGTGGAATGCAGGTTTTAATGATTAATGAAGACTCGCTCCTTATGAATTTATAACTTATTTTTAACGCTTATTTACGGCACTATTTTTGGTAAAATCGCACTTATGAATTCATTATTATCAATCATTACGGGAATACTCATTTTTTTCAGTACAACATTTGAAGTTCCTTACAACTCGATTCAAAAAGCAATGACCGCAAACGATGCTAAGGCGATTGTTCAAATGGGAAAAGATAAAGTATTGCTCAATATTCTCGGAAAAGAAGGTGCTTACAATCATGCGCAAGCAGAAATGGTTCTCAATGAGTTTTTTACTAAAAAGCCAAAGGGAACTTTTACATTTGTTTTTAAAGGAAAAGAAACAGCAGATGGTGTTTTTACAATCGGGAAATACACTTATGGTAAAGAATCCTACCGAACAACGTTTCATTTTCGAGCAGAAAAATCAGAAGCGAAATTAGAAAGTCTTACAATTGAAAAAGAATAATAAGTTTTTTAACTCAAACTTCCTGAACAAGAAGTCCTTTTAGACCAAAATTCAACTTGAAAAAAGGCTAACTGTACTTTATTTCAATTTTCCTACTTAAATTCGCCTTCTCAAATTCTAAAAAGCACACAGTTTTACAATGGTTTTTTCAAGTCTTACTTTTATTTACTTGTTTCTACCATTAAGTGTACTTTTTCACACTATTACCAAAAACATCATTTTTAGGAATTTAACGTTAACCATCTTTTCGTTGATTTTCTATGCTTGGGGAGAACCAATGTGGATTTTCTTGATGTTGTTTAGTGCGTTTTTTGATTATTTCAATGGTATTTTTATTGAAAAATGGCACGGTAAATTCGGAGCGAAATTCTTTGTTGGACTCTCGATTTTTGGAAATCTTGCTTTACTGATTTCCTATAAATACGGTGGATTTATTTGGGATAATCTTCACGCGGTTTTTGGAGATTTGCCTTTCGACCGACCAATGAATTCACTACCAATTGGTATTTCTTTCTATACTTTCCAAACGATTTCTTACGCTGTTGACGTTTATCGAGGTGATGTTAAAGCGCAGAAAAACCCATTGAATTTCTTGATGTTTGTGAGTTTGTTCCATCAGCTAGTTGCTGGTCCGATTGTTCGTTATGAAACAATTGCTGAACAAATCGAAAACAGAAAATTGAATTGGGCACAAATGAGCGATGGTGTAACACGTTTTTGCCTGGGACTATTCAAAAAAGTTGTGATTGCAAACGTTGCTGGAGAATTAGTAAATAAATACCTAGAAGTTGGTTTCAACGATTTATCTTCCTATGAAGCCTGGTTTGGAATAACGATGTTTTCGATTCAATTATATTTCGATTTCAGTGGTTATTCGGATATGGCTATTGGTTTAGGAAAGCTATTTGGATTTGAATACGATGAAAACTTTAGGCACCCCTACGCCGCTCAATCTGTTGGAGACTTTTATCGCAGATGGCATATTTCATTAGGGAAATTCTTTAGAGATTACGTTTATATTCCATTAGGTGGAAATCGTTCTAATCAATTGCGAAACATTATGATTGTTTGGTTATTGACTGGTTTTTGGCACGGTGCAAGTTGGAATTTTGTGCTTTGGGGTTTCTATTTCGGTTGTTTTATGATAATTGAAAAACTACTGGATAAAGTGTTGAAAAAAACACCGCGTATTCTTCGTCATACATACACTTTAATCTTGATTGTTTTTTCTCGTGCAATTTTCTACTTCCTTGATTTTGAAAAGCTAAAAATATTCGTTGTAAACTTATTTTACTCCAAAAATCCAGTTCGAGAAAGCTTTATGACAGATGCCTTAGAACACGTTTTCTGGTTTGTATTGGTTATCATTTTTTGTATTCCGTGGGATGAAGTGTTCAAGCCAGAGTCAAAAATCAGAATTAATGCAACAGCTAGTTTTAATGTTGTTAAACCAGCAGTAAACATTGCTCTGTTGTTTTTAGCAACTATGTTATTAGTCAATTCAACTTATAATCCTTTCTTATACTTTAGGTTTTAATGATCAATAAATTAAATACAATTCTATTTCTAATTAGCATCACAATTGCTCCGGTTTTGTATTTCTATTTACCAAAGCAAAAAGTATCACAGGATGAAAAAAGAAAATTGGCTTCCTTTCCGGAATTAACCTTGGATAATTACGTAAAAGGAAAGTGGGCAGATAGTGTTGATAATTTCGTTGATGACAACTTTCCTTTTCGTCAGGAGTTTATCAAAATGGCTGTAATTGCCAAAACCTACAAAGGATTTCGTTTAAAAAATAAGGAAGTTCTTTTTGTGCCAACAAAAAACAACAATCTTCAGCAACATCATCAAGGAGATACAACACGTGGAAAACTCAATCTTTTAGATGATTTTGATTTAAGCTACAACGGTACTTTGATTATTATCGATGGTTGCGTTTATCCTATGGGTGGAGGAAATGTCGCTATGTCGAAACGTTTCAGTAAAATGGTCAATGAATACGCTGAAGAATTAAAAGGGGAAGTGCGTGTGTTTTCTGCGGTTGCTCCTTTATCTTCTGCTTTTATGCCTGTTGAAAAATACGCTCATTATTACGGTCAAAACAAACGAACACTTGCCGCAATAGGTTCAAGTCTTTCAAAGGATGCTTATTTCTGCGATGTTTTTGATGAATTAGACAAACACAAAAACCAACGACTTTTCTTTAAAACAGATCACCATTGGAAACCTCTTGGTGCTTATTATGCTTATGTGGCATTCTGTAAAGCTGCAGGTAAAGAACCAGTTCCATTAGAGGAGATGGATAAAAAAGTGAAATACAATTTCTTGGGTTCCCTGTATCAAAAAACCTTAGACCCTACTGTTGGTGCAAATCCAGATACAATGGAATATTTTGTTCCTAAAGTGGCTTCAACTGCTGAATATTATGGAGAATATGGTTTCAATAATCCTAGAAAATCTAAAGTATTTTATCATTCTAGTTCCGGTGGAAACACTTATTCTACTTTTTTAGGTGGAGATGTTCCGTTGATGAAAATTACTACAACAACAAAAAATGGCAAAAAAGCAGTTGTCATTAAAAACTCAATGGGTAATGCCTTCACTCCTTTCCTAATTAGTCATTACGAAGAGATTTGGGTGGTTGATTTCCGTTATTCGAAACAAAACTTATTAGACATCATTCGTAAAAATGGAATTGATGACATGATTTTTGCTGTGGGAATGTATGCAGCAATGAGTGATGGAACAATCAATATGATGCGACGACTTGGAAAACAAAACGGAGAATATATTCCACCGAAAAAGGTTGTTGTTGATACCTTAAAACCAACGAATCCTGTTGTTGAAGATACATTGAAATAAATTGAAAATTAAACTATTTCTTGGCTTTCTCTTCTTGATTTCTAGTCCGTTATTTTTTGGTCAAGAAATCACTTATCCCCCTGCCTTAAATATCGACTTAAATTACGCTTATTTACAATTTTACAACAACGACCAATTAAAGAAATTTGCAACTCATTTTGAAAATGTAGACAAAGATAAATTGGTGATTTTACATTATGGTGGTAGCCACATTCAAGCTGAAAATCCTACAACAATTGCGAGAGCCAACTTTCATAAAAAATACGGTTCGGGAGGAAGAGGTTTAATGTTTAATTATTCTGCAGCAAATACGTATTCAACTGTCAATTATTCTTCCTCTAAAAAAGGAACTTGGAAATATGCTAAAAGTTTTCAGGCGCGAAATACAGCTCTACCATTGGGTGTTTGTGGAATGACCGTGGAAACAAACGAGGCGTTCGCTGAATTAAATTTCAAACTAAAAAATATAATCACACCAGAAAACCACAATGTTTATTTGTTCTATGAAAACGATTCTATTTCTTACGATATTGATGTCTATTTTGATAGTGTGTTGGTAAACGCAAACGAGCATCAATTACAAACACAGCCCTATGGTTTATCATTTAAATACAAAGAAGGAATTCAAGCAATTCGATTGGTGGTTAAACCAAAGCCAAATGCGAAGCGCTTCCGTTTTTATGGACTTTCTGTTGAAAATGAAGAAAATTCAGGCGTTGTTTATCACTCAACAGGTGTTGGTGCTGCTGCATTTCGTTCTGTTTTATTGTTAGATAAAATGCCCGATCAGGCAAGCGTTTTGAAACCAGATATGGTGATTTTAGATTTTGGGACCAACGATATTCTTTCCACAAATAAAATTGACGTAAATCTTGAAAAACAAGTCATTAAATCGATTAATAAATTCAGAGCTGTTAATCCAGATATCATTATCATTCTAACCACTACGCAAGATTTATTCTACAAAGGAAAACCTGTAACTGCTTGTTTTGCATTTAGAGATTTGATTGATTCAATTGCGCGCAAACAAAATTGTCTTTTTTGGAATTGGTTTGATTTGGCAGGAGGAACAAAAACAATCAAAACATGGAATGCTGAAGGTTATGCACAAAACGATTGTATTCACTTAACTAAAAAAGGCTATCAAGTAAAAGGTCAATTATTATACGAATCCTTTGAAAATACCTTGTGTTTGTATCGGGACCAAGCAACTATTACAGATTATACGATTCCTGGAAAGCTTTATACAGATTACGTTCCAGCTGTTGTGATTCCAAATCCAACGAATAATGTTGTGGTAGATACTATTGCAACTGTGGTAGATTCCATTCCTCCTAAAGTGATAAAAGTTAACCCTCCGAAAGTTGTACCAAAACCTGTTCAGAAAAAGTACGTTGTCAAAAAAGGAGATACGCTTTCACAGATTGCGGAGCGAAATAGAACATCGGTTTCTAAAATAATGAAAGCAAATCGCTTGAGAAGTGACCGTTTAAGTATTGGACAAGTTTTGGTCATTCCGAAATAGAATTCTATTCAATACATCTTCCTCATCTTTGATTTAACATTTTCTATCTTTTCCATTATCATTTTTTTATTTGTGGGAAATGTTTCAAGTTAACTTTGCAATTAAAGTTCTACTATGAAACCAAATGCTTTAATCCACGAATCATCACTTTATTTGCAGCAACACGCACACAATCCTGTCGATTGGAAACCGTGGAGTCAAGAGGCTTTTAATACTGCCAAAGAAGAAAACAAATTGGTCTTGGTAAGTATCGGTTACTCAGCTTGTCATTGGTGCCACGTGATGGAGCACGAATGCTTTGAGGACGAAGAACTAGCAAGCTATATGAATCAGCACTTTGTGTGTATCAAAGTTGATCGAGAAGAGCGCCCAGATATTGATCAGATTTATATGACAGCTGTACAATTGATGACACAACGTGGTGGTTGGCCGTTGAATTGTTTTACATTGCCCGACGGTCGTCCGATTTATGGTGGAACTTATTTCCCAAAAGACCAATGGATGAATGTTTTGAAATCGTTGGTATACACCCAAGAAAAAGACCCTGAACGTGTTTTGGAATACGCAACTCAACTGGAAGAAGGAATTTCGCAGAGTGAATTAATTGCTGTTCCGCAAGCAATTGAAAAATGGGATGAGGAAAAATTACACGAAATGTTGGTGCGTTGGTCGCGCAATTTTGACAATTTAGAAGGAGGACCAACAAAAGCACCCAAATTTCCATTACCGAATAATTATCTGTTTTTAATGGAATATGCCAAGTATTTTCAAGATGAAAAGGTTAGAAATCACGTCGAATTGACGCTAGATAAAATGCTTTACGGTGGAATTTATGACCAAATAGGTGGAGGTTTTGCTCGCTATTCCGTTGATATGCTTTGGAAAGTTCCGCACTTTGAAAAGATGCTTTACGATAATGGACAACTCATTCAATTGTACAGTGAAGCTTATCGCTTTTTGAAAAAAGATAGTTACAAAACACTTGTTTATCAAACGGTTGCTTGGATGGAACGTGAAATGCTGGATTCATCAGGTGCGTTTTACAGTGCTTTAGACGCTGATACGGAAGGAGAGGAAGGAAAATTCTATTGCTGGTCAAAAGAAGAATTACAGCGTTTATTAAGCAAAGATTTTGAATGGGTTAAAGACTATTACAACGTCAATCAACGAGGTTATTGGGAAGAGGAAAAATATATTTTACTTCGAACTGAAAGTGATGCGTCATTTGCTAAAAAACAAAATTGGTCTATCGAGGAGCTTCGAAAAAAAGTGGAGGATGTGAATTCGGTTTTATTACACGAGCGCAATAAACGAACTCGCCCAGGTCTTGATACTAAATGTTTAAGTTCTTGGAACGCATTAACGATAACAGGACTATGTTGTGCTTATCAAGCTTTTGAAGATGAACAATTTTTATTACTTGCTAGAAAAGCAGGAAATTGGTTGTTAGAAAAACAAATCAAAGAAGATACACTTTTCAGAAATTACTCAAAAGGAGTTACTTCAATTGAAGGCTTTTTGGAAGATTATGCATTAGTAGTTGAAGCATTTATTGCACTTTATAAATTAACAGCCGAGTTAAAATGGTTGGAAACAGCACGGATTTTAGCTCAAAAAGTAGAAGAAAACTTTCAACATCCTGAAAGTAAAATGTGCTTCTTCACAACAAAAAACTCGGAATTAATTACCCGAAAAATGGAATTACACGACAACGTTCTTCCAGCAAGTAATTCAATTATGGCGAATAATTTTTTATTCTTGGGTCATTACTTTAGACAAGAAAAATGGATTGCGAGTGCAGAACAAATGTTGGCAAATGTTTATGACGGAATGGAACAATACGGTTCTGGTTATTCCAATTGGGGGCTTTTGCTTTTAAGACTTCTTCACGGCATAGATGAAATTGTAACAATCGACAACACACGAGATGTTCAACAATCAATAGCTTTTAATCTTAATACTTACGCGATTGCTACTTTTCACTTAGAAATTCCAAACTCTGAAAACCACAAATCTGACGGAATTTACGTTTGCAAAGAAGGGGTTTGTTTTGCTCCAATTCAGTCGATAGAAGAATTTAAAAAGCTATTATAAACTTGAAATCAAACATTTAAACTTTGATGAGTTTTTTAATTTGTTCACTTGAACCCTGTTTGATTTTTAGTAGATAACAACCAGTACTTAATTCAGAAGTTGGAATCCAAAATGTGTTTTGACCTAAATTAAAAGAAGTTTCTTTTTGTGATTTTAAGACCTTACCACTACAATCTGTGATGGAGAAATTAATTGGTGTTCCGTCATTTGAAATAAATTCAACTTTAATCCAATCGTGAAAAGGATTTGGAAATAAATGTATAATAAAAGGTGTTACTTCTGAAATAGTTGCAAAGGGATCAACACACGCTTTTGGCGCTTCGGGGATGCTAAAATTAGACGTTGACACTGTTCCTCCACTTGTTAATTTTCCTTCGTTATTTAAAACGCGCCAAATTGATGCTGCTGATTCATTCATGTTTAATGGGTCTTGTATGTCTTGTAAAAACCAAAATTCATTTTGTGCACGATCATTTTTTAAGTCCAATAAACCATAGCCGTGATTAACTAAGTCACAATATCGTATGTGGGAATTACTTGTGGTTATTAATGTTTGAGCAACCCCTGCGTTTCCTGAACCTAATCCAAAATCATTTCCTTCATCAAAATTATCGGAAGATAAACTAGGGGGTATAAATTCAACAGCAAGTGAGCCATTTCCATTTAAAGGATTGTAACTTGTAAAATTGAAAGGGTTTTTAGCCAAGTTAGAGGCAAATGAACAGTGAAAATCACCTGAATAAACAATAACATTTTTTATTTCAGCAGTATCAATCAAATTAAATAATTGATCTCGTTCATAATTATATCCATCCCAATTTTCAAAAACTAGAGGAACGCTAGCCACTTGTAATTGACCAAACATCAAACCATTGGCTATTACTTTCCATTTTGCTGAAGAATTATATAAACCATCTTTTAACCATTCTAACTGTTCGGGGCCGCACATTTTTGCATAAGGAGAATTGTAAATTGTATCGCTTGTACCCGTTGCAAAAGAGCTTCTGTCATACAATCGAACATCCAACATAAATAAATCTAACATAGATCCATAAGAAAATTTTCGCCAGTTTTTAATTTGGTCTGTTGTTGAAACTTCACGAATAGGGTTCCATTCTCTAAATGCTTGAATAGCTCTATTTTTTCTCAATTGATAACTTCCGAATTCTTCCCCATGTCTTAATGAAGTATCTGTAACAGCATCAACAACAATATCGTGATCGTCCCAAATCTGAATGAAAGGATAAACTTGATGACAACGTGCTAAATTACTATCCAATTTATACTGAGAATAGCGCATTCGATAATCGTTTAACTTCCAAATTTCTGCGTCGGGTTCGTGTTTACGTCCTTCTGGTCCACCTCCTGTTTCATAAATATAATCTCCTAAATGAACAACCGCATCTACATTATCTTGATTTGCTAAGGTTTTATAGGCATTGAAATAACCGCGACGATAATCGTTGCAATTAACAAAAGCTAATCTTACATTTTCAATATTTCCAACGCTTGCTGTTTTAGTTCGACCAATAACTGAAGTGTCAATATCAGCTATGAAACGATAATAGTAATAAGTTCCAGGTTCAAGGTTTAGTACATCAACCTTAACAGTAAAATCTTTTGAAGAGTCCGTTGAAACTGTATTTTCTTGAAGAATTTGTGTAAAATCAATGGAGTTTGAAATTTGATAACTAATAGTTTTTGAACCTTCAAAAGAAATAGGAGGGGACCATCTCGTCCAAATAATTACCCTGTCTTCCAACGGGTCTCCTGATGCAACACCGTGCAAAAAAGGAGCTCCACAAATTAATATTTTTTCATTTTTAGTCTGATGGCGAAGAGATTCTTTGTTAATGTCTTCAGCGATTTCTGTTGAAGGCATCGTGTCACTTGAAACAGTTCCAAGATGAACAGAAAGGGCTTTTTTTAGTTGGTAAATCGTTTCCTCACTTTCAATGTGCTTTTGAGAAAAACCATTATTAACAAAAGACCAGCAAGAAATAAAAAGAATAAATTTGGAAAAAAGTACAGTTTTTTTCATATTTAATTATAAATCAAGTAAATATAAAATTTATAGATTAAAAAATTAACTATTAATTTAAAAATAATATTGGTTAAAATTAAACTGTTTTTCGTGTCAAATAATAAATATTAATCATCACAATTGCGGCATTGGTAATAACGATTGGAACAGAGGCTAAAAGTGTTCCGTAAACAATGAAAAAAGCACAACCAAAGCTATTGATTACACGCAAATAAGTTATTTTTTTCATTATGAAGGATATCAAAACGAGCGCTGATGCCACATAACCAATGTATTCTGTATATTCTTGCATGTCAAATCAATTTTAAAAGCGGAAAGATACTTGAATTTGTTAATAATCGAACGAAGGTTTTAACTCAAAAATTGCGAAGGTTTCAATTTGAATTATCTTTGCATCATGGTAAAACAACGATTAAGTTTATTCATTTCTGGAAAGGGCAGTAACGCAATTAACCTTATTCATTATTTCAGTCAATCATCGGAAGTTGAAATAGCGGCAGTGTTGTCAACGAAAGAAAATGAATATGTTGAAAGCCTTTGTAAGATAGAAGGAATAAACTACGAGTTGTTTACTCAAAAAACAATAGAAACGCTTGATTTAATTAATTTTTGCGATAAACACAAAACGAACTGGGTAATTCTTGCAGGTTTTTTAAAGAAAATACCAGTAGAATTAGTTCAGAAATATCCGAATAGAATAATTAATTTGCACCCTTCACTGCTTCCAAAATTTGGTGGAAAAGGAATGTATGGAATGCACGTTCACACGGCCGTGGTTGAAGCAAAGGAGCAAAAGTCTGGAATTAGTATCCACTTTGTAAATGAAGAATTTGATAAAGGGGAAATCATTGCACAGTTTGAAACTGAACTTTCTTCAGATGAAACACCTGAAAGTTTAGCAGCAAAAATTCATGATTTGGAAATGATTCATTTTCCAGAGGTTGTTGAGCGAGTGGTTAAGTCATTAAATCGCTTCAAATAACTCGTATCAGTCAAGGATTTTAAAAAGCTAATCAATTGTTTTTGTTCTTTCGCGCTGAGGTCAAATGGCACAATCGTTGAACTTTGCAAAGGATGTTTTTTTCCTCCTTGTGAATAATGAGCAATTACCTTTTCCAAGTTTTCTACACTACCATCGTGCATATAGGGGAAAGTCAACTCTACGTTTCGCAAAGAAGGAATTTTAAATTTCCCAATATCTGCAGAATCTAAATTGATTCTAAATCGACCTTTATCTTTTCCAAAATCTAAATAAAGTCCATTATTTGCCGCTTCAAACGTGGTGAAATACGGCGCAGGATGACATTGAATGCAATACAGCTTTTCAGAAAACAATTTCCAACCAGCTTGTTCTTCTTTGCTAAGTGCTTTTTTATTTCCAGCTTGATACTGATCAAATCGGCTATTCATAGAAACCAAGGTTCTTTGAAATGCACTTATTGAACGAGTTAAAACATAGGCGTCAAAATCACGTTTGAAAATTCGTTGTGCTGCTTCTTGGTATTCTGAAATTGCTCGTAATTGTGGAATGAGCTTTTTCATATTGTGACCCATTTCTGTTGGTTCTTGCAAAGGAACAATCACTTGTAGTTCCAGCGTTTTTAAATGCGCATCAAACATTACGGTTTTAAGAAATCCTGAGTTTAAAACGCTTGGTGCATTTCGTTCTGTTCGTTGTCCTTTGATACCAATACTTGTTGCCAATTGATCGGTGAACGCTTTGTATGGGTCGTGGCAAGTTGCACAAGCTACAGTTCCATCGAGTGAAAGACGTTTGTCAAAAAACAATTTTCTACCTAATTCAGCCTTCTCTGCCGTTGTTGGATTTTCTTCGGGTGCAGGCACAAAAACCAGTTCATTTGGGTCTGTTGTTGTGTTTTCACATTTTGAAATACTTGTCAAAAGAAAGGTGGAGCAAACAACAAAAAACAGCCAAGTGCGCGCCATTTTTTAAGGAATTATTGTTTTTTTAGCGTGCAACAAATTACCGTTTTTATCTTCTAATTGAAGCAGGTAGAAACCAGATTTTAAGTTTTTAAAACTAATAGTTCCTTCAGCGTTTAACATCAATTGCGTTTGTACCAATTTTCCTTGTTGGTCAATAATGTTGCATTTATTTCCTTCTTTCAAGGTTTTCCATTTAACAAATAGGATTTGATTCTCGGTCCAAGTAGTAATTTTTGAATTATCTATTTCAGCTAAAGAAGCTGAGTTTGCAAGTGTAAAAACAGGTTCAACTTGAACATTATCAAGAATTGTTTTATTTACACCAACTTCATCGTGACTAACACCTACAGTTGCCAAGGGTATGTTTTTAATCCATTGTTCGATATTGCAATCCACATAAATATCAATTTGATTGGCTGAGGTAGTTGTTTGGGTCACATTCAATTCGACTAATTGCTGATTATTACCTCCTAAATTGTGTAGTTCAAAATATGCATCTGGATCTCCATCAGAATGTGAATCTGAAAAGCCACCAATAATCATGTGCATGTAGCCCGATAACCAACCCCAATACATAGACGGAGTTTGAAAACTTAATGGATGCGTTTCTGGATAAAGGGAAATATCTTGCGATTCAGCACCTGATTGCAAATTCCATTTTTTGGGTACGCCAACGGTAAAGTTCAGTTGTTCAATTAGATTCAGATCAAAATTTCCCAATAAAAAAGTGTGATTTTCTGGTTCTACGAGAAATATATCTTGGCTCAAATCAATTTCTTGTCCTGCGTCGTGGGTCAATATGATTTCAGATAGATAATAATCAAAATGATCGAGTTTAAATACTTTATTGTCTAAAGCTGTATAGTTAGTATTTAACTGAAAATCAATACCATTTACTTTTGGTTGAAGGTGTAAATAAACTGCTTTTTGAGCAAATGAAGTAGCCGCTAAAAAGCAACAAAAAGTTAAAATTAAGCGCATATTTTATTTTCTAGCAATGTATAATAATTCGTCTTTCATTAATCGGTATTTTTCAATAACCGCTGAATTAAATTTTTGTTTCGTGTCGTAAATAGTAATCTTAAATCCTGCTTTTTCAAGCCATTGTGGGTAATCTCTACCGAACAGGCGCACGTGGTCTTTTTGCCAAAAATGTTTTTCTCTTTCTGCAGGGGAAGTGACGCTTGGGTCTTCGTAGGTTGTTGCTCTTGACATATCTTGCGGAACTTGCATAATTGCCCATCCACCAGGTTTCATAACGCGGTAAATTTCTTTCATACATTGAATTGGATCGTCCACGTGTTCCATAACGTGATTACAAAAAACAACGTCAAAGCGATTGTCTTCCAAGGGAATTTGGTGCAAATCAAAATGAATATCAGCGATTGGTGATTCTAAATCTCCAGTTAGATAGTTCAAGTTTTGTTGTTTTTTAAACCGCTGAATAAAGCATTGTTCAGGCGCGATATGTAAAACGTTTAATTGTTTCGCAGTGAAGAAATCACTTTCATTTTTAAGATACAACCACATCAAACGGTGACGTTCTAACGTTAAATCATAAGGACACAAAACGTTTTCGCGATGTGCGACTTCTGAACCATAGGAAAGAAATTTTGAAAAAGATTTTTCGCACACCGGGCATTCTACCTTGTTTCCACGGTAAAGAATAGGTGCAAAAAGCTTGAAAACGTAGCTTAAACGAATCAATAAAGGACGAGGAAGCGTATTGAGAAGGTATTTATAAAGTTTTTTCACTGAACAAAGATAAGTTTAAATTGATATCGAATGATTGACAAAAAGTAAAAAACAATCGCATCAAAAAATTATGATTTATCTTTTTTGGTTAATCATAACTTATCTTTTTTAGATAAAATTGAATCATTTAATGCTCACTCCACCACCAAAATATAATTGTTCTTCTTGCCTTTTCCGAGCAAAACGTATTTGTCATTGATTAAGTGTTCAGCTGTGATTACGAAGCTTTCAGTAACTTTTTCTTTGTTCACTGCGATTGCGTTTGCTTTCAATTCGCGACGTGCTTCGCCGTTGGATGCCAAGAAGTTTGTTTTTGCTGCCATTGCTTCCACGATACTGATGCCATTTCCAAATTCTTCTCGGGAAATCGTCGCTTGAGGAACGCCTTCAAACACACTGAAAAAGTCTTTCTCGCTCAAGGATTTTAAATCGTCAGAAGTAGATTTTCCAAATAAAATATTACTTGCTGCAATCGCTGCTTGCAAAGCTTCCGCTCCGTGAACACGTGTCGTAATGTCTTCTGCAATCGCTTTTTGTAGAATACGCAAATGCGGTGCTTCGTTGTGTTCAGCTTCCAATGCTTCGATTTCTTCTTTCGAACGCAAGGTGAAAATACGGATGTAATTTACAGAGTCGGCATCGCTTGAATTCAACCAAAATTGGTAAAATTGGTACGGACTCGTTTTTTCAGGATCCAACCAAACGCTTCCACCTTCCGTTTTTCCGAATTTCGTTCCGTCTGCTTTTTTAATCAAAGGTGTAGTTACGGCATACGCTTCTCCGCCCGATTTTCTACGAATCAATTCTGTTCCTGTAACGATATTTCCCCACTGGTCAGAACCGCCCATTTGAACGATGCAATTGTGATGAAGATTCAAATGGTAAAAGTCGTAGCCTTGCACCAATTGGTAGGAAAATTCAGTAAATGACATTCCTGTTTCCAAGCGTTTTTTTACAGAATCCTTTGATAACATGTAATTTACTGTGATGTGTTTTCCAACATCGCGAATGAAATCTAAAAAGCTCATGTTCTGAAACCAATCGTAATTGTTCACCATTTCAGCTGCATTTTCACCAGAAAAATCCAAGAATTTCTCCAATTGCGATTTCACACACGCCACATTGTGATTCAAAGTGGTAGCATCCAATAAATTGCGCTCTTGCGATTTCCCTGAAGGATCTCCCACCATTCCTGTTGCACCACCAACCAACGCAAACGGTTTGTGGCCCGCGCGCTGAAAATGAACCAAGGTCATGATTTGCACCAAATGTCCAACGTGTAAGGAATCAGCAGTTGGGTCGAAGCCAATGTAACCGCTTGAACGCTGTTTTAAAAGTGCTTCTTCCGTTCCAGGCATGATGTCGTGAATCATCCCTCTCCATGTTAATTCTTCGATAAAGTTCGTTGGCATTTTATTTTGTTAATTCTTTGAATACTTCTTCTAATGTTTTTTGCTCGATTTTTAAAGTCAAAACCAACCAATTTTCCTTTTGTGCAAATTGTGCGACTTCTTTTCGTAAATCAACTTCTTCCACTGTTTCTAATAACCAGCCATTTTGCACTGATTGTACTTTTCTAACAGCAGGAATTTTTGTCAATTGCGCTTTGGAGACTTGTTTGTCAAATTCTACATAAACCGTTTGATGATCGTTCTCTTTTTGTAAAGAAGCTGCTTTATCATCGGCAACAATTTGTCCTTTCGAAATGATGACAATTCGGTCGCAAATCGCCTCTACCTCTTGCATGATATGTGTTGAAAGCATCACCGTTTTTTCCTTTCCGATATTTTTAATCAGCTCGCGAATATCCACCAATTGATTCGGGTCCAAACCAGTTGTTGGTTCGTCTAAAATCAAAACTTCTGGATCATGAATAATTGCTTGCGCCAATCCCACACGCTGGCGGTAACCTTTTGAAAGTGCGCCAATTTTCTTGTTTTGTTCCACTTCCAAACCAACTGCGTCAATCATTTCAGCAACGCGCGATTTCAGATTTTTAATTCTGTAAATTCCACCTACAAATTCAAGGTATTCTTTCACATACATATCTGTGTAAAGTGGATTGTTTTCAGGCAAATACCCAATGATTTGGCGTGTTTTCAGATTTTCCACATCGACTTTCATACCAGAAACGTACACTTCACCCGAAGATGCTGGAATGTAGCCCGTTATGATTTTCATCGTTGTTGATTTTCCGGCACCGTTTGGCCCTAAGAAACCAACGATTTCGCCTTTTTTTACAGAGAAACTCACATCGCGAACCGCAGCTTGTTCTCCGTAGTATTTGAATAAATTTTTTACCTCTATTGACATCGTGGGCGAAGTTAGTGAAAAGTTGCTGAAATTGCGAATGTGGGAAGGGAATGAAAAATGGAGTTTAAGAAAGTACCTTATTAAATGAACACATTTCCTCCTCATGTTCACGAAAATGACATTTGGTGAACATCAGTTTTATGTTTTTTCACTAAATTTAAACTGAAATCAGTTCATAATGTGGCGTTATTTTTTCACTTTTTGCATTCTTCAACTTGTAAATTCCTATTTATATGGGCAAGAAACGCATTCGGATTTTAAAATTGATTGTGACACAAATGTGTATTTATTTGCAGAATATAAAGACTCATTACCATTTTATGAAAAGCACTTTGGACGGAACAAAAAGATAAATATTCGCGATAAAAAATTGAAACTTGCGTTTTATGTTGCTCTTCGCCATTATCCTGAATTGAAAGATGTGCACATGAAAGTGGATTTAAAGAAAATAAGTGCAACAATGATGGCACAACCCACACCAGGATTTTTGTTTCACAAACAAGAAAATCGGCGCTATCAAATTTTTGTAAATAAGACAAAAGCCAATAATGGAATGTATTATAAAGACCTAACCTTTAATTCACAAGTTGGTTGGATTGGACACGAATTTGCCCATATTTTAGACTACACACAAAAGACAAATAAACAATTATTCATATTTATTTCTAAATACATTAGCTCAAAAAAAGAACTTAAAAAGACCGAATGTGAAGCAGATCGAGTTGCGATTAGACACGGCCTCGGGAAACAATTACTAGAAGGTGTGAATTATTTCTACAACAATAATCGCGTTTCAAAAGCCTATCGTGAAAAGAAGAAAAGCTATTATCTATCACCTGAACAAATTGAAATTGAAATGGCTGAAAACTGTGAATAGAGTTTTCTTTTTTTTCCTCTACGATTTTTCCATTACCAAGGAATAAACCATCGGAATGTAATTGTTTAAATGCTCAATTCGATAGCGACTTGGACCGACTTTAACCGTTTGGCTAAAGCAATTGTAAGGTGAATAATCGTATTCTTGAAACTGTTTTAATTGTAAATTCTCGGCTAAAAGACTACTTAAAACTTCTCCAAAATCGTGATTCCACATAACATATTCACTTCGAATTTCGGCAGTTTTATCTGCGTAAGTTCCAGTTTCATTTTCAATTATTGGTCCAGCGTTGAAATAGTTGTATGCCACTTTCGAAAAATCATCGTCAAACATCCAAACTACGGGGTGAAATTCAACAAAGACAAATTTTCCTTTTGGTTTCAAAAATTGAGCAACCACTTTCGCCCAGCGATTCAAGTCAGGAAGCCAACCGATTGTGCCGTAAGAAGTAAAAACGATGTCAAATTGCTCCGTTAAAACATTGGATAAATCATAAACATTAGAACAAATAAACTGCGTGTTTTGACCTGTTTTTACTGCTAAATCTTTTGCTGTTTCTATTGCTTTGGGTGAAAAATCAACACCTGTTACTTCAGCGCCCATTCTACTCAGTGAAATAGAATCTTGACCGAAGTGGCATTGCAAATGAAGAATTTTTAATCCTTTCACCTCACCAAAGATGGCAAGTTCGATTTCTTTCAAAGAATTTTCACCAGCTATAAAAGCGTCATTGTTGTAAAAATCAGAGGCAAGATGTGTGTCAACTTTACCATCCCACGACTTTTTATTTGTTTCAAAAAACTGTGTTTCTTTATCCATAACTAACATCCACTTGGTAAAACATCCGAACCAACTACCCGAACGATTTCACTTTCAGAAGCAAATTTTGAAAGATAAACATAGGTTCCTGATTCATTGCTTAATATAAAATCTGGAATTGCATCATCATCTAAATAGGAAGCTAGGACAATACGAATCGTTGGTGGTCCATATTCTCCAAAGGTTGGAACTTGCATCAATAATTGCGTTTTTTTCGCTCCGTTTTTATCCTTTGACTCCACAAAAAGTTGATAATTTCTAATTCCTTCTTGATCGTTTTCCATTACCTTATCGCCAGTTGCGTAAATTCGGTAAACGACATCATTCGATTTGATTGTTTTTTGTTCACCAGGTAGAAAACTTTCTGCGTCAGGTACTAAAGAGACTAATTTCTTTGGTTTCATACCACCAATTGGATTCAATACAAACTCACAATTGATAGCATCTGAAGGAATGGGTTCAATTCCTGTTGGTCTTTTTTTGTCGGAATCCACCATGTCATCAAAAACGCGTTTAAAGGTCATTTTAACAGTCTTTAATTCCATTTCACCAGCATCATTTTTATAAAAGCCAAGCCATTCCTCCTTTTGCTTAATTTTTGGTAATTCATCCGTGTCGTGATAAGCGCCAGAAGGCTCAATATAATAGGTTTTCAATTCAAACTCGACAGGAAAAAATTCTTCATCTGGATTTGGAAAAATACCTTCTGCATAATCATCTGGCGGATCATTGTTTCCTGTTTGTGAATCCTTATTCATATCCTCATTAACAGCTCCACCTGCTGAAGAACCTAAATTACTTTCTCCATTTCTACACGAAAAAAGGGCTAAAAGTGATAATAAAACAATTGACTTTTTCATAAACTTGAATTAAGCAATTTTAGTTTGTGATTCAGTTTTCTAATGCCAAATCCACCAAATTAGAATTAGCACTGTTGCACTTGCTGAAGCAATTAAAAACGTAAATACTTTGGTCTCTCAAATTTCCAAAAAATAAATTCAAGAAGCAATAGCAAAAGATTTTTATTTACCGAAAAAAGAACTTTAGGTTTGTTCTATTTTCCATTCCAATTGGTCATCGTCATCGCAAGGCCAATTGTTGTAAAGCTTTTAATGAATTCTGTTGCAACGTCGATTCGTGCAGGTAAATCTAAGTTTTCTTCTTTTGTCCACTTTCCAAGAACGTAATCTGCTTGACGACCTTTGGAGAAATCACTTCCAACACCAAACCGAAGACGTGTGTATTCTTGAGTATTTAACGTTGCTTGTATATCTTTTAAACCATTATGCCCACCGTCACTTCCTTTTCCTTTCATTCGCAATTTTCCAAAAGGAAGAGCAATATCGTCTGTAATAACGACTAAATTTTCAATAGGAATTTTTTCTGTTTGCATCCAATAATTGACCGCTTTCCCAGATAGATTCATATAAGTTATTGGTTTGATTAGGATTAATGTTCGCCCTTTGAATTTTACTTCAGCACGAAAAGCTGCTTTATTCAGAGAAAATGAATCACCAAGTTCTTTCGCTAATGCATCTACAACTTTAAACCCGATGTTATGGCGTGTTTCTTCATATTCTGAGCCGGGATTTCCTAAACCAACAATTAGATACTTCATATTTTAACTATTACCAGTTTGGACAACTGTTACAATCATTTTTTGGACGAATGTAAATAAATCCACCAATGACAATTGCTCCTGAAGCGTAACCAAATCGTTGTCGTGCGTGAGAGTCGTAGTCATTTGGTCTAGTTTTTACACGAGATTGCATCAAAAAACCTGTAGCTGCATTCATTTGTACAAAAAACCGTTTATAAAACTCAAATCTTCCTCCTAAATGGCCAGAAACGCCAATTCCAGAAAGAGAAACGGTGGCTAAGTCTTTTCTACCGGCAAATGTGAAGTCATTAAAACTTAAAATCCCACCAAACGATCCGCCTAACAAAGTGGTAAAAGCAAAATTTCCACTTCTTGAACGGTGCCAAACTCTTAATTTTGCTATTTCTAATCGTATATAATTTAAACCATTTGAGTTTTCGTAATGAAAAGTTTGCCCGTTGGTTGTAATTGTATCACCCGCATAAGTTCCAGACCAATTCGTTACATTATCAACGCCTGGATTAATTTTTCCAGTCAATAAATAAGGAGTATTGTGAACCATAACATATTTCATATGGTCGTAACCAATTGAAACATTCCAATTGTTTTTGTAATTGTAACCGATTCTTACATTAAACTGAGGAACGGTTAGAGTTTGTGGATTAAAATAGGTTTTTATATCTTTTGAAGGTCGGTCTACAGCTTTTACACCAGCAATTTTGAAATCATAACCAGCACCTACAAATTGAATAGTACTTTTTGTATAAGAGCTTAGATTATAACCCCAAGATAGGTCCATTGTGCCAGAGGCGTTAGATTTTCTTGGTTTTGGTTTCTTATAAGGTTTGTATTGAGCAATTAAACTCAAACTCACCAAATTTATAAAAACTAAAATCACTAATCTCATCTTGTAATTATTTTAACCCATTCCTGTTGTTCCAGAATACGCTCTAAGCGGTAGTGAACTTGTTTACTTCCACTGTGCCACTCCACTAAGCCATAACCTTTAGCAAAATAGGATGTAGCTGTTGCTTGACGAGACTCTTCTTTCTTAGTAAACGGATTTAATACTGTTAGTTTCACTTTTTCTTCAAAAACGAGTGCATCTACTTTTTCACCCATTACATCAATTTCCTTGTTTCGTTTGAATTTTCGTTTCACCTCTTTCACCATAATGGTAGAATCCGTAACTCCTTTGAACTTAACTGCGAACCAAGTTTCTTTTTTAAGATTCATCGGAAATAATGTGTTTTTATAGAGGATTGATTTTTCTTTTTCTTTTTTGAAATTCACTACCATATGATCTTGGATATTCAAAGAATCTATGTTGTAATTTGTAGCTTCAAGTAATCGTCCGTCACTAGCGTATCTCTCAACTATCAAATGTTCACCTTCATTATCAGTTACGGTGTAAATTCTATTAAATTCTTCTTCTAAACCTCTTGCAACATCGCGATATAAATATACTTTAGGAACTGAATCTAATTTATAAAAATAATCAACGTTTGGGTTTTCTGAATGAAATTTTGGAGAATCAGAACACGACCAAAGTACAATTCCAATAAGAAAAAATAAAATAGAAGATTTCATTATTTTGTCATTTTTAAATAAGCAATTTCTTGCTCTGTTAGGTGGCGGTAGTATCCTCTAGGTAAATCTTTTTTTGTTAAACCACCGAATTGAACACGATCTAATTTTACAACTTGATATCCCAAAGCTTCAAACAAGCGACGAACAATTCTGTTTTTTCCGGAGTGAATTTCTACACCAACCTCTTTAGATGTTCCGTTCTCAACGTATTCAACTTTATCAACTTTTGTTTTCCCATCTTCTAAGTCAACACCGTTTAATAATTTCTCTAAATCTTCTTTTGCAACTGATTTATTTAATTCAACGTGGTACATTTTTACAGCCTGGTAACGTGGATGAGTTAGCTTTTTTGCCATATCTCCATCGTTTGTGAACAACAATAAACCTGTAGTTTCTCTATCCAACCGTCCAACAGGGTAGATTCGCTCACGACAAGCTTTAGCAACTAAAGACATCACTGTTTTTCTTCCTCGTGGGTCGTCCATTGTGGTAATGAATCCCTTTGGTTTATTCAGTAAGACATAGCGTTTTGTTTCTGCATTGATTGTTTCTCCATCATATTGCACAACATCACCTTGATTGATTTTAAATCCTAATTCTGTTACAATTTTTCCATTTACAGAAACTACTCCAGTTTCAATCAAAACATCAGCCTCTCTTCTTGAGCATACACCAGCATTTGATAAGTACTTATTTAAACGAATGTTGTCTTCCCGAAAAGAGGGAAGCGGATCTCCTTTTTTAACCTTGATTTTGAAATCAATATACTTACGCTTATCTCTTGCTGTAACTGAATCATCTTTAGCACCTTCATTTTTGACTAAAGGTTTTTTAGTGTCAATTGTTGGTTTTTTAGCAACCGTTTTTTTTGGTGCTGACCCATTTTTTGGTGGGGATTTTCTTGTTGGTTTCATCATTAGAATGCAAAGATACTTATAGCAATTTACATTTCAAACACAGCAATTCATAAACACAGGCTTTAATATATAAGGTTTTCAGGACTTTATGTTAAATCGAATTTAAAAATCAGATTGTTCAATTTAAAAACTAGGACTATAACTTAAATTGAATCTATTGTTTTTACAGAAATAACTTAAATAGACCGACATAAAATGACAATTAAATATAAATCTTTTAAAATACTTAAATTTTGGCCAATTTTGCTAATGATATAGTTAAAAATTAAATGCATTTAGCTCAAAAATTATAATTTAATCAGTTAACTTGAAACGCAGTTAATATATATAAATAAAGGATTTCTATGGAAATTTTAAGTACGAAATAATAAAAATAGACTTTTTAAAAGGTAACAAATAGTTAGGTGACATTTTGTTTCGTATTACTAGTTAGTTTATCTATTAAACTACATTATAATTCAAAGAATCAGGATTTTGTAGAAGAGATTCACATTCAAAAAACCGAGTGAATTACCCTGCTATTTCTTAACAAATATAAACTTAGTAGATTGACGAATAAATTCTCCTAAAAAAATGTTTCCTAGTACTTTTGAACTTGAAGCTTTTTTTAACTTCATTTTCTTCCAAACATCTAATTTCCAGCCTCTAACATCCTCTTTAATTCAATTTTAGCATTATCGAAAGTAATTTCCTTAACCAAAATGTTGTAAAGATTTTTAGGTTTACTAGTCAAATAAGGTAAATAAATTTTTACGACATTAATTTTTTGCTCGTCAAAAGGAATTTCTGAAATTAAAGAAGCCAATTGTTTAGCATCGATTGGTAAATTGGGGGCATTAAACGAAATGATTTCTAGTTGCTCAGAAGAAAATTTTAACTTCAACGCATCGCGCATGGTCTCAAAATTAGTGTATTTTAAACTTTCGTTTGATTTATTAGTTGTTCCAAAAGAAGATTGATTTTGAAAGTTCGATGGTGTACTTGTGCCTTTAAAAAATGATTGTTCACTTCTGTCAAAAAGTGAATTTGAATTTTCTATTGTTATGGTTAACACATTGGGCGTTAAGTTGGCAAAAAGGTTGATAATAAGATTATCTTGCGTGGCCTCTTTCAATAAGGCTTCAAAATTCACAAACACAGATATAAGGTATTTCTGTTTTTCTTTTTGTAAGAAAGGATTAGTAGAAAACATACATTTTCCTTGCTTATCTGTTTGATGATTTTTACCAATAATTTCTACATCATTTGTTTCAAATTTCAATGGAATATAAGACAAATTGGTGGAGCCTCTATAGGCTGTTAACTCGACATTTGTCAATGCTTCCGCTTGGTAAGTTTTTAAGGCAGATTTAGGTGTATTAAAATTAATCTCTTTAAATAACTTTGAAACTTGATTGATAATTTCATTGGCTAAATAAATGGATTTGCCGTTGTCATTTATAACGATTGTTTCTGATAAAAAGGGACTCAACAAGCTCAATGCGCGTGTATAATTGAGCAAGGCTAATTGGATTTGATTTGCTTGATCTTGATTTAATGCATTTTTGAAAATATCAAATGCTTGCAAAGTGACTTCATTTTTTTTTCGTTCTTTATTTTCGAGAAACTTTTGTTTGTTAACTTTAATAAATACCCAATAGTTTTTTTTATCCTCCCATTCTGCCTGAATTTCATAACCTTCAATATAGTTTTTGGTTTGCGTTTTGGTTACTTCATTAAACTCTTCCGTAAACTGTTTATTGGTTTCGTTTTGGGCAAAAACAGATACTACCGAAACATTGACGGAAATTGAATTGGAGAGCATATTTAAAGCATTTTGTTTTGCCAGTTCCTTGTAGTTTGGATTTGACTTACTTGCTGAAGCTATTCCGATATAATCATTTTCAAGTGTGGGGTAATTCTGCACCCAATCAGGCTTCTTTTTTTTTTGTGAAAAAGCACTATTTGCGCATATAATAATTAAAAGTATCAAAAAAAGATTTTTCATGTTTTGGTAAATTTGAGAAAAAAAAATGCCTTGAGTTTTCAAGACATTTTCAGAATACTTTATAATTGGTTATTTATTTTTTTGTTCCAATTTCATCATTTCTTCATCGAAAGTTTTCTTAAATTTTTCGTAATCGTAATCTGCTTTTATAGAAGGATCGGCGATGATTTTTTCATTGTATTTTGCTAACATTTCTTTACCAGAAAGCTCTAGTGCCATATAGCATTTATAGTTACCTTCTTTCGTTTTGGTGTATTTTTCACAAATTTTTCTAGCACCTTCCAATTGCTGATTTACGACTGTTCTTGATAATTCTTCAAATTTTTCTGTTAATTCTTCTTGGTTGTTTACTTCGCTAGATTTAACATAATTGTCTGTTACAATTTTCATTGTTGAATTAAGTGTTTTTGCTAACTCTCCTTGCGCATTAGATCTTGCTTTTTTATTTGCAGCCATCTGGTCCATGCTTTCACCAATTCCAGTTGCTCTGAAATATTCTTTATTATTTAAGAATTCATCACTACTGCAATGTACTTCTAATAATGTTTCCCCTTCAGAACTTCCTTTTGAAGAGTTTTTCAATGAGCCACATGCAACAAAAATCGAGGCTAAAGAGAATAAGCTGAGTGTTTTTACAAATTTCATGTTTTCAATTTAAATAACTATTTCTTTTATAGTAGACAAAAATAAAATTATTATTTGATTTTGTTTGGATAATTAAAGGGAAATTCATTTTGAACCTTGAAGGATTCGCCGCGGCGAAAAGAAAATATCTTAGTGAAACACAACTTCTTAATAGTTTTTATAAAAACAATTTCACTGGTTTGGTTGTTTGAAAAACATGAAAACAACATTATTAATTGGAGCTTCATCAGCCGTAGCAAAAGAAGTCGCAAAAGCACTTTTTGCAAAAAATGAACGAGTTATATCCATTTCAAGAAACGAACCTGATGCGTCTTTTACGGAGTTTTATGAATACACACTCAATGGCGAAACTAGTTTTCCAAAATTAGAAGGAACAATAGATGGTTTGGTTTATTTTCCAGGGTCAATTAACCTAAAACCCTTTAGAGGTTTAAAAGAAAATGACTTTCTAAACGATTTCAACATTAACGTTTTAGGAGCAATAAAAAGCATTCAAACGTATACACCGAACTTACAATTATCCGACGAAGCATCTATTGTTTTATTTAGCACAGTTGCTGTTCAAACTGGAATGCCTTTCCACGCTTCTATTGCAGTAAGCAAAGGCGCGATTGAAGGTTTAACACGTTCATTGGCAGCTGAATTTGCACCGAAAATTAGAGTGAATTGCGTGGCTCCTTCGTTGACGCATACTCCAATGGCAGAGCGTTTATTGAGCACCCCTGAAAAAATCGAAGCAAGTGCGAATCGTCATCCTTTGAAAAAAATTGGTGAACCAAAAGACCTTGCTAATATGGTGGAATTTCTACTTTCTGAAAATGCAAGCTGGATTACAGGTCAGATTATGCACGTGGATGGTGGAATGGGAAGCATTAAGAATGCTTGATTTTGGATGCTTGATGTTTGATGAAAATTGATTTTGAAACAAAAAATAAACATCGTTTGGTTCAAGCGCGACTTGCGTTTTACAGACCATGAACCTTTGTTTTTGGCTCAAAAAGATACGCTTCCAATTTTGCTTTTGTATTGTTTCGAACCAAGCGTAATGGCTTACGACGACAGCGATGTGCGACATTGGCGCTTTGTTTATGAATCGTTGATGGATATGAATACAAAACTTAAAGATTTAAAAGCTCTAGTTTATATTTTCCATTCAGAAGTTCAACCTGTTTTCCTACTTTTAAGCGAAGAATTTGACATTCAAAACGTCTTTTCACATCAGGAAATTGGCAATAAACTCACTTTCAACCGCGATTTACAAATGCAAACTTTCTTTATGGAAAAACAAATCAAGTGGAAAGAAAGTCGCACCAATGGAATCATTCGCAAACTGAAAAATCGAAGCGATTGGGAAAAACGTTGGAAAACAACAATGACTTCTGAACCAAAATTAATTGATGAAGAAAACACCAATTTTTTGAAACTGGAGGATCAATTTTACCAGCAAATCAAAGGACCTAAACTAGCCGAAAACATTACCACCAGAAACAAAAATTTTCAAGAAGGTGGCGAAACATTGGCTTGGCGTTATTTAAAAAGTTTCTTGGAAGAACGCTATGTGAATTACAGCAAACACATTTCAAAACCCTTGTTGAGTCGTAAAGGTTGTAGCCGAATTTCGCCTTATTTGGCCTACGGAAATATCAGTATGCGAATGGTTTATTTGTACACCCAACAGCATTACAAAACTTCGAAAAACAAACGGGCGTTGGATAATTTCATTTCACGTTTACATTGGCATTGTCACTTTATTCAAAAGTTTGAAGATGAATGTAGTATGGAATTTGAGAACGTCAACAAAGCTTACAATCAACTTCAAAAAGTTAGAAACGAACGTTATATTCAGGCGTGGCAAGAAGGTAAAACTGGCGTTCCAATTGTGGATGCGTGTATGCGTTGTGTGGTGCAAACTGGCTACATCAACTTCAGAATGCGTGCGATGGTTGTGTCGTTTTTTGTCTTCAATTTATGGCAAGATTGGCGCGATTTACATTTTCTCGCACGGCAATTCTTAGACTACGAACCAGGGATTCACTATCCGCAATTACAAATGCAATCGGGCGTGACAGGTATCAATACGATTCGAATTTACAACCCGATTAAGAATTCCGAAAACCACGATCCAGAAGGCGATTTTATCAAACAATGGTTACCTGAATTGAAAAATATTCCTGCGCACCTTATCCACGAACCTTGGAAATTGAGCGAAATGGAACAAGAATTTTATCAGTGCAAAATTGGCGTTGATTATCCTCATCCAATTGTTGACATTGAGGAAACGCGCAAAAATGCTAGCGATATTGTGTGGTCATTTCGAAGCACTTCCATGGTGAAAATCGAAGGAAAACGAATTCTCGCAAAACACGTTAATCAGAAAAGAAATTAATAGGCGCCTTTTCCTGCTTTTCGCTGTATCTCCGACCTTCCCGCTCTTATTCTCCGCTCTCACTCTGTCTTGTCGGAGGATGCCGCTACAATCAGGGGCGTGAGTTTTTGGGTTTAAATTCTTGTTTATCTTTATAAACTCAAAAAAAAGCTCCATGTTTCCATGAAGCTTTTTTGAGGTCTCGTCCGGATTCGAACCGGAGTAGACGGTTTTGCAGACCGGTGCCTAGCCGCTCGGCCACGAGACCTTAGTGAGCGCGAAGATAGTGAATTATTCTAATATTATCTTTTCGATACTAGAAGATTTTTCTGTCGTCAACAAAATCAAATACTGTCCTTTTGCAAAATCACTACAATCAAGCGTACTTGTTCCTGCTGTAAATGCTTGTTTATCAATTAATATTCTACCGTCTAAAGATAAAATTGAAACTAAAACCTCAGCGCTTGATTTAACTGTAAAAATACCTGTCGAAGGATTCGGATAGATGGAATAACTAAGTGTTTGTTCCTCCAAACTGTTACAATTTTCAACAATGATGGATTGGGTTGCTGAACCTGTACAACCATTTTGTGTGACAGCATAAACAATTGGATGTGTACCAATTCCTGCAACAGCTGCTGTAAACAAGTTCGGAGCACTGATTCCATTTCCAGAGAAAGTTCCTCCTGCTGGTGATACTTCCGTAATCGCAAATTGAGCTGTAGTATCACAAATTGGATTAATAGCATCAAAAGTAACCACAGGTGCTGCGTTTACTACAATTGTAGTTTGCGCACTTCCAGAACATCCATTTTCAGTAACAGTATATGTTATTGGATGTGAACCATCGCCTGCAACAGTTGGATTGAAACTATTTGTTCCTGTAATTCCAGAACCTGAAAATGTTCCGCCTGCTGGTGTAACTTGCGTAAGTGTGATAGGTGTCGCATTTTCACAAATTGGTGAAACAGCATCAAAAGTTACAGTTGGAATTGCGTTAACAGTAATTGTTCCAAGTGCATTTCCTGTACATCCATTCGGTGAAACGTAGTTATAAACTGCATTATTTACACCAATTAAACTAGTAGAAGGTGTAAATTGATTGTTGCCAATTCCAGCACCAATATAAGTTCCTCCCGAAGGTAAACCATTGTTCAAATTAATTTGTGATGCGTTAGCACATAAAGGATTGTAAGATCCAAAAGTCACTACTGGATTTGCTTCCACATTAATTGTTTGTGAAGCGGTATTTATACAATTGTTTTCATCTATGTATTGGTAGGTGATTGTATTTGCTCCAATAGCTATTGAAGGGTTAAAATTGCTTGCATTTTCAACTCCAGTACCTGCGAAAGTTCCTCCAGCTGGCGTAGCGTTTAAAGTAAATGTATTTGCACTTTCACAAACGGTAGCAATTGCTGGAAAATCTACTGCTGTTCCATTGATTGTAACACCAAAAGTTGCACTCGCCTGAGGACAAGCACCAGAAGCCGCAATTGTATTGGTAACTTGATAAGAACCAACCGTTGATAAGCTTGGATTAATTTCGCCAGTTTGAGGATTTAAAATTAATCCATTTGTTGAACTAAAAACCCCAATTCCTCCACCGTTTAATAAGGTAACTTGCTGATTGGCGTCATTCAAACAAAAAGCTGAACTAGCATAGCTAAAGTCCGCGACCAAAGAACTAGAAATTGATAATTGTTGCGTTGAAGAAGTTGGGCAAGCTCCATTTGTTAAAAAGGTGATTGTGTAAGTACCTGCTAATGAACTTGGAATGTTTACTTCTCCTGTAGAAGTATTTGCAAAAACTAAATCACTACTGTTTGCACTGAAGGTACCTGTAGAACTCGCAGTTGGTGTTGTGTTTTGACCACCCACACATACAGTTCCCGACGGAAAGCTAAACGTTGCATTATCCAATGGAATAGTACTCATGTTTACGCCTTGTGTTAAAGGAGCAACACATCCATTTGTATTGGTATAAATTAAAGTATAAGTTCCACCTTGAGTTGCTGTTAAAGTAGAAGTGATTTGCGTTGGCAATAAATTCCCATTTAAAAACCATTGAAATCCACCTGTTGTTTCAGCAGCCGCAATAGTTGAACTTCCATTTGTACAAAAACTTGTTGGTCCTTGCGCGGAAATAGATGTTATGGTACTTGGCAAATTTAAAGTTACGATATAATCGTTGTTTGTATTACAGGCATAACCTGAAAAAACGGTAGGTAAAATCACCGCTGCATAATTTCCAGTTGCTGTGAAATCAAAATTAATTGAACCATCTTGACAAGCATTAAAAGATGCTGAAGCAAGAACAGTTGGTGTTGCACAATTCGTAATATCTACAAGCAATAAAGCATAAGGAAACTCTGCAGACGCTGACCAAGAAACATTTCCTGGTACACCTAGTTGAAAACGATACCAATCTGTATCTCTATTGCTATTGTCTGCCCAAGCACTACCAAAAACCGTTTGTCCACAGCTGATATTGTAGTAAACAGGATTTGTTGTGTTACATCCACCATTATTATCTGTGCCACATGTTTCGTTTTCAAGTAAGGCATTTGCTGGTTGGGTTAAGGCACATTGTGTAAATTGTTGAACACAAATGTCAAAAGTCATAGTGTTTGGAATATCGTCTAGGTAATCGTGAACACGGATGTAATACGTTTGACCAATGGTTAAATTATTTATAACAGAAGACTCAACCTCGCCTTCAGAACTAACATCAGTACAATTCAATGAAGTTAAACTTGCGCAAGAATTTCCAGAAAATAGTTGAAATACACCATCAAATTGAGGTGAACCATCTAGGGTAATTGAAGCCCCTGTTTCGGTTGCTGTAAATTTGTACCACACATCATTATTTGCTGTTCCTGTACAAGCAACTTGAGATTCTGATGCATAAGCTACTGTTCCAGCAGTATTTACACAACTTGCACCTTGAATAAGATTTAGTGCACCAATACACTCATCATTAACTGGCGCTGTTGCTACAGACGTATAAGTGTAACTATCAATCCCAATATAATCCGAATTCGCACCACCTGGACCAGCATTTGTGACAAAGTATCTAAAAGCAACTCGGCCATTTGTTGGACCTGATAAACCAGAAATGGTTGCTGAATAAAGCGTCCATGTGTTCGGATAACCAGTTGTAGTTAGGTCTGGATTTACGGTTAATAACAAAGTTGTATAGGTTCCAACTGAAGTTTCAGTAGTACCAACATTTATTCCATTTCCAGCAGTACTTAAACGCACTTCTAATCGGTCTGGATAAACAGGTGAATTACCGCTAACGCGCGTGTAAAATGTGATTACATCGCCATTATTGTAGGTTTGTGTTGGAGTAAATAGCCAATTGCTAATTGTAGTTCCTGTTGCGCTTGTTGTGCTGTTGTAACCACAAGTTAAATAAGAGCCTTGGGTCCCTGATTCAGCAGCAAAAACGTTCGGGTTTCCCGCTCCCCAGCCAGAATTTGCATTGGGAAGAACACTATTATTTCTTATTAACCAATCTGAAAGTGAATTCAAATCTTCAAATCCCTCTGAATAGGATTGAGCCCAAAGTGAAGTTGAAAAAGAAACAACACTGAAGAAAGCGATTAAACTATTTTTCATCTTCTCTTTTTTTTTCAATTAATGTTTCTCTAATTACTGTTTTTTTTATTTTCTTTGGTTGATTTCTTGAAGTATTTAAGGTTTGATTTTTTAATGCTTCACTTAAAGGTTTTGCACTTGATTCTGCAGTTTTTACTTGTTTTTCTTTGCTTGGAGTCGAACTTAAAGTTTGGCCAAACAAGCTACTTCCTAAAAGCAAGAAGGAACCTAAAAAAAAGTGTTTTTTCATGATTGATTGTGTTGATGTGTGAAAATAAAAAAGCCAAGTTTAAAATTAAACCCTTTTCAGTGATTAACCTTAAACTTGGCCAATAAATTATTAAACTAGCTTATTTAATAACTAGTTTTTGTGTTCCTTTTAAGTTTGATTTTTCATCTGAAATAACAACAAAATAGTTACCACTTGTCAATTTATCAAGATTTAAAATTGAACCTGATGTAACCGATTTATTCGCAACAATCGTTCTTCCCATTAAATCAATAATTTGAATAGAATAATTCCCTTCTGCGCTAAACTCAATTGTTAATTTATCTTTTGTTGGATTTGGATAAATTGAAAAATCTACCGATTTAATTTCATCAAAACCAACGATTTCACAAGCTTCATCAACTGGACTTCCATCACAATAAACAGTTGGGTATAAAGTTGCTGCTTGTAATGGGCTATTTTCTGGTTGTAAAGCTGTTTGAGTACAACCCATTTGACGTACTAAGAAATCTCTTACGAAGTTTACAGTAGTATCCATGTAAGCTAAAGCTGCTGCTGATGTTCCAGCATAAGGAACGTGAGGCGCACCTGCGAACGTGTAGAATTGGTGGTCTAAATCAACCGCACAAGCTCTTTTATGAATCATTCTACTTCCATCCAAGTACATTAAAGGAGTTCCTGGATTTACAATTCCACGGTTATATTTTACTGTTCCATCATTCGTTCCATGAATGGAACATAAAGGAATATCACCAGCTTCTAACCAACTGTAACGCGCTAAAGCTCCACATCCATTGATAACCGCTTTCACATCCATTGAATAACCAGGATTTCCACTTGTACCTTCTAAACCTCCAAGTGATGCAATTGTAGAAGCATTCAAATAATCTTGAATTTCACACTCTTTATCTAAGTAACCAACATGTAGTGCTGTAATTGCACCTGCAGAACTACCTCCAATGTAAATTTTTGTTGTATCGATTTTATAAGTATCAGTTGTTTGTCTGTCTTTGTAGAAGAAACGAATAGCTGCTCTTAAATCTTGTGTTGCTCTAACTACTGCTTTTACTGCATTCGCTGAGTCAAAAGGAAAGAAACCTAAACGGTAATCGATTGATGCACAAGCATACCCTTTTTTAGCAAAACGCTCTGACCAAGTTTTCACATCGATGTCAGTTTTTGAACCACCGATAAAACTTCCTCCGTGTACCCAAATAATTAAAGGACGAGCTGTTTCCGTATCTCCAGTTGGTTCATAAAAATCCAACTTTAATACAGTATTTGAGTTGTTCCAAGATGTGTTTTGTCCATAAGTAATGTCGCTAGTCACTGTAAAGTTTGGAAAGACATCCTCCGCATAACGACCTGTTTCGCATGGTGTTTGCGCGAAAAAATTTGCAAAGGAAAAAATCGCAAGAAGTAAAGTAAAATTTCTCATGTTTTTAAGTTATTAATTATTAAGGAAAAAGGGTTGCGTCATAATTACCTGCATTCACTTGATGTATGGTAGATTTATATTTTTTATTGATTGCTTTGATAAACTCATTTGCTAAGAGTGCGTTTCCTTTTGCATTGTAATGTATTCCATCTAACGAATAAGCGCCACCAGAAACAAATTTCGCACTCATTGAAATTCCATTGTAAACAAATCCATCTTTTAGATTTTCAGCAAATTTATCCGTTTCAACTACTGCTAAATTATTTTGAGCTGCAATGGTTTTAATGATTGAATTATAAGCTGCTATCTGATTTCTCAATGTTGAAATTTCTTCCAAAGTCAACACAAATTCAGTTCGTAATGGAAATAAAACACCCATTTGGTTGCATTTAACAGAATCCAATGGAACACTCAATAAAAGCAACTCACCATCCAAAAGTTGACGAACTCCGAAATCATTAGCCCCTGGATCTTCAATCATAAACGGGTTGCTTCCAATTTCAAAGAAAAAATTTAATGGATTGTAAATACTATTTAAAGTTTGATTGCTTGCTGAGTCTAAATTTAGTCCGTTCCAAGGAATTGTAGTGAAGTAAGGCATTTGAGTTACGTCTGGAATTGTTGCAACCACTCCTTTTGCACCATTTGCAGTCAACACTTGAACTAAATTCGAGTAAGCTGCTTCAAAGTTTGCAGTAGAAGGAAGATTGTTGTTTTTTCCACCACTTTTAGCATAATCCATCACGTCTTCAATTCCAAGGAAAATACTAAAAAAAGTTGGGTCAACCCCCATCACATTATCCAAGACACTAGAAGTTGTGCTGGAACTCATTCTTTTAAAGAACGGATTAATATTGGCATAAGCCGTGTTTGAAATATCCATTAACTTCAATCCAGGAATTCCAAAATTTCCAAATTTGTTACTTGCTGTGTAAAGGTTATCGGTTAAAACGGATAAATCTCCACCTGTTGCTATTCGAACTGGAGATAAAGAAGTTACGTTTTTACAATCTGTTTTATATCCCAATTTAAAGGGCGCCAATCCCGCGATACTCACACCCATCGAACTTTGACTTACATAAGGTTGATTAAAAGCACCACCACCAATTGTTTTGAATTGTTCCGCAAGAATGTTGGCAACTGAATTTGTTTGACCTTCATAAGTTAATGCATCATCCATATAACCTCCAGCGTGTCCGCCACCAATCATTACAAATCGGCTTGGATTCATTTCTCCTTGATCTGGAGTTGTTGCTTCATATTTTGGTTTACAAGCTGTTAAAACAACCAATAAACTAAATGTAAAAATTGAAAGAATATTTTTTGTCATGACTACCATTTATAAATAAATCCTATACCTGCTGCAATAGCTTTAGTAGTGAAAGTCCCATTTAAATTTGTTTCTTTATTGATATCAGCTCTTGTGATTTGGGTGTAATAGCAAGATGCATCAATTGCAAAATGCTCACCTAATTCATAACCTAAGCCAAAAGTTCCATAAGCTCTATTTCCATCAGGTGTTTCGGGCGTAACGTATCCATCTTGAACGGGAGTCAAACCATATCCGCCACCAAAACGAACTTCTACATTTTTCATCACTTTATAAGAAGCGCCGGCTCTAAAAGCAACAATATTTTTATAATCTCTTGCTGATTTTGTGTCTAATAACGAAGTTGTATTTATTTCATAATCAAACGCTAGAGTGTCATACGCTTTCCAAGCAACGTGATTGATGTCTAAAACAAAAGCCCATTTGTCATTCAATTTATAAGAAAGTCCAAGTGTGGTAACTTGTGGCAAGGGCAAACCTCCAACAAATTTTCCATCTGGGAAATTAGGGTCTAGACCACTTGGGACAGTGAATGTTGCTTCTCCATCATTAAGATTCATTTGAACTTTGGAACGGAAATTTAAGCCAATTCCTAATTTTTCAGTTGCATTAATTTGAACACCTAAATTGTAACCAAATCCTTGTGCTTTTCCTGCTAATTCAGCTTTTGCGAACGTTCCATCTTCAAATTGAACAGGAATGTCTTTTTGTAAATTCACATTACCTGTACTGTAAACAAATCCTGCTCCAACACCAATTTTATCAGAAATTCGGTAAGAAATAGTTGGTTGAATAAAAATTGCTTTTAACTCCAAACGGGTGATTGCAAAGCGACCAATCCAGTTTTTTTCCCACTGAACAGTGCTTCCAAAAGGCGTGTAAGCTGCGATTCCAAGTTTTAATTTACCATCTTCCTTCAGTTGAAAAAGACCATACGCCGAGAATGGAGTACCAACAGGATTTTCTGTTCGATAAACGTCATTGGTAGCGGAATCTATGTACATCACGTTAGCAAAAATGGGCGTTGTAGCGACATTCACAGAATTTTCTTTCGCAAAAGCACTCGCTCCTGGATTGAAAAATAAACTTGCGCCATCTGTTTGTAAAGCTGTTCCCGCACAACCCATTGCTTGTTGTTTTTGTCCTTGGAAATTCACTTGAAAACCTTGTGAATAGGAAACGTTGGGTATTAAAAATAAACCTAAGAATAGGTAAAAACTGTAAATTTGTTTCATTGAGTGCATGATGAAGTATTTCAAATGTAAGAATATTCATTAATAAATGTTAACTCAAAGTAAAAATTTAACTAAAACCAAATGATGCGATTATTAATTCTAAGTTACCTCATCTTTGTTTCAACGCTTGTTTTTGCTCAAAAAGAAAACGCTTTTGTGATTTACAAAGCAAATGGTAAAAAGGCTAGTTACAAGCAAATGAAAGCATTGGCACTTGAAAATCAGTTGGTGTTTTTTGGAGAATTTCACGATAATCCAATATCACATTGGTTAGAATATGAATTAATGGTTGACTTACACGCTGAGCATCAATCGAATTTAGTTTTGTCTTTTGAAATGTTTGAACAAGATCAACAAGCTATTTTAAATAATTATTTAATCGGAAAACTGAATGACAAACAATTCAAAGACTCTTGTCGCCTTTGGCCAAATTATGAAACAGATTATAAGCCACTTTTAGATTATGCAAAAGAAAAACAATTAAATGCAATCGCTGCAAACATTCAACGGAAATATGCTTCGTTACTTTTCAAAAAAGGAAGGGCAGCTCTAGACACTTTGTCTCCAATTATTAAATCGCAAATGGCAGCAGTTGATTTTCCAATTGACACCACTCTTTCGCAATATCAAGCTGTGAAAGAAATGGGAGCTCATATGGGAGCAAATATGGTGGAAGCTCAAGCAATCAAAGACGCGACAATGGCCAAGTTTATTCTAGCTGCTTTGCAAAAGGAAACTAAAATTCTTCATTTCAACGGTGCTTTTCATTCGGATTTTAAGCAAGGTATTTTGTGGTATATCTGGAAAGAAAAACCCGAAACTAAAATTATGACTATTTCAACGGTAACTCAAAACAACATTTACAAACTAGAAAAAGAAAACCTTGGAAAAGCGGATTTCATTATTTGTGTGCCCGAAACGATGACGAGAACACATTGATGGATTAAGAGTTAAATATCCTTATCTTTACATCATGCGCGAAGAAGATAAACGTTCGTCAGACGAACAACCTTTAAAAGAAATTATTGACAAATTCTTAAAAGCTTATTCTTTAGAGCATAAGATGAAAGAATACGATGTGATTGAAAATTGGCCAATTTTAATGGGAAAGGCTGTTGCTTTTAGAACGAAAGAAATAACAATTTCAAATAAAAGAATGCGCTTGGTTATCGATTCTTCTGTGATGCGTGAAGAATTACTTTTCGGCAAACAACTAATCATAGATCGCGTGAACGATTATGCAGGATTTGAAATTATTAACGACATTTGGTTTGTTTAAAAGGTGTCTTTTTTCTGAGCATTCGTATACAAACTTGTAAAATATTTTAATTTTGAAAATCAAGCCTGTTAAGCTAAATTTCACTCCAATTAGTTAATTTACCGAATGAAATTTTTACTAAATCAAGAGAGAAAGACATAGAAATTGATATTAAAGTTCTGTTATTAAGTATTGTAATATTTTCATTCAATACATTAACTGAAAACTTATGTTGGCAATATTTACAAAAAAAGAGACTGCCTTTTTGAGACAGCCTCTTATAAAATTATTTTACCTTCTATTTTATCTAATTACCTGTTTTATTACGTTTGATTTAAAGCCATGACTTTTAATATCTATGTAATAAATACCTTGTTGTGTCTTAACAATACTTCGTTAAGTAATTAAGCGGCGATTTTACCATAATCAAGGAGTTGAAGTGCTTAAGCTTTGTTTTTTGCAAGGTTTGGGTTAATTCCGAACCTTAAAAAAATCGATTGAGTAGTAATTCATTGTGATACATAGTTTTAATGTCAGACATAGAAAAGGCTTTTCTTTCTTTAATCGGTGTTGATAGCCAGTGTGTTACCTTAGCTATATTGATAGTTGTTAGGGACATATTAAAATGAAAGTTTCTCTAGCAAAATAGGCATCTGCAACTACATATTTCGAGAGCGTTTGTAGTTCTTACTTTCTATCAATAAGTAATTTAGTGTAATGACTCACTAGATTTTTGTTTTCTGAATCGAAGATCGTTTGTTTGGTGCTTAGATGAAACGCCGTATGATTTTTGATGTCAATAGCAGCAATTCCTCCGATTTCTAGTCCCCATTTTGTTGAACCAGCACTACCTGACCAAAACCAATTTACTCCGGGAGTGGACTTTCCTGATTTGCTAATGTAACACGGGTCAAAACTGATTGTATAGTGACCACTTCCATGTTCTTTTAAGAGTTCTGAGTTAAACTTTAGGAAGTCATAAGACTTGTCAAAATAATTACGGAATGTCTGCTCATCTAACTCACCGAAACGTTCAAGTTGAAGAAAATTAATTTTACCCTTGATCGCTAGAAAAATATAAACCGTTTGAAGAACAAATGACTTTCTGAATTTATTTAAGCCTTCCATTTTGCTAATCACATTATTTACATGTTTTTGCGTACGTGAGAAATAAATTTAAGACACTGACAATCAATGAATTATCTTATTTTTCAATCATTTATTTTTCATTTATTTTATTGATAATCAATTGTTTATATCATATTTTTACGAAGTGTTGTGAAAAATAAACCTAAATTTTTATTCTTACTTAATAATTTCGTTAAATCTGGATTCGAGGTAAACTTTCAATAACAACTAATTTGTAGAATTTTATAGAAATTATTATGGAAAGTTTTTTTTACAATTTTATAGTAATTGTTACTTCAAAATAGTATTTCAAAAGATTGAAGGCATTCTGTTATTTGAACAAAATAAAAACACAAACATAAAACGATTTTATAGTTATTATCGGTGGTAGATTGACAATACCAAGCCTCAAATAATTTAACTTTAATGTTTGATAAGATATTTAAAAAACGTTCTATGTTAGAATTCGAATCTAATTGCTAAGAAGATTGAGTTAAATGGTTTATCAAATATCAAAACAATTAAAAAAACCTAATTAATAATCTTATTGTATTGCTTGTTGCAAAAACTGCCCGAACCAATAACAATCTTCGTAAGAATTATAAAGTGGGGCAGGGGCAATGCGAATTACATTTGGTTCGCGCCAGTCAGCAATAACTCCCAAATCTGAAAGTGCTTTGAATAATGCTTTTCCTTGTCCTTTTGCTTGAATGGAAAGTTGTGCACCACGTTGCGTTTTGTCCTTTGGAGTAATCAACTCAAATGTGCATTTTTCTTTGTTTCTTTCTGAAATATCTTCGATGACAAACTCTGTGAAAGCTGTCATTAAATCTCTTTTGGCACCAATTCTATCCATTCCTGCTTCTTCAAAAATTTCCAAAGATGCCAATTGAACAGCCATTCCCAATACAGGAGCATTGCTCAACTGCCAACCTTCAGCGCCAGGCATTGGTTCAAATCCTGGTTCCATTTTGAAACGTTTTTCTTTGTTGTAACCCCACCAACCTGCGAATCGCGGTAAATTTTTATTGGTAGCATGACGTTCGTGAACAAACATTCCTGAAACACCACCTGGAGATGAATTTAAATATTTGTAACCACACCAAGCAGCGAAATCAACTCCCCAATCGTGTAATTTTAAATTGATATTTCCAGCAGCGTGCGCCAAATCAAAACCAACGTAAGCCCCCACTTTGTGACCTGCTTCTGTAATCGCTTTCATATCAAATAATTGACCAGTGTAATAATTCACGCCGCCAATCATCACTAATGCTAATTCGTCACCTAATTCTTCGATTTTTGCTAAAATATCTTCCAAATGAATTAGATTTTCACCTTCGCGAGGAGCAATTTCCACTAAATGATCGTTGGACAAACCGTGAAAATTCACTTGTGATTCCAAAGCATATTGGTCACTTGGAAAGGCTTTTGCTTCGCACAAAATTTTCGTTCTTTTCCCTTTGGGTTGGTAAAACGAAACCATTAATAAATGCAAGTTCGTTGTCAATGAATGTGTCACCACCACTTCGATTGGCAAGGCACCTACCACATTAGCAGTCAGTTGCGTCAAATTTTCGTGGTAAGCAAACCAAGGTCGTTCTGATAAAAAATGTCCTTCTACACCAAATTTCGCCCAATTTTGTAACTCTTCATTGACATATACCACCGCTTTTTTAGGCTGTAAACCCAAAGAATTTCCTGTAAAATAGCGAACAGTTTTCTCGTGGAAGGTTGGAAAATTAAATTTTGAACGAAAATCTTTCAAAGGATCTTGAGCATCTAATTTTTTAGCGAATTCAAGCGTGTTTTCAAACAACATAAGCGCGTTTTAATTGTTACTTTTGTGAACTTTTACAAATATAATTAAGAAATGAGTACTAAATCCCCAATCAAAAGAGCAGTTTCAGAATCCTTGTTTGCAACAGCGAAAAATTTCTTCCCTGGAGGTGTAAATTCTCCCGTTAGAGCTTTCAAATCTGTTGGTGGGACACCGTTATTTATCAAAAAAGGAGATGGCGCTCGCATTTGGGACGAAGACGACAACGAATTCATCGACTTTTGTTGCAGTTGGGGTCCACTTATTTTGGGACACAATCATCCACACGTTTACAATTCCATCGTTTCTACTTTGCAAAATGGCGCAAGTTTTGGCGCACCGACACGCAAGGAAAATGAATTGGCAGCTTTTATTTTGGAGCGAATTCCGTTCATCGATAAATTGCGTTTCGTTAGTTCAGGAACGGAAGCTGTAATGTCAGCAATTCGTTTGGCGAGAGGTGCTACAGGAAAAAATAAAATTGTAAAATTCGATGGTTGTTACCACGGCCACGTAGATGCTTTATTGGTAAATGCAGGAAGCGGATTGGTAACTTTTGGAACATCCTCAAGTGCTGGTGTTCCTGAGGTTTTAGCAAACGAAACTTTGGTTTTACCATTGAACGACTTGGAAGCTTTGCGAGCTTGTTTGGAAAATTACCACCACGATATCGCTTGTATCATCATTGAACCTGTTCCTGCGAATAACGGTTTGTTGTTGCAAGATGGCGTTTTCTTGAATCAATTGCGCGAGTTGTGTACAGAGTTCAAAGTACTATTAATTTTCGATGAAGTAATTTCAGGATTCCGTGTTTCTTTTGGAGGTGCGTCTGAATTATATGGCATTCAACCCGATATCGTAACCTATGGAAAAATCATTGGTGGCGGTTTGCCTGTTGGCGCTTACGGTGCGAAAAAAGAATTAATGGCATTTGTTTCACCTGAAGGACCTGTTTATCAAGCGGGAACGTTGTCTGGAAATCCAGTGGCAATGGCAGCAGGTTTGGCGCAGTTGGAAGTTTGCGCACAAGAAGACTTTTACGCGAAGCAAGAGGCTAAAACGAAGTTCATGGTTTCGCAGTTGAACGAGCACGCAAACGCACATAATTATCCTGTTGAAATCGTTTCGATTGGTTCTATTTTCTGGTTTTCATTCAACGGTAATAAGAAAATTCAAGCAGCAAGTCAAATCAATCCTGATATGAGTAAATTCAATGAATTGCATCATTTTTTATTGAATGAAGGCGTTTATTTTGGCCCAAGCGGTTACGAAGTTGGTTTCATTTCTGAAGCACATCAAGTGAGCGATTTGGAATTTGCAATTGAAAAAATCAAGTTGGGCTTTGATGTGATTTATGGATAGACTTGATTCCGTTTTTATCCAAAAAATCACTCTCAAGGAAGTCGCAGCGCTTCAAGCAATTTCAAGGTTGACATTTTACGAAACATTTGCGGAGGTAAACACTAAAGAAAATATGTCAAGTTACTTGGAAAATGATCTTTCCTTGGAACGTTTAAGTGAAGAATTGAATAATCCAAATTCAGAATTTTACTTTGCTTCTTTGGAAAATGAGATAATTGGTTATTTGAAAATAAATTTTGAATCGGCGCAAACAGAACAAAAAATCGCAAATTCTATCGAAATCGAGCGAATTTATGTGTTAAAAGAATTTCTTGGTAAAAATATAGGTCAATTATTGTTGGACCACGCTTTTCAAATCGCAAGAGAAAAAGGCAATGAAAATGTGTGGTTAGGAGTGTGGGAAGAAAACAAGCGCGCCATTCGATTTTACCAGAAAAATGGTTTCGAGGAATTTGACAAACATATTTTTATGCTCGGCGAAGATGCACAAAAAGACATCTTAATGCGTAAGAAATTATAATTTTTCTTTCAATTCCTGATTGACACGTGCGTATTCAAAACGTTTCAAAAGTTGAGGCATCGCATATCCGTCTAATCCATTTATGGTAACCACGTTTACTTTGTCCAATTGGAGCCATTTGTCTTCTCCTTCTAATACAGAATCGTAGTAAATTGCTTCAATAGAAGCAATAATGTGAATTGTATTATTTTCAATAATCGGATATTCATTCACATAACGACACAACAAACGAACGGGACTGCCTTTCACAAATGGAATCTCGATTTCATCTAAATATTCTTCCTCTAAATCTGTCATTTCAAATTCAGAAACGGATGCATCATAAGCTGCCGAACTTTGATGTGCTGCCGAAATCATTTTTTCTGTGATTGCATTTACCGTAAAAAAACCTGTTGCTTTCAAATTTGTGTAGGTATCTCTTGGAACTGTATTTGGACGTAGAATAAATCCCAATAATGCTGGGTCGCTTCCCAAATGAGTGACACTTGAAAAGACAGCAACATTACTAATTCCATCTGCAGATTTTGTAGCGATTAAGTTGGCTGATTTATACCCCATACAACTATTGATTAAGTTGAGACGAGGAATTTTCCTGAATTGACTGAATGTTTCTTTAGTGTGTTTAATCATTATTAGTAATTGATTTTTGGAATAACAGAAAGTATCGATTGTTGTTTAATTTTGCAAGTGTTTTCTTTTTCTATTCATAATTCAAATTGAATCGATATAATCAGCCAACGAATAGTCTAATTTTGTAATCTGATTTTTATCGTGGGTAAATAATTCAATCTTCATTATGCTACATTTAAAAATAGTCACATCTGGATGATGTCCAACTTCATCTGCATGTTTAGCGATTTTCAACAAAAATTCAGATAACTCAGTTTGATTTACAAACGAAAAAGACTTGGTAAGTCTATTGTTTTCTATATTCCAACTCATGACTTTGATTATTTGCATGTAAATATTAAAATTCTCAAAGTTACATTTAAACGATTTTGCGCTTCAATTGTAAAACTTTATTGGGTTTTTTCAAACCTTTTCAACGAAATCTCTTTCTCCAATTTCTTTCCCTCTAACAAAAATGCACACATGTCTTTTGCTAAAGTTGGCGCCATGAGATAACCTTTTGTGCCAAGACCGTTGAAAATAAATAGTTTAGACAACTGTGGATGTTGTCCCATAATTGGTCTTCTATCTAAAACAGTTGGGCGCACACCCACACTTTGATCTACAACTTTTAAATCAAAATCGCCAAGCACACTTAAATGTTCCAATAACAGTTGTTTTGATTTTTCAGTAGTTGTTAGTGATTCGTCATTCCACTCGTAGGTGGCACCAATTCGGAACGTGTTTGAACCAAGTGGCAACACAAAACATTTACGATTTAACGATTCATCTTCAGGTAAATTGGGAGATTCAATCGTAAGCGTTTGACCTTTCGTTTGTTCCACAGGCGCACTTGCGAAAAAAGGAATGTATTTATTCAAATAGCCACAGCAAAAAACAACCTTGTCATATTCGATTCCTTTGTAGGTCGCTGTTTTTTCATCGAATTGTGTCAAATCAAAAGCTTCGTTTAATAGACAGTCGATGTTTCTAAAATAGTTGCGATTTCCTTCGTAGAAGGCGAGGGCATCAATCCAAAAAGCTTGTTGTAAACGTCCACTTCCAAATTCATTTTTAGCTTTTGAATAGTTGTTGTCAGTTTCAGTAATGGGAGTTAAATATTCTTTGTATTCGTCTAAACCTTGACGTTTTTCCCAAAATTCGCGCTCTTGTAGTGAAGAAAACATACGTCTGATTGTAATTGGGAAATAAAGTGGCGTGTTAAGTTGTTGTTCTAATGCTTTATAAAATGGAATAGCGTCTTCCATACATTCATCTAAGCGCCACGATTTGTTCATACGTCTAAAAACCATTGGGTTGACCATTCCGGCTGCGATTGCTGTTGCATGATTTTCTCCTTTGTCGAGTATAGTTACTGATTGTTCTGCTTCGAGTAAATGATGGGCTAAGCTTGTGCCCGCAAGTCCTGCTCCGACGATTAAAAATTTTTGTGGCTTCATTATGATTTTGCGAGCGCTAAGCTAATAATACTTATTTGTAAACTTGGATTTGCTTCCTTTAATTCTTTTGCCATCGACTCTAGGGTGGAACCTGTTGTGATGACGTCGTCAACAATAGCAACGTGTTGATAATTAGATAAATCACCTTTAACTTTAAAGATTGAAGTCACATTTTCCCAACGTTGAAATTGGTCTTTTCTTGTCTGACTTTCAGTGTGTTTCGTTTTTAAAACTTCTTGTTGTATAACAGGGATTTTCCAAACAGAAGCAATTCCTTGAGCGATTCTTTCACTTTGATTATAACCGCGAATAAATGTTTTTTTGGAATGTAAAGGCACTGGAATTAGCGCTTGGACCTCTTTAAAAATAGGATGATTTACAAGTTTCGTGGCTGCAAAACTTCCAAGATAGACTCCAATATTTCCTTTAAATTGATATTTAAGTGCATGCAACAGTTTTTGCGAAGCCTTCCCCTTTTCAAAATAAAAAAGCGCATAGGTTGCCTCTAAATTTACACGACCCCAGAATAGTTTATCGAGAGAACTTGGCTCTTTGAATCCTTCAAAATAAGTTAAATGAATAGATTCCCAGCAGGTATAGCAAATATGATGTTCTCTTACTGATAATTCAGTTTCGCAAGCCAAACATGTTTCAGGGAACAGCAAATTAATGAATCCATCTTTAACCAATTGAAACTGTTTTTTTGAGTTGGATACGAACATCTGGCAGGGTATGAAATTTAGAAATTTATTTTTTTTGTAGTTAACGTATATGGTTTCCCAAAATAGATAAATTTAATCGTAAATCAAAATTTTTTTTTGTCAAAATCGTTTCGTTTTTTGTTAAATTAGGCTGTAACCTTTGCCCAGTAACAAGTTCTAATATTTATAACAATAGGCTGTTTAAAAAGGTCGAAAATTTAATATTAAAAATTAGGTTTCGACTCTAAATTTACAGTGTAATCAGTCTTATAAAAATTTGATAATAAAGCAAGTTTTTTTTGTCATTTTTTTACAAAGTAAGGGAAAAAATATTGTGTATATCTTTCATCTGTGTGTTGAAAATCGCTGAAGGGTTTGTGAATGAAAGGGTTCAGAATCGAGGTGTTAATAACATTGAGTTAATGTTGATTTCTTTAATTGATTACCGCGGGATTTTTGACAAATTTTGTATGCCTCAAAACAGGGTTGATAAGAGAAGACCGATCGTTAAATACGAAATACAGAGGAAATAAAATTAAATTTTGAAGATGCTTCAATTATAGCTCGTGAAAAAGCTGAATGACCAAGTTATCTAGAAACAAAAAGGAATAAAATTGTGTTAAAACATAAAAAATAATGACAACAGAACCCATTTTAGAATCCAACAATAGTCGCTTTGTTCTCTTCCCAATCCAACACGACGATATTTGGAGTTTTTATAAAAAAGCGGAGGCAAGTTTTTGGACTGCTGAGGAAATTGATTTATCGCCAGACTTAATTGATTGGGAAAATAAATTAAACGATGATGAACGTCATTTCATTAAACACGTTCTTGCCTTTTTTGCGGCGTCAGATGGTATAGTTAATGAAAACTTAGCCGAGCATTTTCTTTCAGAAGTTCAATATACAGAAGCAAAATTCTTTTATGGATTTCAAGTTGCAATGGAAAACATCCATTCAGAAACGTATTCACTTTTAATTGATACTTATATCAAAGATTCCGCTGAAAAAGACCATTTGTTTAATGCAATCGACACATTAGATTGTGTTAGAAAAAAGGCCGACTGGGCATTACGTTGGATTGACAAAGGAACTTATGCAGAACGACTTGTAGCTTTCGCAGCAGTGGAAGGAATTTTCTTCTCTGGTTCATTTTGTTCAATATTCTGGTTGAAAAAACGTGGTTTAATGCCAGGTCTTTCTTTCTCAAATGAATTGATTTCAAGAGATGAAGGTTTACACTGTGATTTTGCATGTTTGCTATACACAAGACATTTAGTGAATAAATTACCAAAAGAGCAAGTACGCGATATTATCACTAATGCTGTTGAAATTGAAAAAGAATTTGTGGCAGATGCAATTCCAGTTAAGTTAATAGGAATGAACAGTGATTTAATGTGTCAATACATCGAGTTCGTGGCCGATAGATTATTGGTGGAGTTAGGAAACGAGAAAGTATATAACACAAGCAATCCTTTTGATTTCATGGAAATGATTTCACTACAAGGAAAGAGTAACTTCTTTGAAAAAAGAGTTGGAGAATACCAAAAAGCAGGTGTGCTTGCAGGAAAAGAAAATCAAACATTTAGTTTGAACGAAGATTTTTAATTGAATTATAAAGAAAATCATGTACGTAGTAAAAAGAGATGGAAGAAAAGAGTCTGTGAAATTTGATAAAATCACAGCACGCATCGTGAAGATGTGTTATGGACTTGATCCTTTGGTTTCCCCAGAGGCTGTAGCAATGAAAGTGATTGAAGGAATTTATGACGGGGTTTCAACTTCAGACTTGGATAACCTTGCAGCAGAAGTTGCCGCAGCAAAAACAATTGACCACCCAGATTACGCTTTGTTAGCATCGCGAATCGCAGTTTCTAACTTACATAAAGAAACGAAGAAAACCTTTTCGGAGGTGATGAGTGATATGTATAATTACATTGATCCAAAAACTGGTCAAAATGCCTCATTACTAGCAGATGATGTTTATCAGATTATTCAAGAAAATAAAGAATTATTAGATTCTAGTATCATTTACGATCGCGATTTTAGATACGATTACTTCGGATTTAAAACATTAACTCGCTCATACTTGATGAAATTGAATGGAAAAATCGCAGAACGTCCACAACAGATGTTAATGCGCGTTTCCCTTGGAATTCATAAGAACGATGTGAAATCTGCCATTAAAACGTATGATTTAATGTCTGACGGTTGGTTTACCCATGCAACACCAACTTTGTTTAATGCAGGAACTCCAAAACCACAAATGTCCTCTTGTTTCCTTTTAACAATGAAGGAAGATAGCATCGGTGGAATTTATGACACTTTGAAAGCATGTGCTCAAATTTCTCAATCAGCAGGTGGAATCGGTTTAGCAATTCATGATATTCGTGCAACAGGTTCTTATATCAAAGGAACAAATGGAACTTCAAATGGAATTGTACCGATGTTGCGCGTATTCAATGATACAGCTCGTTACGTAGATCAAGGTGGAGGTAAAAGAAAAGGTTCTTTCGCAATGTATATTGAACCTTGGCATGCTGATGTGTTCGATTTCTTAGACTTGAAAAAGAATCACGGTAAAGAAGAACAACGTGCTCGCGATTTATTCTACGCACTTTGGATTCCAGATTTATTTATGAAGCGTGTAAAAGAAAATGCTCATTGGACATTAATGTGTCCGCACGAATGTCCAGGTTTATCGGATACTCACAGTGCAGAATTTGAGGCGCTTTACACGAAATATGAAAACGAAGGAAAAGGCCGTAAAACGATTCAAGCACAAGATTTATGGTTCAAAATATTAGAATCTCAAATCGAAACAGGAACGCCTTATATGTTGTATAAAGATGCAGCAAACTCTAAGTCGAACCAACAAAATTTAGGTACAATTAAGTCTTCAAACTTGTGTACAGAAATTATCGAATACACAGCTCCAGACGAAGTTGCTGTATGTAACCTTGCTTCAATCGCTTTACCTAAATATGTGACTGAAAACAAAACGTTTGATCACGATAAATTATTCGAAGTGACGTATCAAGCAACTTTGAATTTGAATAAGATTATTGACGAAAACTATTACCCAGTTCCGGAAGCGAAAAAATCAAATCTACGTCACCGTCCGATTGGTTTAGGTGTTCAAGGATTGGCTGATGCTTTTATCATGATGGGATTCCCTTTTGAATCAGCTGAGGCTAAAGCGTTGAATAGAGAAGTTTTTGAAACGATTTATTACGCTGCAATGACTGCATCTAAAGATCTTTCAAAGGAATTAGGCCCTTATGAATCGTATCAAGGTTCTCCAGTATCAAAAGGAATTTTCCAATATGATATGTGGAACGTAACACCAACAAATCGTTGGGAATGGGATGTGTTGAAAGAAGAAGTTAAAAAATATGGTGTTCGCAATTCTTTATTGTTAGCTCCAATGCCAACTGCTTCAACAGCACAAATCCTTGGAAATAACGAGTGTTTTGAACCATACACATCCAACATTTACACACGTCGTGTATTGTCAGGTGAGTTTATTATCGTGAACAAACACTTATTGAAAGATTTAGTGAAAGCTGGATTGTGGAATAAAGATATGCGTCAAAAAATCATGACAGCAAATGGTTCTATTCAAAACATTACCGAGATTCCTCAATACTTAAAAGATTTATACAAAACAGCTTGGGAAATTTCACAAAAAGCAATCATCGAGCAAGCAGCTGATAGAGGTGCTTACATTTGTCAAAGTCAGTCGTTGAATATTTTCATGGAAAATGCGAACTTCGGAAAATTAACTTCTATGCACTTCTACGGTTGGGAAAAAGGTTTAAAAACTGGAATGTACTACTTGCGTACGAAAGCAGCAACGGATGCAATCAAATTTACGGTTGAAAAATCGGTGGCAGCAGAACCAGCGGCTCAATTAATAGAAGATCAACAAGCTGCAATAGCATGTTCACTAGATGATCCTGATGGGTGTGAAATGTGTTCTGGATAGAAGCGACGCTAGTCGGTTATAGACAGAACGGAAATTCACGAGCTTGCGAGCTACATGTGTTCTGGATAGAAGCGACGCTTAGTTGGTTATATGCAGAACGGAAATTCACGAGCTTGCGAGCTACATGTGTTATGGATAGAAACGATTAAAGATTAAAATATTAGAACCTCATTAAAGCAATTTGATGAGGTTTTTTTATACCAATTAACAAGAAAATTGTTAGAGAAAAAAACATCTTTGGTAAATACTGAAAGAAATCTGCCAAAATAATTTTGAATTTTCTACAAGACATTTTGTGCGTTCGCAGGTATTAAATCATTTTTTATTGATGAACTTCTACCCAATCTCCATTTTCTTTGATCAAATTGATGAGTGCATCAACGGCTTCAGCTTCGTCAACATTTTTTCGAACGACCGTTTTTTCTTTGTACAAATGTATTTTTCCTGGTCCTGTACCTACATAACCATAATCTGCATCCGCCATTTCGCCAGGACCGTTTACAATACAGCCCATAATACCGATTTTAATACCTTTTAAATGCGAAGTACGCTCTCGGATTTTAGCAGTTGTTTCTTGTAAATCAAACAAAGTTCTACCGCAAGAAGGACAAGAAATATATTCTGTTTTGGAAATACGTGTTCGTGTCGCTTGTAGAATACCAAAAGCAGTAGAATTGATAAATGTTGGTGCTTGTTCGCCTTTAATCCAAAGACCGTCGCCAAAACCATCTATTAAAACAGAACCCGCATCACTGGAGACATTTAATTGAAATGCTTCAGTGTCTTTTTCTTTTGATTCTATTTGTAGCACAACGGGATGCTGGTAGTTTTTACTTGCCAACTGAATATAGAAGTAGCGGAATAATTGCGTTTTGTTAGAATAAGTGGTTGAAACAAGCAAAACAAGATTCGGGAACAGTTCTAAATCCAATGGAAGTGTTGCTTCTGCTTGCAAACTTAAAAAAGCCATTTGTTCTTTGTCAAGATTTACTAACTCATCAAGCGCAACTAAAGGATAAAAACCTGTTTTATTGCTGTAATTTGCTTTCCAATTATCAAAATTACAAATCACACCCAGAGTTCCTGGAACTTCAAAATCAATCGTATTATCACCAATGAAAACATAATCTGCTGCTAAATCTTGCAAATTCCATTTGTCTAATTGAACCGAATAGTTGTAACCAAAACCAAAAAAATTAGCAGGTTTAATCGTTTCTTTTTGAGAACAATCTGCAATTACAACAGGAACGTGTTTTCCGCCAATGTTATGAATTTCAGTTGTATGTCTTCGCTCGTAAGAAAAAGGATTGTAAGGTAGGTCGCCTTTGAATTCAGGCAATTCAAAAATATCTGAATGAGTGAATTTTTCAGCAAGTTTTCGCGCAACAGGAATCTCAAATTCAGGTTCTTCGGTCAATGAAACGCGAATCGTATCACCTAACCCATCCTCCAATAATGCACCAATCCCAACTGCTGATTTGATGCGGCCATCTTCGCCATCTCCAGCTTCGGTTACCCCTAAATGCAAAGGATAAGAACGACCATTTTTTAGCATTTCAGCGGCTAACAATCGGTAGGCCTGAACCATTACCAAGGTGTTACTCGCTTTCATTGAAATGACCAATTCAAAGTAGTTGTTTTTCTCACAAATTCGTATGAACTCCATTGCGGATTCAACCATTCCTTCGGGAGTATCACCATAACGACTTAAAATGCGATCTGAAAGTGAACCGTGGTTGGTGCCAATACGCATCGCAGTGCCGTTCTCTTTGCAAAGTAAAACAAGTGGTGTAAATTTTTCTTCTATTCGGTGTAATTCAGCTTGATAACTTTCGTCAGTATAATCTATTTCTTCAAATTTCTTTTTATCGGCGTAATTACCTGGGTTCACGCGTACCTTTTCAACCAATTTTGCTGCAATTTCAGCAGCGTTTGGCGTGAAGTGAATGTCGGCAACAAGCGGTGCTTCGTAACCCAATTTGTTTAACTCTGCGCGAATTAAACCCATATTTTCTGCTTCTTTTTTACTCGGTGCTGTAAGTCTAACAATCTCACAACCAGCCTCTATCATTCGAATAGATTGTGCCACCGATTTTTCTGTATCCATTGTATCGGTTGTTGTCATCGATTGCAAACGAATTGGATTCGATGCGCCCAACTTCACCTTTCCAATGCTCACTTCTTGTGTTGGAAAACGTTTTCTATTCAATAAATCGATGCAGTAAGATTGGTTTTTTTCGCTTGACATAAATGCTTGTATAAGTTGTGATAACAAAAGTAAAGATAAGTTTGTTTGAAATTAGCGTAAACGTTTTTTCATACGCCAATCAACTTATGAATTTTGTAAAGTTTTGGATAGCCAAACAGAGTAAGAAAAAGGTTCCTCGCTATTCTACCAATGACAACATTTGATTATTGAATCCGCAGCGGATTCCTCTTCTTTGTCAAAAGATTCCTCACTTCGCTCGGAATGACCCCTTGATTGAGAAGAGAATGCGAAAATGCATCGCATTTTCGCCGAGTTTCCCCGAAACAAAGGTCATTCCGACTAAAAGGAGGAATCCTTTTTAGTTGACATTTCAATTTATACCCTTCAAGCTTTTGCTAGAAATTATATGTTTATCAATTCTGAAAGTAAAACTTTTAATTCTGACCCAAAATATTAACCCTTTTCAGCAAAGTTTAAGCCACATTCTTAATTTTACATTCTCAATTTTACATTTAATACTATGGCTCTAATAAAAGAATGCAACGGAAAAGCGCCTCAATTTGGTGATGATTGTTGGTTGGCAGAAAATTCAACGATTGTTGGAGATGTGGTAATGGGAAATCAATGTTCCGTTTGGTTCAACGCTGTTGTTCGTGGAGACGTTAATTCCATTCGAATGGGAAATAAAGTGAATATTCAAGACGGCGCTGTTTTGCATTGCACGTACCAAAAAACGACTGTAAATCTTGGGAACAATGTTTCCATTGGTCATAATGCATTGGTACACGGTTGCACGGTTGAAGACAACGTTTTAATTGGTATGGGCGCAATCGTAATGGATAATTGTTACATCGAAGCAAATTGTATTATTGCCGCAGGAGCTGTTCTATTGGAAGGAACACGAGTGGAAGCGTGGAGTATTTACGCAGGCGTTCCAGCAAAAAAAGTAAAAACCCTTTCTCCAGAATTGTTTGAAGGCGAAGTTCAACGAATTGCAAATAATTATGTGATGTACTCGGGTTGGTTTAAGAGTGAGAAATAAGCTTGTCCGAAAAAAGATAATGGCTTGTTCGACGATGTGTATTGTTGAAGTTTTTTACAATATGATTAATTATTTTATTCCTTTTCTCTTGTAAAAAAGGCAAAGTACCTCAAATTGATCTTAATACTTGTCAAGATTTAATGTTTAATAATGTAGAAATTAGAATGAATGGTGTTTGGGAGTTACAAAATTATTCTAATGTTTCAGGTCACTTCAAAATCGAATTTTTAAATGATACAAATATTAAAATAATGCCCTATGACGCTTATATAGTTTGGAGAAATATAAAAAACAGAGAGTTTGGTAATGCATTTATTCCATAACCTTCCTCAAATTTTGGCTTAAAAACCAAGTTTCTGAATTTTTTTCTTCATTTTGAAAAAAAATTTACCCCTTATATTGAATGTTAAAAAAATCAATTCAATTACAAAAAAAAATTCATTCTTAAAATTGTGAGTACTGTTAATAGATTTTGAAATTACTTTTAATCCGAAAATTCAATGTTACTTGGTCTAAAAAACGTAGTTGTTTCAGAATTTTTGAGATTCTTAAAATTAACCAAATTCAATAAAAACTAATATTTACAAGCGTTTCATTAAAAATTAGTTGATAAAAGATAAATTTCTCGGAGCAAACTCATTCGATAAACAAGAAGAGTTTTTGAATCAGTATGTGGTGTCAAAAAAGTTAATTTTTTTGTGTTAATTCTAGCAAAATATATTAATTCTCGTTGTTAATAGTTGAACCCTAAATTTAACTCATTTCGTGTTAACAAAAATCGTAATTTCTATTAGTGAGTTAACTTTATAATTTGATTTACAGCTATTTACGATTTGTTTTATTGAATTTTTATTTTTTATTTTGACCACCCACTCTTAAGTTTAATAGACTTCAAAGTGGTGTCTTTTTTTTACTTAAAACTAATCTTATGAAAAAACTTTTCATCATCGCCATCTCTAGTTTGGCAACACAATTTTCTTTCGGGCAACAATCACTTTTCCCTGGGGTTTCTATTTCTAATGCCACACAAGCAGGTTTTGTTGGTATTGGCACTAAATCCACAACAACCTCAACAAATACTCCTTTGCCTAACTTTAATCTACATTTACATGGAACGGCTGATTTAATTGAAAACAATAAGCAAGGCGTCTCTGTAAACTATGGTAAAGCAACTCGATTTGGACTTACCAATACTGTAACTGGAATGACAGCAAACGATGGAGCAATTCTAAAAATGGTTCAAAATGATTTTACAATTGAAAACAGAGAGAATGGTAACCTTATTATTGGAATACCAACATTGGATTTAGTTTTTTCAAATTCTAGTAGCCGTTTATGGTTAGGAACTTTGTCAAATATGACAAGCACCGACCAAGCTCGTATGAACATTATTGCTCCATCTTATGATAATGGTTTATTTATTCAGTCTTCAGGAACAAAATATGCCCTTGGTCTAAAAACAAGCGTAAATACAACCGAAGCTTTAATCGTTAGAGATGCAGCTAACCTTAATAATTTCAGTGTGAAAGGTAATGGAGAGGTAAACACAAAAGACCTTTTTGTAAATGGGGTTTTTAGGGTAACAAATGGCTCAACAACAAATGAATTTCGAGTTGATAACACTGGAAAAGTTAGAGCAAGAGAAATTCTTGTTGATGAAAATGTTATTCCTGATTATGTGTTTAAAGCGGATTACAAACTTATGTCTTTAAAAGACGTAGAAGAATTCGTAACAAAATACCATCACTTACCCAACGTTAAATCAGAACTTGAATTCCAAGAAGCTGGTGGAGTAGATCTTGGCGAAATGAACTTAAAACTGCTTGAGAAAGTAGAAGAATTGACACTCTATGTGATAGATTTACAGAAACAAATTGATGAACTTAAAAATAAGTAAGATGAAAACAAAAATAGTTATTTCGCTGCTTTTAATCTTACTTGTAAGTTGTAACAAAGACAAATCGGATGCTCGAAAAATGGTAGGAACATGGAGAAGATCATTACATAATACTTGGATTGATTCAACAATTAATGTAGATACAGTTTATATAACAAAAGATAAATTCACGAGCAATAATTCCACGGGTTCTTACTATTTAACTAACGGTAATATGTATTTAATTTACAATAATATTGATACTGTAATTTATTGTTATTCTTTAGAGTCTAAAAATAGCTTTAAATTGGGTTGTTGGTATTTAAATGGAAATGAATTTAGACTAACTAAAATTAATTAATATGAAAAAAATTCTATCTATATTTTCCTTTTTAATTGTTTCATTTTCTTTTTTTTCACAAAAAGATTTTTATTACTACCAAAAAGAAAAAATTGAATTTAAAATTGATTATCAACATTTACTTTTTATTTCTCATAATTCATTTGATATTGATTTGTTATCCAAATTCAGTTCTGAGAAATTCGAGGTTATTATTCAAGAAAAACAAAAGGATTCTTCACAAATTGTAGTTTTAAAATTTTCTGATATAATTGACTCATTAAAGCATGTGAATATTGTTAATGAACTTTATAAAATTGACAAAATAAGTTATTCAACATATGGTTTATACGATGATATAAAAAAACGAGTAATGTATTTTTCAAATACGATTAATGTTTGTCTTTATGAAAATCAACCAATAGAACAATTAGAAGTTATTTTAAAGGATTATAATGTCAATTTAATTGGTCAAAACAAATACATGACAAATTGGTATTCATTCTCGGTTGATAAAAATTCAAAAATGAATAGTAGCGAATTATGTAAAATTCTAACTTTAAAAAACACTTTCAAACATATTGAACCAGCAATTATAAACGGTTTTGTAAATACTTGTGTAAATGACTCTTTTTTTGGCAATCAATGGTATTTAAATAACACTGGACAAAACTCAGGCACAGTTGGTGTAGATATTAATGTTTGTGATGCTTGGAATGTCTCAACAGGTAATCAGAATGTCATTACTGCTGTTGTTGACGATGGAGTAGATTTAACTCATCCTGATTTAGTTCTAAATATTTATCCAACAAGCTATGATGCTTATTCAGATTCGCAATTAAGTCTTTTATGGAATGGTCACGGAACCGCATGTGCTGGTATTATAGCTGCGTCTTCGAATAATTCCATTGGAATCTCTGGGGTTGCTCCTAATTCAAAAATAATGTCTAAAAGTAATTCTTTTGATTACGATCCTAATATAGAACAATCTTTAGCCAATTCAATTGATTTTGCTGCTGAAAATGGTGCTTCAATCATAAGTAATTCCTGGGAAGGTCAAAATAGCACTTTGATTGATAATGCAATTACAAATGCCCTTCTTAATGGAAGAAATAACCTTGGTTGTGTAGTGGTATTTGCAGCTGGGAATAGCAATTTAAGTTCTTCAAGTTTTCCAGGAAATTCTAATCCTCAAATAATTAATGTTGGTGCTGTTGATAGATGTGGAATTCGTTCTGGAAGATCTGACATTATAACAGATGGATGTAACCCTTGGTCAACAGGGTCTTCTCCTGCTAGTAACTATGGTTCAACATTGGATATTGTTGCTGGTGGTTCAAGTATTTATACAACAGACATACAGGGCACAGGAGGGTCTACAGGCAATAATTACAATAGTAATTTTAACGGTACTTCAGCAGCATGTCCTCAAGTTGCAGGAGTTGCAGCCCTAATTTTGTCTGTTAATCCTTGTTTAACCCAACAAGCTGTTCACGATATTATTTGTTTTTCTGGACAAAAACTAAGTGATTATACTTTTACTTCTCAAACAGGAACAATCAGAGAAAGTTTAGGATCTTGGAACAATGAAGTTGGTCATGGTTTAGTAGACGCAAATGTGTGTGTTAACTTGGCTAAAGATTTATTTATACAAAAACAAACTATCAGTGCAAATGAAGATTTTAATTTTAGTGATATTCTAATGGGAAGTAATGTTACCAGTTTTAAACCAATTGGTAACGCTGTAATAGACAATAATGCTGTTTCAACCATCACTGCAAAAAATTCTATAACGCTAAAAAAAGGCACTTTGATTTCTAGAGGAACAAATGTATTGTTAAAAATAAACCCCGACCTTGGTTGTTATTATTCAAATCCAATAAAAATGAGTTCTATGAGTTCAGAAATGACTAATTTAAATGAATCGTCAGAAATTGAACAAAATTTATCACAACGAAAATTTAGCTTTTATCCAAATCCAACGAATGATATTTTAAACATTAAAATTAATTTCAATTTGTCCGAAAAAGTAAAAATGGAAATTTATAATGTTAGTGGTAAAATGTTATCTTTAAGCTATTTAGACTTTACTGAAAATTTAAATCATAGCCTAAACCTTAATGAGAATAATTTAAATGATTCAGGAATTTACTTCATTAAAGTCTCAAACTCAACATTCTCTGATTCTTATAAGATAATTAAACTATGAAACTGAATTACATTATTGTTATATCTATTATCCTTATTCTTTCATCTTGTAAAAAAGATAAGGTTCCTCAAATTGATCCAAATCCTTGTCAAGATGAAATGTTTAATGATAAAGAAATTAGAATGAACGGTGTATGGGAGTTACAAAGTAATTCTAATTCAACTAATCCAGAAAAAATCGAATTTGTAAACGATTCAATCGTTCGTCTTTTACCCTTACCCGATGATTCAATTTGGAAGGTTGTGAAGTATAGAGTGCGCTGCAATGAATTTGAATATGATAAATATTGGATTACTGACCCAGGTCCTTTTCAAAATTGGTGGGTTAGTAATTCAAGTTATAACCCCGACACAAAAGTTTGGTTATTAACTAATTATGATTTTTGGACGAATAAATATGATTCTCTTTTTTATTTAAAGAAGTAATTTTTTAAGATGGTAATTCAATTTTTTGATACATGAAAAAATTATTTTTTCTCAGCTTGCTAATTCTTTTTTCTTGCTCAAAATATAAAAAAACGTATAAAAATGTTGATGTAGGGTTAACTCCTATTGGTCTCGTAGAAGTGAGCTGTGCAAAGGAATATGCTGTAGTGTTTTTTTATGATTCTAAATTATATTTAGTTGAAACGATTGCAGATAAGTACAAAAACAGTTGGAATTCTCTACCAGTGACAATTGACTTTAAAGTAATAAACAAAATTAATTGCGATACAGATGGTCAATTAAACACCGAACTATATGAGGTTGAAATTAAATCCATAAAGGATAGGTAAAAAAAGCTTAACAAAAAATAAAACCACAAATTCCTAAAATCCCCACTCAATTCGTTGTTTGGGGATTTTTGATAAATAGAATTACAAATTAATCTATCTTCCAACCTTATTCAAAAATCTGCTTTCAATCTTACCCTCAAACCTACGAACTCTTAATTCAACCTAAAAAAGTTGAATCTTCTCACTAGAACAACATTTTTATGGAAGCGATTCGTCAAATATTACAACCCTTTAATATAACTATCATACAAGTCATTGAAAGCCATTCCGTTTTCAGTTCTTTTTTTAGAAAGCTGTTTTAATTCCACCAAGGCCCAAAGTATAAATTCCTTCAAGAAATTATAATCTTCTTTGGCTACTTTTGGTTGATAGACTTTAATCAAATCGTCGAGCGGTTCGATGAGTGATAAAGTGGAATTATATAGTTTATTTGTTGCTTCATCTGGTAACTCAAAGTTATTCGCTTGGAAAAACCATTCAAGCACCGCATCGTAAGGTGTTTTTTGATCTTGCTTTTTTAGTTTTTCAATTTTTGGGAAGTATTTCAAAAACAAGGTTTTCGTTGCTTCACTGATCAATTGATTGGCAACATAATAACTTCCTTCTTGTTCTCCTTCGTAAACGAGTTCTACTTTTCCTGTGATTGACGGAATCATTCCCAATAAATCGCTAAAACGTACAGAAGTCGTATTTTCTCCATTTAAAAGTGCTCTGCGTTCAGCAGTACTAATTAGGTTTTCATACGCCGTGATACTCATTCGAGCACTTACGCCACTTTTATGATCTACAAACTCACTGATTCTCGCTTCAAAGGCAATTTGTTCCAAGACATCTTTCGCCAATTCAGGAACATAAACTTTCAATGCGCGCGTTTCTAATTTTTCTGCTTCTTGGGTCGTAATTCGTTTTGCAGTTTCTAAATCGAAGGCATAATGGGTCAAAATTTGTGAACCAATTCTATCTTTCAACGGTGTGACGATACTTCCTCTGTTGGTATAATCTTCTGGATTTGCGGTAAAGACAAATTGTAAATCAAGTGGCATTCGCAACTTAAAACCACGAATTTGAATGTCACCTTCTTCTAATATGTTGAAAAGCGCCACTTGAATTCTAGCTTGTAAATCGGGTAATTCATTGATAACGAAAAGACAACGATTGGCACGCGGAATCATTCCAAAATGCAATACACGATCATCAGCATAACTTAATTTTAAATTCGCAGCTTTGATAGGATCAATATCGCCAATTAAATCTGCAACTGTTACATCTGGTGTTGCTAACTTCTCGAAGAAACGTTCGTCGCGATGTAACCATTCGATGGGTGTTTCGTCTCCTTTTTCAGCAATTAAATCTTTAGCAAATCTACTGATAGGTTTTAATGGGTCGTCGTTGATTTCACTTCCTGCAACAACTGGAATATATTCGTCTAATAACTGAATCATCAAGCGTGCGATTCTCGTTTTACCTTGACCGCGTAAACCTAATAAATTGATATTGTGTTTTGATAAAATTGCGCGCTCTAATTGCGGAATAACTGTTTGTTCGTAGCCGTGCATCCCTTCAAATGTCTTTTTTCCAGCTTGCAGTGACGCAATCAAATTGTCTCTTAATTCCGTTTTTATATCTTTAGATTGGTAAGCGCTTTTCTTCAACTCACCTAAAGTTTTTATTGCTGTGTTCATAGTTCTAATTAATGCGTTTTTTTCTATTGCTTTCGTAATCGTGAAAAATCATTTCGCCCAAACCTTTTAATCCAGTAAAAAATGCTTTTCCTTTATTTGATTTTGTAAATTCTTCGATAAATGATTGAAGATATGGGTCTTGTGCAATCATAAATGTTGTTATTGGAATGTGCAATTTTCTGGCTTGCGCGGCCATTGTGTAACATTTCTCAACGATGAATTGATCTAATCCATTGCTGTTTTTATAATATTGTCCATCAGGCATTCGAAGACAGCTTGGTTTTCCATCTGTAATCATAAAAATTTGCTTGTTGGTGTTTCTTTTTCTTCTTAAAATATCCATTGCTAACTCCAAACCAGCGACTGTGTTTGTGTGATAGGGACCAACTTGTAAATAAGGTAAATCTTTGATTTTTATCGGCCAAGCGTCATTTCCAAAAACGATAACGTCGAGTGTGTCCTTCGGATAACGAGTAGTTATTAATTCTGCTAAAGCCATTGCAACCTTTTTAGCAGGAGTGATACGATCTTCACCGTACAAAATCATACTGTGGCTGATGTCAATCATCAAGACGGTGCTCATTTGGGATTTGTGGTGCGTATCTTCGATAATCAAATCTTGCTCGGTCAGTTTAAATTCCTCTTGTCCGTGATTGATTTGTGCATTTTTTAGACTTTCGGTCATAGAAATACGTTCAATACTATCACCAAATTGGTAATTCCTAAATTCTCCCGTAGATTCATCGCCTTGACCACTTTTCTTGGATTTGTGATTACCAGCGCCACTCTTTTTGATTTTACCGAAAATTTGTTCCATTGCATTTTTACGAAGCGCTCGTTCGGTTTTCGCTGTGATTTGTAATTCGCCTTTTCCATCAGGTTTGATTTCTTCTCTGAGGTAGCCTTTCTTTTTTAAGTCCTCGATAAAATCTTCCATTGTATATTCTTGATTTGTGAGTTTGTATTCATCATCCAGAATTTTAAACCAGTCTAAAGCTTCGTTCACATCACCAGAAGTGTGCGTAATCAATTCACTAAAGATATCAAAAAGACGATCAAAATTGGATTGTTCAGGAGCTTGGTAAGGAGTAAAAACAAATCCGGATCGTGGCATAGATTTCATAATTATTGAACAAGCAAGGTAGCTAAAAGTTCTAAAATAGGAAGCGCACTTGGCAGAAATTAATGTTATGATGCAACTTTAAGATTTTTTCAGCTACTATAAATTTAAATGAATTTGTTGCCTTAGTGTTTAGTTGAGATTCCTTTTTTCAGTACCAATGACAACATTTGATTGTTAAACTAAAGTTCCTCTTTTTAAAGATTCCTCACGCCGTTCGTAAGGACTGCCGTCTTAGGAGGATTGCGAAAATGCGAAGCATTTTCGCCTGATTTCCCAACCCAAAAGTCCTTCCGAACAAAGTGAGGAATCTAATTTAGTTCTCAGTTCAATTTATGCTATTGTATAATTTGGTTCTTCTCGGAATCACTTTTGAGTGGGATTTCCTGAAACAGAAACATTCACCATAGGGAAATCTTTTATCGCTTTCACAATAGCTTCAATAATTGTTATTGTAAAAGTAGTTTCTCTCGGAATCACTTTTGAGTGGAAGAAGGAATTATTATTTGGTGCCCTATTAATCTGAGTTCGATTGTGCGAATCAGTTTTAATTCAATAAATTTGACTTCAAATTACCCTCCTATGAAAATTATATTTCTTCTGTTGATTAGTTCCTTAATAGTTTCAACTTCCTTTGCGATTGATTTGACAATTACACTTACTTCCATTCCAAGTAATACACCTGTAAGCGATCAAATTTATATTAGTGGAAGCTTTAACAATTGGGCAGTTGGAAGTCCAAATTCAATAATGCAAGTTCAAACGAATGGCACTCGAAAAATTGTTTTGACCAATGTTTCAGGTACAATTGAATTCAAATTTAATCGTGGAAATTGGGACACACCCGAAGGAACAGCGCAAGGTGGATTTGTTCCCAATCGCACTTACAATACAGCAAGTGGTTCTTCATTAAACTTGACAATTGCTGGTTGGGAAGATTTGCCTGCAAGTGGAACTAGCACCGCCATTGGAAACGTACAAATTCTTTCAACTAACTTTTTTATGCCGGAGTTAAACCGCAATCGTAAAATTTGGTTGTATTTACCTTCAGATTATTCAAGTGCTACTTCCAAAGAATATCCGGTGATTTATATGCACGATGCACAGAATTTATTTGATCAAAACACCTCTTTTTCAGGCGAATGGCAAGTGGATGAAACCTTAGCTGCCTTACAAAGTGCTGGAGATTATGGTGTTATTGTTGTTGGAATTGATAATGGTGGTTCAGAACGAATTAATGAATATTCTCCTTGGGTAAATTCGCAATATGGCGGTGGACAAGGCGATGAATACATTGATTTTATAAAAAACACTTTAAAACCATACATTGATGCTAACTATCGCACAAAAACAGATGCCGCAAATACAGCCTTATTTGGGAGTTCTATGGGCGGATTGATTTCACTTTATGGAGTTGCAACCTATCCTTCAACGTTTGGAAAAGCTGGAATTTTTTCACCTTCCATTTGGTTTTCGAGAACAGATGTGATGAATTATATCAATGGAAAAAACTTTACAAGTACGCCGTTACGTCTCTATTTCCTAGGTGGAACAACTGAATCTACGACACTCGTTTCGGATATGCAGGATGCCAGAAATGCTTTTATTTCAAAGGGTGTTGTTCCCCAGGAAGCTAAATTATTGACGCATACCGATGGTGCACACAGCGAATGGTATTGGAGAAGAGAATTTGGTGCTGCCTACACTTTTTTATTCCCTGTCTCAACAATTGAGGTTTCTGAATTGATTGAAGACAATGTCCGTATTTATCCAAATCCTTCAAAAGATAGCTTTCAAGTGGAAAGTTTAATCTGTTTAAATTGCGCGTTTAGCTTAAAAAGTTCAGATGGAAAACTTGTTTTTGAAGGCAAGTTGCAAAATGGAAAAACGATTATCGATTCAAGAAATTTCAAAAAAGGCGTTTATTTCCTTGAGCTAGAAGGACAGAAATCAGCAGTTAAGTTGGTGATAGAGTAGGGGTTTTATTCCAAATGCCAAGCTAGAGTCGAAAATAAAATTCATTATGGTATAATGCCGATATGACGTTCAGTTATTTTCAAATACGACATTTTATGCTATTGTCGCTATTAATTCAAAGAAGTAAAGAAAAATGTGATTAAATAGTAAAGCTTTGTACAAGTGAAATTGAATAACTGAAAATGCAAGATTAATGTCAACCAAGAAATTAGGTCAAACAATTATTTTTCGTTTTTTGAACTAATTATTATACCTCTTTGAACGCTATTTGAAATTAAATTTAAACAACTACAGTTTGATTAGCAAATCTGATTTTATTGCTTCATCCCACCTGGTTGGCAACAAAGCGGTAATTTTTGAACGGCTTCTTTCTTCGCTTTTTGATCATCGGCGTCGTAACCAATTTCGTTGATTATTAGTTTGATTTGCGTCTCTGTTATTTTTGAGGTCGCGAATTTCACAGTTAGCTTTTTGCTTTCAAGGTCTAATTCTGCAAATTTAATTCCGCTTGTGTAGTTTAATTTTCCTTCTATACGTTCTTTACAATCGCCACATTCTGCAGACGTTTGAATAATTATTGTTTTGAATTTTTCAGCTTTTTGTGAAAATCCAACTGTTCCAATGAAGATAAAAAGGGATAAAAAAAGTAAGTGTTTCATGTTTTGTTTTTTTAAAGGGTTGTTATTAGAATTTATTTTTTCTTTGGTTGTAAAATTGCGAATCGTAGTCCCGCATAGACATTTATTCCCATAATTGGCCCCCAACTATTAGTTGCATCAAAAGTGTTGCTAAAAGGATTTTGTGCGTCAATGATTGGGTTTTGCTGTTTGAAGTTGGTTAAGTTTTCTCCTCCCAAATAAAAGTTCCATTTCCTATATATGTAAGTTATTTGCCCATTTACCATCGGATAAACCTGACCTTTCGTATTGAATAAAATCAAGGTTGTATCTGCGCTATTGGTTTGAACAGGTAAACGAGAAGCTCCAAAAATAGAACAAGTTAAATCAAATTCCCAACGTTTATTGCGCGTTTTATAAGCCAAATTCATAAATCCTCGATTTCTAGGAATCATCACTTGCTGGCGCATTTCACCACCGTATTCAGCTTTTACATCCAAGAATTTATAAGCCAAGCGAACATCGAAATTTTTAAAGGGAGACAAACTCAATTCGGTTTGAAAACTATTGGAATAAGAAGCATTTTTTAAATTAGTGAAAACAATTGCATTTACGCTTTCGTCTCGGTCAACCACTAATTGATTGGTAAAACGAGTATGATAATAATCAATACTGATGGATGCTTTTTGTCCAGCAAATTTAAATTCATGAACAATGGAGGTTCCTGCGTTCCAAGAAATTTCAGGTCTCGTTTCTGTCGGTGCAATCCATTGTTTGGAGTTAGCAAGCAAAGAAATGTTATCAATGATATAATTTGGTACACGCCAGCCCTTTCCAATAGTGAAACGAATATCAGTAAATTCAGATGCGCTGTATTTCGTGTGAATTCTTGGTGAAAATTGACTACCATACAAATTGTGATAATCATATCGAGCACCAAATACACCTGTAAATCGCGAACCTGTAAACGTATATTCTCCAAAAACGCCAGGTACAATTTCTATTCGGTTTTGAACTAAAGAATCTGCTTGTTGCGTAATTGCAAGGGCAACCAAACTTCCTCCAATTTTGATTTTATGGTCGCTTGTGCCAATGATATCGTCATAAATGGCATTGATATATCCTCGTTTTTCAGTTCCATCAAATATTCTTAACCCAAATTGACCATCCATTGTTTGATACTTCAGATTGTAAAGAATCCCCAAAGAACGCATTGGTTTTTTACCAAAAAAACCTGTTTTTGCAAAAACGTCGATGTGTCTAGAATTGAGTAATACACCATAATTTGCTGTAGGATTTGGCTCTAAAATTGAGCCACGATAAAAGCCGGTTTGCCCTCCAACTTTTCTATCTTGATACGCATTAAATCCAAATTGAGCTTCATTTTTCTTACCTTGAAATTCCCAGCGATTCATAAATGCGATATTATCACCCATTGGTAAGTCGCGAAAACCGTCACTGTTATGGTCGATATTTCCGTAAACAGTAGATGCGTGCGCTAACCAACCGGTGCTCCACTTTTCGTTTAATTTATAGCCAGCATTGAGGTTTAATTCAGAACGACCAAACGCATTTTGATAGACGTTTGCGTAAAATCGCTCCATTTCTTTTGGTTTTTTCAATTCCAAATTTACTAAGCCCGCCATGGATTCGTATCCATTCACAACGTTCCCTGTGCCTTTCGTAATTTGAATGGATTCTATCCACGTACCAGAAATTGATTGCAATCCAAACGAGCTTTCTAATCCACGTAAATAGGGAATATTTTCTAGTTGAATTTGGGTGTAAACGCCATCTAAACCCATCATTTGTATTTTCTTAGCACCAGAAACAGCATCCGTAATATTCACATCAACGGACGCATTAGTTTCAAACGATTCTGAAAGATTACAACAGGCCGCTTTACGCAATTCAGCTGATGTTAACTCCTCAACGTGTAAAGTTTTCAGTTTAGAAATACCGTGTGAATTTCGTTTGAAATTAACCACTACTTCATCCAATAATTTTGCTGAATACAATGTTACATTAAGAGATATAAAGCGATCTTTTTTATCGAGAATGATAGTGTCCGAGTAGTAACCTGTGGCAGAAATTACAAGCGTATCGGGTAATAATTTAGGCAAAACAAGTTCAAAAGTTCCTTCTTCGGAAGTAATTACCCCCGTTTTAGCATGAATTAATTTGACTTTTGCTCCAAAGAGTGGTTTTTTTGAAATTGAATCAGTGCCTTGCACCAATCCCTTTATTTGGGCGTTAAATGATGAGTAAAAACCGAAACTCAACAAAACGCTTAAAACGAGTTGTTTCATATTAAAATATAAAAGATTAAGACAATAATTTTCAGTCTAATCCTCTAAATTCTAAATACTTGTTGTTCGATAAGTAATGCTTTTCCCCAAGGCTTGGGTGGTGGATCTTTACCTTTATTTGTTGTTAAAACGGTATTAGCAAACGCACATTCACTTAAGTAAACTACTTTTGTTTCTCTAGTTTGAAAATAGTAATCGGTAAAATGAAATTGATTCCAAGTAACGGAATAATCAAGTTTTAATTGAATTAAATCGGTTTCATCATGGCAACAATCATTCTTTTCACTTTCCTCAGATTGACAGCAAGGAGGTAAGTCTGATTGCTCATTTTCACAATGATTCTCCGTATTTATGAAATATGAACGAAATATTCCATCTTCCTCACAAGCATGAGTAAAAACAGGAATTCCAATGTTTCCTATAAAAAGAATTAAAGTAAAGAAGAAAATGATAATTCCTTTAATCATGCGACAAAGGTAAAGAAAGAAATTGAAGGAACAAAAAAAGGGATTCCGAAACGAAACCCCTTCAATTTAAAATTGTTGGAAATTACTTCTTAACGAATTTTTTTACTTGAAATCCTTTAGCATTTTGAAGTTTTACAAAGTAAATTCCAGCGCTAAATGAAGAAATATCAAGTGTTTTTGAGTTAGCATTTTTAACTAAAACTTCTCCATTTACATTCATTACTGAATAGTTGAAATCTCCTTCTGTATTGATATTTAATAATTGATCTGCTGGATTTGGATATAAATCAAATGTTCCAATATTGTTTTCAGCTAAACCGATGTAATCATTAGGCATATCTTTAGACAAAACCAAAGTGCTTTCATTGTTCAATAATGCAGAAGTTAATTTAATAGAAACAACAACAAAAATTGGAAGATTTGAGGTTGTGTAATCATAATATTCATACCACTCACGAATTAAAGTAATTGGCTGTTCACCAAAAATTGCATTAAAAATAACTGTGTTTAACGTATCTGTGATGTAATATCTGATTACGTTCGTGTAGTCATTTTGTTGTAATTTCAATGTGCCTATACCGTCAATTGTAGAATAAGAACCACCGTTAGCAACAGTATCAATTGGCACAAGAGGATTTGCACTTATAATTCCACCATCAATAGCATCGTTTAATTCGTCATTTAAAGCAAATGGATAATTGTTTAATTTTTGATTATCTAAATTCCAATTTACAAATACTTCTCCCAAGCTTGGTTCTGAGAAAATATTTCCCTGTGAAATGCGCTCAGATGATGTTGAACTGTAATAAGTAGTTAATAAATTATCAATGCTATATTTTTTAGTAGCTCCAACAAAAATTGAATCAACAGTAGAAGGGTCAACAGCAGTTATAGAAAGTTCTTTCGTTATTTCTTGAACACCTAATAAATTACTGTAATCCCAAGTTACTCCTGTTCCAGTAACATTTTCATATAGAACAGTGTTTGAGTCACATAAATACAGAGTGGCTGTTGCTCCGATAGCAGGTTCATTTGCCGAAGTCATTTGTGCAAATGAAAACAATGGTAAAAAACTTAAAGCAAGTAAAGATTTTTTCATAGAATGATGTTTTTAATTGATGAATTAAACTGAATTCAGTGATTCAGTTGGCTAAAATTACAAAAATTATATTTTCAAGAGTGTTAAATGAAGAATCTTAATCACTTATTAATGTGAAATGTCCGTGCCCTCTTGTAGTTTCGTTGTAGTTATCAACTAATTCATACTTATAGAAATAAACTCCCGCACTTGCTTTCTTTCCATTTACTGTTCCATCCCACGATTCATTGGGTTCTTTTAACTCAGCAATAACGTTCCCCCAACGATTGAAAATCAACACATTTGATGAAACTGCATTTTTAGTTTGAACCGACCAAGATTCGTTGATATTGTCTCCAGTTACCGTAAAAACATTTGGAATGAAATATTCTAAAAAAGGAATTACAATGGTAATTGTCAAGTTTTGACTCGCAGTGCATATTCCGTTACTTGCCGTTAATGTTACAGTATAAATTCCTTGGTTTAAATAGATTTGTGATTGATCAGTTAGGTCAGTTGTGGTAATTTGCGATCCATTTCCAAAATTCCAACTTAAAAGTGATGCGTTTGTGGTTGAACTTGAGAAAATAATTTCCGTTCCAGGTGCTGTCGTAACTTCGCTTGCTGTAAAATCAGCTGTTGGAATTGGCACAACTGTAACTGTTACCTCGTCTATGTTTTCGCAGCCGTTTACATCCGTACCTAAAACAGAATAGGTTGTTGTTTGAGTAGGAGAAACAGCTTGACCATTTCCAAAACTTGGTGTCCAAATATAAGTTGTTCCTCCTGTGGCAGTGAGTGTTGCGCTTTGACCTATACAAATTGTTTGGTCTTGCCCTGCTTGAATTGTTGGAAGCGCATAAACAGTTACAGGATTTGATGCAATTGAAATACAACCATTTGACGTTTGAACATTCAATGTAACCGTATAAGTTCCAGGTGCACTGTAGGTGTGTGATGCCGTTTGGGAAGTACTTGTGTTTCCATCACCAAAGTTCCACGACCAAGCTGTTGCATTTAATCCTGATGAATTTATGAAGTTAACAGTGTTGCCAATGCAGACATTTGACGCTGAAAAGCCAGCCGTTGCTCCTTCGTTTACGGTTACTTGTCCTGTGAATTGACTCGTACAACCTGTGCTAGAAGTAACGGTTAGAGTTACGTTAAAAGTACCCGCTGTTGTGTATGCATAAACTGGATTTTGATTGGAAGAAGGATTGGAACCATCACCAAAATTCCACGACCATTGCGTGATTGTCCCCCCCGATTGAATACTTGATTGGTCGTTAAAAGAAGAAAGGGTATTTACACAAACGTTTTGAGAAGAAAAATTCGCAGTTGGAATACTAACAGGTACTTCTGGTGCAAAAGTTACTGTGAGACCTGGTAGTTGAGGTTGAGCAGTTGTGCCGTTTCCTCCTGCTTGCATTCCACTTTGACCACCCGTTCCTGCAACTCCTCCTGTAACCGAAAGTGTTCCAGAAAACGTATTGAATGCTGACCAAAATAGCTTAATTCTTCCTCCTGAACCACCGCCACCACCTTCTTTATTGTTGCTGTTTTGTCCTTTTCCACCTTTTGCTTCCAAAGTTCCATTTCCCCTTAAATGTTCTGCTAGAACTAAAATTCCACCACCAGCACCACCGCCACCAGCCTCCTCACCACAAGTTGTTGTGTTTGTATTTCCGTTTACATTTATTGTTCCATTTATATCCACCACACTTGCTGTTATTGTAATTGCACCTCCACCAGCACCACCATTGCAATCAGAGTTTCCACCGCCAGAACCCATCGCAATATCGTTTCCATTCGCTGTTCCATTTGCCGCTCCACCGTTTGCATTTCCACCGCCGCCGCCAGCTGCACCATATCCGCCACCTCCACCTCCAACACTTCCATTTCCTGAGCCACCACTTCCTGGACCAGCCTGAGTTGAAAAGCCAAGGCCTAAACCATTGAATGTTCCGTTGAAAATAATTTTTCTTGCTTGTAATACCACTGGTTGAAGTGCTGTCATTGAAACAGTCGCACCAGCCTGAACATCAATCCAATCATAATTTTGAGTACCTGATAAATTTTGAGTTCCTGTAACTGTCAAAATAGAAGGAAACATACCTGTTGGACCAGTAAATGGAATTGATGCGGGACTTGCACCAGTGTTTCCGTAATACAGATAAAGCGTTAAACTTCCATTGGCCGGAATACTTGGCATTTTTACCCAAATATTTGTTTGAGTTGTATTGATTCCACTTTCAATGTAATATTCAAGGAAATTTCCACACGTCTCGTGAACAAAACGAATGTCAATTCCTGACGCTTGCATTTTGCCTTGAGCAATAGGTGTTTGGGTATCAATAAGCAACAAAGTTTGAAGATTAGCTGTTGTCGCTAAAGGTGTATTATTAGTAATCGTAATTGGTTGAACGTAATCCCAACCAATATAGGGACAACAAATATCGGCTAAGTCGGGAGCACAATTTTGTGTTGATACTATAACAGTATCTAAGGCCGAGCAGCCATATAAATCTGTTGATGTTACAACATAAGAATTCGTTGAAGTTGGATTAATCGTAAGGTTATTTCCTGTTCCAACTGACTGATTGCTAGAGTTAACCCAAGAATAAGTATAGGTAGGTGAACCGAACATCGTGCTTGCGGAAAGTTGAACAGGGTCTCCTTGGCAAACTAAACTTGCACTAGCAGTTGATGTAATCACAGGGCATAAGTTTACTTTTACTAGAGAGGCATATTGAGCTGGCGAAAGACAAGGAAATCCTGGATTGGCATAAACATCATTCCATTTGCCATTATTCATTTGCATAATAGCCACATCTTCTCCAGTTGAAGAGCAAACATCAGAGGTGTTGTTAGGCTCTCCAGGATTCCAATTGGTAAAAGAGCAAGGACTTCCATCCAACCAAACCCAAGTGTTTTCAACTGCTGCATCAGTGTAACCAATCCAAAGTCCTCCCGTAACTCCGGCATTATTGGCAGCAAGTAAAACGGCATCATTTTCAGCTTGGTCGCATATTGTTAAAAGTGTTGCTCCAACAGCCGTTGCTTGAGCACTTGCCGTATTCCAATTACTCGTAGTCGTAGGATTGTAATAATACTTTGAACAAGGATACCCAACAACATTAAGGGGTATGAATCCTGCTTGTGCCATCGCAGCATCTAATTGTGGAATATTGCAAGTTGTTGACTGTCCTAATACTAAAGAATAAGAAAAGAAACTTATTATTATCGAAAAAAACAATTTCATATACAGTTGATTTTTAGAAATAAATTTTTATTTTTCAAATTTTTAAGATAACAATTAGACTAATCAAAATCCTATAAAGTTGTCTTTAATTAGAAATGTATTTTATTTAGTCTATACACACAATATTATGAATTTTATAGCGAAGAAAAAAATTGTTGATTGAACTTTTTCCATGAAAAACCTAAAAGTCATTTTTCAACTGTAAAATTTAGTATTTATTTTAAATATTACTTGTATCAAATATTTTTAGCAATTTATCAACCATCTTAATTTTCCGTTTTACTTTTGTTTCTTCTGTTTTTGCAGCATAAATCCAATTAATACTTGTATTTGTTCTCCGTCTAAAAGCTGTTGGAATTTTTCCAATGTTCTGGGAACTTTTAAGGAACACGCTTATAATTCTTTGGGAATTTCGATAGGGAGATTGTCAGTTTGTAGAATCACGTTAACAGAATCGCCTGCTTGTTTTTTGATTTTCTTTCTGATTTAGGCTTTTATGGGTAAAAACAATTTCCCTTTCCCTTTGGCAATAAGTTATACCCTTTGATTTCAAAACCATAAATCATACTACGCACGCGCACCCAACAAAAGATGTTTTTGTTATTTGAATTTAAGAACAATTATTTCGTTTTAGTTTTGTAATTCAATAACTTTCATCAAGATTTATGAAATTAAAGATAAAATCAATCATCTTAATAAGATTTCATTTTTTAATTCAATTTTTCAAAAGAGAAATATTTACTTTTAATCTCCAATCAATTCTTCAAAATGAGAAAAGTGCTATTCATCGATTCCGTTCATCCTATACTTAATAATCGTTTAGTCAAAGCTGGTTTTGAATGCATTAACGGGACAAAGTTTTCTTTGGAGGAAATCCAAAGTATTTTACCTGAAATTTTTGGACTAGTGATTCGTTCTAGATTTACAATGAATGCTGAATTTTTGGCATATGGGCATCAATTAAAATTCATTGCACGTTCAGGTTCAGGTCTGGAAAACATCGATCAGAATTACTGTAAAGAAAAAGGAATCGTATTATTTAATTCTCCTGAAGGAAATCGAAATGCCGTCGCTGAACATGCTTTGGGAATGCTTTTGGTTTTACTAAACAAACTACATATCGCTGATCTTCAAATTAGAAATGGTGTTTGGAATCGGGAGGCAAACAGAGGAGAAGAACTCGACGGAAAAACGGTTGGAATTATTGGCTATGGCAATAATGGCGCTGCTTTTGCTAAAAAATTGCGTGGATTTGATGTGAAAGTGATGGTTTACGATAAATACAAAACAGGATTTGGTGATCATTTTGTTCAAGAATGTACCTTGGAAGCTATAAAAGAGCAAGCAGATGTTGTTAGTTTTCACATTCCTCAAAACAAAGAAACGAAATACTGGGCAAGAGAAGATTTCTTTAATTCGTTTGCAAAACCAATTTTACTTTTGAACCTTTCAAGAGGAAAAATTGTGAATACAAAAGACTTAGTGAGCGCACTTAAATCGGGCAAGGTTCGCGGAGCTGGATTGGATGTTTTGGAATTTGAAACAAAAAGTTTTGAATCTTTTTTTGAGCATCATCTTCCTGAAGAATTTCAGTATTTAATTCAAGCGGAGAATGTTGTACTTACGCCGCATGTTGGTGGTTGGACGAAAGAAAGTTACTTCAAATTAAGTGATGTCCTAGCGGATAAAATTTTGGAATGGGAAAGTGGAGTTTAATCCTACCTCAACAAATCCAATAACTCTTCCACTTCAAATTGAATTTCGTCTTTGATTTCCTTGTAAGCATTACCAGTTGCAGGACCACTAAATCCAGTGAAAATCTTTTGAATTTTTCCTTTTTTGTCTACGAAAATCGTTGTAGGAAAACTCATTACTCCATTCAACATTGGAAAGTGACGCGCGGCAACTTCTGTTTTAGACGTTCCAGCCAACACTACTTTATAGGGAATTCCAGTTCGTTTTTTAAATGCTTTCAATTTTTTAAGTTGCGCTTTTTTATCATCACCTACTTCATAAGCTAGGGCCACAATTTCTAGTCCTTGTTTGTTGTATTGTGCATATAAAGTTTTGAAATAATTAATTTCATCAATACAATTTGGACACCACGTTCCCATTATCTGAAAAATAACCACTTTGTCTTTGTATTTCTTTCCAGGAAACGAAAACGGTTTACCATTTAATTCAACTATTTCTTTAAAATTGAAAGCAGCATCATTGATGACATACGTCAATTCTTCGTGTTCGCGTAATTTCGCTTGTTCATTTTTTGAGGCAATCCAATCGGTTGAAAACGAAACACCACTGTAATATTTTCCGTGAATAGAATCTCCCGAAATTGTTCCTGTAAAGTAAAATGCCCAAGAACCATTGAAACTTGAAAGCGCAAATTCATTCCCATTCATATTCCCTTCTAGGAACCGGTAATCGCCTGTTTCAGTTAAAAAAGTACCTGCTACTTTGGTGTTTTTAACTTCAAAAGATCCAATAGCTTTACGTGGTTTTGCTTTCGGATTGAAAGTCACGTCCCATTTACCAGTTAAATTTTGGTTGGCGTTACTATTTCCAGCTGCTGAAAATGAAATACGTTCAATGTTTTCATTAGAAATATAAGCACTCAAGGGAATTTTTATGGGTTCTTTGCGCGCATAATTGATCCAATATCCTCGTAATTCATTTCCCATTTCAGTAACTTTGAATACAATTTGTGCATCCATTTCTGGAAAATAAGCATAAACACTATCATGTTTCACTGAAATGTTTCTCAATATAATTCGCTCATCGGCATTAACCACTTCTAACCGTAACTGATTTTTGTTCTTGGAAATATCCAGAAAAAAAGGAATAAACAAGCGATCATTCATCGCTAATTCCGCCCGCCAATGACCAGGTTGTAACGTTTTTATACCTTGAGCAAATCCTGAAGAAGCAACAAAAAGTAAACAGAAAAGAAAAATTGATCGCATAAAATTGGTTATATTTCACAACGAAATTAAGCTATAAACAAATAGTAATGCAACTTTTAAATAATTATATAAGTCTTTGACAAGCGCTATGGATGATTTCACATTAGTTAATGAATGTATAAAAGGAAATCCGAAGGCGCAAAAAACGTTGTTTGACAAATTTGCCCCTAAAATGTACAGTGTTTGCTTGCGTTACATGAAAAATAGTCAACAAGCAGAAGATGTTTTACAAGATGGATTGGTGAAAGTTTTCACAAAACTCCCTGATTATAAAAATGAAGGCGTTCTAGAAGGTTGGATTCGTCGCATTATGGTAAACACTTGCTTGGATCAAATTCGCAAGAATGTAAAATTTCAAGGCGATATTCAAGCAGAAGAAGTGGAATACAAACTAGAACACAAAGATTTTATTACCGAGCGATTAATGGCAGAAGATTTGATGAAGCTCGTTCAAAGTATGCCCGAAGGTTATAAAGTTGTTTTTAATATGTTTGCGATTGAAGGCTATTCACATCAAGAAATTGCAGCAGCACTTGGCGTTACGGAAAGCACATCAAAATCACAGTATTTACGCGCAAGGGCCTATTTGAGAGACCGATTAGAAAAAAAATAAAATGGAAGAAAAAGATAGTATTAAAGATTTATTTCAAGAAAAACTTTCGCAGTTGGAAACACCTGTGCGTCCTGAACTTTGGTCCGCGGTTTCTTTTTCGATTGCAAGTTCCTCAGCAGTTGCAACAACAACTGGAATGTCGCTTCTTGCAAAAATTACTATTGGTATTACCATTGCTGCAAGTGTTACAGGAACGGTTATTTTTCTTTCCAAAGATGAAGCTAAGGAAACTCCAAAAATTGAGGTTCAAAAAGCCAACAAACAAAAGGAATCTAGATCAAATCCAACTGAAAATAAGGTAGAAAACAATTTAACTGTTTCTAAAGTAAACAATTCGAATCCTGTAAATCGTGTTTCTGAGAATACTGAGACAGCAACAAATAATATATTTGAATCAGTAATTGATAATACAACTTCTAACAACACAAGTTTAGTGGAAGGACCTATTTCTTACGCTCAAATTGAAACAAAAGAAGAGGTAAAAGCACCAAAAAACAATCCGAAGATCGAAACATCCACTTCAGCTCAAAATCAGGAACCTAAACAAAACATTGCAACAGAAAAATTACCTGAAGAAAGCAAATTACAGTTTAAACTTCCGAATATTTTCACACCAAATGGCGACGGAAACAATGACTATTTAAAACTAGATATCGCAAACGTTTCTGAGTTTGTGATAGTTATTCTCGACGCGAAAAGCAATGTTGTTTTCAAATCTGAAGACGCTGATTTTAAATGGGACGGAACTAATTTAAACGGTGACAAACTTCCAAATGGAAATTACATTTACTACGTAACAGCTAAGGATTCAGAAGGAAAAGCTGTAACTAAATATAGTTCGCTTACAATCAAATATTAAGTAGTAGATTGCATCGCTTTAGGGTTGCTAACTTCTACTGTTCCGATATAAAAATAGATGATTCCAATTGTAATAAATAAATGCGAAACATCATTTTTATCAAACCAATTAATAGGGTTGATTTTCATTAAAAAGAAAAAAGCACTTGGTAAAATAATCGCAACTCCCCAATAAAAATATTTAAAAGCTGCATTTTTTGTTTTGGATAAAGAATAGCCCAAAATACCTGCGGATGAAAAAACGCCAACAATTGTGTGAATTGCTAATGGCAGAAAACCTAATTCAGGTTTTTCATTTATTGCTTGTGTACTTATCACCCGAGCAAAAACTACAAAAACAAGAATCATTTTATAAAAAATGAAATTTTCGTATTTTTTTCTAGATGCTTCTGCAACGATTTCAGATGCCATTGCACGTTCAATCAGATAAATTGCCACAATTCCTGTAATCCAATTGGGCATTTTTCCCATTGCACCGAAATAATGAAACAAAGCGTGACCAAGTCCACCTAAAAAGGAACTGATTCCAAAAAGAATAAAAAAATGAAACCAACGATTTGAAAGCGTGTTATTTAACTCTTTTTTGTAAAGTAAATAAGCCAAATATAAACTAACCAAAGCCATTAATGTATCTGTAATTAACGCGTTGGGTTCTAGAATTTTGTAGTCTAAAAAAGACCATTCTATCTTCGGAAAATCTTGACCAATTATCATTTGAGGGCACAAAATTAGGTAAAAAAGCCTTTATTTTAGTGCTATTCTATGGTTTTTTCAAAATCTCAAACTTATCTTTAGATTAAGATTTTATCGTTTTCGAAACAAAGAAACTATTCTAATTCCAGTTGAAATTATTTCTTTCTAGCAAGCACCTTTTCAACAGCAGCAATCACATCCGCCGTATCGATTCCATATTTCGTCATCAATTCCATTGGTGTACCGCTTTCGCCAAACTTATCATTAACTGCTACAAACTCTTGAGGAAGTGGGTCGTGTTGTGCTAAAACTTGAGCAACCGTATCACCTAAACCGCCATTGCGCATGTGTTCTTCAGTGGTAACTACACAACGCGTTTTCGCAACTGATTTCAAAATTGCATCCACATCCAATGGTTTGATGGTATGCATGTTTATCAATTCCACAGAAATTCCTTTCTCCGTCAACGTTTTCAAAGCTTCAATCGATTTCCAAACCATGTGACCGCAAGCGATAATCGTAACGTCTGTTCCTTCTGTCAACACATCTGCTTTTCCAATTACGAATTCAGCATCTGGTTTCACGAAAATAGGCATCACAGGACGACCAAAACGCAAGTAAACTGGACCATTGTGAGCCGCTGAAGCAATGGTAGCTTGTTTTGTTTGATTGAAGTCAGCAGGAACAATCACCGTCATATTTGGCAACATTCGCATCATTCCGATGTCTTCCAATATTTGGTGTGTAGCACCGTCTTCACCTAATGTTAAACCTGCGTGAGAAGCAGCAATTTTTACATTTTTTTGAGAGTAAGCAATGGATTGACGAATTTGATCATACACACGACCAGTTGAGAAATTCGCGAACGTTCCAGTAAATGGAATTTTACCGCCAATTGTCATACCAGCAGCCATTCCCATCATGTTTGCTTCCGCAATTCCTACTTGAAAAAAGCGCTCTGGATTTTCTTTTTTGAAATCGTCCATTTTTAATGAACCTGTCAAATCCGCACAAAGTGCAACCACATCTGGGTTAGTTCTACCTAATTCTGCTAAACCTTCGCCAAATCCTGAACGGGTGTCTTTGTTGCCTAAAATCTCAAATTCCATGATTAAAAATTTAATGTTATTGTTTTATTTGAATCTATTCTGAATGCTTTCTCTTTTGTGTAAGCTGTTGACTTTTGGTCTTTTTCACGGTAAACGACTTTGTAATTTCCGGGTTGTAAATTCCACGAGCCTTTCGCTGCGCCAACTTCTAAATTACATACCCATTCGAAGTTGTTATTTCCTCTGTCTACAAAAATTTGTCCTACTAAGCCTTTCGAACTTGTGTAATTCAATGTTCCAAAAGCAACCACATCGATTGTTGTGATTTTACTTTGGGTTACCTCTACGCGTTGAAAGGTTCTTGGCAAGGTAAAAATTTCAATATCGTAAGTTCCAACTAAATATTTCTCTTTCGAATTTAATTCTTGGTGGTTCAAGGTTTCTGTTTTGTCTTTTTGCATCACGCGCATATTCAAGTGACTGAATGTTTTGCTAATTGTCGACAAACGAATGAATCCTTGCGGGGCATCTATCTCAATAACGTTGTGTTTGTATTTCTGAATCGATACGTTTTTCTTCTCAATTTTTGGTAGCGTGTTCACTACAATATCGTATTTCAAATCGGGATTTAAAATCAATGTATCTGGATTTCCGTAACGGTTCAACGTGTGTGTGAGCGTATATTTCAAGTTTTTTGTTCCAGCTTCGTACATGAAAACCGAAACGTCTGTTTCCTTCGGTTTTTTGGTAAGATCGTACAAATTTATTTGAGCCGTTGTGTTTAATAAAGCTTTAGAAATTACATTATTAAGCACTATTTTGAATGCTTCCTTGCTTTCTGCATCTGTAAATGCTCCAATACAATTAAATTTTTCCAAATAGGATAAATCCATTCCTAAACCGATAACGAAGGGTGTAACTTTCACTCCTTTTTCTTTTAGTTTTTTTGCAATCACACACGGGTCGTTGTCGCAAGATTCCAATCCATCCGTAATAAGAATGATGAAATTTCGTGCTAAAGTATCTGGAAAATCGCCCGCTGATGCTTCTAATGAACGTGCAATTGGAGTTGCTCCTTTTGCTGCCAATCCACGCACTTTTGTTTTGATGGCATCAATAGTGTTTGTACCAAAGGGAACTTCTAATTTCGTATCGTTGCAATCTTGATACGTATTCGTAACATTCGATTGATGACCATAAACACGTAATGCTATTTCTAAATCTGGAATTCCTCGCAAGCCTTCAACTGATTGCATTAAAATCTCCTTCGCTGCCGCCATTCTTGTTTGTTTATCCCAATCTAAATTCATACTATTCGAAGCATCGAGGATAAAAAGAATGCGCGTTTTTTGTTGAGCAAAAGAAATGCTGTTGCTAAGGAAAAGTGCTATAAAGAATAAAATTCTCACTAATAATCGCCTAAAGTTTCTTCTAATTGATTCAAGGCAGATTGTAATTGTTCAGCGTTTGGTGCAGATCCGTGCCATTTATGCGTTCCCATCATGTAATCAACTCCTTGACCCATTTCAGTTTTCATAATAATGACAATCGGCTTTCCATTTCTAAGTTTGGATTTAGCGGTTTGCATTGTTTCGCGGATGCTATTAAAATCGTGTCCATTCATCGAAAGAACGTCCCATCCAAAAGCTTGCCATTTTGCTTCTAAATTTCCTAAAGACAACACATCGTCCAAATCTCCATCAATTTGACGGCCGTTATAATCGATTGTTGCAATTAAATTATCAACTTTATTTGCAGCTGCATACATAGCTGCTTCCCAAATTTGTCCTTCTTGCAATTCTCCGTCTCCGTGAAGTGTGAATACCGTTGAGTTGTCTCTATTTAATTTTTTGGTAAGAGCTGAGCCGATTGCAACAGACAACCCCTGACCCAATGAACCAGAAGCCATTCTAATGCCTGGTAATTTTTTATCCGTTGATGGGTGACCTTGTAAACGCGAATTTAATTTTCTAAACGTTGCCAATTCACTCACTGGAAAATAACCAACATGTGCTAAAACACTATAAAATACAGGGGAAATATGACCATTTGATAAGAAGAAAACATCTTCATCGTTGGCATCCATTGAGAAATTTTCTGGATTGTGTTTCATTCCTTCGAAATACAAATACGTTAGAAAATCAGCGCAACCTAAAGAGCCACCAGGGTGACCAGAGTTAACAGCTGCTACCATTCTTAAGATATCTCTTCTCACTTGTGAAGCGATATTTTTCAATTCTTCGTTTTGCATTTTGTGGTGTTTTTTTCGTTCACAAAGCTAAGTTTTATTAATTTAGTGCCTCTTTGAAAATTTAAACAATTAGTGCAACTTTTCAACGAAAAATAAGTCTTAAAAAAAATACACAATGAAAAAAAATATATTCAGCTTGTTGCTGTTCTTTTTAACCGTTCATTTAGCACAAGCTCAAAAATTCAACTCAAATCTATTAAAGAGTTATTCTAAATCGGAATTGACAAGAATAGAACAAGAAAAACCTAATCAAATAAAAGTTTTAGAATATGCACTTGTAAATGCTTGTTATTATTTAGAAAAACCTACTGGAAAAAATGTTGATTATCCAATTATTGATACCAAAAATGATTCTAAAAATTATACAGATTTAGGATTAAAAATTATCGACAAAACTCAATACTTTATCTCAAAAAACAGTGGTAAGTTGTTGATTGTTAAATCTATGTATGTACTTGAATTAGAAATGAAAAACAAATAAAAATCATGAAAAAAAATATTTTAAGCTTAATAGCAATTTTTATTTGCACCCTTTCTTTCTCACAAATGACCTTGACTGGTCCAGATTTTCCTCAAACTTCACCTTTAAATTGTTCTGCAATAATTCCACCAGGAAGTGGCGGTACCAATTTTATTGATGGGGTAGGGAATTATCTACCAAACATGAGTGATACATTGGTATTGTGTCCTGATTTAACGCAAGGATCTAAAGTTTCAGTCGCTTTTGCTACCAATATTGGATTTGAATTCGATATTCATCCAACAGATACAATTTATGTTTTTGATGGTCCAAATACTAGTTCACCACTTTTAGGTGCCTATAATTCGGGTACTAATCCAAATGGTTTTTATGTTCAAGCTTCATTTTTAAATAATCCGAGTGGATGTTTGACCCTTGTTTTTCACTCTAATGCTGCCTCAGAAGGTACTGGTTGGGTTGCAAACATTGCTTGTGGGAATTTACCACAACCATTTTATCCTCATATTGAAGCATTTAAAAATGGTGTTGGTCCGAACGTGTTAAATCCATTAGACACAGGTTATGTTGATGTTTGTCTTGGTGATTCTATATTATTAGTAGCAAAACCACTTTTCCCATATTCATTAGAAAACACAAACACTGGTTATTCACAAAACGCAAATAATGCTCAATACCAATGGTCAATTAGTGGAATTGGTCAGTTTACTAATGATTCAGTTTGGTTTACTCCACCTCAACGTGTAGGTTATTATGTTGACTTAAGAATCACAGACCCATTTCCATTAATTGAGAGAATAACTTGTAAAGTTCGTGTTTCCCAACAACCTTTTTTTACAGGAACTGGCCCTTTGGAAGATTCTGTTTGTTTAGGTTCAAGTACTGTTTTATTAGGCGGTGTTACATCAACAGACACTGTTGGTATTGATATTCCAGACGGTACCTTTCAAATTGGTGGGATTTTTGCTGGTTTAACTTTTCTACCTGATGGTTCAGGTCAAGAATATGAAACTAATATAACTATTTCTGGATTTGATTCAACAGCAGTAATTACTGGAGCTTCTGACTTTGACCAATTGTGTCTAGATATAGAACATTCATATATTGGAGATTTAGAAATTCTATTAACTTGTCCAAATGGAACATCTGTCTCTTTAATGAATGCATATAGTGGTGGAATAGGGACTATTCCTGGCGGCTGTGGTAGCGGTATTAGTACATTTTTAGGTAATGATACCAATCTTGATGGCGGTGCACCAGGTACACCTGTTATTTCATACTGTTTTTCACCTTCACTAGCAACCTTAGGGACCATTTGTGCGGAGAATGCTGCTGGAAACACTGTTCAAAACGCATATGGTTTTAACATGATGAATCCAAACGGTATTTATTTACCAGATGGTAATTTCAACAACTTCATTGGATGTCCTGTGAATGGAAATTGGACGATTACTGTTAGAGATAATCAAGGTATTGATGATGGTTATATATTCCAATGGGGAATTTATTTTAATTCATCACTTTATCCTGAATCAGAAGGATATGCAAATATTGTTGACACCAACTGGTGGAGTTTTGACCCTACAATAATCTCAGGATTAAATGGAGACACCTTAATTGTTGTACAACCAGCTCAAACTGGAACTTTTAATTATCAGTTCAATGTTATTGATGATTTTGGTTGCCAATTTGATACGATTGTTTCTTTTGTGGTTGTTGAGGGACCAGAAATTTTCCCTGATACCATCACTTGTAATTCAACTTTTCAAGTTTCAGGAACCGTTTCTTTTGATGGTGGCGTTTGGTCATCAACTGATTCTGCGATTACTTTTTCTAATACAACTTCTGAAAATCCTCTAATAACAGCCTCGAGTCCTGGAACATACTTAGTTAATTTTTTAGATAACGAATGTACAGGTTCTGTTTCATCAGAAATCCAATTTCTTTCCGATATCGCTGTTGATATTCCAGATGAAACGGTTTGTGCGGGGAATAATTATTTAATAATTCCATTTTATTCAAGTAACGGAACTTTAGAATCCGCTAACTACACTATTAGTTGGAACAATGGTTCTTCTGATACAACTATTTTTGCGAATGAACCTGGCAATTACGTTTTGACTGTATCAAATGCTTGTGCTACAGATTCTGATTCTTTACTTGTTTATGATCAACCTGCAATTTTTACAGACACTTTAGCCTGTAATTTAACACATCAAGTTGTAGGGACATACGCACCTAACGGCGGATTGTGGACATCAACAGATCCAGCAATTTCATTTTCCAATGCAAGTACTGCAAACCCTGTAATTAATGCTACAATGGCTGGTATATATAATGTTACTCTTACAGATCCTATTTGTCAAACTCAATTAACTGCAACTATAGAGTATCCTCCAAATTTGAGCATTTCTACTTTTGACACTTCAATCTGTATCGGAACAAATTTTAGTCTTGCACCAATATTCTATAACGTTCCTCCTATTCAAAGCACTTATTCAAATCCAATTAACCTAGAATGGGAAAATGGTTTAACTGATCCTCTTCGCATAATTAATGCAGCAGGAGTTTACACAGCTACTATTTCAAATGAGTGCTATACAAGAAGCGCTTCTTCAACTGTTACTTTAAAACCATGTGATATAGAAGTTCCAAACATAATCAATTTATCTTCAACTGTTGGAAATAATTTATTCTTTGTTCAATACAATGGAATTGCAGAATTTAACTGTATGATTTTTAATCGTTGGGGTAATTTAATCTATGAATACTCAGACCCTGCAGGAACTTGGGATGGGAAAACCGCTGATGGAAAACCAGTAGTTGAAGGAACTTATTTCTACAAAATAGTTGGTCGTTTCGACGGACTTGAAGAAGACTTTGTGAAACATGGATTTGTTGTTGTAAAATACTAAACCCTACTTTCTAAGAACTTATAAAGCGAGAAGTCATAATTGGTTTCTCGCTTTTTGTATTAACAAAGACTTTTGAAATTAAAAGCACTTTTCGTTAATGTAATATTAGCTTTGATTACTTTTGCCTAAAATAAAATTACATGAGTAATCTAACTTTTGCACAAGACATTCAACAAGGAATTCCAACAATAATTCCATCGAAAAAAGCTTTTGACCCGACAGTAAACCACGCCCCAAAAAGAAAGGAAATACTTTCTAAAGAAGAGAAAAGATTAGCACTTCAAAATGCTTTACGCTACTTTCCAAAGGAACAACACGCTGAATTAATTAAAGATTTCGCAGAAGAGTTGGATGTATTTGGTCGCATTTATATGCACCGCTATCGTCCAGATTACAAAATGTATGCACGACCGATTTCTGAATATCCAGGAAAATCGGAGCAAGCAAAAGCAATTATGTTGATGATTCAAAACAATTTGGATCATGCCGTTGCTCAACATCCACACGAGTTAATTACTTATGGTGGAAATGGTGCAGTTTTTCAAAATTGGGTGCAATATCGATTAACAATGAAATATTTGTCGGAAATGACCGATGAGCAAACATTAGTAATGTATTCTGGTCATCCGATGGGCTTGTTTCCTTCACATAAAAATGCACCAAGAGTTGTAGTTACAAACGGAATGATGATTCCAAACTATTCAAAACCAGACGATTGGGAAAAATTCAACGCACTTGGTGTTACACAATACGGACAAATGACAGCTGGTTCGTATATGTACATTGGTCCTCAGGGAATTGTGCACGGAACAACTATCACTGTTTTAAATGCAGTTCGACGCATTGCTAAAAATCGCGATGATATTAAAGGTAAATTATTCATTACTGCTGGTTTGGGTGGAATGTCAGGTGCTCAACCAAAAGCAGGAAATATAGCTGGTGTAATTTCTGTAACTGCTGAAGTGAATCCAAAGGCTGCAAACACACGTCATTCACAAGGTTGGGTAGATGAAATCATTAACGACTTGGATGAATTAACCGTTCGTGTTCGTAAAGCCAAAGATGCTAAAGAAACCGTTTCAATCGCCTATTTAGGAAATGTGGTGGATGTGTGGGAAAAATTCTTCGACGAAAACATTTATGTGGACTTAGGCTCCGATCAAACTTCGTTGCATAATCCGTGGGCGGGTGGTTATTATCCTGCTGGACTTAATTTCGAAGAAGCAAATGAAATGATGGCCAATGAACCTGAGAAATTCAAAACGTATGTTCAAGAAAGTTTGCGTCGTCACGCTGCTGCAGTAAACAAACACACCTCAAAAGGAACCTATTTCTTCGATTATGGAAACGCTTTTTTACTGGAGGCATCACGAGCTGGCGGTGAGGTAATGGCTGAAAATCACATTGACTTCAAATACCCATCATACATTCAAGATATTTTAGGACCGATGTGTTTCGATTTTGGTTTTGGACCTTTCCGTTGGGTGTGTGCCTCAGGAAAACCAGAAGATTTAGAAAAAACAGATGCGATTGCTTGTCAAGTTTTAGAAAAAATGATGTTGACAAGTCCGGAAGAAATCCAACAGCAAATGGCGGATAACATTCAATGGATTAAAGGCGCACAAGAAAATAAATTAGTAGTAGGTTCGCAAGCGCGTATTTTATATGCCGACGCAGAAGGTCGTATGCGCATTGCAGAAGCATTCAATAAAGCAATAGCAAATGGTGAAATTGGACCTGTGGTTTTAGGTCGCGATCATCACGATGTTTCAGGAACAGATTCTCCTTACCGCGAAACTTCAAATATTTACGACGGCTCAAAATTCACAGCCGATATGGCGATTCAAAATGTGATTGGAGACAGCTTCCGCGGTGCAACTTGGGTTTCTATTCATAACGGTGGTGGAGTAGGCTGGGGAGAAGTAATCAACGGTGGTTTCGGAATGTTATTAGATGGAAGTGCTGATGCTGATAGAAACTTGAAAATGATGTTGCATTGGGACGTCAACAATGGAATTGCAAGAAGAAATTGGGCGCGCAATGAAAACGCTATTTTCGCTATCAAACGTGCAATGGAAGCGGAACCTTTACTGAAAGTTACTTTGCCTAATTTGGTCGATGAATCATTACTAGATAATCTATAATCCGTTTTGTTGGCGAGTGAAAAGAATAATGTAGCTATTACCTTTAATCGGTCTTCTACAAATTATTTCTTTCAGTTTAATGCATTGCGTTTTTTCGCAGCCTTGTTGGTTTTAGTTGGACACGCTGAATCCTTGCGTTCAAGTGTAGGAGGATCTAGTTTTCATCAGCTGGATTTTTTCAATAACGGTCAACACGCCGTTACTTTTTTCTTTGTTTTAAGTGGTTTTCTAATTACATTTTTACTACTTAAGGAAAGAAATAAAACGCAAACGGTTAAAGTTAAATCCTTCTATTGGAAACGAGTTGTTAGAATTTGGCCATTGTATTTTTTGTTGCTTTTTATTGGACTCGTTCTTCAACCTATTTTTATTGAATTGCTTAAACTGCCGTATGAAATGCCTTATTCTTGGTCAGAAAGTTTACTTTTCTTTATTGCTTTTTTACCCGGAATTATCACGTTTTATTTCGGCAATCACCTTTTGGAACCACTTTGGTCTATTGGAGTTGAAGAATGGTTTTATTTGATTTGGGGACCTTTATTGAAATATGTTCCGAAAGATTTATGGAAATGGATACTTTTCTTGTTGTTTCTAAAACTTGGGCTAAATTACTTTGCTAGTTTCACTATTTTTCCACCCGTAATTGCTTATGTGATAAGAATGATGCGTTTTGAAGCTTTATTCATCGGTGGATTATTTGCCTGCACTTTTTTCATTACAACCAACCTTCAAATCAAGCTATCAAAAATTAGATTAGTAGTATTTCTAATTTCAATTCTGAGCTGTTTTTTAATCATTTTCAATGGAAGTTTTTTTGATCAACTATTGCTTAAAATTGGCGTTGAAGATAAATCACTAAATCTTTTCATTTGTTCAATTTTCTTTGGTTTATTAATTTGGTCAATCGCTTGGAAAAACAAGAAGACAAAATTTTTAGACGCTCCATTTATAGATTATTTGGGTGAAATCTCTTACGGAATTTATATGTATCACTTGGTAGTAATCACCATTGTTTGGGCTGTTTTGCAACCTTTAAATCTGGAGTTTAAACTAGAAACATTACTTTATCATTTATTTGGAATTGCTTTCACGATAGTCTTAGCGGCACTTTCCAAAACTTATTTTGAGAATCCGATATTGAAATTGAAAAATCGATTTTCAAACTAAAAATTGTTGACTAAATTTATACAATTCAATCTTCTCCTTAAAATGAAATTAAGTTTAATAGTTACCCTTATTATTTGTGGCTTTTTTATGAATTCCTTTTCTCAGGTCACTGACACTATTCGCCTTAATCACTACAAAATTCTAGCATCTCACAATAGCTATAAAAAACATCCCAATCCAAAAGTCATTAAATTTCTTTCGAAGTTCAAAAAGCAACTTGGTCCTTCTAACGACCCTGAGCAAATGGATTATGGACACGTTCCCCTACCTGAACAATTTGACAATTACAACATTCGAGGTATTGAAATCGATGTGAATTACGACCCAAAAGGTGGATTGTACCGAAAAAGAAAAGTAAACAAACTGATTACAGGCTTGCGACAAAAAGTTAAAGATCCAGTAATGAAGCAACCCGGTTTTAAAGTGTTACATATAGCCGACGTTGATTACGAAACCAATTATTTGACCTTTAAACAAGTTTTAAACGAACTAAAATCGTGGAGTAACGCACACCCAAACCACACGCCTATTTTCGTAAACATAGAATCGAAAGGTTTCAATCCGGGAGATGAATCGGGATTTTTGCGCTTCTTAGGATTCAAACGCGCTCTACAATTCGATGCTCAAGCCTTTCAAGATTTAGACAAAGAAATTCTGGAGATTCTTCCCGCTGATAAAATCTTCAAACCGACTGATTTAAAAGGTAACTATTCCTCAATTAAAGAGCGTTTAAATACGGAAGGCTGGCCACTTTTGTCAACTTGTTTAGGGAAAATTATTTTTATTCTAGAAGGTAACAACCAAAACCTATATGAGCAATCTGGAGTTAACCGTCCGATGTTTGTTTACAATCCTCCAAACGGTGACAATACCGCTTTTGTGGTTAAAAATGATCCGATTGGTAACGAAAAAGAAATTGAATTGCTCACTCAAAAATACATTGTGCGAACACGTTCAGATGCAGGAACATTGGAGGCTCGTGCTAATGATTACACCCGATTGAAAGCAGCCATTCAAAGTGGAGCCCAAATCATTTCTACCGATTACTATAAACCCGACCCAAGGCTTGGAAGTTTTGTGATAAAGCTAAAGTAAAGCTTGTTAAATTTTTCGAAGCTATTTCCTGCTATCCGTTGCAATCTTTATTGGTAGTGAAAAACACCAAT
>CAZDKE010000003.1:121427-150454 GCA_964506255.1 uncultured Lishizhenia sp. | reverse complement strand
ACGCGAAGAAAAAAGAAACTGCCCCAGACGGTTCAGTAGACGTAAATGTTTTTGATATTGAACAAGGTGTTTCAATCAATTTTTTCATAAAAACAGGTAAGAAAAAACCAAACGAGCTTGGTAAAGTTTATCATTATGACCTTTATGGAAAACGAGAATTAAAGTATGATTTTCTAACTGAAAACACTTTAAAATCAATTGAATACAACTGTTTTACACCTTTTAAAAATAGCTTTTTGTTCAAAAGAATTGATGAAACAATGCTTTTAAAATATAATGAAGGGATAAATCCAATAAGCCTTTTTAAAGTTAATGTAATGGGTTTTCAAACTCACAGAGATAGTTTTGCAATTGATTTTGAAATGAAGAACATAAATTCAAGGGCTTTAGACCTTATCAATAAGGTAAACACTAACGAAGAACTTTACAAAAAATATGCAATTTCCGATAATCGAGATTGGAAACTTGATAAGGCAAGAAATGAAATCCAATCTGATATTAATTGGGAAAGTAAGGCAGTAAAATGTGGTTACAGACCTTTTGATGAAAGACCTTGCTACTTCAGTTATGTTATGATGGATTATCCAAGAAAAGAGTTAATTCAAAATGTCTTAAACAAAGAAAATTTATTACTAGGAATTGGGAGACAAGGGTTAGCAGTTGGAGATATTGATTGGTGTTTAACAACGATTTCAAAGCATCCTGTTGATGCAAATATGTTTAGGAGAGGAGGAGTAAATCTTTTTCCACTTTATCTTTATCCTGATAATTCTGGTCAACAAACCATAGACCAAACTAGTGAAAGAACACCCAATTTAAACGCAGAAATTGTAAAGCAAATTGCTGATAAATTGGGATTAACATTTGTACCCGAGAAAAATTCCCCTCCTTCGGAGGGGTGCCCATCGGGCGGGGTGGTTTTTTTACCAAACCCAACAAACACCAGCCAAAAAGAAATACTTACCACAATCAATAACATTCCCATCTATAGAAATTTTGTTGAGAATTTACCGCACAACCCTGCATTAAATCAATTGGCAAAAGACAAAAGAAAAGAAGGAATTCTTTCAGAAGTGTTGTTTTGGCAACAAGTTCACAAGGGTGTTTTTTACAAAATTGATTTTGATCGCCAACGAATTATTGGCAATTACATCGTTGATTTTTATGTTAAGGCTTTAGGTTTAGTTATAGAAATCGATGGAAATAGCCACGATGAAAAACAAGAATATGATGCTAAAAGGCAGGCGTATCTTGAGAGTTTTGGGTTAAAAGTATTTCGTTGTAAAGATATTGATGTCAAGAAAAATATAAATGCCGTATTTACGTCATTGGAAAAATTCATTGTTAATGAATATGGTGAAAAAACCACCCCGGCTTTCAGCCACCCCTCCACAGGAGGGGAATTTAGTCCCATTGATATTTTAGATTACATCTATTCCGTTTTACATTCGCCAAGTTATAGAGAGAAATACAAAGAGTTTTTAAAAATTGATTTTCCGAGAGTGCCTTATCCAACAGATCAAGCAACCTTTTGGCAATTGGTAAAATTAGGTGGCGAAATCCGCCAAATTCATTTATTGGAAAGTCCAATTGTTGAGAATTACATCACGGAATATCCAATAAACGGTGATAATGTTGTTGGGAAATTACGTTTTGAATTGTCACCCCTCTTAATCTCCCCTCAAGGGGAGAAACTTGGTAAAGTTTACATCAACGAAAACCAATATTTCGACAATGTTCCACAAATAGCGTGGGAGTTTTACATTGGAGGTTATCAACCTGCTCAAAAATGGCTCAAAGACCGAAAAGACCGCAAATTGGAGTTTGACGATATCTTGCACTATCAGAAAATTATTGTGGCATTGAGTGAAACTGATAGATTGATGAAGGAGATTGATAGTGTTGCTGGTGAATGGTGATGAAAATCCATTTATTACTTCTCACTCCCTCAATTTGATTTTTGTTTTAACTTTATTTCTGTAAACTAAAAACTGCAAAAAAGGTTAAATTTGGGTACACAATTCTTTATCTTTCTGACGTTACAAAATCAATTGAGTTTTATGAAAAATCCTTTGGGTTTGGTCGAAAATTTATCACTCCTGAAAACGATTATGGCGAATTAGAAACCGGACAAACAACCATTGCTTTTGCATCAAAAGAGCTTGCTAACTCCAATCTTAAAAATGGTTTTACAGCGAGTCAACTTTCACAAAAGCCATTTGCAGCAGATTTAGGCTAGGTAACTGATAATGGTATCGAAATTATTGAACAAGCGCTTAAATTTGGGGCAACAATTTTAAAAGAACCACTCGAAAAACCTTGGAGACAAACCGTTGCTTACATTAACCAGAGTTCGATTCTAAAATTGAAATTACCTGCGGTGCTGCTTCGCGGTCAGATTGATATAAAAACCTGTTAATCAATGAGTTCACTTGAATATTTAACTTCGTTGCTGCGTAATAGTAATCGGGCTAAATCGAGATTGGACAACGATGAATAACTAGTTTTTATGTAAAGTGATTAATTATTCTACTGATAAACAACGATTTACTTCATAACACTTTCTCAAAGTATCACGATACACTTTCTAATTTTTTATTAGTAACTCATTGTTTCTGAGCGGTCTGAGCGCAGATCAGCGACGCAGTCAATCCAATTTTATAAATCGAATTCAGTTTAGAACATTGATTTGGTCAATTTTGAAGTTGAATTCCAAGAAATAGAAAATTTAAACAAAAAGTTAGAAACTAAAATTAGAATCTTAAGTAATATTTCAATTAAATTTGAAGCATGAAAGAAATCCTGAATACAATTTTGAAAAATTTCAAACAGTCTCGATTTACTTTTATTTTACTTTTCTATTGTTTGAGTGTGTTTGTTGCCATTCATTTTTTTAAAAATGGAGAGCTTATTTCGAACGAAACCTTAACTTATTTCGGAGCACCAAACGCAATTGATATATACAATTTCCAATATTGGGGAATTATTACCAACAGTTTTGTACATTATGAAATAGGTCATTTTATACTTAATACGACTAGTCTGTTACTACTTGGAAGTTATCTTGAACGAAGAATTGGAACTAAAAATTTCTTTCTTTTCGGGTTGATTGCATCTACTATTAGCTCTGCCTTTCAATTAGCATTTTCCAATGACGCAGGAATCGGACTTTCAGGAGTGAACTATGCTTTTTTTGGTTTTATTTTCGCCAAAACTTTTATTGATAATCGTTTTAGAGTAGTTACTAAAAACCTAGCTTTATTGGTAATGCTTTTGTTTATTCCACTTTGTGAATTTATGAATCGTTTTGGTGGTTGGAATGTTGCAACAATTGCACTTTTTTCGGGTTTTCTTCTTGGAGTTTTGCTTGCTTTTTACAAAACATCTTATATTAAAACGGTTCAAATTAGTGTAGTTAGTTTGATTATTTTATCAATTGTTTCCGTTGTTTACACTCCTTGGTCAGCTCAATGGAATTGTGCGAAGGGCATTTCTTGGCACGAAAAAGGTAATACAGAAAAAGCAAAAACTTATTATCTCCGTGCCATTTATTTCGATGAAAAATCCCTTTGTGGAAATGATAACTTAAAAATTATTAAGGTAGATGAACTTTCAGCAAAGGCATTTACCGCTCATAATCGAGGTGATTATTTAAAGGCACGTTATTTCTATGAAGAGATATTGAAAATTGATACTGAAAATAGTTGGGCAATAAATAATTTAAATCGTTTACCGTGATTCAAAAAATCATTAATTACGAAGATATACAATTGGAATACTTTGTGAAAGGGACAGGTCCGGAAGTGATTTTCTGCATGCATGGGCACAGTAAATCGCCTTTTGATTTTGAGTTTTTAGCCAATGAAAATCGCACTATAATTTCGCTTCATTTATTTTACCACGGAAATTCTCATTTTCCAGAAAGTCGAATTGAAAACAACCCATTGCAAGTCCATGAGTTTAAATCTTTAATTGATGTGCTTTTAGAGAAAGAAAAAGTAGATAAATTTCACATGCTTGCATTTTCACAAGGAGGACGTTTTGTTCTTTCAATTCTACCACTTTATGCTCCACGAATCAAAAGCGTTCAATTAATTTCGCCTGACGGGATGGACAATAATAGTTTCTACAATAGAACATCCAGAAAAAAATGGGCAAGAAAGTTATTTAGTAGTTGGGAAGGTAATCCAAAATCAATAATGAAATTTGCTTACTTAGGGAAAAAACTAAGATTGGTAAGGCCAAAAGTGTATCAATTCATGGAAAATCTAACTTCAGATCCAGAAACATTTCAACGTGCATCAAAAACTTGGCGAGGGTTTCGTTTAGTTCAACCCAATGAAACAGAAATCTCAAAAGCGCTAAAAGACTACAATATCCCTTTTAAAATCATTATGGGGAAATTCGATCAAGTCATACGTCCACCTCAAGCTTATGCTTTTGCAAAACGTATTCATCAAGAAAATAAAGTAATTGAAATCGAATGTGGTCACGATTTTTTTAATAAAAAATACCGTTCGATGTTAGAAAGAGTTTTGCTCTTTTAGTTGAAAAGGCTCTTATTCTTAAGCAAAAAAACGTCTAAATTACACCCCTTCTACTCTATCGCCAACTTCTTCAAAACGTTTCCTTTTGCTGTACTAACTTGTAGGTTATACAATCCTTTTGCAAGGTGTGAAACTTCAATTTTTTGAGTTGATGTAACTTGTTTCTTCAAAACAATTTTACCCATTAGGTCATAAATTACCAGTGACCCATTTTCTGGAGTTTGAAGAGTAAACTCCTTTTTTGTTGGATTTGGAAATACACTAACGTCATTTAGTTCCAACGAATTCACACCGACATTTGCATTTTTGTTTACTGTTGTATTAGTGATAATTGCTGGGTTGAAGTCAAAATAAATATAGGCTGTATTTCTAATTTCAGAGTTCAAAGCAAGATTGTCTAATTCGTCTATTGAATAAGTAAAAGTTCCCTGACTTCCCTCTAAGTTTTCGTCAGATGGCAACAAATTGATACCATTGAAACGGAAACTTGCGATACGCGACACTGGGTCAACACTGTAAGAAACAGCATGTTTAGAACTAATAAACTTAAAAGTTGACAAATCCAATAGTGGAGAAATTGTATCGCGAACCACTACATTCAAAGCTGGATAATTTCCATCATTTTGAAAACGAATCGTGTAAACTAAATTTTCTTTAACTGTTGGTTGTATGAACTCAGGTAAATTACATTGCTTGTCGTTGGGATCATAAGAATTCAAAACGATTGCTGCGAATTCCTGATTATTAAATTGTAAATCTGTTTCATTTTCAGCCGCTACTGTCACATTAAAAGGTAATACTGTCCCTGCTGGTGTAATTCCTGCAAATTGACACGGGAAAGAAATTGTTGTGCAAGCACTCAAATAAGAAATGGTTATCGTTACAGTGTCGTTTTCAAAAATGGCATTCTCAATACCTGTTAAATCAGGAGTTACACCATCAGGAATTGCAATTTTGATTGTTGAATTGGCATAATTTCCGCACGAGATGTTACACACTTGCACAGCCACATTTCCTGTTTCTAAAGGTGCAATAAATTGAAAAGCCGAAGCCATGGCAATTTCTAAATTAGGTGTTTGACCTGTTCCTGAACATGCTAGTTGTACATTCATTGGTACATTTTCAGCACGTCCACTTACATCAAATGCAGTAATTGTAAAATCAGGTGAAGTTTGGATGTATCCATTATTTTGCAACCAATCATCGTTTATACTTACAGTAAAAGGCGCATCCGATTCATTCAATTGTGTGTAATATGGATTTCCAAAAGAACTTACTGGATAAATCGTTGTGACAGTTCCTGAATTTCCTGTTACATCATAAGGAACATTGTTCAAAAAAGTAGCCGATGGATTTAACAAGGAAATCACATTAAAAAAACCACAATCAGATGTGCTCGTTACTACACAGTTAAACGATTGCGTTGCTGCAACCTGTCCTCCTAAAGTTCCACTATAAACAGTAGTTACTGACACGTAATTTCCTGGTAGCGTGTAATCATGACTAAATTCATAACATCCTTGTGTATTGGGTGAACCGTAAACAATCATTGAATCTCTATATCCGTCTGCCCAATCGATTTTTATTTTTGCACCCGATTCTGGTTGAGATCCATAATTGACACAAGCGAGCATTCGTGTATGACAACCAATCCCTGGAACGTTCACATATTCCATATTTACGGAAACTGCTTGCGCGGTCGCTTGTTGCCAAAGACCTGCCAAAAGAAAGCCGATGAGTGAAATTTTTGTTTTCATATTTCTAAATAAAAAGTAATTTGAACTAAAATTGAATTAATCGTTCATTAGTTTTTTATAGACTCATTTAACGATTAATAGCTGCACCAAAAATGTAAAAGATTCCTTCTTACAGAGAAAAAATATTTAATTGAACTATTACCGAATCAAATTGAGATGTCCATTTACAACTCTGTATTCATCTGTTTCGGGTAACTTATATTGAATTGAATACGAATAAGTTCCAATTGGACATTTTTTAAAATTAAGATATCCATCCCATCCTTTACGAGCATCGAAAGTTTCAAATATTAATTCTCCCCAACGATTATAGATATCCATTTTGAAATTGGCAGGATCAAATCCTGAGGTGAAAATGGGTGTAAACAAATTATTGTATTCATCGCCATCAGGAGTAAAAGAGTTTGGAATATAAAAAATTACATCACCTTTTATTTGAATTGAAATTGTCGTGAAATCTGAACAACCAAATTCATTAGAAACTGTCAAGTTCACCAGATAATTCCCTTCAGAAAATGGATAAGTATGCTCAATACTACCACTATTATTTTCCAAAATAGTTCCTTCACCCAAATTCCAAATTGAGATAGATTGTCCTAAACTGTTATTCTGAAAAGTTACGAATGGTGAATCGGAAGTTAAAAAAAGTGGAGTTGCACTTACATTCGCAATTGGATTCGGATGAACGATAACAGCTGTTTGAACTGAATCTTTACAACCATTTAAATTTGTTCCAACAACTTGATAAGATGAAGTTTGGGATGGAGTAAAAACAAAAGTTGTTCCTGAACCAATTGGTGTCCAATTATAAGAATCAGCTCCTGAAACTGAAATAACAACACTTTCACCAGCACAAATTTCTTGATTGTCCGTTATTGTTAAAATTGGTTTTAAATTAACTACAACTTGAACTTCAGCAGAATCAATACAACCATTAACAGTAGAACCAAAAACTTCATAATTCTGAGTTGAAGTTGGGAAAATACTTTGTGTGGTAGTTGAATTATTGTGAAGTCCAAGTCCATGCCACGAATATGTATCAGCACCACTTGCTGTTAAAGTTAAATTCTCTCCTTCACAAAGCACAAGAGAACTTGCAAGCAGATTAACAATTGGATTTGGAAAAACAGTAATTGTAACCGAACCTGAATTTGTGCATCCAAATTGATTCACTGCATTTAAAGTTAAAGTAGTTGTTTGATTCGGTGATATTGTAATTGCACCATTTGGCAAATTTGGGTTTTGCTGTGAAACCCAACTATAAGTCGCACCATTTCCTGGATTCAAAAAAGCTGTTCCCCCATTACAAAATGAAGTATCCAAGTTTGGAATTAAAGGAGGCGATGAAATAATCAAATCTAAATTCACAATTGAATCACAACCATTAACAGATTGTAAGTTATTCGTGTAGGTTCCAGAAGCAGTTAAGGTTTGATTTCCAAATTGATAGCTACCACCATTGCAAATCGTTTGGGTTAAATTGGTTGTAAAAGTTGGATTGATTGTTACCACCACTTGATCCGTTGAAGGGCAAACACCTGGACTAGCAAGAAGAGTTGTAGTAACGGTGTAAGTTTGAGTGATTGGAGTTGTTCCAGTATTCTGAATCGTAGAAGTTGGATTTGCAATTGTTGTTGAACTCAAACCCGTTGCTGGGGACCAAGAGTATTGATAAGCCGAATTAGGATTGGAACCAATTGATGCTGTTTCGCCATTACAAACTACAGCATCACCACCAGCATTCGCAACAGCTTGTTCTGTGTAAATAATAATATTTTTAACAGAATGTTGATCATTTGCTCCACCTGTTGATGCTGTGAACCCCATATAGCCAGTGAAATTGATTGTAAAATTAGCAGTTAAATATTGCGTGTTATTGATAAATAAAGTAATCACACCATTGTTGTATGTGATGCGAACTCGTTTATAAGTGTTACCTCGAATAAAATTCAAATTTCCACCCGTATTATTCAATTTTACAATTCCAGCATTACATTCACCATATCCAACTCCATAATAAATTTGTAATTCGGGATTCGCTCCACATCCATTATCCCAAGTATCTAAAGCAACTTTTAGCCCGTTTGCTGAACCTGGAATTCCAAGACCACCACCATTTACAAATCCAGTTGGCGGAACATCTAAAAAACAAAAAGCCAAACCATCGGCAGCGTTTCCTCCCCAAATACGATAGTCAAATTCAACTGTCCATTTTGAACAAATTAAAGGATTGATAGGCGTTGCATAAAATATTCCTCCACTTTGTGTATTGGAATTATTGGTCAATCTAATTTCATCTTGAAAAGTATCAGTATCCCCTTGTGTATCTGTAACCATTGCATTTCCTGTCAAGTTCCAACCTGTAGTACTAATTGTTGGTGTCCCTCCAGGAAGTTGTGCAAAAACATTGGTTTGGGATTTCATTCCTTCAGAAAGAAAGAAAAATAAAAACAAAACTAAAAGACACTTATTCATTATTGATATGATTAATTATCAATGATTTATCTTCAAACCATTTGCTAAAATAATCCAAAATTTTGGATTTACAACATACTTAGTGTATATTTGACACAAACTAACACGCATGAGTCAGTCAAAAAACAAGCAAAAAAAACACACCGAAATATTTCAATCATTTAATATAATTGTTTTCGGAGGAGATGGCGATTTAGCTCTTAGAAAAATTTTTCCCGCTATTTTTCATCGTGAACAAGATGGTCAATTGTTATGTCCATACAACGTTGTAGCCATTACACGAAATAAACCTGAGGAAACAAAATTTTCAGAAGAACTCATTCGATTTTTGAAATTAACTGCTGAAGAAAACACGACCGAAGATTCAATTTTAGCATTTGCCAAAAAAGTAAAACTTATTCAAGCAGCAGATGCAACTGTAGAATTATATAAAGATTTAGCAAATTACTTAAATCAATTTCCAGATTACCAAAACATCTATTACTTCTCAACCCCCTCTTCTGCTTTTGGACCAATTGCTCAAACCTTAAAAGAAGCAGGTTTAGTAAATCAATCCAGTAAAGTCGTTCTTGAAAAACCACTTGGAAATAGTTTAGAATCGTCCAAGAAAATAAACAACGATATCACGAAAGCCTTCAATGAACATCAAATTTATCGCATCGACCATTATCTTGGAAAAGAGACGGTTCAAAACTTAATGGTATTGCGATTTGCCAATAATTTATTCGAACGCGCTTGGGATTCAGAACACATTGACAATATCCAAATCACTGTTTCTGAAAGTCTTGGCGTTGAAAAACGAGCTGCTTACTACGACAACAGTGGTGCATTATTGGATATGGTTCAAAATCATTTATTGCAACTTTTATGTTTGGTGGCAATGGAACCTCCACATACATTGGAAGCTGACGAAGTACGAAACGAAAAATTAAAAGTATTGCGTGCATTGCGTCCAATGAATAGAAAATCAGTGCAAACAGATTCTGTAAAAGGGCAATATACGCGTGGCGTTGTGAAAGGACAAGAAGTACAATCGTATTTGGAAGATATTGATAAATTTAATTCGAAAACAGAAACGTTTGTGGCATTGAAAACCTATGTCGATAACTGGCGTTGGAAAGACGTTCCTTTCTATTTAAGAACTGGTAAAAGAATGAGTAAACGCTATTCTGAAATTGTGATTAATTTCAAAGAAGTACGTCACAATATTTTTCCATCTAAAGAAAAACTGAACAGCAATAAATTAATTATTCGTTTGCAGCCTGAGGAGCGAATTGAATTGGTTCAAATGACTAAAATTCCTGGTCCAGGAGGATATCGTTACAAGCCAATCGCTTTAAAATTAGATTATTTAGATTCGTTTAAAGAGCGTTTTCCAGAAGCTTATGAGCGTTTAATAATTGATGTTATTCGCGGAAATCAAACACTATTTATGAGCCAAGATGAATTGATTACAGCTTGGACTTGGATTGAAAGTGTTACTAACAGTTGGAAGGCAAACAATCAAGCAAATATTCTGTACGAGGCCGGAACTTGGGGTCCAGGAGATTTAATTATGGACGAGGGAACTACTTGGATTACAAAAACGTGGAGAGAATGATAGTAGAATTTGAATCGAAAGAAAAAATGTTTGAATCCCTTTGCTCTAAAGTAATTGAGGATTTAAAGGAAGCTATTAAAACAAATGGAACTGCCACACTTTTAGTTTCGGGGGGATCTACACCAAAACCGCTTTTTCAGCTATTGAATCAATGTGAATTAGATTGGGAAAAAGTAATAGTTGGATTAGTTGACGAACGTTATGTGAACAATACCAGTGAATTTTCTAATGAAAATTTGGTAACTAACAACTTAGTAACCAATAAAGCTAAAAAAGCAACATTTGTTCCAATGGTTTTTAATTCGGAAGACGAAAATTTAAATCTTGAAATGGTAAAGAAAAGTTATAAAGTTTTTGAAAATCCGACGGTTGTTTTATTAGGAATGGGCGATGATGGACATACAGCTTCCATTTTCCCGAATGATGAAGCCTCCATTCTTGCCAATTCAACTCCAGAATTAATAGCGATTACAAATGCACCTAATCATCCGAAAAGACGAATTACGTGCTCAACTTTCTTAATTAAAAATGCGAAACATACTTATTTGTTGTTTACAGGTGACAACAAAAAAGTAATTTTAGAAGAAGCAAAAGATAAAAAATATCCGATTGGTGAATTTTTAGACACAATTGAAACAGTATATTTTACAAAATAAGAAATTATGAATCAAAGAATTATTGAAATAACGAATCGTATAATTGAACGAAGTAAAGTTACTCGTGATGAATATTTAGCTGATATGAAAGCAGCTAGCGAAGAAGGTGTGACACGTAAAAATCTACATTGTGGAAATTTAGCACACGCTTTTGCAGGTTGTTCATCACACGAAAAAAGTGAATTAGCTGAAAATGAAACTCCAAATCTTGGAATCATTACTGCATATAATGATATGCTTTCAGCACACAAAACATTCGAACATTATCCTGATAAAATAAGAGCTTTTGCTATTAAACATCAAGCTGTAGCGCAAGTTGCTGGTGGTGTTCCAGCAATGTGTGATGGAGTAACTCAAGGTCAAGTTGGAATGGAACTTTCTTTATTTAGCCGTGACGTAATTGCTCTTTCTGCAGTTGTTGGTTTAACCCATAATATGTTTGATGCAGGATTATATCTTGGAATTTGCGATAAAATTGTTCCTGGATTGATGATGGGTGCTTTGCGATTTGGACATTTACCTGCTGTTTTTGTACCCGGTGGACCAATGCCTTCAGGAATTAGCAATGATGAAAAAGCTCGAATTCGACAAGAATATGCCGAAGGGAAAATCGGACGTGCAGAATTATTAAAAGGCGAATCGGATTCATACCACTCTCCTGGAACTTGTACCTTTTATGGTACTGCAAACAGTAATCAAATGTTGATGGAAATGATGGGCTTGCAATTACCTGGTTCAAGTTTCGTAAATCCTGGGACAGAATTACGCGAACTTTTAACTGAAGAAGCTGTAAAAGTTGCTCGAAATAATTCATTAAAAGGTTTTGAATATTCTTTAGCAAATCAATTTGATGAAAAAACTGTTGTAAACGGAATCATTGGATTGTTAGCAACAGGAGGTTCAACTAATCATACCATCCATTTAATTGCAATTGCTCGTGCAGCCGGAATTATAATCAATTGGGAAGATATGTCAGATTTATCAGACGTTGTTCCTTTGTTGACACGAATGTATCCGAATGGAGCGGCGGACGTGAATCATTTTCACGCCTCTGGAGGAATGTCATTCGTGATTCGCACTTTATTGGAAAATGGGATTTTACACGAAGATGTTCGTACAATTTTAGGTCAAGGTTTAAAAGCCTACACCAAAGAGCCAAAAATTAAAAATCACGAATTGGTTTGGGAAGAAGGTGCAACTGAAAGTTTAAACACAAGTATCATTCGTCCAGTCAATGAACCTTTTTCTGCTGATGGAGGAATAAAAATACTTGTTGGAAATATTGGTCGTTCAGTGATTAAAACGGCTGCTGTTGCGCTTGAAAATAGAATTGTTGAAGCTCCAGCAATTGTTTTTGATGAGCAAATTGACTTGATTAACGCTTTTAAAAGTGGAGAGCTTGAAAAAGATTTTGTTGCAGTTCTACCTTTTCAAGGCCCAAAACAAAACGGTATGCCAGAATTACATCAGCTCACTCCTACCCTTTCAATTCTACAAAAAAGAGGATTTAATGTTGCCCTTGTAACGGATGGAAGAATGTCAGGAGCATCTGGAAAAGTTCCTGCTGCAATACACGTTGTTCCTGAAGCGAAAGACGGAGGTGCAATAGCTAAAATTCAAACGGGTGATCTAATTCGATTGGACGCAACGACTGGAACTTTGACCTGCTTGTCTCCAGATATGGAAACAAGAACAGCTCGTACGAAAAATGTACGTACGCAAGGTTTTGGAAGAGAATTATTTAACAACTTGCGCCATCAAGTTACTTCAAGTGAAGAAGGTGCATCATTTATTTTATAGTTATGGTACAAAACGGCATTGAAACAGTATTAAAAAATAATCCAGTTATTCCAGTAGCAACCATTCATAACGCTGAAGAATTGGAGTCAATTGTTTCAAAAATTCAAGCAGCGGATATAAATTGCATTGAAATCACTTTGCGTACAGAATATGCTTTAGAAGCAATCAAGCAATTAAAAAAGAGAGCTATTCCTGGTTTTTTTGTAGGTGTTGGAACGGTCATACGTCCTGAACAAGTCGAGCAAGTGAAAGCATTAGAGGTTGATTTCATCGTTTCTCCAGGTTTGACTGAGAAACTATCTGAAGCATTAGCCGTTTCTGGTATTCCCTATATTCCTGGTGTTTCAACAGTCAGTGAAATTATGTTAGGTATAGAGGAGAATTGTGCTTTTTTCAAGTTTTTCCCTGCCAATCTTTCAGGTGGAATTGATGCATTAAAAGCATTCGGACAACTATTTCCTACAGTTAAATTTTGTCCAACAGGTGGTATTACTGAAAGTACTTACAAAAGTTATTTGGCAGAGAAGAACATCATCTCGGTTGGTGGTTCTTGGATGATAAAATAGAAACCTTAAGTTTTTTTGACTTAGATAGGTATTTACTGAAATCCTGTAATTTATTTAGTTAAACCCTAAACTCAAATAGTTTGGGCTAAACAACTTTTTTAACTAATTAGTTTCTTCCTTTTAGTTGGCATGACGTCATCGTAAAGGTTTTATTAGAATACTTTCTTCTTTTTTTATCGATTTCAAACACCATAAACAGTAATTCCGACTGGTGATTGATTTTATTCAGTTCTTTTTTTATTCTAAAAACTTCGGTAGGAACGTGTAAAATTCATTTGTTTTTCTTAATAAATTTTAACTACAATCTGTTGATTCGAGTTAATTTAATGATGAAGAGAATCCCCGATTACTAATTTTAGTCTAAAAGTTTAGTCTTAAACAATGTTTTTTTGTAACTTAAGGTAAAAAAAGACAATGACAAAAGATGAATTAGGTAAATGGGGAGAGGATTTTGCTTGTAATTATTTAGTTCAAAATGGATTTTCTTTAATTGAAAGAAATGTTCGTTTTAAAAAATATGAAGTAGACATAATCGCCGAAAAAGAAGAAGAGTTAATTATTGTTGAGGTAAAAGCAAGGAATACCGCAGAAATTGGTGAACCATGGAGAGCGGTCACAAAATCTAAACAAAGACAAATAATTACTGTCGCTGATTACTATGTTCAGAAAAATCAGATTGATAAAAACGTTCGCTTCGATATTATTTCAATCGTGCACAATAGTTATAGAACAAACTTGGAGCATATACCTGGTGCATTTGATACGTTAAGGTAATTTAAAGAAGAGACAAAAAAAAGGCTGCCTTTTTCTAGACAGCCTCTTTTAAACAACTAGTTTATTTTAATTATTCAATAACTAATCTTTTGGTAACTTTAGTACCATCAATTGTAAGTTCAACAAGATAAATTCCAGATCTAAAAGTTGATGTATTTAATTTTTCAGACCAAGAACCAACTACAGAACCGTAGTTTTTTACAGCCATAACTTTACCAGATAAGTCCATCAATCTCATTTCAACAGTAGCTTGTTTTTCTAAAATCATACTAATTGTTGTATTTGAATTTGTTGGATTTGGGTATAATTGAACAGAAGCAATGGTATTTGTTAACTCATTGATACTATTTAAACCATCTAAATTCGTTGCTCTAACAATTCTTCTGCAGAAAAACCCTAAAGTTGAATCAATATAAGCCATAGATTTTGCCATGCTCATATCTGGGTTTTGTTGTAAACTAGAAACATGAGCTTGAGTTCCTTGAGATGCAGGTAAACCTAATGCAATTGCTGTATTTACAGTTGTTGTAGAATCCCAAAAGTCCCAAGGTGATGCCTCAAATGGATTTCCTGTCAAGAAAGGGAAAAGGTTGTCAACTGGTGCACCAATTTCTGTTCCACCGATGTCTGATAATCCTTCTGCATTTTGAGATGCGTTTCGAGCAGCAACAGTATAAGGATCGTTTCCAGCATTTATTGCATCAAAAACAGTATTGTTTCCTAAAAGATTAGCTTTTTTCAATACATCATAGCTTCCGCTGATGTCAGTTGTAACTACTCCGATTGATGCAATAGCTACGTCACCTGTTGTATAAGTTGCAACTGGATCTGTTGGACAGTGAACAGCAATTATAGGAACATCTCCAGCTTCTAACCAACTTAAGTCTCCCATTCCACCACCCATGCTACAAACCATATGGATATCATTCGAATAACCTAAATTAGTTTCGATATTAAATTCTCCACCAATGCCGTCCCAGTCTCCAATTACAGTTGTATCTACTAAAGGGTTTGCATTTGCATCTAAAAACTTAGGTAATTGCACTTCAGCTAATTTATCAATCGTTGAATAACCTAATGCAATCCAACCTCCTGAACCTTGTCCGCAAAGTATGATTCTTGAAGTATCAATTCCCCACTGATTACCGTTTTCGTAATCTTTTCTAAAGAAACGAACAGCGCTTTTGGTATCTTGAATAGCTCTATAAACAGCTTTCATTAAACTTCCTGCTCTATCAGCTTGTGTTGGTGCAGCTGGATTCCAACCTAAACGATACTCAAGATTTGCTACTGTATAACCTCTTTTGGCATAACTTTGACAAATTCTTGTAGTTGCAAAATCCTGACGAGCTCCTGTTGGATTACCATTGTAAATAATTGGTAGGAAAGTTCCTGTATGCAACATTATAATCAAAGGTCTTTCTGCTAAAGTATCATTTTCAGGTTCATACAAGTCAAAAACCAAAGCAGGTGCTTGTGGAATCGTACCCGTTTCAACATAAGGAACACCTTGTGAAGCAGCAATTACTGAGTTATTTACACTGTAAACAACATTGTTTTGAACAGTGAAATTTGTAAATACTTCATCGACATATCTTTGATTTTGCGAGAAAACCGAAGGTAGTGCAAGAAGCGATAAAAAAAGTGGTAAAATTGTTTTTTTCATATTTATGTTTTTTAATTGTTATTAAAATTAATCATATTTTGGATATTTCCAACGATTATTTACTATTTGTGTCAAATGCCAGTGAAATATAAACCATTCTTCCAACGTAAGGACCACCATAAACTTGTAACACTCTATTATTTAAAACATTAGAAGCTCCAAGTTTCACTGTCAATTTTGCCTTCTCTATTAACTTATTTACTTGCGCATCCAATAGACCATAGGAAGGAATGTTTCCTGTAAATTGTGGAGAACCTTCAGACAGGAAGCCTTGAATCCATTTGTAATTGATATTAAATCCTAAGCCATTAAATTTTTTAATCGCCAAGTCCTTTCCTTGAAATCCAAAATTGAATTTATTTTCTGGTGTATTGTATGCTGGAATTATAGGGTCTTCTGATGCTTTTCTTAATTCGTTCCATGAGTAATTACCATTAACTGCTAAATAATCATTAATGTAATAGTTCAATCCAATAGTGATTCCTTGTGTTGTAATTCTTTCCTTTGAGTTGGTAGCAATTCGATAAACATCCTGAATGATAAGTGTATTATTTGGCGTAACGAAAACATCGACACCATTAACAAATCCTATAAAATTGGTGTAACTATTAAAGTAATATCCAAGGTCAACAAATAACTTATTAAAGAACATTCCTTTATAACCCAATTCAAATGATTTCACACTTTCAGGTCTAATCGGATCTAAGTTAAAATAGTCTAATGTATCAATGTTCGGAATCAAAGTTGAATAACAATCTCTAATAGATTCAACAGTTACAAGCGAATCATACCCACTTATATTTCCAACCAATTTTGCTCTACCAACATTGTAATACATATATTGGTTAAGTAAAGTAGGATTGCGAATGGCAGACGTAACTGTTCCTTTTATTGTATGCTGTTTATTTGGTTGCCAAATTAAAGATGCAGCAGGTGAAGGTAAAAAGTCAAAGTTTTGATTTTTATCAACTCGAATACTTGCTCTAAAAATCAATTTATCATCTGCAAATTTTTTGTCCATACCAGCATAAAATCCAAACTCTCTATTAATAATTCGAACTCCGTTGGTATCGCTAAAAAGAGAACCACCCGACTTAGGTGTGTAAATTCTACCATTACCTCCAATCGTAAATTTAGCAAATGATGTATTAAATGTTTTCTCAGCATGCAAGTGATAAAGTGCTGATTTATCTACAATTCTCGACCCACCCTCTAAGAAAGAAGTTTTTGTAGTTATATCCGCCAATAAGGAATCAAAACGTTGAGTACCTGGTTCAAAATAATCTTGCATTTCCAAATTACTGAATTCACCATCTGCAAATTCTCTCGCTTCTTGGTGCCAAACAAACATTGAATCCTGATTAGCATCAATAACAGCATTAATGGCATCATAATCAGCAGGAGAACCAACAACAGGAGTCCATTGAACACTTGGGTCTAGAGCTCTAACACGGTCAGTGATTTGACTTGACCAATATTGACGGTATCTGTTTTGCCAATTAGCATCACTCGCAGCCGCATCTTGTAATAAAAAAGCAGTTAATACAGCATCGTAAGAATTTCCTGCGTCCTCATTTGTAGCATAGGCACGGATAAAAAAATCATCTTTTTTTTGAATTTCGATGCGATTTTGAAAAAACAAAATATCCTTCAAGCTAAATCTGTTATCACCTTGATAAACTGTTGTTCCCGTTCCAAAATTTGATGCAAAAATCATTTCTACTTTCGGTGTTAGCATAAAATGTAATGCCCCTGAAGCTTTTAAATTCTCAGTTTTGTAGTCAACGATATCTTTTTCCCAATAACCAGTTCTGTGCCAACGTCTCAAACCAGGAGTTTGCCAAACAGCACTTAAATCTAATGCATTATTTATATTTGGTGAAAGGTTTTCATCACCGTATCTATTAACGGCATCATATCCTCCAGGATTATTGATATCAGTATCAAGACCTTCCACAGAATTACTATTGCTTGCCTCCCAATCATTTGCACGCATGTAAGCTATATTAACTTTGTAAGCAAAAACATCTCTTCCTTTTTTAAATTTATAAGCTTTGGCATATCGAACAGCATATTCTGATAAAAAGCGTTCCCCTGCTTTTACACTTGCACTAAATCCTTGAAATTTAAACGGACTTTTCGTATTCATACTAATTACCCCATTAAAAGCATTTGGACCATAAAAAGCAGAACTTGCACCAGAAATTATGTCTACTTGCATAAGGTCAAGTTCAGAAGCTCCTAGAAAATTTCCTAATGAAAAACTTAGACCAGGTGAAGCATTATCTACTCCATCAATTAATTGTAACGTTCGAACAGGTGAAGTAGAATTAAAACCACGCGTATTTATTACTTTAAAACCAATACTGGCAGAAGTTAAATCAACTCCTTTCATGTGACTTAATCCTTCATAAAAATCCAAGGCTGGGGTTGCTTTAATTTCAGCTAATGACATTGTTTCAACAGACAGGGCTGAAACTTTCTCTTTTTCATTTGTAAATCCCTTGACACTTACTTCTCCAAGAACCTTAACGTTGTCAGGATTCATTCTAATAATGATACTATCATTTTGATTTTTTACAACTACATCAGCTTGCACGTAACCAAACATTGTACAAGTCAAGCTTATTGGAAAAGATGTACCAATATTTGAAATTGTAAATCGACCTTTATCGTCTGATATTGCGCCATTATTTGCTCCAACAACTTTAATTTTAACACTCTCTAAAGGTTTTTTAGAAAAATCATCATAAACTAAACCAGAAATTGAATTCTGAGAATGTAAATTTATTGTACAAAGTACAAAAAGTAAAAAAGAAGCTATTTTTTGTTTAGACACGGTAGAAAAAATTAGTTATAATTTGAGCTGTTTAGAATCAAAACTATTGATTTTTTGGGTGTAAACAAAATTAATGTTAAAAATTTCTATTTCAAAAAACTAAAATACTTCAGTTTTCCAGGTATAAATTTGCTGATATAAAAAAGGCTACCTCATTTGAAGTAGCCTTTTTGGGAATAAATTAATTTTTGATTAATTACTCAACCACTAATCTTTTGGTAACTTTCGTTCCATCAATTGTTAATTCAACTAGATAAATTCCTGCGCCGAAAGTTGAGGTATTAAGGTTAACTGACCAAGTTCCATTTAAAGAACCATAATTTTTAGCAGCCATAACTTTACCGGAAACATCTATCAATTTCATTTCAACTTGTGCTTCATTTTCTAAATTCAAACTTATAGTTGTATTAGAACTCGCTGGATTTGGGAAAATTTTAACTGCTGCATCTAACTGATTTGACAAAGGTTCATATAAACCAGCATTACTTCCATTTACAAAACCATTTGTAACAGCTTCAGCAATCGTTGCTTTTCCAGCATTGTCAATTCTTCCTGTTGGATCAATTAATAAACCAACTATATGCATTTCATTTGCTTCCCAAGTTGCAGGTAGTTCAAATGTAAAATTTAAAGTATGTGATTCACCCGTATTTACTGTCGCTGGGAAACTATTTGTGTAACCTGCAAAACTTGGAGCTATTGCTCTTGCCACGTGGTCATAAACCATTTGTGCTGCTGGTACTGGATTAGGTTTAGTTTCAAAACCACCCATAACTCCATTTCCACCACCTGCATAAGAATTTGATTGGTTGTATCCAGAACCCGTTCCTGTTACACCATCCTCTGTTAAAACACAAGCTAATTTGTAACTACTTGTTGCACTTGATGTAAAATTTGCAGTAACTGAAACATTTAACGTTCTTGAAGTTTCGTCCCAAAGTGCTCCATTGACAATTGTTGCTTTGGGAGCAACTTGTAAACGTTCAAAAAACTGAGGTCCCATTGCAGAAGGATCAACATCTATCCCTCTATCGACTAATGAACTAGGGTAACCAGAAATTAAATTTCCAAAAGCAGCATCGTATTCTGTAACAGTCATTGGATCACCATTATGAACGGCAATTCCAATCCAATAATCATCATATTTTTGAGTAAACAAATCCATATAAACAGATCCACGAGGACACCATTGACACCATGTTCCTGTTCCCTCTTCACTTACAACTAATTTACCTGGCGCAGGAACGATTGGATTGATTGCTTTTGTTAATGTATCATCTGAACCAATATCATCTGTTCCTCCATTTACATTTGTAACAATAGCTCTATACAATCCATTTCCAGGAATAAGTGTAATATTCGGTAAGGTTGCTTCATAGGTTGCTAAACTAGCAATATTCTGTCCTGTAACATTAGCTGTATAGGTTGCTCCATTGTATTCAAAATCAACATCAAAAGAATTGATTGCAGATGTACCACCATTTAAAACACGCACTTTTGGAGCAAATGTTTGACCAGAAATTTCACCAGTTGTGATGATTTGTGAAGTTAAAGCATTTAAAGTTGGCAAAGTATAAGTTTCGTGATCAAAACTTACATCATCCACATAAAATTGGCTATTTTGAATTGGAAAGTAATCCACAGATGCAACAGCATTAATACCATTTGTCCACGTTGAAATAAGTACATCATTCACATAAGCTTTCCAAACTTTAAGGGTAAGATTTGCAACGATTTTGAGATTAAACCAGGTTGCAGGAGTATAAGTTCCAACTGCTAAATCTGCTGTTGTACCATCGTCAATACGTATTTCTCCTCCATCCATATTTACATTTAAAGTATAAGTTGTACCTGCAGTTAAAGCTCCTTGAATATTGAAATATCCATTTTTGCCATTGTTGATATAAAAATTATTCTCCAGAGTAAATATTCCACTATTGTAAACTTGACCAAATTTCAAGAGTACATCTTGTGGTCCACCATTTGCCGCCGTGGAAGCAAAATAAATTGATTGAGCACCACTCAATGCTTGAAGATTATTTGTTTTCACATCTTCTGTGTTTCCTTCAGTTCCAGACCAAGTTGACCAATTTGTTGATTGAGGACCAATGTAAGAACCGAGTGCATAGCTTTCGAAATCATCTGAAAATAATTGTCCAAATGCAAAGTTGGTTGCAACTAGAACAGAGGCAAATAAAGTAAATTTTCTCATTTTACAATTTTAAGTTTTAAATAATTTAGAGAATGAAATTAACATTTTTTTTAAATAACTAAAAATCATTTATGAAAATTATTAAAAAAAGTAAAGAGCAAGGTTTTTTCAATTCCATTTGTTGATTTTGTTTTTGTTTGAACCTTTCAAACCCTTAAATGTTCTTAGTTTTGCATAGATGTTAGCAACAGACTCACAAACATTACAGGATTTAGAATTCAATGTCATCACAGAATGGTTGGAAAATTTCTGTATCGGTAAAACCGCACAATCAAAAATCAGAAAACTTGCTCCTACTAGTAATTTTAGCAAACTTGAATTTGAACTCAAACAATTAGATGAATTAAGACAAATTCGTGTTGTCAATGATACTTTACCTGCTATCGATTTTGAAGAATTGGAGAGTGAAATTAAGTTACTAACTATCGAGGATGCCGTAATTTCCATTGAAGGATTTCGTCGTATTTATCAAGCTTCTGACCTAATTAATCGTTTGCTGAAGTTTTTTGAAACTAGAAGTAATCGTTATCCTTTATTGGCAAAAATCCTTCAAGATTGCGAATACAACGATGAAATCAACAAGCGAATTGATGAAATTTTTGATCGTGCTGGGAATGTTAAAGATGATGCTTCACCGCAATTAGCAGAAATACGTCAACGGATTAAAGCGCTTCGCAACCAAATCAACCGAAATTTTGAACGCGAAATGCGTAAACTTTTGAAGGATAAAATTTTAGGAGACGTAACAGAAGGTTTTATCAGTGAACGACGCGTATTAACTGTAGTTTCTTCTTTTAAAAGAAAAGTACCAGGAAACGTACATGGATCAAGTAAAACGGGAAGTTTAACTTACGTTGAGCCATTGGTAAATGTTCCTTTAAATAATGAAATGGAATTTTTATTGGACGACGAGCGAAAAGAGATTCATCGCATTTTAAAACAACTTACGCGTTTAATTTCAGTTCACGCCCCGCTAATTACAGCTTATCAAAAATCACTGGTCATTTTTGATTTTGTAAATGCAAAATGTAAGCTGGCACTTGAAATGAAAGCTGTTTTACCAGGAATAAATCGTAAAGTTGATTTCGAATTAGTTGAAGCTTATCATCCGATATTAAGAAGAAACAATAGTTTAAATGGTAAAATAACCAAACCCCAGCGTATTGTAATGAATGGAAAAAACCGAATGTTGGTGATTTCTGGACCAAATGCTGGAGGAAAAAGTATTACCTTAAAAACCATTGGACTATTACAAATAATGTTGCAATCAGGACTTTTAATTCCTGTTAATGAAAACAGTAAAGTTTGTTTTTTCCAACAAATAATTTCAGACATAGGTGACAATCAATCCATTGAAAATGAATTGAGTACATATTCCTATCGCCTTCAACGAATGCATCACTTTTTGCAAGTTGCAAATTCTAGAACTTTACTTTTATTAGATGAATTTGGGACAGGTTCTGATCCTGAATTAGGTGGAGCTTTGGCTGAAGTTTTCTTTGAGGAAATTTACAATAAGTCGGCTTTTGGTGTGATTACAACTCATTATGGAAATATCAAACTAAAAGCAAACGTGCTGCAAAACGCAGTTAATGGATGTATGTTATTTGATTCAGATACTTTAAAGCCGAAATATGAATTTGCTATTGGTCAGCCCGGTAGTTCGTTTACATTTGAAGTAGCTAAAATGAATGGTATTCCAAATGAATTGATTGAAACAGCCAAAGGTTTATTGGACGACAAAAAAGTGAAGCTCGATCGTTTGTTAAATGACTTACAAAAAGAAAAAAATTACTTAGAGCGCTTAAACAAAGAACACTTAGAAGCTCAACGAACAGCAGAAGAAGCTAGATTATTTTTCACTGAGCGAAAAGAAAAATTAGATGAGCGTTTAAAGTCGCAACAACTTGTAAGTGAATCGAATAACAAACAGTTAATAGCAGGAAAAAAGATGCTTTCTTTCATTGAGAAATTCAATCTAAAATCTAGAAAGAAAGATGCAAACAATGCACTATTCGAAGAAATTAGGACTTTTCTTCGTCTTGAAAAATCAAAAACAGAACTTAAAATTCAACAAGAAAAACAAAAAGAATTAGAACTTAAGCAAACAAAATCTCCAAAGAAGATAAAAAAGCCTATTGTTGAAGAAGACATTTACCAGCAATCAAAAATCAAAATTGGTTCGACAGTTCAATTGATTGCTACTAAGCAGAAGGGAACAGTTGAATCAATGACAGGTCGAAATATTTCGGTGATTTTCGGAAATGCACGTTTAAAGGTAGAACTAGAAAAACTACAACTAATTAAAGAATAGATGAATTAATTTGGTTTCAATGGATTTACTATTTTTAGGTATCGATATTGAAAAAAATGAAAGCAGCACAAGAACATAATGAGCGTATTGCCAAACTGACATTTGCTACTATTTATCCTTTATACCTAGCTAAAATTCAGAAAAAAGGAAGAACTGAAGAAGAATTGATTGAAGTTATTAAATGGTTAACCAATTTTAATCAAAATGAGATTTCGGCACAAATTGATGCAAAAAATACGTTTGAAATTTTCTTTGAAAAAGCTAAAATAAATCCAAATGCCAAGTTGATTACTGGGCTAATTTGTGGTTATCGAGTGGAGGAAATTGAAAATCAATTGACACAAAAAATTCGTTACCTCGATAAATTAGTCGATGAATTAGCAAAAGGCAAAAAAATGGAATAGATACTTCGCGGCTCAGATATTTCTAAAATCTATTCGCAAAACCAATAAATGAATGAACGAAACTATCCAGTTTTTTTTCAAAACTAGGATTTATAATTTCTCCTTCATTATTCAATTGTTCCTCAACATCTCCAACTGTCAACATTTGTGGTTGAGGATAAGCTTGAATAGCTAAAATCAACTGTTGCAAACTCATCGCAGCTCTAATTCCTCCTAACGCACCGGTTGAAACAGAAGCAACGGCAATCGGTTTTCCTGCAAATTCAGGTCGACCAAAAGTATCAATGAAATTTTTCAATGAAGATGAAATTCCACCATTGTATTCTGGAGTAACGAAGATATAACCAGTTGAACTTAATAATTCATTAGAAATTTTAATTAATTTTTCTGGTTTTTCAGGTAAAAAACTAAGACGCTCTTCAAAAGGAGGAAGCCCTAACTCTTTTAAATCAATTATTGAACTGTCAATACCTAATGTTAGTAGTTTTTTATTCAAAGCCAATGCTACTCTGTGACTTGTTCGTCCTATTCGAGTACTTCCTGAAATAATTTGAATTTTCATTTTTGTAAATATTTTTAAACTTAATTAATAGAATAGTTTATAATTCAGGGAATGGAATAAGTTCCAATGTCTGAATATTATCTGATTCTGTTGTAGGATAAAGTACTAATCTATTCTCATAAGAAAATTCAAAAGAAAAATCCCAACTTTCTGATGGAAATTCAATTGTTAAATAGCCATTTTCATTGTCAATAGAATAGGTGCCAATTTTACCCTTTTGTTCACTTATATCCTTTAAATTTCCTTTTAACACTTTTCCTGAGAGATAGAAAATCAGAAACTCTCCGCCTAAATCAAGATTCTCTTCAACTATAACATCTCCATTTCTTACTTTTTGCAGCATCCATACCTTACTATTCCCGTCACAGAAAGCGTAACTAAAATCAATCTTTTCTGTTGGGACACCAGTTGCACAAGAACTTAAAAGTAATCCTACGAAAAAGAATAGTTTATTAAAATACAAGTTTATTTTCATTCAATATTTTCTCAACTTCAATGGATACAGAATCGGCTTTTTCGGGTTTTAATTTAGCATCATTTATCGCTTCACAATTCACATAGACATAGCGACCACTTTTCCATGTATAAAGACAATTGTAAAAATATTTTTGATTTTCGTAACGTTCAAAAAAACGAACTACAATATCATCGTAATTTCCTGCCACAACTCTTCTTTCAATAATATACCCTACAAAGCCATTGGTTTTTACTAACTGCCCATTTTCGCGCTCAAAAATTAAAAGACGTCTAACTGGAAAAGTATTTACCCCAGCTCTCACTAAAAGCATAAAACCATCCTTCAATTCTTTGGATTTATTCAATTTAAAAAAACGAAAAAATCGCGGCGAACAAGAAGGATTGTCTAAATTTTTATCATCTCCTTGCGTTGAATCACAAATTCCAATTTCCTTTAGTAACTTAATTTCTTCATTACTTGAAAATTTATTGAGATTAAAGTCTGTACTTATTTGCTCTACTTTTAAGACCTTCTTCTTATCGTCTTCAATAATTTCCTTTGGTTTCTCATTTGAAGAAAATTTCCAGACTAACAAACTACAGACAAAAACGACAAGAGCAATCCAAGCGATTCTTTTTAAATTCATATTTAAGTTTATTGTATAATGAAAAAATTAAGAAAAGATACGAGATGAAAAATCATAGGATTCTTGAAATGCTTTATTATCAATTGGAGTTAAAATTGATCTTTCATCAAACCAAGCAAGTAAAGCCTCTGTCGGCAGATTTCCTGTTAAATCGTCCTTTGCCATTGGACAACCTCCAAAACCTTTAACAGCGCTATCAAATCTTCTACAACCTGCTTCATAAGCTGCTTTTATTAACTTGTTGGTTGTTTCTGGGCGTGTATGAAAATGTGCACCAAACTCAACTTCTTTTAATTCGGTTTGCAACACTTTAAACAAATCTGTGACATCTTCTTCTTTAGCAATTCCAATAGTATCTGAAAGCGCTAAAATTTCAATTCCTAAATCTTCACTCAAAACCTTTGACCATTTTAAAACGATTTCTGGATTCCAAATTTCATCATACGGATTTCCAAAACCCATTGATAAATAAACCACCAACTTTTTATTCTTAGCTAAAACTTGATTTTGAATTTGCTCAACACGTGCTAAAGACTCTTGAATTGTAGCGTTTGTGTTTCTCATTTGAAAAACTTCAGATACTGAAAAAGGATAACCTAAATAATCAATTTCAGAAAATTGAAGCGCATCCTCTGCCCCACGTTCATTCGCAACAATAGCTAATAATTTAGAGTTTCCAGATAAATCCAAACCTTTTAAAACCTCAGCTGTATCTCGCATTTGAGGAATTGCCTTAGGGGAAACAAAACTCCCGAAATCAATGGTGTCAAAACCACATTTCAACAATTTGTTAATGTATTCAGTTTTCAGCTCAGTAGGAACAAAATCTTTCATTCCTTGCATTGCATCTCTAGGACATTCGATTAATTTAAGCATTCTTAAAGATTTTCTTGTAGTATTTGTTGATTGATCTTTTTTATTAGGCTTGGTCCTTCGTATATGAAACCTGTATAGATTTGAATTAAAGAAGCACCAGCTTTTAACTTTTCTATTGCGTCTTCAGCAGAATGAATTCCGCCTACTCCTATAATTGGAAAAGCAGCATTAGACTTTTCGTGTAAATAGCGAATTACCTCGTTTGAACGTTTCGTTAATGGTTTACCTGAAATTCCTCCTGCTCCAAGTTTTTCAACATCCGTTTTTGGAGTAATGAGTTTTTCTCTATCAATTGTTGTATTGGTTGCTATTACACCATCAGTTTTTGTTGAAGTAATAATTTCAATTACATCATCTAATTGTTCATCGGTCAAATCGGGTGCAATTTTCAGTAAGATTGGCTTAGGATTCGTTTTTTTTGAATTAGCATTTTTTAATTCTGAAAGCAAATTCATAAGCGGCTCTTTGTCTTGTAATGCACGAAGATTTGGCGTGTTTGGAGAGGACACATTGACAACAAAATAATCTACATAAGGAAACAATTTTTCAAAGGCTATTAAATAATCATTAGTTGCCTCTTCGTTTGGAGTTACTTTATTTTTACCAATATTGCCACCAATAATTAAATCTTTGTGTTTTCTATCTTTTAGTTGTTCAATTGCGATTTCAACCCCATCGTTATTAAATCCCATTCTATTCAATATAGCTCTATCTGATTTTAAACGAAACAATCTTGGTTTATCATTGCCGGCTTGACCTTTGGGAGTGAGTGTTCCAATTTCAATAAATCCAAATCCACAATATGCAAGATCATTAAACATCGTTGCATTTTTATCGAAACCAGCAGCTAGCCCAACTGGATTTTTAAAAGTTAAACCGAAAAGTTTTCTCTCTAATTTTTCATCATTAACAATAAACAAACGTGTGAAAATTTTCTTTGCAAAAGGTAATTTTAGAATCTTATTCAATGAAGATGTAGTAAAATAGTGAACTTTTTCTGCATCGAATAAAAACAATAAGGAACGGAGAATAGAATACATATTCAAAGGTAAAAAAAAAGCGAGACTAGTGTCTCGCTTCTTATTCAATATTTTAAAATCTTAAACTCTGAATTTACCAGTTGATTTAAGATTATATTTTTTTCTTTGTTTACCGTAGTCTTTGTAAGTAATATTTTTAGAAACAAAAACGTTCAAATGATAGTAAGCATCTTTTTGATTTGGATCACCTCTTTTTTCTCCAGGTGCGAATGAAGGATTTCCAGCCGCAGGGTTTGAAAAATATATAGCTTCTGGTGAACTTAAATCAGCTGGGTTTGCATAAGTAGTACTAACGTCATCGATATAATCAGAGAAAGTTTTTACGTAAGAAACTTCAATACCCATTCTCCACATATTGTTAATACCCCATCTAAATCCAACACCAACAGGCATTGTGAAAGTTAGAGGACTGTATGATTTTGCTTGACCTTCAGTTTTCAATGGACGTAAAGCAACCCAATCACCGTCAACATTTTGTGCTTTAGGATTAAAATATAATAAACCAATTCCGCCAAAACCATATAATTGTTGGCTTCTGTTTTTCTTAGAATAGTTTCCTGGTAAATTAAATGTTGACCCAAATTTTTCGTTTGCGTAAACAATAAATTCTAAACGTTGAGAAACTTCAATACATAAACTTTTAAATTGAAGACTTCTAGCATTTCTTATTGGCTCTTCTGAATGTTTATCGTCACCTCTTAAACCGAAAACTGAAAGACTAGATGTTGTTGCAAACATAGGAGCAAAACGATATCTAAATCCAATAAATCCAGCCATACTAGTTGAGGGCCAGTCGATATCTTTTAAAGAATAATCTCGTCCTACCCCATAACTTCCACCTAGGTCACCGTTGAATTGAGTAGCTCCTAAGCCAAACAATACCTCTTTTTTGTGTAAAGACCAGTTCCTCTGCGTATTAAAATTGGCATGTTGAGCGTAGATAAATCCTGCTGGGATGAAAACTAATAGTAGTAAATATTTAAGGTTTTTCATAGCAATAGTAATTTCTTTAAGTATTGGAAACAAAATTAGTGAAAATATTTTTAATCAAGCAACATAACTTGCCACTATAAAAATAAGTTTTACTTACTAAATTGTTAATTAAAGAAAAATTGATAGAATTGATATAAGAAAACTTGCTAAACCAACAACACCATAATACCAAGGAATTACCTTTTTCGTTTCATTACGGGTAGCTTCTTTTAAAATAGATTCAAAGTTTTGTCTATTATTAATTTCCTCAGAAGTTGGTTTCGCTCTATCTACTAAAATTTTAATCATAATTTATGCTTTTGTTTTATTAAAAATTTCTTTCAATTTGACAAGCGCTCTAAAAGTTTTCACCTTTGCATTATTTTCAGTTAATCCAACAATTTCTCCTATTTCTTTGAAAGATCTTTTTTCAAAAAAACGCATTTCAATTAGTTGTAATTGATGGTCTTTCAATAATTTAAGTGAATTTAAAAGAGTAGTTCTTTGTTCTTCACTAAAATCTTCATTTAACTCATCAATAAACTGAACAATCGTTACAGAATCCAAACTCACGGTTCTTTGAGCTTTTTTATCTCTAAAAGATTGATATAACTCACTTTTAGCGATTCGAAACAACCAAGAAGAGAAAGGAACACCTCTAAATTCATACCTTGGTAAACTTGCCAAAGCTTTTACAAATACACTTGAAGTGATATCGTAAGCTGCCTCTTCTTCATCTACTCTTTTATAAACATACCTAAAAATTGCTTCATGGTATTTTTTGTAAAGAGGTGCGAATTGACGAGGATCTTTCTTCGCGATTTCAATTTGACGCAATTCATCTTCTAGACGAAAGGCGTTTTG
>CAZDKE010000003.1:66059-121417 GCA_964506255.1 uncultured Lishizhenia sp. | reverse complement strand
GAGATTCGTAAGGCTTGCAGTCCCTACTTAAACCCAATAACGCAACACTTAACAAAACGTAACAAAAAAAAATAAAATTTTTAGAAACTCATTCGTAATTGAACTACAAAATCAGACTTTCTGCTACCCTTAATCTCCTCAGCACCAGAACTTATGGTAGATCGATTATTATATAAAAATTCACCATATCTTACCCATAAATCAAAATGGCGAGCAAAGGAATAACGCACTAAAATGTAAGCTCTAGAACCTTGATAATAGTAAGCAGGAACAGCAAAAACATACAATGCGTTGTTTTCAAAAGAATACATACGTGTGTCGTATGAATCGGTATCAAATAAAGCATAGCGCAAAGCAATATCTAAAGGAAAACTTTTCGGACGAAATACAAAATCCTGAGTAAACATAATTCCGTCCTCGGGTTTATTGCTTTTTCTATTCAAAGTAACATATTCAATTCTACTTTTTAATGTGAAAAATTCATTTACTGTGTAGGAAAGATTAAAACGATAATTTCTTTGAAGCACATCCTCAATTTCAGTCACTGTTCCATCTGAATCACGGCTATTTCGTTGCCTTACTTGTTGTCTAAATCTACCATAAATCTCAAAGATTTTATTAGGCTTGTAAACTGGCTGAATCAAAAATTCATGTCCAAAAGATGGCGCATCCACTAAATATCTCATCCACGGAAACTGAAATATATCAGCATATCCATTCAATGACCACTTCGAATTTAATTTAAGTTTTAAACCTGCATAAAGTCCTTTTTCATTTTGAGTATTTCCACCTTCTGAAAATCCTGCATTGTAAAAAGTGTTATAAGCTCGATCATAATTTCTGTAAAGAATACCAATACTAGCCCTCGAATCTAAAGAAATTAATGCACCATGAACCATGGCCAAACCTCCCATTTTTTGATTTTGGTAATTGTTGTAATTTCTTGAAACTTCACCAAAGAAATTAATGTTCTTTAAAACATAACTGTAATCAAAACTTCCCGAAACCATTGACCTACCTCTGAAATCAAATTGATTATGATACCGAATATCTTTTACGAAGTCTTTATCATAACCTTGATAAACAAATGTTCCTCCAAGTTTCAGTCCTCCAAAAGCGTAACGTAAATTCGCTCCAGCAATTGATTCTGTGAGTCCATTCATCTTAGCAATTTCCCGATTCGTTCGATGTAAACCAGATACATCTATTGTTGAAATAAATTCTAAATCTTCTAAAGTTGAATCTTCAATAACAGCAGCATCTACCTTTTTTCGAGACGCAAACAACAACAAATCAAAATTACCATAAGATAAGTCAATAGCTGCTCCTCTTAAAAAACGAGCCTCATCAACAGAGGTATAAGCTTTCAGAGGATTGGCTGTTCGTTTCATTGTTGCAATGTCAGCTGTTTTTCCAAAAGCATAACTCGACCAAATATTTAAACCTTGACCAACTTGAACTTGATAATCTCCAACCACAGCTGCACTTATGTATTTTCCACCTTTAAAAAATGCGTGAGCAGAATAAAAATCAAATCCATTTTTTTGTGAACCTTTAAAAAACTGTTCTCCCGGATCTTTTTCACCTGTAAATCCAACACTTATATTTGATTTATAGGTGTATCTAAATCGTGTATAATATCGATCTGAATTTCCGTAATAATAATTGTTTGAGTTTTGTAATAAAGAATCGGAAACCTTTTGATAGCCTTGTTTTTGCTGAAATGTTGGTTGGTAACGAAGAAACAATTCGAATTTCCCTTCCTTCATTGCTTCTTTAAAAGTTATGTGAAGATTATCAAGTTTATCATCTACTCTTACAAACGGGAGAACTAATTGAATCGTTGTTAAATCCCAGTATTTTAAACTTTGCAATTCGTAAATAGTAATGTACTTTCCAAACGCTTTACGGTGTAATAAAAGATCATTAATTTGAACTTGAGTTAACAAATATAACTGCTCCAAATCCTCTCCATTTGTTGCATTTAAGTTAATTTTGTTCTCGTAGAAATAATCTAATTGCTCAATAATGTTGGTTAAATCAATTTCTTCTGCTTGTAGTTGTTCTGAAATAAATTCAATGCGTTGTTGAATAATCTCCGCCTTATCTTGTCCGAAAACAATACCAATAGTTAATAAGAAAAAAACAGCAACTAAAACTTTCATTATTTCAACTGCATTGTAAATGAAAAATGCGGAGACCAACCCAGCACTTGATGATAAGCTGAACCTAAATCTAACTTATATTTTCCGGAAAAAGCATATCCTAAACCAAAACTAAATTCAATTGGTGCAGTTGCAAATCCTCCTCTAACATAAAAATTGTCTAAAGGCAAGTATTCAATACCTGTTTTGAAACGAATGCTGTAATCAACATTTTTTTCTGCCTCGGCAAGAAAAAGTACTTTTTCAGAAACAGAAAATTTTGTTCCGAGTCGCATAATAGTTGAATACCTATCCTCTGCAAATTCTGAAAGCCGATTTCTTGTGATATTAAATACACTAAACGCAAGCGACCACTTTTCATTGATTTTCGCCAATGCTCCTACTTCAGCAGTTACCGTATGATGATTTCCATAAGCTGGATTTATTCGAACAAAATGATGGTTTAACTGCACACCAATAGATAAAAACTCCGCCAATTTCATTGAATAGCCAAGACCATTTCTATACGTTCTGAATTGATTATAACCAAATGATTGTGAACCAATTGAAACTACACCTGACTTTAATGGAATTGCAACAACCAAGCCTTGAGATTGCAACTCTTTCATTAAAAAACGATTTTCATAAGAAACACCGAATTCTATTTTTTTCAAGTTGGAAAGCGCTGCAGGATTGTGATGATAAGCCCAAACATCTTCTAAAGCTACCGTTGCATTCGATAAAGACATCGAACGACTTCCCATTGGTTGCCAACCTTGAGCTACACTTAAATAACTAAAAGCAAAACTGACAATGAATAGATATAATTTTCTCATTTCTTAATTAATCGCTTGAATTTTTTACAATAATCAGATTCGTAAATTTTATAATCTACAAAGTACCAATTTTTACCATTATCCTCACTTACAGCGTACAAACGAATTCGATTGGGTGCTTTTTCAAAAGTTTCCTTATTAACCAAAGCTACTTTTATCTCAATGTGTAAAATCTCTCCTTTTATTTTTGATTTTCCGATTATAGCGTCTGTCCAGATGTGATGCTTCGGTTCTAAATAAGCTTTGAGTTTTTCATCACTTTCTTCTTTTAATTCACGTAAAATTAAAGGATGTGTTGCAGCTGCGATTGACAACTTTAATTCTCTATTGACACTGAATAAATACTTGATTATTGATTTGTTCAAATTTCGTTCTTGCTCCGCATTTAAGGAACAAGATGCAATTGAAAAAAAAATGAAAAGCAGTGGTAAACCAATTCGCATATACAAGCCCGAAAATAAAGAATATTTAGATGAAAACCATTTTTTCAACTATTAATTTTAGTTTAACAGACTGTTAGAATAAAAAATGCTAGAATAAATGTTTTTCCGCGTGATAAGATGAACGCACAAGCGGTCCACTCTCCACATAACGAAAGCCCATTTTTAAACCTTCTTCTTTGTAAAAATCAAATTGTTCTGGTGTAATAAATTCCGCAACTGGAAGATGTTTTAATGTTGGTTGTAAATACTGACCTAAGGTTAATATATCAACTCCAACTGCTACTAAATCTTGCATTGTTTCTAAAACTTCGGCAGGCGTTTCACCCAAACCAAGCATCACTCCAGATTTAGTTCGCATTCCTCCTTTTTTCAAACGGAATAAAACTTCTAAACTTCGGTCGTATTTCGCTTGAATACGCACTTGCTTTGTCAATCTTCTTACTGTTTCTAAATTATGAGAAACTATTTCAGGTGCAACATCGATAATCACTTGCAAATTTTCCCATTTTCCCGCGAAATCTGGAATTAAGGTTTCCATTGTAGTTTGAGGTGATTGTTGGCGAATAGCACGAACTGTTTGTGCCCAAATCTCTGAACCACCATCTTTCAAATCATCACGGTCAACTGAAGTAATTACCGCGTGCTTAACACCCATAATTTTTACACTGTTAGCAACACGTCCAGGTTCGTAGATGTCAACTTCTTCCGGTTTTCCAGTTTTTACCGCACAAAAACCACAAGAACGTGTACAAATATTTCCTAAAATCATAAAAGTTGCTGTGCCTTCACCCCAACATTCACCCATATTCGGACAACTTCCGCTTTCGCAAATTGTATGTAACTTATGTTCATCCACCAATCCACGCACTTTTTTATAATTCTCCCCTGTTGGTAATTTAACGCGGAGCCACTTTGGTTTCTTTATTTTAGCTGTAATTGTTTCGTTTTCCATTTTTAGTCTTTCAATCAATGAAAATATTAAAATTTAGGTACAATTTGTTGAATTCGTTCTTCCAATTCTTGACGCATTATCACCAATTCATCGGTATTAAATCGCTTTATTTTTGACATTCTAACAAATTCATTGATTTTTAGTTTAGCACTTACAAAACTAAGCCAAAACAGACTAATTATTACGAAATAAATTAATCCAATCCAAAAGGGTTGATTTAGGTAATTTGTCAAAACCGCGACAATTGGAACATTGAACAAACTTAGGATAAACATTCCAAGTACCATTTTGGTTGAACCCCAAAAAACAGAACGTTTAAATTTCTTTTCAACGAAATTCTTAACGAAACGATAAGGCAAATAACAATGTATAGCGCCTAAAGTTGCAAAAGGGAAAAGTGCAATAATTGCCATCAAATTCAAAAAGCTATTGTATGAATTATCTTTTTTTGCTTTTAAATCACAATCGAGAATTTCAGATTTTTTTAATCGCTCAAAATAAGTTGATAATTGTGACTTCAAACTTTCAATCTCAACTGGTATCGTTTCACTAAAAGTATTCAACCAATTAGCTAGGTTTTGAGAATACTTCCATCTTTGTTCTAATGAAAGTGATTTGTCATAAGTCAAGTAATTCATTCCTTTACCTGAAATAATCATTATTTGCTCATGAAATTCACTCCATTCTTCGCGTTCAATATGCGTGATTTGAGCTTTCATCAACACCTCAACTTTGGCTGTTAAATCAGCTATAACTTGATAAGAATTTGCCTCATATTCAACTCGATAGTCGTTCAAACAAATTGGATCTGAGTTTGAAATCAAAAGTTCACTTCGCATGGCATTTGGATACGTATAATTGCAACCAAGAGCGGATATATATACTTTTTCTTTCCAATTGGAGGCTTCAAGGGCTATAAAACCAATTCTTACCGCGCCTTTTTTTATTGGTTTAAGTCTTCTAATAAAAACATCGTCCGTCAAACCTTCTGGATAAATCAATAAATTTTTTTTTGCGGCTAAAGCATCTGTACATTTTTGAAAAACCTCAGCATTTTTTTCCTTTGTATCAACTCCATCTTGCTGACGATAAATGGGTAACATGTGAAAAGCCCAAAGAAATGGTTTAGAAAATGTTGTAAACACATCTGAACGTGTCATGAAATAAAGCACAGCTCTATTATTTGTTGCTACAACCAATGGATCCATAAAAGATGCAGCATGATTTCCAGCATAAATTGTTCTATTAAAAATTGTTTTTGGTTTATTTATCGAAACAATTCTTCTATAAAAAAGAAAAACTGCGAGACACATAAAAGGATAGAGTAGGATATATAAAATACGCATGAATGCGAAATTAGTAAAAATCGCTTGGTCTGTTTTAACAATCGTACTACTAATAACTTTTTTTAGAATCTATTTTGTGATGAATTAGAAAAATTAAATTCGTTCAATAATCGAAAAGTATGAAAAACGTAGGCTTGTTTTGTGGTGGTTTATCCTCTGAATTTGATATTTCAATTAAAAGTGCGAATACAATCAAAGCACATTTTCCAAGTTCTTTTGTCGTTTATAAAATAATTGTGAGAGAATCAATTTGGGAAGTAGAAACAGAAACGGGTAAGACTCCTTTTGATTTAAATCAGTTTTCATTTCAAGAAAATGGACAAGAAGTAAAAATTGATTTAGGCCTTGTTTATATTCACGGTAACCCAGGGGAAAATGGAAAAATTCAAGCGCTGCTTGATATAAAAAAAATACCTTATCTTAATTCTAGCGTTTTAGCTTCTTCCCTTTCGTTTGATAAATGGTATTGCAATCAATTCTTGAAATCATTTGGAATTCCAGTTGCGAAATCATTGTTTTTAAGTTCAATTAATCAGTTTTCAAACGAACAAATCGTCGAAACGCTAGGTTTACCCGTTTTTGTTAAACCTTCTGATTCTGGCTCAAGTTATGGCATTTCAAAAGTGAAAGAAATAACCCAATTAAGTACTGCTTTAGCAACTGCATTTAAAGAAGGTCAAACGGTTGTGATAGAATCTTTTTTAGACGGAACAGAAGTAACATGTGGTGTTTATAGAACCAAAAATGGATTACACGCTTTACCGTTAACTGAAATTTGTTCTGAAAATGAATTCTTTGATTATGAAGCGAAATACAACGGAAAATCACAAGAAATTACACCAGCTCGCGTTGACGATGAATTGAAAGCCAAAGTTCAAGCACAAGCAAAAAATGTTTATCAATTGCTTCAATTAAAATCTATCGCACGTATTGATTTTATGGTTGTTAATGGTATTCCTCATGTCATTGAAGTCAATACAACGCCTGGATTTTCGCCTGCAAGTATTGTTCCTCAAATGATTCAAGCAGATAATAATACTATCACTAATTTTTGGCAAGAAATTTTGGAGGTAGAATTTTTGGGTAATTGAAAGTGATACTAAGTCTAAAAATTCAAAATCAATTTCACACATAAATTTCTTCCAATACTGAAAATTCCACGTTGATTATTTGGCGTTTGCTGGTAATTCTCAAAATACTTCAAACGACTCAAATGGGATTGAAAAGCAGTATCAAATAGATTATTAGCTTGAAATTGAAATTGTGCTGTTTTGGATTTCAAATACTTAAAATCTATTCCGAGTTGAAAGTTAAAAAGTGAATATGCATTTGTTGCAGTTTCTGAATTGTTTTCGGCTAAATAGCGATTTTGTCTTGCATTAAATTCATATTCAAAGACAGGTCGAATAGACTGAATAAAAGCGTTTTTAAATTCAAACGAGTAAGCTGTATTTAAAAGTAAACGCGCTGGTGGAATCAACGATAAATACTCGCCTTGAATTCCTTGATTACGGTATTTTTCTTCGCGATTAAATCCATAGACACAGCTAAAACTTCCATTGACAGTTAGACCTTTTAACTTTTCAGGATGAAAAGTGAGCCACGTTTCAAAACCATATAAGTGTGCTTTAGCTTGTTTGTATTGGTAGGTTCGATTTCCTTGCGCATCGACTAAAGGTTGATTATTAGAATCTGCAACCAAGGCTAAATAAATGAAATTCTGAATGTTATTATTGAAAACACTAATTTCTCCCGAAAAATTTTTAGAGTTGAAAAGTAAAGCTATATCTTCTTGCAATGAAAACTCAGAAACAAAATTTCGGTTGCCTAAATAGATTAAACGCGCACCAGGATCTAAACCATTAGATGCAATTTCAGTAATGTTTGGTGCACGAAATCCACGACCAACATTTGCTTTGACTGTCCAGCTTTGATTGATAAAATAAGAAAGTCCAATACTGGCAGAAAGACCTTGAAACATTTTAGAATAGCTTGGAAATTGCAAAGTTGCACCTGAAGTATCAAGTCCAGTAACTTGCGAATCAAAACCAGTAAGCGAATCACTTTGGATGTAGAAATTGTCAATGGTAATCGTACGAATATCATTGCGAATACCACCACAAACTGAAAATTTGTTCTTTTTCCATTTGGAATACACAAAAACTCCACCGTCAAAAAGTTGATAATTCGGAATTGTAAAACTTGTCGCAGCTTGGTTTTCGTTGAATTGATAAACACCATTCATTCCCAAAAAGGTTTCTACATTTTTAACAACTGGAAAACTATATTTCAGATGATAATTCGCAGTATTTAATCGCAAAGAAAGTCCTGCCAAATCAGGTGTTTCAGGTTGATTGAATTCCTTTCTTCGATTTTGTTGAAAGCCTAATGAATAATCAAAACTTCCTTTTTTCAGTTTAAAATCGCCAAGTGAATACACTCTAAAGTGCTGAATATGTTGATGAATAGGCGCAATTTTATAAGAATTCAAATCTTCCTCAGAAACAATTGGTCGCAACTCCAAAATATCTGAAGCGCCATTGAAAATTTGTTGTGTAAATTGACGGGTTAATGAATCTCTACTTCCATCAGGAATTCCTTGTCGATTGTCGTAAAAGCTCGCATTTAAACTAATGATTGTTTTTTCAGTTGTGTAGCCAAGAACCGAAGAAATATTTTTCTCGTTGAAATTGGTATTATACACTTTTCCATCGATTGCATTTTGATAATTACTTGCCAAACGCCAAGAGCTACGAAACGCAAATGACCAACTATTTTTCACAATGCTCCATCTCAATCCATTTCCAATCAACAAGTTATTACTTTGAAATTCAGAAATATAGCGCCCTTCTACTCCATTCTTTAACTTGGGTTTATATGGAAAAAGACTCACCACTCCAGCCAATGCATCCGTTCCATACATCAAACTCGCTGGTCCTTTAATCACTTCTGCATTTTGAATATCATAAGCATCTACTTCAATACCGTGCTCGTCGCCCCATTGTTGCCCTTCTTGACGAATTCCATCATACAAAGTTAAAACGCGATTGTAGCCCAAACCTCTTATGAAAGGCTTAGAAACATTTGGCCCAGATTTTACGCTGGTGAGTCCAGGTGTGTTTTTCGATAAAACATCAATGATATTACTTTCAGAAGTGCGGTCAATTGTTTTCTCATTTACTACATAAATTGCCACCGGATTTTCTTTATCCAAAAGCTTTTTTGAAATCACCTTAACAGTTATTGTCGGTAAATTTATCATATACACTTCTAATTCAATTTCATATAAATTAATTGAAGCTTTATCCACCAAAATTGGAATTTCTTTAGTAACAAATCCAGCACAACTTATTCTCAATTGATGAGTACCATAAGGAATTGCCGTTAATTTAAAAGTACCATCAGGATTTGAAATGGCGAAAAAATTAGTTTGCGTCAATCCAATGGTTGCAAGTTCAATTGGCTTTTTATGGTTTGAAAGCAGTTTCCCACTTATCTCTGCTTGTTGAGCTACCAAATTGAAAGCCGTAGAAAGACAAAGTATTAAAGCTAAGTAACTTATTTTCATGATGATTTGGTGATTTTCGTGTACAAATATAAAAAAGTTAGATTACTCTAACAAATAAAAGTTAGATTAGTCTAATAAATTAATTAAATCTTTAAAATACAGTATCTAAATAGTTTACTTTCCGAGCCTAAATTTGAAAAAATCGACAAAAGTTACTTTCTTTCCTTAGCTTTGCAGAAATTTTTCCATGACATTTCGTGATTTAAACTTAAAAAAACAACTTTGGAACGCCTTAGATGATTTGGGCTATGAAACGCCAACAACCATTCAAGCAGCAAGTTTCAACGTGATGATGTCTGGTCAAGATACGATAGGAATTGCTCAAACTGGTACTGGAAAAACGCTCGCTTACCTCCTACCCTGTTTGAATATGTGGAAATTTTCGAAAGAACCTCATCCGCAGATTTTAATTATTGTTCCAACGCGTGAATTAGTTACACAAATCGTTTCTGAGGTTGAAAAATTGACAACTTATATGAACGTTGCTGTTGGCGGAGTTTACGGTGGAACGAATATGAACACGCAAATCGCAATGGTTTTACAAGGTTTAGATATTGTTGTTGGAACCCCTGGAAGGATTCTTGATTTGGCAACAAATGGCTCTTTACAACTAAAGAAAGTAACAAAATTGGTGGTGGATGAAGTGGATGAAACCTTGAGTTTAGGTTTTCGTCACCAGTTGATGCGCATTTTTGATTTTTTACCTGAGAAGCGACAAAATATGGTTTTTTCTGCCACGCTTTCAGAAGAAGTAAGCACGTTTTTGGATGCACATTTTACTGCTCCCGTTCGTGTCGAAGCCGCTCGTTCAGGTACTGCCTTAACTCAAATCGATCAAATAGGTTACCGTGTTCCGAATTTCTTGTCGAAAGTTGAACTATTGAAATACCTACTTGAAACTACAGGAGACGCTTCAAAAGTGTTGGTTTTCGTTTCTTCACGTGCCTTAGCCGATTTACTTTTTGAACAACTTGAACCAATTTTTGAAAACACACTTGGCATAATTCATTCCAACAAAGCACAGAATTTCCGTTTTAAAAGTGTGCAAGATTTTCAAGCTGGTGTTCACCGAATTTTAATTGCTACTGATTTGATTGCTCGTGGAATTGATGTTTCTAATGTTAGTCACGTAATCAACTTCGACATCCCTGAAATTCCAGAAAATTACATCCATCGCATTGGTCGTACAGGTCGTGCTGATAAAAACGGAATCGCCATCACATTTGTGAGTGAAAAAGATGCACATTCTTTGGCAACTATCGAAGAATTGATGCGCCAACAACTGCCATTTACCACAGTTCCTGAAACAGTAGAATTTTCTGAAGTTTTATTGGAATTTGAAAAACCAAAGCTTGTAACTTCAGGAAAAATTGTCAAACTAGCACGTCCTGATGATGTTGGTCCAGCATTTCACGAGAAAAAAGCCAAAAACAAAAAAGTCAACGTCCGCTACGACCACAAAAAAGCGATGATGGATAAATACGGTAAACCGAAGCGAAGAAGGAGTTAGATTTCTGTTCTAACTTTAAAGAAATTATCTTTTCTTCTCACCCTATTTCCCTCACAAACTTCAGCACTCAAAAATTTTTACTATGTTTAAAAAAAAATAGCATATGAAGTACAGTTTAGTGGTTCCAGTTTACAATAATACAAAAGGAATTTCTGATTTGTATGCTGCTATTTCTTCGTTTTTCAAAACGGAATCGATTGAGTTTATTTTCGTTGATGATTTTAGTCAAGATACAAGCTGGGAGGAATTAAAAAAAATTCGAGCTAAGGATCAACGTTGTAAAATTATACGTCTTTCCAAAAATTTCGGTCAGCATGCTGCAACACTCTGTGGTTTTGCAGAATCGAAAGGTGAATTTGTGCTGACACTTGACGACGATTTAGAGGTTTTACCGACTGAATTTCAAAAGTTAATTGACAAACAAATAGCGACAAATGCAAAAGTTGTTTACGGTGAATACCAACAAAAGGAATCAACGTTTAAACGGCTTTTAAAAGGTATTTACAAACGTGTCTCTAAATTGGAAGGAGCAAAAAAAGGACGAGGAAGTAGCTTCCGTTTAATCGACGGACAAATAGCACGAAAATTAGCCGAAAGTCATAAACAATTCGTTTTTATTGATGAATTTTTATTGTGGTACACACACGAAGTTGAATTTGTAACAGTTACAAACAACCCTTCTGCCTTAAGAAAATCACGCTATAAAACGAAAGGCTTGATTAAAACTACTGCAAACGTCGTAATGTATTCAACAGCAATTCCTTTGAAGGCGGTAACTTTCACAGGTTTTGCGCTTGCGGCAGTCAATTTTCTAATAGGGATTTTCTTCCTTCGCAAGTATTTAATTGACAAAATTGAAATCAAAGGATATACATCTTTAATCGTAAGTATTTTATTTTCAACAGGTTTAATTATTTTCTGCATCGGAGTAATTGCCCAATACATGCGAGCGATTTTGACAAATCTTAACAATGCACCCACCTACCATATTTCTGATAAAGAATGCTAATACTTGAACAATTTGATGTAAGATTAATTCGTTTGAGCGAAGAAGATTTGGAATTAATTCGTTCCTGGAGAAATTCAGCGCACGTGGTGAATCAAATGATTTACAGAGAATATATCACGCCAGAAATGCAACAAGCGTGGTTTCAAACAATTAACAATAAATACAACTATTATTTTGTAATTGAATTTGAAGGGAAAAAAGTAGGTCTAATCAATGCAAAAAATTTTCAACCTGAAATCGGTTTTGGTGAAGGTGGAATTTTTATTGGTGAACGCGATTTCGAACATTCTTTCGCAGCTGTTTATGCTTCTTTGACTTTACTTAATTTCGTCTTTCATATGATGACAAGTATTGCTATTTCTCGCGTCCGAATTTTAAAAGATAACGTAAGAGCGATTCAATATAACAAAATGTTAGGTTATGAACTTCTACCAAATCAAGAAGCTACTGATAATCAATTATATGTATTAACAAAAGACCGATTTAAAAAAGTTGGATTAAAGCTAAATAAAGCTGCAAGTCTATTTTGCACGGGTTCCAATTTGATGAAACTTTCAGGATCTCCCTCAGAAAATAACCTGGACGAAATCAATCAATTATTGCTTAATCAAACTCCTCCAATGGCAATCGACGGTCTTGATAAAATTTAAGCCACTGTTCTTTTGACGCAATTGAAAGTAAAAAAGGATCGTCTATTTTTTCAATTTTATATTTAGAAATTTCCTCTGCCGAATAGTTCCAATTTGGATTGGGAATATCAAACATCAGCACCACTCTTTTCTCATCACTTTTATTCCACGCCTCATGCTCAAAAGAATCATCAAAAATAACTAACTCTCCTTCTTTCCATTCATGTGTCTCATCTCCTACTCGAATCGCACACTTTTCTCCACTTGGAACAATTAGTGGTAAATGACAGCGTAAAACCATTTTCGTGTAACCTTTGTGAGGTAAAATATGTGTATTGGGTTCCAAAAACGAAAAATCACAAGAAATAATTTCAGGTATGGAATAAACTAATTCAGCTGTTTTTGGGCATAACTGAGCGTGCTTGGGACTTTTCATCTGAAAAAACAAAAAAGTAAACACCTTCCATGCTTTTTTCTGGTCACTTTTCACATAATCTGGAAAGGTTTGTAACCATTGTTTTTCTTGCTGATTTCCCAATAAAAAAAGCAGTTCCTCGCGAATTACTTGAAAATTCTCTTCCAAAATTGTCAAAGCTGGAAAATTGGCTTTGTCGTAAAAATAAGCTGGATTTTGAGGTGTTTTATCCGACATTTGTTTGAAATTTGTACCTAAAATTAGGATTTAGAACTGAAAAAAGGTAGTTTTAGTAAAAATTTGTTCGCGTGAAAAAACTTTGGTTTAGCCTTTATGACCCAACTTATAATTATCCCGAGGACGAACCTGCGTTTTTTGAACCTGAAAATCAGCGTTGGACAAAAGATTTTGAGGAAAATCACGAATTAATAATAGCTGAACTCAATGCATTTTTAGAACATAATCAGCTGAAAACTTATTTCAACAAACACATGGTTAACACAAATGCGATTTGGAAAACGATTTCCTTGCGTTGGTGGACAATTGAGTTTTACAAAAACCAAAAGGCTTTTCCCAAAACAATGGCGATTGTTGCCAAATATCCAGAAATCATTTCGCTTTCCTTCAATCAATTAGAGGCAAAAGGGGAAATTTTACCTCATTGTGGCGACACAAATGCCATATTTAGATGTCATTTAGGTTTGGAAATTCCCGCAACATTACCTGAATGTGGTTTTCGAGTGAAAGAAGAATCACGTTCTTGGGAAAAAGGAAAATGGTTAATCTTTACGGATGCCAACAATCACGAGGCTTTTAATAAAAGTAATGAACGAAGAATAATCATGGTAATGGATGTGCTTCGTCAAGAATATCAACCGAAAAAAAATCAAATTTTCTCGACTGTTTTAACTTCTTTGTTTTTACAAAAACGCATCCAACGCATGCAATTCATTGTAAAATCTCCTGCTTTCGTTCGAAAAATGATGGGAATTCCTTTGACACCTTTAGCTTTTTGTGCGGTGTGGTTGGTAAACAAATTAAGGATTTACTAGTAGCTTCAAGCCTTAGAAGTCTTTAATTTTCGTTTTTTGAGATAAAGTTTAATCGAAAGCGGAAGCAACAGATAAAACTTCAATAAATAAGCACGATAACATTTAGCTAAAAAAGAAAAGTAGATTTTTTTTAACGAAAAACTATACGCTTGTTTTTCAGTCAATTCATAATCAAATTTCTCAAGTAAATCTCCACAAATAGATTCAATAGCTCGCAACTCATTTGCTTCCATTTCTTTATAAACGCCAATTTTCTTGGTGTTCGGAACACTGTTTAAACCGCTGTGAAAATCTTTGAGTTTTTCAATATATTGTTTATCCAAACGATCTTTTTTACTTTCAATCAAGCGATTAAACACACCTTCTGTTTGCAGCATCGAAGTTTGAAAATCTTGATTTAAAAAATGACAAATCTTCGTTAAAGTTGATTCGGTGTGAGCGATAAAATCTTCAAATTTGACAATCAAAACGCTTTTATTTTGAAGTTGATTTATATTTGAATAACTCTGCGACCACAAATACGCCAGAAAAAAAGGATCTTGATTCCAATTCAAAGCGCGGTTTTTCTTTGAAATGATATTGTCTCTCACATCTCTTGTCAAAACAATGAATTTCGCAGTTGGAAATAATTCAATCAAAGCTGGCAAATGGAAAAAATACTTGATTTGTTTATCTACAATTACCTCAATTTCTGACTTATCCTTCATTTCTATAAAATGCAAATAACTCAATTTGATAAGTCGACTGTAATTCAAAATTTCACGATGTTGCTTGAGATTGTTCAGAAATGTTTGTTTTTCACTAAAATACAAATCGATATTTTTCTCAAAAAGCAAAAAGAATTCCTCCACATACTTTTCAATATCGTTATCGGTCCAATTTACTTTTTGACTATATTTCTTCGCAAAGTATAACGCAAATTGTTCTTCTGATGGACAAATTATTTTTGAGTGCAGATTAAGCATTAAACTCATAAGTGAACTACCCGTGCGTTCCGTACACAGTATGAAATGAACTTGAATTGCGTCTAGTTTTTCTTTTGTGAAATTCATTTGTTTGCTGCTGTACGTTTCACATCGATTTTATCTACAAAAGCTTCAAATCGTTTTAACTTAAATTCAATTGGTAGATAAAAAAACAGATAATCTTTCTGGAAAATAAGATTGACTTTCAGGGATTTAAAACTATTTTTTAGTTTAAAACCAAGTGATTTTAAAAATGGAATTTCTTGTGTTGCTTGATAACCAACTTGCGCGCCTATTTTTCCACAAATCGATTCAGCAACTTGAATTTCAGATTGTGTCAGACTTTCTTTCCATTTATCCGTTCGATTTTTGAAGATTGGTTTCGCTAAATCACCGTATTTTTTTTGAATTCTATCCGATGATTTTAATTTTTCATCATTTTCAAAATCCAAATAACTTGCTCGTTCTCTTGCTCTTAAATCTTCCGAATTAATAGTATCTACTCCTAAAAATGAAAAAATAGTATGAAGCGTTTCATCTGTTGAATTGACAATATCTTCATAACGAACAAGTAAAACTTTATCAGGAAAACGATTTTTTAACTGAAGAGCTTTCTTAGTGAAATAATTCCAGCGAAAGGAATTAAAAGCAACATCAGGAGTAAAAAGATGAATGCTTTCTTTTCGCGACAACATGTTTGCTCGGTAATCTCGAACCATTAAAATAAACTTCGCTTCAGGATTGAATTTCAATAACTTATCTGTAAAAAGTGTATTAGATGGGTTTTTATCAATAATCGAACTCACTGCTTCGTTTTGCATGGTTGTATGTTGAAACGACAAATAAATTTCATTACATAATTCTAAATAAGTTCCTTTGAAGCCATTTTTCAGTAAATCACTTTCATCGTTAAGGACATAATTGAAGGCCACATACGGTTGCAACTTTCCAAAAGCGATATTAAATCGGTGAATCAATCGAATATCTTGCGGTAAAAAAACGGTTTTATTTTGAAAAGTGTTAGAGAAAAAAATGCTGAAATAATTCTCTGGCGTTGCATGAAGATTGGGATGAGCGCCCAATAAAGACATTAGAAGCGAAGTTCCAGAACGTCCAATTCCAATAATATAGTTTGTTTTTACGTCTTTCAACTTCATTTAAAAATTCAATTTGACAAATATAATTTTATTTGACGGGAAATGAGAGAGCAGTGTTTGCTTTCGAATTAAAAGGTTAATTTTTAGTTTTTAATGTTTAATTGTTGTGGTTCATTTATATTGATTTAGAGTGTAATTCTATTAAACCTATTTTATTAGATAGTATAAAAAAATTGCATTTGTTATTTGAATTAAAGCTAGAAAAAGAATAACAAAATTGATTAAATCATTCCCCTACTACTCCAACACATAATTCCCTTCTTTGTCGTATTTATAACCTGTGTAATTGAGGGCTTTAAAGGTTTTGCCAAATTCGTCAATGAGTCCATATTTGCCGTTTTGCTGCACCAAAGCTCGATTATTGCGATAGCCGTGAACTTTATCAAATTGTGCCGAAATCAACAATTTTCCTTTGGAACTTACTACACCATATTTTTTATCCTTGACATAAAAAGACAAACCATTAACCTGTGGCATCAACTTACCAAAATTGTGCTTGTAAGTCGCACCCGTTTTATAGTCTAAAATGAAAAATTCATTGTTTTCATTGCCGTAATGAATGAGTGAATCGTACCAAACTAAATAAGTATAATTCGGTTCAAGAATCACTTTTCCCGACAGATTCAGTAATCCAAGTTTTCCATTAATGGTTACCTCTATGAAATTTCGATGCAATTGGCCAAAACTGTCATAAATAATTGGACATAAAAGTTCACCCGAACGATTGATTAAACCCCATTTGTTGTCTTTCTTTACGGTTGTAATTTTATTATAAAAGGTGCCAATTTCCCAATAGACAGCTGGTAACAACAATTTTCCTGTTGAATCAATTAAGCCAGAACACTGCATTTTTCCGTTGGGCACTTCAACATACTGCGTAAAAACAATGAAATTATCGCGTCGGTAATTGATTGTTAGCGCTTCCAAATCAAAAGGAACGATGAGTTTTCCTTCTACGTTCAAAAGGCCATTGCGTTTCTGTATATCTTGCACTTTAAACCCGTGTTCGAATGAAATTATAGAGCTAAAAATAGCTGGAGTCACTTCTTCGAGTTGTCGTGAAAGTAGTCCTTGATAAATAGTATCATTTCTTTTTGAGTTGTAAATCATTAAATCACTGTAACTCGCATCAGAAATTGATAGGTAAGTTTTTGATTGTAGTGAATTTCCGAAACGATCGATGAAAGAAATAGCACCACTAGTTAACTTAGCATATCGATTTTTACTAATACGTTTCAAAGGAATATCACTTCCAGCAAAGGTTATTTGAAAGGTACTATCATAAATAGCAAACCTTTTAAGATCATTTTCATCCTTCTGGTCACTGCTTTCACTTTTAACAGTAATAGTCAGTGGACGATAAACTAAACGAGAATAACGCTCAACTAAATACTCGCCATCAGTATAATCAATGCTAACGTGATTCATTGGTATAGCAATTTTTCCGAGTGTATCTAAAATCCCAAAAAGTACTACACCCATTTCAGGCATTTCTGAGCGTTGTTTTGGAACAAAAATTCTAGAAACAAAATAGCCATTGCCGTAGAAATCCTTCATCGTTTTTTGATGAGAATAGTAACCTTGATTTTTGATTGAATTAAGTCGTTGATTGTGAGTGATTTTTTGGCAAGAATCGGGGGCACTCAAATTCAACTGTTTCACATCCACAACACCATAATTAGCAATAATTTCTCCTTTCAGATTTCGCACTAAATAACCGTTCATTCGGTTGAACATCATTGCATCGTGGTAAGAAGAGCCACCTCGAGGATACATTGCATCATGCATCGCACCTTGTTCTAAAGATTGTGTATAGTAATCTATTTCAATAACTTGCACGCTATCATAGAATGGAAAATAATAAATGGGCAAGGTGATAGCAGCGAAATTGAACGGATTGGATTTAGGTTGAAAATCTTGTGCGACAGCACAAAAAGAAACTAAAAAAAAGCATAGAAATATTTTCATCTAACTCAATACATTCAATGGGTGGATTGGTTCAAAAATAGCGATTGATAATTACAAACTGTGGATTAAATGTTTGTTCCAAAAATCAATTTGTTTCAAAACTCACTAATTCTATCCAGCTTTTTTGGAAGATTTGTATATTTTGTGGTGCTAATCCCAATTATTAACTTTTGTTTATGGCTCGGAATTAAAACTTCTGAAGATAAATTCAAGGAAATAATTGAAGAATTAATTCATCCAAAAAATGAAGTAACAACTTAAAATAAATTTATGAAATCACTAACAATAATCTTCGCAACGATTTTACTTACTACGACAATTTTGAAGAACCTAATGAATGTTAAGAATTTCATTTTTCAAACAAAAAAGTTATTCATTAAAAAAATTATTATAGTAAAATAGTTTTATCCCTCCAAACTAAAATTGGTCGTTCAAAACAACGATAAATCACCTCAACAATAATCACATTTAGCAACCAAAACAATGAATAATAAATTGAAAAATGTTCATTAACAAAAGCTACATTTTTTTTAAAGATTGGTATGAAAATTCCTATTACCAAAGATAAATTACATAAGTAAAGTAAATAAGCACGCGTACTAAAGTAATAGAAAATTGATTTTAAGTTTTGGTATTCCTTTAGGTCAAGGTAAAAAATAAAAGGTAACATCAAAGCATAGCTTAATGATTCTAAAGAATAAAACAAAACCAAAAAATAAGTTCCAAAAAATTGTTTTATAAGTGAAATGGAGAAAATTAACACTATTCCTAACACAAAAAATTGATTTTTTTTAGCTTGAAAAATTCGTTCTTGTTTAAAATTTAGATAAGAAAACATAACCCCGAATGCTATTGCATCTAACCGAAAAACAAGTGATTTTCTTAAATCAACAGAAGCATTGTTTTCAATAGCAAACAATCTAAAAACCAAAGCAACTACGATGAAAGTTAAAATAGAAAAAAGTATAGCTTGATGATTCTTGATTAACTTCAAAAAAAATAGTAAGGTGATTGGAAACATAAAATAAAACCATTCTTCAATTGAGAGACTCCATGCCTCAGGGAAAAAAGTAGCTATCTCAAAAAAAACATTTTGAAGAAAAATGTAATAACTAAAGTAGATATAGCCATCGAGTCTAGTTTCGAAAAGAGACATTATCAAAACGAAAGTTAAAATCAAATAATAACTCGGAATTGTTCTCAACCAACGTCTTTTCCAAAAAGTAACAAGCGATTTAAAATTCATTTTTTTAACAAGCACCTCATTAATTAAAATATTCCCTATCAAAAAGCCACTAAGAACAAAGAAAATTGATACTCCATCTATCAAGTTGAAAATTTTTGAAACTACTTTGGTGGTATCGTTTACGGGTAAAATAAACAAACTATGTTGCAGCAAAACAATGACAATAGCAAAACTTCGCATGAAATCTAAACCAATATTTCGTTTCTTTGAAATTGACATTTACCCTTTTGAAATGAATCCTTTTATTTGCAAAACTGTGTTTTAAATTCTGAATTTAACAAGTATTATTTAAGATGTATGTAAAATTAGATTTATCTTATCATTTAGCTGTTCATTTTCATTCATAACTTTTTTCGATTGGTTTCAAAATAGAATTTGAAATAATTCAAGAATACTAATTGTAGAAACCTGAGTTATTGATAAAAACTATTTTTTTTCATTTCCTAATATTGCACAAACAAACTTCAAAAATGCCAAGCGAAAAATACATTGAACAATCAACAAATCTTATAAAAGCGATTGATATTGCTATTGAAGTCGTAAAATCTATTCCTCCAAATGGGTTTAATGAAGTACATGTTCAACTATTTTTAGAAACGTATTTACGAATTAAAAAACAAATCATTGAGGCCGAACCAAAATTTCAAACATTGACAAGCTTAAAGTATGACATTAATTCAGTATTCACCTACTTCAACGAAGGCGCTGGCGAAACAGTCAATGAATTTTGGAAGAGAATAAAAGAAAGCAATTTGCCTTATGAACGGGAAAACAAATTGGAGAAAATTCTTTCTAAACGAAAAATTAAAAACCGCCAAGAATACGATTATGTGATTGATACCATGGTGCCATTTAAACAAGAAGGAATTATCAACGATTCTGATTTTGAATTATTGAATCAACTTATTGGGGAGTTTGAATTCACTTTTAAATAAAATCTGTTAGAAATTTATATTTTTTATTCTTTAGACAGTAATCTACACTTATAATTAAGTTTTTTTTTTCAGTAGTATAAATTATATCAGTTAAACAAATTTTCACTCCACCTCTATCCTACTATATCCGCCACCAGTACTTACCAATTTGATTTTTGCTCCGATACGGTCTTTCAGCTCGCCTACATGGGAAATGATTCCAATGGATTTATTGTTTTTGTGCTGCATTTCTTCCAAAATAGTGATGGCCTGATCGAGCGATTCAGGGTCAAGGGTTCCAAATCCTTCGTCGATGAACAAAGACTCGATGTTGACGTTTTTCGCAGCTAAATCAGACAATCCGAAAGCAAGTGCTAAACTCAATTTGAAGGTTTCACCACCCGAAAGCGAACTCACGGAACGGCGCGTATTACCCATGTGCGTGTCAATCACTTGCAACGAAGTGGATTCGTTTCGCTGTGGAACTGCCAATAAGTAACGGTCGGAAAAACTTTTCAAACGCTCGTTCCCAAAAGCAATCAACTGACTCAAGGTCAAATCTTGAACAAAATCGGAGAAGCGTTTCCCAGAACTATCACCAATCAATTTATTCATTGTTGTCCATAAATCGAGATCCTTGTTCAGTAATTCTAAAATAGCTAAACTGCTTGCTAAACGTGACTTTGCTTCATTATTGGTTTCAAGTTGGCTACGATTGGCACCAATGGATTCTGAAATAACTTGGATATTGTTTTCAAAATCTTTCACCAAAAGCTCAAGTTGTTCTTGGGTTTGTGTTAAATCATCTTTCGATTGGTTTTCAGCTAATTCCGAAAGAATACGTTGTTTATCTTGCTCCAATTTCGCTTTTTGAATGTCCAACTGATTCACTTTTGTTCGAATCACTTCTGCATCGTTTTCTGTCAGTAATTGGAGTTCAAATTCCGCTAACGAATGAATTGATTTTTCGCGTAAATCGGAAAGCAATTTTTCTAAATTCTCTTGAAGTTCGTTGTTTAAAACCGTTAAATCGGTGTTTTTCAATTTATTTTCTTCTAAGCAATTACCTAAATTCAAGTTATTTTCCGTCCAATTTTTCAAGTAAATTGCGACTTCCGCTTCAATATTAGGACCAGCATACAATTTGCTTCGTTCAGCTGTAGTTTGTTCCAATTCGTTTTGAAATTGCTCACGTTCTTGGAGCTGCGAAAGGATTTCTTTCAAAATAGATTGGATACGCAATTGTCTTTCCAAGCTTTCTAATTCGAGTAAACGCTTTGAAATTTGTTCTAGATTTTGCTCCCAAACTTCTAACTCTTCTTCAAAATTCCACGACAATTGTTCGCAAGAAGTTCTAATTTCTTCTTCTATTTTCTCAAAATGCGAACGATTTACTTGTATTTCTTCTTGTTTAGCTGCAATTGATTTTTGAGCTAATTCTTTCGCCGTACTTAATTTCGTTTGTTCGTTTTCTATGGATTTTAGTTCGTTAAGTAAAGTTTCCAATTGGGTTTCCAATGCATCCAGCAAACGTTCTTCATAAGTAACTGCAAAAGGATGTTCCAAGGCGCCACACAAAGGACAAGGTTCGTCTTCGACTAAATGTTTGCGGTGTTCTTCCAAGCTACGCTCTGTTTTTAGTTGCTCCACTTCTTTTCTTTTACTTTCGACCTTTGGTTGCAAAATTTCTAGACGAGCAATCAAGTCTTTTTGTTGTGCATTAATATTGACAATTGAAGTTGTAAAATCTAAAATTTCTTTCTCTAATTTTTGATTTTGGTAAGTTTGTAAATTATAAATATTTTTATTCTTAATCAGTATATTAACTACATTTAACTCATCTTTTAATTGAGATTTATTTGTGGCAATTTCACTTGAATCTGATAAATTTAAGCGCTCTGCAAAAGTGTTGATTTTTTCGATTTCTTCAAGAATGAAATCTCTATTTTGGTTTGATTTTTCAATTTCAAATTGTTCATTTTTCAATCTATTCAGCGCATCAGAAAGTTGACGATTGAAAGTATCAACTTGATTTTTTAACTCCAGTTCTTTAGCCTGAAATGTTAGAATTTGTTGTTTAAAAGCGTTTAATCTCGTTTCAAATTCCTTTTCTAAAATAGTATCATTCAGTAATTTACTTACACTTACCAAAAATGATTGTTGTTCTGATTTTAGATTAATTTCTCGACCTTGTAAATATTCCAAACGCGATTGAAGTTCTAACTTTGATTTTTCCTGTAAACGAATCGCTCTATACTGATTTTGGAAAGGAACTAATTCAATGTGCTTGTTTAGCTTTTGCTTTTCTGGTTCTATACGTTCTAGCTTACTTGTAAATTCTATCCATTCTTCTTGATTCTTCACACTTTCGGCTGTCAACTTTTGAATTTTCGTTTTGACTTCTAATAAGTTTTTAGCAAGGTCTTGTTCCGCTTTTAACTGCAAGCGTTTAGGTTCGTTATCAATAAAAAACTGTCGTAATTCAAGCTCTTGTTCTTCGGATAAAAGTACGATTTCACCCATTTTCAACTTTTGGTCATCAACCGCTTTTTTGCTTGAAGCGTACCTTTCAAAGACTTTCATCCCAATCGTTCGGTAAATCTCAGAACCTGTTATTTTCTCCAATAACTTGTTGCGATCGTCTTTTCCAGCGAGTAACAACTTCGAAAATTGACCTTGCGCCAAAATTAACGATTGCACAAATTGATCGTAGCTTAAACCAATGATTTCTTCGTTTTTAGCAGGAACTGTTTCTTTTCCTTCAATGATTATTTCACCCGTTGTATCATTTATAAGTTCTTGTTTTCGAGATCGTAAGGTATTGGTTCGAGCTCTACTAATCGACCATGTAGAACGGTAAACCTCCGCTCCTACTTGATACGTAACTTCTGAGTAACAATCTTCGGTGTTTTTGGTCAAAATTATTCCTTCATCTTCGATTGTTTTTTCGGAAATTTTTGTGTTTCCATTTCTCGGAATGCGGTTGTACAAAGCCAAGGTAATTGCATCTAAAATGGTCGATTTTCCAGAACCCGTTGGGCCAGTAATCACAAATAATCCTGCATCAGCAAGGATTCCATTCGCAAAATCAACTTCATGTTCGCCTTTCAGCGAGTGGATATTTTTGAGTTTAACTTTCAGTATTTTCATCGCTTCGACCTATTTCACCTCGTTGATTTGTTCCATAATTTCCTTGAAGGCATTGACCAAATCTGAACGATTAACGATATTTTCTTCCAAATCCAAACGCTTTTCAAACAATTGCTCTGGCTTGAAATCGGAAACATTTTCACCTTCTCCCATAAATGATGAAGTTCCTAGAATCTTGTTGACAAACTCCAATTTCCCTTTAACAATGTCCAAACCATTTTCCGTTTCACGCGAGAGTAAATCGTCTAATTCTCTGATTGTTTGGACGTTTTCATTTTCTTCTTTGACAATCAATTCTGCCAAATCTGTTAAAGGTGATTGATGTTGATAATTGGCAATTTGTTCTTTCACTTCCGAAAGCGTTCCTTCAAAGGTGACCAAACGTCTAAAAATCGGAATTTCAAGGGTTTCTGTGTTTAATTTTCCATTTTGAATATCCAAAATCACAACTTGTTTGCGGTCCAACTTCTCGCTAAAACTCAATGAAATCGGTGAACCAGAATAACGAATATGTGGCAAACCAACGATTTGTGGCTTATGAATATGACCCAAAGCTACATAATCAGGAGCTTCGCCAAAAATCGCAGCTTCAATTCCTGCTTGATTTCCAATTTGGATTTCGCGCTCACTTTCGGATGTTTGTGCTCCTTGTGCGAACAAATGCGCCATGACTACATAATTAAAACCTTGATAATGTTCTGAATAATAATTATTTACAGTTTCAAAATACCCTTTCAATCCTTCTTTGATTTGTTCCATTTTGTCATCGTACGATTCTCCTGGCGCAGATTTACGAATGTCTTTATCTCTCAAAAACGGAACAGCCGCAACTACCACTTTTTCATCGTTTTGCTCAAAAGGAATAAACAATTCTGGAATAGTTTCAGGAGCGCCACCAATCACTTCAATGTCTAAAAAATGCAACAATTCTTTGGGTGCATTCAAAACATGTGGAGAATCGTGATTTCCACCCGTAATTATGATTTTACACTCCAAAGGAATCATTCGTTTGAGGAATTGATAATATTGCGTCAAGGCTACTTGTGACGGATTTGCCTGATCAAACAAATCTCCCGACATCAATAATACATTTATTCCTTCACTTTCAATCGTTTCAATTAACCAATTGAAAAACAATTCCATATCTTCATTAAAATCAATTTTCAGCAACTGTTTACCAATGTGCCAATCGGAAGTGTGTAATATTTTTAGGGGCATTTTGTTGTTATTTTCGTAGCTAAATTTCTCCTAAAAGTTCAATTAGTTCATTATCACTAATACTTTCTTTACTTGATTTGTCATAGATAGTTAATAAGTAAATAATTTCTTTGGTGACGACTATATGAGTTATAAGTCGAGCTCCACCGGATTTACCTTTACCTTTAGACGCAATTGCAATTCTGATTTTATAGCAGTTTTTACCAATTTGAGTTCCTTGTAAAGGATTCTCTTTTAGTGTTTTAACAAAATTGATAAATTCAAGTTTTAGGGAAGGGTATTTTTTAATTAATGCCTTTAAGTTTTTATCAAACTTAGAAAGCGTTTTTATGTTATAACTCATCTAGAAGATCTTCTACATTTCGAGCTTTCAATTTACCTGACTTTATCAGTTTAAGTTCTTCAACCGCATCTTTGATATCATTGATAATAATGTCCTTTTCTTTTCTTAACTTAACCTTTTTCTCCAACTTTTCTTTCGTTGTAACCTCAAAATCCATTTTCAAAACTTTAGCTAAACTTCTCAATGCAGCTAATTGTTCGTTATTACTTGGATGAAAAATTACTAAATTATTTAAGCTCATTTTTTTTTCGATTTTAGGTGTTTTAATAATTTACCGTTTAATTAAATTGTTAATCAACTTTTATAAATAAAGTAAACACAATCAAATTTAAAGATAAATTAAATAAAATAGATAATCTTTAAAGCTAAAATTAACTTTCTTGATTTATCAATGACTTTAATTATTTGATATCGAGAAAAAACAAGAATCGACAGAAAAACAGTAAAATTAAATCACACCCCAAAAACCTTTTTCAAATGATCATTCAAAAAAACACCATTTGGATCGTGTTTGGCTCTTACTTGCAAGAAATCATCGAATTTCGGGTAGACTTTTCGGAAGAAAGCAGCGTCGCGCGTATGCATTTTTCCCCAATGAGGACGACCACCAAAATCAACGAATAAATCTTCTAAATCTTTGAAATAGCGTTTGTTGTCCATTCCTTTGTAAACGTGACTTGCGATGTAAGCCGACTTGCGATTGTGCGCCGGACTTAAATAAATATCATCCGCCTGAACGAAACGATGCTCTTGTGGGAAACTGATTCGGTAGTTGTTTTTGTCAATCAATCTTAGCATTTCTTTTATCACATCTTGATAGCTTTCATACGGAATATTGTACTCCATTTCTGTAAATTTCACGTTGCGAACCGTACTGAAAACCTTGTGACTTTGCTGTATCTTTTTCTCATTGGAAATAAAAGAACCAATTAGATTAGAAATCGTTTTTGAACTCGAGGGAATCGTTTTATTGATAGAACACAAAAGCTGTAAAACCCAATTTTCCAAAACGATATCGTTGATAAACGCACTGAATTTTGAGGTAGTTCCTGCTTCTTGGCTCACAATATTGGAACGCTTCGTTTGAGACCATTGCGAATTTGGAATTGAGTAAAATTCAAAGTGACGGTTTTCATTCACAATCGCATCTAAATTTACCAACACATCACTCAATTTCTCCTTTCTAATATCTAGTTCGAGGTTGTAAACCTCTTTGCATCTTACTTTCATTCGAGTGATGACACCTAAACTTCCAAGCGATAATTGGGCGCATTTGAATTCGTGGTAATTATTTTCTTCGTTCAAAGTAACCAATTCACCCAAACCGTTTACAAAAGTGATTTCTTCCACTTGCGTCCCAACACTTCCTAGCGTAATTCCCGTTCCGTGTGTGCCTGTAGAAATCGCTCCTGCCAAACTTTGAACATTAATATCGCCCATATTTTCCTGGGCCAAACCATTTTCAGCAAGTAATTCACTTAAACGTTTCAATTTTGTTCCAGCCCAGGCAATAGCACGATTATTCGGTTCTTTTGAAATCAAACCTTGCATATCATCTAAACTCAACGAAACACTATTTGTCGCTAACAATGGCGTAAACGAATGATGCGAACCCACTGTACGAATAGATTTCCCTGAACTAGTGGCCTTTTTAATAATCGCTGCAATTTCATCTTCTGTTTTTGGTAACAACACTTCTTGTGGTGTCCACTTTACATTTCCAGCCCAATTTTCCATTATAAAAAACATTTATTTTCGCCCCGATAAGTTGGGACTATTTGTTCAATTTTATCAGCTCTAACCAAAATAAGTTCATTGAATCGCTCGCATAATTCACCTGCTTTTGCATGACGAAAAAACACTAAATCACCAATTTTTAATTGCTCTTTTCCACGGTATTCAAAAGGAGTCTGAACTTCTCCTGCGCCTTCGTTTTTTATTAATTTCATACCTTTTGGAAGAAAGGGTTGTGGTTGTTTAATTGCGTCAGTTGCTCCTGAAGCGATGTATCCACCTCCTAATGCAGTAAAAATGGAATCTGTTGGTTTTCTTACAATTCGCAAAGCATAAAAAAGAGCAGGTTTATGTTTGAAATTACTGTAATTATCAAATAAATGCGATTGATAAAATCCACTACCGACAGTGATTTCTGTTACACCTACTTCTTTAAGCGTTGACTCAATACTCCCTGTTCCTCCGCCATTTACAAAATCCAAATTTATACTATTCTCTGACAAAACCTTCAAACAAGCTGCACGTCTTTCAGCGATTTCCTTGATGGATTTTGATTTTAAAACTCCAATAATTTTATTCATCACAGTCGAACCTGGAACATTGTCACCAATTCCCGCTATTTGTGCTTCGTAGCCCATTAATCCTTTCCATTTAACATTTGAGAAAGAACTTGAACTGCGAATCAACGATTTTAAATCAGTTGCATTTTTAATAGATGAACGATAAACACCAAAGTAAATTCCTGGAAAAGTTGAGCTCATATCTACATCCACACAAAGTTTCGCTTGCGTATTGTGTTTGACAGCAATTTCATTTAACAACTCAACGTGTTCTAATTTATCCACCATAAAACAAATAGACGAAGAATGCTTTTCATTTGAAAGAACTTGTTCTATTAAATCTAATTCGCAGGTAGGATAGCCTAAAAGTATGTTTGTAAATCCGTTTTCCGACAACCAAATTGCTTCTTCTAAAGTAAAAGCCATCCAACCAAAAGAATGCGGTAAATTTTCAAGTAAATAATTCAGTACATAACGACAACGAATTGATTTTGTGGCGATTCTGATATTTCTACCTTGTGCTCGCTTGGCAATTTCTTGAATGTTATCATCTAAAGCATTCATATCCAAAATCGCAAATGGAGCTTTTTGAGTTTTGAAAATTGACTTTATTACTTTGTACTCCATTCGTTTGATTTTTGCTTGAAATTACATTTTTTTTAGCTTAAAAATTCAAAGTTTGAAAAAAAAAATGAAATCCTATTAAGCAAAAAAAAAGGACTGAATCGCTCCAGTCCTTTCCAATTATTTTATTTTAATTAAATGCTTTCGATAATCATTGCAGAAGCTCCACCTCCACCATTACAAATCGCTGCACCACCAATTTTAGCATTGTTTTGTTTCAATACATTAATTAATGTTACAATTACTCTTGAACCTGAGTTTCCAAGTGGGTGACCTAAAGCAACTGCTCCACCGTTCACATCTACCTTAGAAGGATCTAAACCTAATAATTTCATATTTGCTAATCCAACTACTGAAAACGCTTGGTTCAATTCCCAATATTCCACATCAGAAGTTTGTAAGCCTGCCTTCGCTAATGCTTTTGGAACTGCTAAAGAAGGTGCAGTTGTAAACCATTCTGGCGCTTGTGCTGCATCAGCATAGGAAACGATTTTTGCAATTGGAGTCAAACCATATTTTTCTACCGCTTCTTTTGATGCTAAAATCAAAGCAGATGCTCCGTCATTTAATGTTGAAGCATTTGCGGCAGTTATTGTTCCTTCTTTGTCAAAAGCTGGTTTCAATCCTGGGATTTTATCTAAAAAAACGTTTTTGTATTCTTCATCTTCAGAAACCATTACAGGATCACCTTTTCTTTGTGGTACTGCAACTGGTACGATTTCGTTATCAAAACGTCCTGCTTTCCAAGCCTCTGCTGAACGCGTATAGGATGTAATTGCAAAATTGTCTTGGTCTTCACGTGTAATTTTGTGTTCTTTAGCACATAACTCTGCGCAATTTCCCATTGGAACTTTGCTGTAAACGTCTAATAAACCATCTTTTGTGATTCCGTCTAACATGGTGATGTTTCCGAATTTAGTACCGTTTCTACCAGCAACATAATGTGGAGTCATTGACATATTTTCCATACCACCAACAACAACTACGTGATTATCACCAGCAATAATTGATTGAGCACCAAACATAATAGCTTTCATTCCAGAAGCACAAACCTTATTTACAGTTGTACAAGGAACATTTTGACCTAAACCAGCTCCCAATGCAGCTTGACGAGCAGGTGCTTGACCAACTCCAGCTTGAAGTACGTTACCCATAAAAACTTCATCGATAATTGACGCATCAACGTTTCCTTTTTCAAGAGCACCTTTAATTGCTGTTGCTCCTAAAGCCGTTGCTGGAATTGCAGAAAATGCACCCATAAAAGCACCCATTGGGGTTCTAACAGCCGAAATAATATAAACTTCTTTTGACATAGATTGAATTTTTGATGCACGAAGTTAAGCATTTGATTGCTTTTAAATCTCCTCAACAGCATTTAATTCGTTTATTAATTATTAACCAAAACAATTCCTTGAAACAACTTTCAAAATGAAAAGTTTCTCAGTTGAAAAAAATCTAAATTTGCACCATGAATAAATTACTTCACTTCGTATTCCCAATTTTACTTTTTTCTTGTGAGAACAATGAAAAACCCAAAAATATTATTTCGGAAGATGAATTACCTGACAAACCACAATCGCTTGCAGCTTACGCAAAAAGACACGTTGAATCGACTTTAAAGATTGGTCCTTCTGAGAAATATGAACTCAAAATTTATAAAGCAAACTTAGATGGTGACGACAAAGAAGATGCAATAATTGCTGTGAATCGTTTACAATTTGCCATAAATGAAGCAGCTCAATCGGAATATCCTGCCAAGCGAGCAGAAGTTGCTTACATGGGTAACTACAACTATATCTTCTATTTTGATGGTGGCTTAGATTTGATTTCTCCTCCAATCGCCATTCCTTCTTCACCACTTTTGCCGTTAAAAATCTCTTTCGAAAATGTTGGTTCAAGTGATTTTCAAGATGTAATTGTTGACTTTAGAATTAGAAATGCAAGCTATCGCGACTATTATTTTGTTAAAAATCATACGCCAGCACGCGTTTTTCAATGGAAGAATTTTGATGGTTTAGGAACGTCTGATGCTATTGCTTTTTCCTTCTCTTATGAACCAGGAAAAGTGAATGCAGCGAAAAATATAGTTATCCATAAAGCTAAAATTGGAGCAATTCCTGCTGGTGCTGACTTAAATACTTTTGTTCCTGAAATAACGAAAACAACTACTCTAGAACGCATGTTTTTCTACCTTCCAAGCCAAGGGAAATACGTAACTGAATCCAAATAAACATGTCAGAAATTCAAGAATTTGGACTAGCTGTTTCCAAAAAAATGCGTTATTACACCTTGGGGAAAATTGAAAAAGCAGATACCTTGTTTATTGCTTTACATGGTTTTGGACAGTTGTCAAAATTCTTTATTAAGAAGTTTGAATTTCTTCCTGAGAACTATTTAATCCTTGCTCCTGAAGGAATGCATCGTTTTTATTTACAAGGAAATAACGGTCGTGTGGGTGCCTCTTGGATGACAAAAGAAGCACGAGAACTTGATATTGAAGAAAACACAATCGCATTAAAAACGCTTCTCGAAAAGGTCAAAAATGAAAAGCAATTTTCGAAAATTATTCTCTTGGGATTTTCACAAGGAGGCGCAACTGCAGCTAGATGGTATTTTTCTGATGCTAAGCAATTTGATCATTTAATTTTGTGGGCTTCTGTCTTCCCTCCTGATTTAGAAAAACCAGCACTTGAAATCAATAGTAAGAATTACTTTGTTTTAGGAAATCAAGATGAATATTATTCTGAAGAACAACAATTCTCTGAAATCGCCGCCTACAAAGAAATAGGTTTCAACACCATTCATTTCGGAGGAAAACACGATATTCAGCAAGCAACCTTGAGTGAATTGCTTTCTAAAATCAGTTAATTCTTACAAAATCATTAATTTAACTTTTTTCTAAAGAAGATTGAATGAAGTCATTTCTAATTGTGAGTATCTTATTTCTTTGTTATGGATGTAATTTTAGTCAAACACAAAATCGTTTTACTGGAAGTTGGTATGCTTGTTCAGAAGAAGGATTTTACGTAGAGTTACACATTAAAAATCAAACACTTAAATATTCATCTATTGATAGTTTTGTTACTAGTCCTTTTCCATTTGAGTTCAATGGCGACACTTTAGAATATGCAGATAATTACACTTTCAAGGATTCTATTGCGGAGCGAAAAGCGCATATCAACTTTGAAAGTGAAAATTGTATGAATATGTATTTTGATGAAACGAAAGAACTTTGGACTTGGTATCGAATTGAAGGTAAAATTGAAGATTTTGAAACTGATAAAGAGCTAATTATCAACACAAAAAAGCGAGCTAAAAAGTATGGTTGTTTTGACAAGTATCAGAAATCTAAAAAAGAAAAAGAGTTCATTTATTTTCAGTTTTAAAAATAGAACTTTTGTTTTTTTGGCAATTCAATGTGTCAAAAAAAATGTTCTTTGTTGCTCTAACAATTAATTTTAATTGAGTTCGTTTAAGAACGATAACCTTTAATCATATTCAATGACCAAAGCAATTTGCCATTTTCTACTTCTATTACTTTTAATTAGTAGTTGTGATTTTAGCAGTAGTGAACAATCTGAAACGGATGGAATTAAAATAGAATTAATTAATGAATCTGGAACATCTGTTCAAACAAGATTTAATCCACCTGAAGGATTTGTACGCGAAAAAACATCTACCAAATCGTTTGCCAACTATTTACAAAATCTTCCACTTAAACCAGCTGGGTCGAAAGTTAAATACTACGATGGTCAACTTAAACTAAAAAATGTTTATGCTGCTGTTGTGGATATGGAAATTTCAAATCAAGATTTACAACAATGTGCAGATGCTATTTTGCGCTTAAGAGGTGAATATTTTTATTCAATTCAAGCTTTTGACCAAATTTCATTTTCTTTGACAAACGGATTTCGAATGAACTACACTGAATGGATGAAAGGAAATCGCATAGTAGTAAACGGAAACAAAACTTACTGGAGTAGAAAAACCGCCCCTTCTAGTACTTATAAAGATTTTAGAAACTATATGGAATTTGTTTTTATTTACGCAGGAACGATTTCGCTCGAAAGTTCATTAGAATCAAAAGATATTGAAGACCTTTCAATTGGAGATGTTTTTATTGTAAGTGGTTCACCTGGACATGCTGTAATTGTTGTAGATGTTGCTGTGAACAATTCAGGAGAAAAAGTATTTTTACTTGCGCAAAGTTATATGCCTGCACAAGAAATTCAAATTTTAAAAAATTCTACTGATAGCGAATTAAGCCCTTGGTTTAGTGCCGATTTCGCAGGAAAGTTGATTACTCCTGAATGGACTTTTGAAGCAACTGATTTGAAAACTTGGTAATTCATTAAACAAAAAAGTCGACTCCAATGAAGCCGACTTTTAAAATAATATCAATTTGTTTATTCTTTAATGAACTGTTTTACGATGGCTTTACTTCCGTTATAAATCCCAAGGTAATAAGAACCAGCTGCTAATTTACGACTCATTTCAATCGTTTTAGAAGCTTTACCATCTACTACATCTACTTTGAATGCAGCAACTTCTTGTCCATTGATGTTAAATAATTTACAATTCAAATCATTTCCAACGATACCGTTAACTTCTAATTCAAAAATACCGTTGTTTGGATTAGGGTATAATTTAACAACTTGTAAAGTTCCTTCAAATTCATCTAAACCAATTGTAGATTCAACAACTACAGAGTAAGTACTAACACAGCCATTATTGTCTTTTGCATATACTGTGTAAGTCCCAGGTGCTAAGTTTGAGAATAAAGAACCTGAAAAATAATTTGTTCCATTAATACTGTAAGTGTAAGGTGTCAAACCACCAGTTGCAGAAGCTGTAATTGTTCCATTTGTTCCAGTTGACGGAGTTGAAACAGCATTTGCCACAACAGCAGTTGGCTCAGTAATCGTTGTACTGAATGTTTTTAAACAGCCATTTCCGTCTTTTACTGTAACTGTGTAAGATCCTGCAGAAAGATTGTTGATTGTACTTAATGAAAAGAAATTCGTTCCATCTAAACTGTACTGATATGGTGTTGTTCCACCGTTTCCTGCTGCTGTGATGATTCCATTATTACTACCATTACAAGTAATCATCGTTGGAATTGCATTTAAAGTTAAAGCTGTTGGTTCTGTAATTGTCACAGTTGATTGACCAACACAGTTATTTCCATCTTTCGCATAAACAGTATAAATTCCAGCTGTTAAACCAGTAAATGTTGATGCAGCACTATAATTTGTTCCATTAATTGAATAAGTGTAAGATGAATTTCCACCTGATGCGCTTATTGAAATTGCGCCTGATTGATTTCCAAAACAAAGAATAGATGCGATTTGCGTTGGAGTAACAGTAATAACAACATTAGAAACTAAATCAATTGTCCCAGTTCCAGTACAACCATTATTATCAGTTACGATATAAGTATAAGTTCCAGCTGGTAAATTGCTAAATGTTCCATTTGCTTGAGCAGGACTTTCATTTAAAGCATAAGTAAATGGCGCAGTTCCTCCATTTGCAACAAGTGATATTTGTCCCTCTGAACCATTGCATGATGGTTGAGCCACAATAGTTGATGTTGCAGTTAATCCTGAACCTGAACTCACAGTAACATTTAATGTTTTAGTGTCATTACATGTATTTTCGTCAGGTGAAGTACCATTTACAGTTGTGGTGTTGATAGTTACAGTATTTGAACCATTCACTAAACCAGCTATAGTAATAAAAACAGTATCCGTTGCTCCGACTGCAATTAGTTGATTTGAGGTGTAATTAACATTTGTCAACGCACCTGTTCCAACTTGCCATTGAATAACACCAGAAGTAATTGGAGTAGTTCCGCGGTTTTCAACAATAACTCCTAATTGAGTAGATGCTCCACAAACATTTCCTGGAATTACTTGGAAAATACCAGCAATAGTTGCGTCCACTGCATCAGGATTGAATCTAATAGCTGAAACGTTTGTTTTTGTTCCAGAAGCACTATTTGCACCTTGTTGGTAAACACCTGCATAATAGAAGGTTTCACCATCAAAATCATCAATTGCCATGTGGTGGTAATCTCCCCAACGTGTATCACCGTTTGAAGTTTTTGAATTAGCTCCTGCAATGATTGTTGTTTCTGCCATTGTCATAGTTCCAAGTGGGTCACATGGTTTTCTTCCTGTCATTTTTATTGAAGGAAAATCTCCTGTTGCGTTACTAGAAGTTGAATAAGCCATTAAAATATTACCGTATTTATCAATATTAATAGCAGGCATCCAACGACTCGTCCCTGTCCATGGAGCATAAGTTCCTTCTTGATATTTTGTCCAAGTTGGCGTAATTACACCAGAAGCTCTTCTTAATTCAATCCAACGAACACCAGCTCTATCTGCACCATCTACATCAGTTGAAAGACACAAAACCATTGCTTGATGGGTGTCGAAAATACGCATTGGCGCTTTATACATTACAGTTTCTCTTAAAGGATCTAATGTATTTGTTGTTCCGGGTTGTTTGATACAAGCAAAACTTGTCAATCCACATAACTTAGAGTCGATTTCTGCAATAGAAATATCCTGAACTTTTGTTGTTGTTGCTGTATTATTTGTCCAGTTGATATCCATTTCCCATAATTCAATCCAGTCATTCGTACCACTATCTGGCGTACCATTTGAATGCGACTCATCATCTCTATGACGAACAAATAATGGTTTCATTCCTGCTGGAGCAGCGTTGTCTCCTTCCAAATCAACGGGTGTAATAGATTGGAAACCAAAACCATTTAAAGAATACCCAATTGCTTTTTTAATAAAAGGAGAGGTTGCACCTGTCAATAATGAACTTAATCTCATGGCATAAACAGTTGGAGGACCTCCTTCATTTGTAGAAACTAAGAATGCATCAGAACTTGTTGAGAAACCATATTTTGGATAATCTGGGAAACTCGTACAAGTAAATGCGTATCGATGATAAGCACCTTGGGGATTACTTGTTTGTGAAACATACACAATTAGTCTATTTCCAGAACTAGAAAATTCTGTAATAAACCAACGTCTTGCTGGTTTGTAATACAAGACAATTGGGTCACCTGCGCCGGTGATTGCTCCTGCAGTTACTAAGTTTCTCATGGTGTAAGAGGAACTACCTACTGTTGCTCCTGTTGAGCGATTAAAAATACGGTAAACCGCACCACCGCTTGAATTTGTTGCACTAATTGCAACTGTACTGTCTGCATCAACTGTAGGGTCGGGAGGAGAAATTCCAACACCTAAACCTGGTTTTGACCATAAAATTGTTGCTGTTAATGCTTTTTCTGCAACTTCGTGTTGTTGCCACACCCAGTCAGGTTTGTGTGTTTGGCTATTATCCACTTCAATCAACTCTCTACCTTTGAAGTTTGGTTTGATAACTTGATTTTTTGGATTTTCCATTCCTGCTGGTGTTGGTACTAGTTCAGCAGTAGTTGGAGAAAAATAACCCATAAACTGCGATTCTTGTCCAAAAAAATTGGAGCTAACAGCTACGATTATTAACGTAAATATTCTTTTCATATTGAGTATTTAATAGTTTTGCGACTAAATTTAGGTATTTGAAATTATTTATTGATTGATTTTGATAACATATTTTACTTTTACTTGTTCACATTTTGAAATCCACTAGTAACATTAAAAAATGAAAATTTTAATTTCTCCCGCAAAAAGTATTGATGAAAAAGCACTAAAATCAAGTGTTTCAACAATTCCCATCTTTCAAAATGAAGCTCAAAAAATTGTTAAAAACTTACGCAAATTTAAAGTAGAAGACCTGAAGGATTTAATGTCAATTTCAGAGGATTTAGCACAATTAAATTTCAACAGATATAAGAATTGGAAAAAATCAACAAGTGAAAATGAAGCCTTAATTTCAGCTGGTTTTGCTTTTTCTGGCGAAGTTTACCGCGGACTAGATTTAAGTTCACTTTCAAATGAAGAATTAGAAATCGCAAACAAAGATCTACGTATTTTATCAGGCATGTATGGAATTTTGAAACCAACTGATTTAATTTATCCCTATCGTCTTGAAATGGGAACACGCTTCTCCCCTATTGAAGAACAGAAAAATCTATATGAATTTTGGAAAGATAAAATTGCAAAAACACTAAAAAAAGAGCTTGAAAAAGAGGAAGTAATTGTAAACCTTGCTTCACATGAATACTTCAAAGCGCTTGACATTCAACAAATTAAAAACAGAATCATAACTCCCGTTTTCAAAGAATTCAAAAATGGAAAATTCGCTATTGTAATGATGTATGCAAAACATGCGCGAGGTTCAATGGCAAGGTATTTAATTCAAAATCAACTTACTAATATTGAAGAATTAAAACTTTATTCCGTTGATGGCTACACATTTGACGCAAATCAATCGAATGAGAATGAGTGGGTTTTTATAAGATAAGTTAGTATAAAAGAGTAGAATTTAGGATTAAAATAATGAATTAAAACTGAAATTCTGGATTTTGTGAAATAATATCCCAAGTATGATCTGCAAGCAATTTAACAGTTGCAATAAATTCAAAGTTTTGTTTTGTTCTACCCCATTGATCTGGACCAACAAGCGAAAGGACATACGCTTTATTATCTCGTTGATAAAGATGATAAGTGTGATTGATAAAAGGTTCGAAGCGCATTTCAGCTTGATAAATAAATTCTGAAACTTGTTTTCTTGCGTTTAACTTTTTCGCTTGTTCAGCCAATAACTGCATCTGCTCATAAATTTGATTCAGTTGCATATCAGTTTGATGATCCATCGCTTCTAGTGCACGACCCTTAAGTTTACCTTGGTCTTCAGGTTTGATTAAAGCACTTCCTGCGTGGTGCGCATATTCTAAACTATGTGGATTCTCTGTAATTTTGTCAGGGTCAATTGGATTGATGAATTCTTTATTTTCCATTTAAAAAATAGTTGCTAGTTTTTTACCTACTTCAGAACCGATTGCTATACCCATTCCACCCATACGAACACCAAAAGCTACTCTATTGTTCACTTTTTTAATAATTGGCGACTTTTCTTTTCCAACTCCCATAATTCCTGACCAAGAAAAATCAATCTCAAAAGGTGTTGAAGGTAAAATATTTTCTTTTAATAAATGTAGAATCGAATCTTGAATTTGATTGGTTGTACCAAAGTTTTCTGTTGTTTCTCCTTCGATATTTAAATTTCTTCCACCACCAATTAAAATACGATTTTCAATATTTCTGAAGTAATAATATCCCGACTCAAAATGAAAAGTTCCTTCAATTTTTAAATCTTGAATCGGTTTTGTAATCATCACTTGTGCTCTCGCAGGCTTTAAATCCGCACTTAGAAATTTATTTGCAAAACCATTTGTACATACCAATAGATTTGCACATTTCAATTCTCCAAAATTGGTAATCAATTCAACCTCATGATTAAATTCTGTAAAAGATTCTAAATTTAGTCCAAATAAAGTTTGTATTCCATTTTCAACTGTTTTCTGAAATAATTGAGTAATTAATTTTCCAGTATCAATACTTCCTTCTAATTTGTTTTTATAAGCTTTCTTAAAACCTTTAAATCCAAATACATCAATAGCCTTGGAATCATCTGAATAAACTTTTGAATCATTAATTAATGCCTTTGTCTTTGCATTTAAATAGGTTATAAAATCAATAGGCATATCTGAATGATTATAACCGATTAAATCCCATGAAGCGCATGATTTAAAATCAATATTGTCTTTATCAACTAAAGAAAAAAGCGTTTGAAGTCCTTGATATCGTAATAAGAATGTTTCCCAAACTTCTTGTTCATCATTTTTTTGAAGGTCATCATAAAGTTCAGTAGGACTTCCAAAACAAGCAAAACCAGCATTTTTTGTACTTGCCCCTGATGGCAAATAACCTCGCTCAAGAATAGTGATTTTTGCCTTAGGATATCGTTTCTTTAGGAAAATAGCTGTACTCATTCCAACAATTCCTGAACCAATTATTGCAAAGTCAATATCACTTAAATATTCTTTGCGCTCCCAAAAACTTAATTCATTAAAAAAAAGCATTTTAATATTCGTGTTTTTTCACCAATTTTGTAAAACTGCAACAAATGTATAGTAAAACGTTCTATACATTGATTACAATATTATAGACTATGCGCACTAAAATACTTTTTTTATTCTTCTTAAGCACTTTTTACACTTCTGTGAGTTTTTCACAAGCTACAAGCGTAACTATTTCTTTGGATGGTTCAATCAATAATTTCTTAACAGATGCTAGACTTTTTGGGGTGACCATTTACATGATGCAAAATGAAAGAACACTTTCAAAGTCAATTACAGATAACTATGGAAATTACTATATTTCTGGAAAAGTAAATATTTTGGAACCAATTGACTTATTAATCTCTAAGCCTGGTTATATTTCTAAAAAAGTTTTATTTGATATTTCGACGTTAAAAATCAATAAAAATAGAGCCGATGCTACAACTTTAGAACTAGTAGATGAATTAATCATTGAACTTTTTGAATTGAAACCTGGAGCAGATTTAAACTTTGCAAAAATTGGATATGCTGAGAAATTTACTTGGGACCAACCTTCATTCATAGTTAAGCCAGATACAAAAGTAAAGGATGACATCGAGAAAAAAGTTAAAGAAGCTTATGAAAAGGCAGAAGTAAATAATGCATCGAAAAAGTTTGTCGTAGAGGCTGAAAAGGCAAATAGTAAAAAAGATTATGAAAGAGCACTTGCTTATTATGATTCTGCATTGGTTGTTGCTCCAAAAGATTCTTTAATAATTAAAAACAGAGCTTCCACAAATTTAAACTTTCAAGCTCAGAAAGCGGAGGAAATTAAACGTAAAGACTACACTATTTTCAGAGAAGCTGGAGATGCAGCATTTAAAAGCGGAAATTGGGCATTAGCAGAAGAAAAATACGCAGCAGCTGCAAAACTATTTCCAACAGAACCCTATTTGAAAGAGCAAAGCCAAAAAATTGTAGTTGAAAAACAAAAGGAAGCTGATAATGCAAAAAATAAGTTGAGTTATGAAAAAGCAGTTCAAGAAGCAAACGCTTTTGTTACCGCTAAAAAATATAATGAGGCAATTACAAAATTCAACCAAGCGCTTAGTTTTCAACCCAATCAAAAAGCATTTATCGATGCAGAAATTGCCAAGTTAAAAGGTGGTCAATCAGATGCAGCACTTGAAGAAATTGTGAAAAAAGATCTAAAAATAGCGAGCGAATTATTAAGTAAATCTAAACTAGACGAAGCTATAAAAACCTATCGTTCCACAGAACCTACAATTTCCAGATTTTCGAACCAAGCTTTAATCGATAAATATTCTAAAGAGGTTAAAGATGGAATTCAAAATGTACAAGCGAAAAAAGATACTGAAGATCAATTGTATAGAGCACAATTAGCAAAGGCTCAAGAAAATTTCGACAAAGGAAAGGATTTCTATAGTGTAGCTAAAAACATTCTGAATTCTGACCCAATGAAAAGTAAAATTAATGAGCCTGAAGTAATCGAATTGAAAGATAAAATCAGTCGAATGGAAGCTTATTACCTTGAAAAACAAAAGGCTTATAAATCAGTAGCTGACAAAAAAAATGAAGAGGCACTAGAAAAATTAAACACAGTTATCCGTGATTATGTAATTTCAAAAAAGATTGCTTCTGTTTCTGAAAAAGCACAATTGCAAAAAAGTATCGACTCTTTAACTGCTATTGTAAAAACAAAAAATTCTTCACCAGCATTGGTTTCTCCAACTGCTACCCCTACTTCCACAACTATTAAATTAAGTGCTCCAGGAGAATTAGTTACTGGTAAGGACCCAAGTCTAACTGCATACAATGATATGTTTTTAACAACAGAAAGAACCAAAGCACAACCACTTGCCTACCAACAAAATGTAAAAAATAATTTAGATTACACTAACTATTTTAACAACACCCTTGCTGCAGCAAGACAAGAAGAGGAAAAAAACAGAATTTTGGATTATGCCAATAAAAGCGAAATGATTCAAAAAGAAGTTCGCTCAGATGCAATTAAAACACAATATTTACAGGAGGATGTTAAGCTGAAAGCAGAGAAGGAAGTTCAACGTAAAAATGCTGAAGCGAAAATTTTGCAAGAAGACTTAACAAAAAATGTAGATTCTTGGAAGGATAAAACAGATTACCTGAAAATTGAAACAGACAAAGCAACACAAGAACAATATGTTAATCAAATTGCAACAATAGACAGAAATAAAGCACAGGCACAACTCGTTAAAGAAGGTGTTTATGAAAACTCAATTGCTCGACAAGAACAACAGCAATCTAAAATAGAAAATATTCAATACGCAAATTTCAAAAAAGATTCTATTGAAAGAGAAAATCAAGAAGCTCGTTCCAATCAAGTTCGTGTTTTAATGGACTATACTGATACTCGTATTTCAACAGCAAACAATCTTACTGATGAAAACGGTGTTCCTTTTGAGAAAAATAAAATGACAGAACGTGTTTACAAAATAAAAAATTCAGAAGACTATGTTATTAAAGTAATCGTTCGTAGAGTAGTAGTTGATAAAAATGGTCATGGTGTGGTTTATGAACAAATCACGAATGATGTAGGTTTTAATTCCTATACAAAAAATGGTGCACAAGTACCTGATTTCATTTGGTTTAACGAATCTACTGGAGAAAATGTTATCGAAAAATAGTCTCCTTATTATTGTTTCTATTTTAGTTCTACATTCATGTGGAGAAAATTCTGAAAAAAGTAAGAAATTTGAAGTAATTCAAGGAAACGCACAAGGAACGACCTATACTATCCAATTAGTTGGCGAAGGAGAAAAAATCACCAAAAATGAAATAGACCAATTGTTAAATGCTTTTGATGCTTCATTATCTACATACAAAAGTAATTCGGAAATAACTAAATTTAATAACGCTGGTCTTTATCATGCCTTTCCAGATAATGAAAACTATTTCAAATCTTGTATAGAAAAAAGTCAACTTGTTTACGATTTATCGAATGGTGCTTTTGACCCAACTGTTTTCCCTTTGATTGATGCTTGGGGATTTTATCGAGAAGTTAAAACTCCTATCTTAAAAAAAGAGCAAGCTGATTCTATTTTGAAGTTTGTTAGCTTTGAAAAAAATAAACTTCTCGTCTACAAATTTCAGAATGATTCTGTTATTCTTTTCAAGCGAGATGATCGAGTTAAATTAGATTTCAATGCGATTGCCCAAGGTCTTGCCGTCGATTTTATGGCAAAGCTTATTTCAAATAAAGGTTATAAAAACTATTACATTGAGCTTGGCGGTGAAATTCGTGTTGCAGGTAAAAACAAAGAAGGAAATAAATGGAGAATTGGAATTGACACACCAAAAACGGAAGGCGAACGTTCTATTCAAGAAGTAATTCAAGTTACAAATAAGTCAATCGCAACTAGCGGAAACTACAGAAAATTCTACGAAGTTAATGGCATTAAATATGGACATACAATCGATCCCAAAACAGGAATGCAAGCTCAGCAAACACTTTTAAGTGCGACGGTTGTAATGGATGAATGTGCGTTATCAGATGGTTTTGCTACTGCTTTTATGGTTTTAGGATTAGAAAAAACAAAAGAATTTCTAAATAAGAATAAAAGATTAGGAATAGAAGTTCTACTGATTTACAACGAAAAAGGTAAGTTTAAAACCTATTCGACCATAAAATAAAACACTTATTTTTTTTGTAGAATTTAAGCCCATTCCTATCAAAAGTTGAATGTGAGTAACTAATTACTCTATCCATTTTTAAAAGCTTCATGAAACCTATATTCGTTCTATAATTTTGGATATGAACGTACATTTTATAGCAATCGGTGGAAGTGCAATGCACAATTTGGCAATTGCCTTAAGTCGTAAAGGAGCAAAAGTTACTGGCTCAGATGATGAAATCTTCGAACCATCGCGCACACGTCTAGCTAACCAAGGTATTCTTCCCAAAAATTTAGGTTGGAATGTTGAAGCAATTACAAGTGATTTAGACGCTGTGATTTTAGGAATGCATGCACGAATTGATAATCCAGAATTACTGAAAGCAAAAGAATTGAATATTCCAATCTATTCTTATCCAGAATATCTATACGAGCAGAGTAAAGATAAAATTCGTGTGGTAATTGGTGGAAGCCATGGGAAAACCACAATTACTTCGATGCTTCTGCATGCCATAAATAAATTGGGAATCAATGTTGATTATATGGTTGGCGCGCAATTGGAAGGCTATGATTGTATGGTTAAACTTAGTGAAGAAGCTAAAATAATGATTTTGGAAGGCGATGAATATTTAAGCTCACCTATCGATAGAAGACCAAAGTTTCATTTATATCAACCTACAATTGCTATCATTAGCGGAATCGCTTGGGACCACATTAATGTTTTCCCAACCTTTGAAAACTATGTAGAACAATTCGATATTTTTTGTTCGCTAATTGATCCAAACGGTCAACTGATTTACAATAGTGAAGACGAAGAAGTTAATAAATTAGGTCAAAAGTACAGTTCAAAGTTAAAAACTACTCACTACTCTACTCCATCCTTTATCCCAACAGAGAATGGAACTAAATTAAGCTTCGAAGGAAAGGATTTTGAATTAAAGATTTTTGGTCCTCATAATTTACAGAATTTAATTGGTGCAATGCGTTTAGGAGAAGCAATTGGAATTCAAACAACAGATTTTCTAAATGCAATGAGCGATTTTACAGGCGCAGGTAAACGTTTACAAAAAGTGGCAGAAAAAGCTGATTTTATCATGTATAAAGATTTTGCACATTCACCATCCAAATTAAAAGCAACCACAAACGCAATTAAACACCAATACCCAACTCGGAAAGTAATAGCTTGTATGGAATTACATACTTTTTCTTCTTTGAAAAAAGAATTTCTACCTCACTATAAAAACGCAATGGAAAAAGCGGATATAGCAGTTGTGTATTATAGTCCAGAGGTCGTTAAGCACAAAAAATTAGAACCTATTTCAAAGGAACAAGTTTACGAAGGATTTGGGGGTAACATAATTGTGATGAATGAAACTGCCGAAGTTTTAACTTTTATCCAAACTCAAAATTGGGAAAACTCTGTTCTTTTAATGATGTCTTCTGGAAATTTTGATGGAATAGATTATGACAAGCTTGGAGAAGATCTAGTTCAATCAGTTAATCGAAATTTTTAATTCTTATCTTCCTTGTTTGATGATTTAAATATAAGCAATCCAGCAGATTGAAAAACTAACAATACACCAAAAAGTGCTAGGCTGTGAAAAACAACTACGTTTGGTTTTTTAGTAAATACAAATGCAGTAACAATTGCCAGGAAAGATAACATTTGAACGGTCGTCATCGTAAGGTAACGAAAGACAAATTCCTCGGGTTTATTAGTTCTTCCAATTTGCATTATTAAAACGCTAATTGTGAAAATAAATAGATTAGCGCCAGCAGCGAAATTGGAAAGGAATAATTCGATTGAAAACAAATGTAACTGATTCAAAAGCAAATAAATAGCGGTTGGAAGAAAAATCAGTAACCAATGTTTTATCAATAACTTACTATTCATTGTCTTTGTTTAAATTGATTACTTCTTTAATGACTAAAACGAGTGAAGAAATTACTCCAAAAAGAGATAAACCAATTGTCCACCAAGGCGTTTTTGTAGAATATTTAGCATCAAGATAAGTGCCTAACCAAGTAAAAAAGACGATTATTCCCGCCATTTGAATACCAGTCGAGGAAAATTTAAGGAATAAATTAGGTCGTTTATCCTTGTTATTCAAACGAAACTGATTGGGCAAAATTAGCGGAAGAAACAGGAGATTTCATCACACACGCACCTTCAAAAAATGCTCCTTCTTCAATGTTTAACTTAAGTGTGTTGATATTTCCTTTAATTCGTGCAGTGCTTCTTAGAATCAATAGGTTGTCAATTGAAAGTTCACCCTCTTGACTTCCTTCAAATTCAGCATTGGTAGCAGATAAGTTACCAGCAATTCTTCCAGTTGCTCCAACATGCACTTTTCCAGAACAAGTTACATTACCATTTATCAATCCTTCAATAATTAGATTTGAGTCAGAAACTATATTTCCTGTTATCTCAGTCCCAGAAAGGATTCTATTCCATTTATCGTTTGATGTTTCGCTCATTGTGGGAGTACTTGAGTTTGATCCAAAAAAACCTTTACGTTCTAGCATAATATTTTAATAATTATCGTCATAAAACAATTTATATTCGTCAAATTTCGATGTTTCAATTAACTTTTTCAAATTTTCATTCGAAATAATGTAAATTTTATTGTCTTGTAAATCATCTAAAATTTCAAATCCAGCCTTATAAGCATCAATATATTCTTGTGCTACTTTAATACTTGGAAATTCTTGAACCAACATAAAGTTTTTTTCTGACATGGTTGTTTTCATGGAAACTTTAACCTTGTTTGTTTTGAATTTCTTGTTTGAAAAATCAGAAATCAACTTTTTAGCATCTTCACTATCATCCTCTTCATCAAGTAACACAATTACATTTTGATTGCCTGTTGTTGAATATTCATAAGCGTAAGTTTTATTGAAGTTAACCGCCTCGTTTTTAGAGAAACCTTTGTCTAAAACATCCAACATTTCTTTTGCTCTTACTGCTTGAGGAGTTCCTGGTTTTTCTGCAATAATTGCCTTTAACTTCGGCACCAGTTCTTTTTTATTTTCCGTTGTTTGACCAACCGCTAATACGTTTAATAACATATATTCGGCACGATAAGCATTGGTTTTATCATTATCGATTACTTTTTGCGATTCATTGGCTACGTAACGATAATCTTGTCCATTATAGCGATCAACAAGCGCAACATATTGTTTCTCTGCTTGTTTTGCGTTTTCTTTTTGCTTTAAATAGAAATCAGGGTCTTTAAAATATTTTGCAGCATCTGAATTTGGATAGTAATCAATGATATGATCTTTGTAACGGTCTTTTTCTCCCGTTGCCTCATTGATTTTATACAACTGAAAAGCAGAAGATAAATCTGTTAAACCAATATTTTTTTGAGCCAAGACTTTTTTAAACTGAACAGCAGCTAATTCTTCTTCATTCAAAATCTCTTTATACAATACACCAGAAGTGAACAAAGCGTCCATCAATCGTTCTTTTGAAGCTTTCATTGCTTCATCAGTTAAAGGAATATTTTTTAACAAACTAGCTATCGTTAATGTATCTTCTTTTAATTTATTTGAGGCATTAACAGAAGAATCCTTATCAGTGCCATTTTTAGAATTCAATACATTCACGACTTTCTCACTTCGTCGCCAATCGTCTTCATTTTCACGCACGCCCCATGTTTTCTTAAATTCATTGAATCCAGCCTCTCGTAATTTCGGATTATTGAAAACAAATTTATTAGCATTTGAGCCTCCAGCATTTGTATTCGCTTGCTCTTGAAGTGCCAACATTTTTGCAGCCTCTTGCTCTTTTCGTTTTTGTTGTTCTTCTTTAATTTGTTTTAAGGCATCTTTCAAAAATTCCGTTCTATCTTTCTCTGATAATTTTGCAATTCGTTGTACGCTATCCTCAAAATTTGCAGTTTCTATTGCCTTAACTAAATCGGAAAGTTTAATTGCTCTACTCTTTACTAATTCGCCATTTGGATAATTGTCATCGATAAAACGCGAACAAGAATCGTAGTATTTTTGAGCCGAAACATAATCTTTATCTGCAAAAGTCAAATCCCCTAATTTCTCGTAGGACATTGCTTTTTGACGTTTGTTAGTCGTCGAGAAAAAAGCAGACTTCGTCAAATACTCAATAGCTTTAGGTTTGTCGCTACGATTTAATTCATAATTAGCCATCGCATAATAAATCTGATCCTTGTATTGCGCATTTTTTGCATCGCGAAGCATTTTTTTCAAGTCACGGCCAAGATTGGCACTACTTCCAACCATCGCTCTGTTTAAACGCGCATTAAAAGCAATTTCAAAAGAGGCTGATGATTTGTTTGCTAAGTTAAAATGTATACTTGCTGAATCTATGTTTCTGTTTTGGTTATAAACTTGTCCTAAAATGAAATGTAATCTTGCTTTTTCTTTTGCCGATTTACACTTTGAAATGGCTAGATTTAAACCTTCTGCAGCCGCTTCGTAATCTTTTCTTCTAACTGCTAAATCGGCATAAGCTTTATAGATTTCAAACTGCAAGCTTTTCTTCATGCGAGGCAATTCCGGCTCTGCATTTGGGTCTGGTTTTGGCTTGTAAAAAGGAATGAATTCAGTAAATTTTCTTTTTTTCTGTGCTTTAGAAATTTCATTCAAATCATCTAGAGCAAGTTTTGCATCTGCGAATTTATTGAGTTCAATGTTGATTTTCGCAATCCATAATTCTGCTTCAAACATCGAAGGATCTTTCGTAAAAAAACGTTTTACGAATAAAAAATTTTTCATTGCTTTTTCATAATCTCTTCTCAAGTAATAAGCCTTTCCAACAGTCAACCAGTTTTCATCAATCCAAGTATTGTATTCCGCGGATTTCATGGCCATATTTTCAGCACTCGGCATACTGTGATTAAGGATTACTTTGGAGCATTTTACAACGGCTGTATCGATTGCTGGATACATTCCTTTTACCTCTGTCTCATTTGGGAGTGGATTCACTGGAAGAATAGTATAAAAGTCTTCTTTTCTGGAATCCGTATACGTTTTCATCGCAATGCGCATCAATTCAGTTGCATTGAAATGTCCATTATAACGTGCAGTTGTAGAGTGATAAGTACGATTCAATAAGGAATTGTTCTCTGTCGAACAAGAAAAAAGCAAGGCAATTCCAAATATTGAAAGTAAAACAGAAGATCTAAATTTCATACTTATATATAACTAACAAATGCGTGTTTTAGTATAAAATTAAGCGATGTTTGTGAAGACTTGTTGAATATCGTCATCATCTTCGATTTTATCCAACATTTTTTCTATATCTACCAATTGTTCTTCTGAGAATTCAACAGGAGTAGTTGGGATACGTTTCAAACTTGATTTCTGAACTTCTATTTGCAAGTCTTCCAATGCTTTAGCTAAAGTACCGAAAGAAGTGTAATCTCCATAAACAGTGATATCTTCACCTTCCACTTCGATTTCTTCACAGCCAGCATCAATTAATTCTAACTCTAAATTTTCAACATCAATTGCGTCCGTTTTAACGAATTCAAAAACACATTTTCTTGAAAACATAAATTCCATTGAACCATTAGGAACAACTTGACCTCCAGCTTTATTAAAATATGATTTAACATTTGCAACTGTTCTTGTTGGATTATCTGTAGCACATTCAACGTAAACAAGCACACCATGTGGACCTTTTCCTTCGTAATTAACTTCCGTAAATGAAGCAATATCTTTTTGAGCAGCTCTTTTAATTGCCGCTTCGATGTTGTCTTTCGGCATATTTTCTGACTTCGCATTTTGGATAGCAGTTCTTAATTTAGCATTAGTTGCAGGATCAATTCCTCCTTCTTTCGCTGCCATTGTTATTGCTTTTCCAAGTTTTGGAAACATTTTAGACATCTTGTCCCAACGTTTTTCTTTTGCTGCTCTACGGTATTCAAATGCTCTTCCCATGTGTCAAAATTTGGGCAAAAGTAAGGATTTCAAGTAGAAAATTCAATAGAAATTATTTTTAAATAAGATTTAGAATTTTTCTTGATTCTTCTTTAACAATACAATAAAGCTTAAATTCAAATGTTATTAATTAACTTTATTATGACTTAAATTAAAAATTATGAAAAAAACACTTTTAACTAGCGCATTCCTTTTTGTTTTAGGAATATCTTTTTCGCAAGTAAAGCCAGTAAAATTAGACACTAATAAAGTTTATCACAATGAATTAGGAGTGGATGTCACAGGTTTTTTTAGACGTTTTTTTCCGCTAGTTCAAATGGATTATTATGGACCAACTTATTACATTGAGTCTCCTGATTATTACCTTACTTACAGAAGACTTTTTAAATGCGGTAATTTAAGAGCTGGTATTGGAGGAGATTTTTCAAAAAGAGATGTTAAGAATTATTTGAACACATTGGATACTAAAAAATATGTAAGCTTAAATCATTCTATCGCTGCTCGTTTAGGTTGGGAGTTCACAAATGATTTCAGTAAAAGATGGCAAGTATATTATGGTTTGGACTTGAAATTCTCGCAACAATATTACAACAACAATGGTTACAGTTTTAATACTGAATACACAATTGGATATGAAAGTACAACACAGAATTATGCCATTTCACCTCTTTTAGGTTTTCGTTTCAAGATAACAAATCGGCTTAGTTTGACTACCGAAGCTTGTCTTTCGGTGAATTTCGAAAACTCGGAAGGTAAAAGGACATATACACCAACCTCAAGTATTTATCCAAGTATATCTGACGATATTACACCGAGAACCAATTCAATTTCAAGTAGTTTCACTCAACCATTTTCAATAATATTGACGTTTGAAATTTGAGTAAAACAAGAATGGAAGTTACATTTTCAATTTCAGATTTCTTTTTTCTCTTCTTAACTTTTAATAAATTTCCACCTTGAAAAAGGAAATATGAAAAGTCTTATTGGCAAAATAAAACCACTAGAATTTGAACAGTTAACTTTGATTTTGAATAAAAGTTCACAAACGATAAACTTCTAAACCAATATAATTAATTCAAATTTAGGAAGTTACTCTATTTTAATCCCTGATATAGTTTTGTTAAAAATTAAAGATAGACGAGTGATTTGTACTATCAATAACCGCATAAAACTACATGTTGCGATTCAAAAATCGTTATGTATTGGTGTACACTTTCTTTTTGAATCAAGTTTTAAAGTACTTTAAAAACATTAAACTCTTCATTGAATGACACTTACAACATTCTAATTGAACAAGATTTAAGTGAAATTCGATTTGAAGTTCCACAAGAATTCGAAGAAGTTTTAAATCAAGATTACGAAGCGAAAGAAGTTTATGATAATTTATCAGCCGAAAGTATACGGAGTAAAGTTTATTTAGTTAAACAAGTGAAGAAATCCCAAAAGAGAATTAATAGAAGCATTTTGATTACTAACAACCTAAAAGTAGGAATAACAAACGCTAACTTAATAATGACCAAAAGTTAAATTTCAATATTTAAACCTAATCTTTATAAGGAAATATTGATTTTACTTAATATTATATCCACACATTCATTAACTGAGTATTTATTCGTTAAAAGTTCAATATCTGCATTTAAAGGTGCTTCAAAAGGACTATCAATACCTGTAAAATCTTTAATTTCTCCTCTCCTTGCCTTTGCATACAATCCTTTTACATCGCGTTCCTCACAAACTGCTAAAGGACAATTAATGAAAACCTCTACAAAATCTGCATTTCCAATTATGCTTTTTGCCATTTCTCTATCAGAAATCAAAGGAGAAATAAAAGAAGTGATAACAATAGTGCCAGAATCTAAAAACAACTTGGCCATTTCTGCTACGCGCCGAATATTTTCTGTTCTATCAGTAGATGAAAAACCCAAATCTTTATTAATTCCTAGGCGTGTATTATCACCATCCAAACAAAATGAACGTACTCCTCTTTCAAAAAGTACCACTTCCAAAGCATTTGCAATAGTTGATTTCCCAGATCCAGAAAAACCTGTTAACCAAACGACAAAAGATTTATGTCCGTTGAGTTTTTCTTTTTGAACACGGGTTATATTGAAAGTTTCTGGTCTTAAATTCATAGTTGAAATAGGAAAAATAAAAGTAATCAAAAAGTAGGATCTATTTCAAATTTGCCGTTTATTGTTTTTTGAGCCTTCCCATTCTTCTGTTAAATAACGAATAACTTCAGCAGCCCCCATTAAACCAAAAAGTGCCGGCATATAACTAATAGTGCCGTAAAATGATTTCTTAAAATTTGTTCCATCGGTCATTTTGAGTGAGGATTTATCTTGAATCTCAGTTGAAAAAACAGCTTTTACACCTTTTAAAGTAATGTTTTCTCGGCGTAATCGTTTTTTAATATGAGCTCCTAATTTACAGTTGTGTGCATGTTCCAATTTGGCCACTTTCACTTTAGATGGATCAGTCTTCCCTCCTGCGCCCAAATGACTTAAAATTTTGATTTTCTTACGTTTACAAACTTTAATCCATTCCAATTTTGGCGTTACAGAATCAATACAGTCCATCACATAATCTGGTTGAAAAGTTTCCATCAATTCCCAAACTCGTTCTGGTTGCACGAATTCATCTAAAATATTCAATTCAATTAGTGGATTAATGTCTTTTATACGAATACCTAAAACTTTTGCTTTGTTGATTCCAATAGTTGAATCAAGAGCTGTCAATTGACGGTTTTTATTTGTAGGATCAAAAACATCCCCATCAATAATAGTCATTTTTCCAACACCTGCACGAGCGATAAATTCCCCAGCAAATGAACCAACTCCACCTAAACCAACAATTAAAACATGTGCATTTTTCAATTGTTGCATCTTTTTTTCATCAAGTAACAATGCTGTGCGCTCCAACCATTTTTCCATTTCGATAATTGATTATTATTTCTTTGCAAAAGTATTTCTTTCTTGCTAATGATTGGATGTTAAATAGTAGGTTGAAACTTTCAATTTGATTTTTATAATTGAATTAGATAATAATTTTTAAAGTTTTTAGTGAACCTACATAACCTAACTTATTAATAATCATTTACCTAATATTTCATTTTTTTTTTTTAAAACTAGCTAAAAGGAATAAATTATAAAAGTATAGAATTTATTTTTTTTCGATTACAAATTATTTCTTTCAACGTTGTTCATTAGGGGTCAAAAAAACTCCAAATTAAATAAATCAACTAATTGAGTATTAATTTGTTTTACGCAACTTAAATTAATAGAAAAAGCTAGTTTTTTTTCGATTTCGATTCCAGTTTCAAAGTTTATTTAGATTCAGTCTAAATACCATTTTAAAGGTATTGTAATAGTTAAGTTCTATAATTTACTTTGTAGGGTAAAAATTTTAAAAAAAATGAAACAATTTCTTACCTTCTTATCGATAATGTTAATAATTAATGGTCAACAAATTTGGTCGCAAGATTCTATGAAAGTTAAGGTATTAGATGATATAATTATTTACGAAAAAACGAAAAAATTCAACGATATTTCTCGTCTTCCAAAAATTCAAGGAACAGAAATTTTTTCAGGAAAGAAAAATGAAGTCATTTCACTTAGTTCAAGTACTGCCGATTTATCCACAAATAATTCCCGACAACTATTTGGAAAGGTTCCTGGATTAAGTATATGGGAAAATGACGGTTCAGGTATTCAAACAGGAATAGCAACGCGAGGTTTAAGCCCTAATCGTTCCTGGGAATTTAATGTTCGACAAAATGGATACGATATTAGTTCTGAGGTGTTTGGTTATCCTGAAGCCTATTACGCACCTCCAACTGAGGCTTTGGAACGTATCGAAATTGTAAGAGGTGCAGGTGCTTTGCAATATGGTCCTCAATTTGGCGGAATATTAAATTATGTTACAAAAAAATACATAGGAAATAAACCAATAAATATAGAATCATTTCAAACAATTGGTTCCTTCGGACTTTTCAATTCCTTCAATGCAATTGGTGGAAAAGTAAAAAAAATAAGCTATTATGCCTATTTGCACAATAGAAGTGCTGAAGGATGGCGAGAAAACAGTAATTATCGTACTCAAACAGGTAGCATCTCCCTAACTTATGATATTTCTAAAAAATGGGAAATCACAGGTGAGTATTCTCGAATGAGCAATAAAAGTCAACAATCGGGCGGTTTAACAGATGCTGAATTTAAAATTGATCCACGTCAATCTCATCGAGAACGAAATTGGTTTAGCACTCCATGGAATTCAGGTGCCATTCAAGTAAATTTCACTCCTAAAGAAAATACTCGATTTAACTTGCGTTTATTCGGGGTTTTTGCTGAAAGAAATAGTGTTGGATTTACACGACCTATTACCGTAACAGATACAATTAATACAACAATTAGTTCCTTCAACCCACGACAAATAGATAAAGATTCTTATCAGAATTATGGTGCGGAATTACGTGGAATTCACGAATATAAACTCTTAAAACACAAATCAGCTTTGTCTGGAGGTATCCGTGCCTATTTGGGTAAAACAACTCGCAATCAACAAGGAATTGGTACGACGGGTTCAGATTATTCATTGGAGATAACCACTCAACAAAACGGTCTTGATTTTGCCAAAAGCTTGGTATTTGAAACTCAAAATATGGCTGCATTTATTGAGAATATGTTCCAAGTTACTGAAAAACTGGCAATTACACCTGGTATTCGATACGAGTTTATACGTGCACATTCTTCAGGTTATGTAAACACATCAGGTTCAGGAAACATTGCTGACCAACAAAGAGATAGAAATATTCTTTTATTTGGAATTGGAGCAGAATATACTACAACATCAACTTCTAATGTATATGCTAATTTTAGTCAAGGATTTCGACCAGTTTTGTTTTCCGAACTCACACCATCAGCTACGACTGATGTTATTGACCCGAATTTAAAGGATGCAAGTGGTTTTAACGCTGACTTAGGTTTTCGCGGTAGTTTGTTACAAAACATTTTGAAATTTGATATTGGTGTGTTTCGTTTATTCTACAATAATCGTATCGGAACAATTTCAGTAGATAATACGCCTTACAGAACAAACATTGGAGCTTCGATGAGCCAAGGTGTAGAAACATTCATTGAATTCGATGTGTTACGTCTTGTTTCTGCTACTTCAAAGATAAATTTATCAATATTTGGAAACTATGCTTTTGTTGATGCACGATACACCCGTTGGGATAATCCTGCTCTTGTAAATGACCCACTTTTATCCGTAAAAGGTAAACGAGTTGAAAATGCACCTAAACATATTTTGCGTTCTGGTATAACAATCAAGTATAAAGGATTTGCCTCAACTTTACAGTTTAACTATGTAGGTGACGTTTTCACAGATGCTGCCAATACCGTTGATCCAAATGCCACTTCTACCACAGGTCAACTTTCTGCCTATAGTTTATTAGATCTAAATATTGCTTACCAATTGAAAGAGATATACCAATTTCGCGCAGGTGTAAACAACCTCACAGATGCAGTTTATGCAACACGTCGAGCTGGAGGATATCCTGGTCCAGGCATACTTCCAGGAACAGGAAGAACGTTTTATATAAGTGTTGGATTCCGACTTTAAAATTTGCTCTTATTCTTCAAAAAGTAATTTGATGAAAGTAAAAAAAACATATCAAGAACTTCGATATTTTACTATTTATGTTTCTCAAATTACAGTAACAAATGCAACTTAAACATATAAATGACCCTATTCTTCTAAGGCTTGTTCAAGAATTACCTTTTCCTGAGTTTAATTCAACAAAATCTGTTTTTCATGATTTGATGAGTTGTATTATCGAACAACAAATTCATTATCGTAGTACTAAAAAGATATTTCAGCGTATGCTTGATAATTCTGAAATCACAAATGCAAGAAATTTCTGCTCAATGGGGAAATGAAAAATCGTTAGCTACCCTTTATTTACTAGAATTCAAAAAACAAAATAAAATTTCAAAAGTTTCATTTTAAAAATTATTTGATGAACCTCAAAAAAAAAAAAATATAGGAACAAGAAGTGATTGCACAATGGAAAGCTGAAGGAATTTTGGAACATTTGTTTCTTCATTAAAAGAAAATTGAGGCTGTTTTGATTTTAATAACATCACAGAAGAAAAGACCGTTGAATTAATGAAAACCTTGCCTTTTTATCAATTAAAAACGAATATTGAATATTACAATTTGATGAAACAGTTTTAGGAATTGGTGGGAGTTTTTATGGAAAATCGTTTCTTTGTTTTCTAATTATTTAATATGACCACCACACTCCAACTTCACAACGAATTACCCTTGACTTGTTCTCGAACCGGAACTTGCTGCCATGGAAATCAAGTGTTTTTGAATCCCTGGGAATTGGCTTGTTTAGCAAAAGAAAAACAAATTACAGTCCGTGAATTCCGAGATTTATATTGTGATTTTGGTGGGATATTGTTACGTTTTGACGGAAAAAAAGATAAGCAAGGATTTCCTGCGTGTAGTCAATACATTGAAGGTTTTGGTTGTAGTGTTCATCAAGGTCGTTCCTTAGCTTGTCGTTTGTTTCCTTTGGGACGATTAATACAAAATAGCGAAGCAAAGTATATTTTTGAAGGAACCTCATTCCCTTGTTTGAATGGCTGTCCAGAAGTATTGAATTTACCACGATTAAGCGTTGGTGATTACCTCGTTGGACAAGAAACTTCTATCTTCGAGCAAGCACAAGATGCGTATTTGGAAGTGATGCAAAATTTAGCGGATCTCGCTTTTGAATTATTTCTTGAAACGGGTTTAGCTAGTACAGGAGAAACAAAAACACTTGCAATTTGGAAAAAACTTGGTTCCACTTCTGCAACAGAATTAGCCCAACAAATAGGAACAAAATGGTTGGATGCATTACTATTACCAAATTTATATTGCGATAAAGAAAAGGTGATGGATTTCATTTCAAAACACAATGAAGACTTGCAACAATTAGCACAAGATCAATTCGCTAGCTTGGATAATTTCGCTGCAATTCACGAGGCTTCTATTCAAATGATGCGCGTGGCTTTGTATTTAGCAAAAGCCTTAGGAGCAAATCCGAAAGACCTTACTGATTATTGGGTCAAAGTAGCAAAAAGTAATTGATAAATAAAAAACCTTCAAAACCAACAATCTATAAAAGAAAAGTGTATCTTTGCGCCCTCAAATGAGAACGTTACTCTATATGACGTGCATTTATTATTAACCACTTTCAGATGGATAGAGCGCTGAAATACAAATTTATAAAAGCCACATGGCAAATTCTTTAAACCCGCAGGGAACTGCAGATTTCGATTGGGAAGCGTTACAACTTGACGGTTACTCAAAAATTCAACGTTCAGAAATGTCTGATCGTTATGAAAGAACATTAACTTCTATCAATGAGAAAGAAGTAATGCAAGGAACAGTTGCAATGATTACTAAAAAAGAAGTGATTATCAACATCGGTTACAAATCAGAAGGTGTTGTAGCATCTAATGAATTCCGTTACAATCCAGACTTAAAAGTTGGTGATGTAGTGGACGTTTATGTTGAATGTCGTGAAGACAAAACAGGACAATTAATCGTTTCTCACAAAACGGCTCGAATGCACTCTGCATGGATTCGTGTGAACGATGTATTACGCACAGGTGAAATCATCACAGGTTATGTAAAATGTCGTACTAAAGGAGGATTAATCGTTGATGTTTTCGGTATCGAAGCATTCTTACCTGGTTCTCAAATTGATGTTAAACCAATCCGCGATTACGATATCTACGTTGGTAAAAACATGGAATTCAAAGTTGTTAAAATCAATGAAGAATTCAGAAACGTTGTTGTTTCTCACAAAGCGCTTATCGAGGCTGAGTTAGAAGAACAGAAAAAACAAATTATCTCAGGCCTTGAAAAAGGACAAGTATTGGAAGGAATCGTTAAAAACATTACATCTTACG
>CAZDKE010000003.1:17918-66049 GCA_964506255.1 uncultured Lishizhenia sp. | reverse complement strand
TCTTACGGTGTATTCATCGATTTAGGTGGAGTTGACGGTTTGATTCACATCACAGACCTTTCTTGGGGTCGCGTAACGCATCCAGAAGAATTATTAGAATTGGATCAAAAAATCAATGTTGTTATCCTTGACTTCGATGACGATAAAAAACGTATCGCACTTGGTTTGAAACAATTACAACCACATCCATGGGATTCTTTAGATGCTAACTTAACTGTTGGTGATAAAGTTTCTGGAAAAGTTGTTGTTATGGCTGATTACGGTGCATTTATTGAAATCGCAGCTGGCGTTGAAGGTTTAATCCACGTTTCAGAAATGAGCTGGTCACAACATTTACGCTCTGCACAAGATTTCATGGCAATCGGAGATACAGTTGAAGCAGTTATCTTAACATTAGATCGCGAAGAAAGAAAAATGTCATTAGGTATCAAACAATTGATGCCAGATCCATGGAATGATATCGAAGTTAAATACTCTGTTGGTTCACGTCACAATGCGAAAGTTCGTAATTTCACAAACTTTGGTGTATTCGTTGAATTAGAAGAAGGAGTTGACGGATTAATTCATATCTCTGACCTTTCTTGGCAGAAAAAAATCAAACACCCATCAGAATTCTGTAAAGTTGGTGAAGGATTAGAAGTTGTTGTTTTGGAAATCGATCGCGATAACAGAAGAATTTCTTTAGGCCACAAACAATTAGAAGAAAATCCTTGGGATGTTTTTGAATCAACATTCGCTGAAGGTTCAGTTCATAGCGGTACAATTATCGATATGAAAGACAAATCAGGAATCGTTTCTCTTCCATACGGTGTTGAAGGAATTTGTCCTGCTAAACACTTGAAAAAAGAAGACGGAAGCCAAGCTAAAGTTGAAGAAATACTTGATTTTAAAGTGATTGAATTCAATAAAGAAGCTAAAAAAATCGTTGTTTCTCACACAAGAACGTATGAAGAAGGAGAAGACAAACCATCTACACCAAAAGCAGGTAAAAAACCAGCTTCAACTGGAGGAGGTTCTTCAACTGATCAAGCAGTGAAAGCTTTGAACAATAGTTCAGAAAAATCAACTCTAGGTGATTTCGATGCATTGTCTGCTTTGAAAGAAAAAATGGAAAAAGGAGAATAATCTCCCCAAACTATAAATTAAGAAAGAGGTCTTCAGGCCTCTTTTTTTTTTGTATTCGTGTATAAGCTGTTAATAACTCAAAAAGTAAAACCAACTATCCGCAATTGAAAAAAAATATATTGATTAAATTTGTGTGCAATTATGACAAACACTGAGTTAAAGGGAAAAGTCAAAGATATTTTCGCTGCTTATTTGGAGCAAAATGGTCACCGTAAAACACCGGAACGCTACGCAATACTCGCTGAAATTTATGATTACGAAGGTCATTTCGATATAGAAGCTTTGTATATCAAAATGAAAAATCATAACTATCGCGTATCAAGAGCAACATTATACAATACAATCGAATTGTTACTTGCTTGTAATCTTGTTAGAAAACATCAATTCGGTAAAAACATTGCACAATTTGAAAAATCACATAGTTCCAAACAACACGACCATGTGATTCTAACCGATTCTGGAGAAGTAATTGAATTTTGTGATCCACGCATTCAACAAATAAAAGCAACTATTGAAGAACTCTTTAATGTAGATATCAATCATCATACTTTGTATTTTTACGGAACAAAAAAATCCCTTAAGAAGTAATGAGTTTAGCTATTGAATTATACAACCAAAATAACATTTCTATTTTTGAACTAAAAGGTAGAATTCTCAGTGACTCTGATTTGGTAGAGTCTAACAATTTATTGACTGCTCTTAAAGGTTGGAATATTATTTTCGATTTGTCACAACTTACTCACACCAATTCAAGTGGTATTGCTTTTATGGTAAAATCAATGACGCGAGCACGGATAAATAATGGTGATGTAGTTTTAGTCAACCCAAATACTGGATTATCAAAATTATTCGAAATAACTAAAATGCACGAAGTGTTTACAATTTATGAAACACTTGAAACTGCAAAAAATCACTTTAAGCAATAAAAATGAAAGTAGATGTTCTGTTAGGTCTTCAATGGGGAGATGAAGGAAAAGGAAAAATTGTTGACGTTCTAACACCCAAATACGATATTATCGCTCGTTTTCAAGGTGGCCCGAATGCTGGTCACACACTCGAATTTGAAGGACATAAACATGTTCTTCACACAATTCCATCTGGGATTTTTCACAAAAATGTAGTTAATCTCGTAGGAAATGGTGTTGTAATCGACCCGGTTATTTTCAAAGGAGAATTAGATAAATTAGCACCATTTAACATTGATTTTGCAAATCGTTTATTTATTTCTAAAAAAGCACATTTAATCCTCCCAACACATCGCTTGTTAGATGCTGCATCTGAAACTGCAAAAGGAAAGAATAAAATTGGCTCCACCTTGAAAGGAATTGGCCCAACCTACATGGACAAAACAGGTAGAAATGGTTTGAGAGTTGGAGATATTTTTTCACCAAACTTCAGAGATAAATATAATGCGCTTGTTGAAAAGCACGTTGGAATGTTGGCGCATTATGAAGGTTTTGAATATGATTTAACTTCATTAGAAGCTCCATGGCTAGCAGCAATTGAAGAATTAAAAAAATTACCAGCTGTTGATAGCGAGCACTTCCTACAAAAAGCACTTTCGGAAGGTAAAAAAGTATTAGCTGAAGGCGCACAAGGCACCATGTTGGATATTGATTTCGGGACTTATCCTTTTGTTACATCATCAAATACAGTAACAGCTGGAACTTGCACAGGTCTTGGAATTGCACCAACAAAAATTGGAAACGTAATTGGAATTTTCAAAGCTTATTGTACACGAGTTGGAAGTGGCCCTTTCCCAACTGAATTATTAGATGAAGTAGGTGAAGAAATTAGAAGAGAAGGAAGAGAATTTGGAGCAACAACAGGTCGTCCGCGTCGTTGTGGTTGGATTGATTTAGTTCAAATGCGCTACGCAATTATGATTAACGGTGTTACAGAATTATCAATGATGAAAGCTGATATTCTTAGCATTTTTGATACGATTAAAGTGTGCACGCATTATTTAATCGATGGTGAAAAAGTCACAGATTTCCCTTACGATGTAAATGATGTGGAAATCACTCCAGTTTATGAAGAATTAGCAGGTTGGAATTGCGATTTGACGGAATTAGATTCTTATGAAAATGCACCACAAGCGTTAAAAGATTATGTAACTTATTTGGAAAAACAATTAAATGTTCCAATCAACGTTGTATCTGTAGGCCCAGACCGAAAACAAACATTAGCAAATCCTGCGTGATACGAAACTCACATATATTAAAATTTGCGCTTTTCATAGGCGCATTTTTTTTACATGCCCATTTATTTGCTCAAAATAATATTTTGGAACTCTTGCCAGGTTCTGAAAAAGTAATTTACGATGAAAGAACTGGAGTTCATCGTCTATTAGGAAATGTAAATTTCACTTATCAGGGGAATACGATGTATTGTGATTCTGCACATTACCAAGAGAAACAAAAATTAGTTAAAGCCTTTGGTAATGTTCAAATACGCAAAAATGAAGTCAATCTTTTTTGTGACTCCTTAAGCTACAACGGTTCAACGAAATATGCCAAATTGTGGGGACATGTAAAAGTTAGAGATAGAGAGTATAAAATTACGACCGATTCAATGGATTACGATGCCAAACAAGGCAAAGGAATTTACAGAAATAAAGGTAAAATCGAATCGATAGTTTCCAATGAACGAATTACCAGCAAGGTTGGTTATTTCTACCCTCAAAAACAGAATTTTTTCTTTAGTGGCAATGTGAACTACCGAAAAAACGATTTGACAATGACGACTGATACACTTCAATTCGCCTACGAAAAACAAACTGCTTACTTTTTTGGACCAACACAAATTGTAAATGATAGTGTTACCATTCTCTGTACTAAAGGATGGTATAACGTTCAAAAGGAAGAAGGAACACTTTATAAAAAAGCCCAAATTATTCAAAAGAACAACATCATGAAAGGTGACACTTTGTATTATCATGGTAAAATCAAAGAATATGAAGGTCGAGGAAATGTGTTCTATAAAGATTTTGTGCAAAACTTAATTTTCATTGGAGATAAAGCATATTCAAGTGAAGCAAAGAAAGTTACTTATTTGACTGGACATGCTTTAGCAATAAAAGTAAAGGACAAAGACACAATTTTTATTCACGCCGATAGTTTGATTTTGACAAAAGATAGTTTAAATGCAACAGACAAAATAAATGGTTATGCTCATGTTCGCATTTTTCAAAAAAGTATTCAGGCAGCTTGTGATAGTGCTATTTACGAACCAAAAATTGATAAACTTTTCTTGCGTTCTCAACCAATGGTTTGGGCTCAAAATGCTGAATTAAAAGGAGTTTTAATGGAAATTACGCTAAAAGATTCGTTAGTGGAACGGATCGACATTACAGGTAATGCTAGTGCTTTGATGGAGTTAGATTCTGGAAAATACTACAATCAAATTACTGGAAGAGAAATGATTGCATTTTTTAAAAATAATGAATTAATTCGTTCGGACGTTAAAGGAAATGCTTGGACGATTTTCTATCCTGAGGATGAAGAAAAAACAGATTCATTGGTTACTAAAAAACGAATGGGGATGAATCGCTTGTTTGCCTCTGACCTTAGAATTTACTTGGATAGTGGCGAAGTCAGTGGGATAACCTATTTCGATAAGCCAGATGGAATATTTTACCCAATGGATCAAATTCGTACGGAAGAGCAATTTATTAAAGGTTTTCAATGGAGCCCATTATTAAGACCAAAAGATCCAATCACAATGATGGAAAAATAAATATCCTGAAAATTTGAGATAAAATTAGTTTGAAATTGATAGAGAAATCTTAAAAAAAAATATAATTTTTATCTTCCAAATATTATTCCGTGACCAGAAAGCGATTGATAAAGTTTATTCCACTTTAAACGTACTATAGAAGGACGCATTAAATCAGAAACAGTAATTAGTAAATCCCCATTTTCTTGAAAAGTCATTCCTGTTGGTTTGGAGAAAATCGTTGCATCAAGTGTTGTAAAATTAACAACGTCACCAAATTGATTATAAACTACTAAAGTTCTATCGTCAGATGAAAGCACATAAATTTCATTTGTTTTCGGATGAATTGCTAACGCTGATGGTGTGAAATTAAGTCCTTCAACTGTATCGCCAGCATAGGTTACTTTATTTCTTGGCAAAGGCAAATTGTTATCTATTGCGAAAGTTTCTATTGCAAATGAATTGATTTCAAACAACGGCTCCTCTCGTAGTTGACGTTTATTCAAGTTGAAAGCATATAAAAAACTTGAAAATTGTCCTTCTTCTTTTTCTTGAACTTCACTCAATAAAAACAATCTTTTTGTTGATTCATGGAAACATATTCCAGAAGTATTAAAGTTTTCTTTCGTTTCGTTGGTTGAAACAAAGGAAGTTGAATCATAAGGAGGTAATAAAAAATGAACCTTACTGTTTGAATCAAACAATATTAAGGTCGAATCCATTTTTGAAACATCAACGAATTTAAACGCTGAACCTAAAGAAAGTTGACTTGCAATTGAATTATTAAGCAAATCAATCATCATAACATTACCATTAACTGGCTCAATTCCAATCATGTGAGTTGAATCCAACATTGTAACATCAGAGAAAGAAGCTACACCCATCGGAAAAGAACTTACTGTACTTGGATTAGCTAAGTCAAAATAGCCATCTTCCTTTTGAAAATTCGTTGCTTTTTGAAAATAATAACGCTCCACCCCAACTTCTTCAAGGGATTTTGCAGCTACAAAAGAAAGGGCTGCCAAAACGAAAGAAAAAAAGTATTGCTTTTTCACATTTATTATCGAAACAAATTTAACAAATAATTCTGAATCAAAATAATAAGTTTAAATTTGATTATGTCTTATTGCAAATTTTGTAAAAGTTTACCAATTGATAATGTTCATCGGATATACCATGATGAATTTTATGGTGTGGAACTGACAAACGATTTTGAATTATTTGGAAGATTAATTCTTGAAATAAATCAAGCAGGATTATCATGGGAAACGATTTTAAAAAAGCAAGAGTTTTTCTTCGAAGCTTTTGATGAATATGACTTTTATAAAATTGCTAAATATGATAATTTAAAAATTGAAGCACTTCTTGAAAATAAAGGAATTATCCGAAACAAACTTAAAGTCAATGCTGTTATTCACAATGCAAATAAAATGATTGAAATCGTTGAACAAAACGGTTCTTTTCATATTTGGCTTAAAAATCAAGGTGAAATTAGTTTAGAGGAATGGGTTAAAGTATTTAAAAAGAACTTTAAATTTGTTGGCAAAGAAATTGTGAATGAGTTTTTAATGAGCATTAATATTTTGCCAGGAGCTCATGATAAAGATTGCGAAAAGTATAAAACAAAATAGTTACAACATGAAAAAACTTAAAATATTCTCCGCATTGATAATGTTTGCAATTTCATTTCAATCAATTTCTCAAATTAGTTTAAATGCAGGAACTGGATTTGTCAAAGGTTTCACTGTACCTAAACCTTTCTTCGGATTTCAAGGCGGAATTGAATTACCAAGAAGTAATGACGAAACATTTTACGGCAGAATTGGCTACTACTTCCCCCAAAAAGAAGACTTAGCTTTTTCTACTTATGTTACAGCTGTTGATGTTAATACACAGCCAAGCGTATTAACTGTTAACTATGTAACTAAAACAAACTATTTTACAATTGAGGGTGGTACAAGACGTTATCTTGGAAATGATTATGATAATGGATTTTCATTGTATGGTGGAACAAATGCAATGTTGGTTTTTAATACTGTAAAAAGAGATTATGAAAAATATGATGCTACAGGCACCTATCAATGGGAACCAAATTACCAAACATCACCTAATGAACAAAATAAAGGAAATGTTTTGAGTCTTGCTGTCGGTCTTCAAGGAGGATTGAAATATACAATTCCAGCTACGGGAACTTTGTATTTTGACATTAATGGTCAATACGCAATATTTGGTAAAGCAAATAACGTAACAGCTTCAAATACAAACTTGTACTCCCAACTATTCTTTACTTTCAACGTTGGTTTTAGAAAAGATTTGTATTAATCCCACAAAAGAATAACTTCAATTATTTTACGTTATTCTTACATGAAATCACAACTACTTTTTTTTGTTCTAATTCTTGTCTATGCTTGCCAAGGACAGACAAAGAATAAAGACTATTCAGACGTGTTACAGGAAATTCAAGCCGAGAAAGAATCTTTTCAATCGGCTTATTCACAAGCAAATGAGTCAGAAAAATCGAAAATAATTGAGGAAGTAAAAACCTACTTGACTAAAGCTATTTCCAAAGATATTTTTCCACAATGGTATGGAACGAAATGGGATTTCAACGGCACCACTCGAACACCCAAAAAGGGAGAAATCGCTTGTGGTTACTTTGTTACAACAGTTTTAATGGATGTTGGTTTTAAAATCCCTAGAGTTGAATGGGCACAATCTGCATCTGAAGTTTTTATACAGAAACTAGCTCCAGAAAATTTAAAGCGATTTACTGACAGACCTCTCTCCGAAGTTAAAAAATATCTTTTGAATGAAGGAAATGGACTTTATTTGGTGGGTTTAGACACACATGTCGGCTTTGTTTTGGTGGAAGGAAAGGCTGTTAGCTTTATACATTCCAATTATTACTATCCACAAGTTGGAGTTATGAAAGAGGATATTTCCACCAAAAACCCACTTAGTGATTCTCATTATCGTGTTTTTGGAAAATTGTTTACAGATGAAATGATTTTAAACTGGCTGGAGGAAAACGAATACCAATAAATAGTTGTTTAGTTTGATTCTTAAATTGAAATAAATTTACTGTTTCATTTTCTCTTTAAATAACTGAGAAACGCTAAAACCATCAATTAATTTCTATCCATTTCTTAATTTCTCCTTACTTTTGCAGTTGAATGAATCAGTTTAAAAAAGTAGCGTTTTACACCCTTGGTTGCAAGTTGAATTTCTCTGAAACTTCGACAATTGCTCGCTTATTTGAGGATTCAGGTTTTGCGAAAGTAGAATTTGAAGAAACCCCAGATGTATATGTCATTAACACTTGTTCGGTTACTGAAAATGCAGACAAAAAGTGCAAACAGCTTGTAAAAAGAGCACAAAAAATCAATCCTGAGTCTTTTATTGTAATTGTTGGATGTTATGCCCAATTGAAACCGGAAGAAATTGCAAAAATACCTGGAGTTGATATAGTGCTAGGTGCTAACGAAAAGTTCAACATTCTAGCGCATTTAGAAAACAAAGATTCAAAACTTGAAAAAGCAGAAGTCTCTTTTGATAACATTAAGAATACCAAAGACTTCGTTCCCTCCTACTCTTTTGGAGATCGAACGCGCTCATTTTTGAAAGTTCAAGATGGTTGCGATTATTTTTGCACATTTTGTACCATTCCATTAGCGAGAGGAAAAAGTAGAAATGCTTCAGTTGCTGAAACTGTTTTAGAAGCAGAAAAAATTGCTAAAACTGCTGTAAAAGAAGTCGTTCTTACAGGTGTAAATATTGGTGATTTTGGTCAAGGTGAAGGAGAAAATTTCTTTGATTTGATTAAAGTACTAGATAAAGTAGAAGGAATTGACCGTTTTCGAATTTCATCTATTGAACCCAACTTGCTTTCGAACGAAATCATTGATTTTTGCTTGAAAGATTCCAAGCGATTCGTTCCTCATTTTCATATTCCTTTACAATCTGGTAGCGACCGATTACTGAGATTAATGCGTAGAAAATACGAACGTGCTCTGTATGCGGAACGTGTAGCTCAAATCAAATCCATTCGGCCAGATGCGTGTATTGGCGTAGATGTAATCGTTGGTTTTCCAGGTGAAACAGATGAAGATTTTTTGGATAGCGTTAACTTTATTAAATATTTGGATATTAGTTACTTACATGTGTTTACCTATTCTGAACGTACAAATACAGGCGCACCCAAATTAGGCGAAAAAGTACCAATGGAGGTTCGTCGAGAAAGAAGCAAACAGTTACATTTATTATCAGACAGAAAGAAACGTCAATTCTACACCGAAAATATTGGAACGGAACGAACAGTGCTTTTTGAACACGAAGAAGATGAAGGAATAATGTATGGATTTACAGAGAATTATGTCAAAGTAAAATTTCCATTTCAGCAAGAGTTAACCAATACATTTCAGAAAATCCGCTTGACAGAAATCGATAGGGACGGAATTATGAAATGTGAATTAATAGAAAATTTAGTTACAATTTAGAAGAATGAAACCAATTTATATCACACGAAGAGAGACCTTTAACGCAGCACACAAATTATGGAGAGAAGAATGGTCACCTGAGAAAAATCTTGAAGTTTTTGGAAAATGCTCTAACCACAATTGGCATGGGCACAACTTTCAATTATTTGTTACTGTGAAAGGAATACCAAATGAAGAAACGGGATTTGTGATTAATTTAAAAACATTAAGTAAAATCTTACGTGAAAAAGTAATTGAAGCTTTAGATCATAAAAATTTGAACTTGGATGTTCCGTTTTTAAAGGGAATTATGGCTTCAACAGAAAATATAGCGATTGCGATTTGGGATTTAATAGAAGAAGATGTACGTCAGAATGGTGGTGAATTAGCTCATATAAGAATCATCGAAACGGAAAATAATTTTGTGGATTACTACGGAGGAAAGGAGCCGTTTTAAATTGTAATTCAAACTAAAAAAAAACAATTTTGGAAAATAAAATATTAGAAGAGAATTACCTTTCAATTATCAAAGCTCTGGGTGAAAATCCAGAACGCGAAGGATTACTGAAAACCCCTGAACGTGTTGCTAAAGCGATGCAATTTCTAACAAATGGTTACGATATAAATCCCGATGATTTAATTAATCAAGCGATATTTCACGAAGAATATTCTGAAATGGTTTTGGTGAAATCGATTGATGTTTATTCCCTTTGTGAGCATCATATGTTGCCATTTTTCGGAAAAGCGCATATTGCCTACATTCCTGATGGAAAAATTGTTGGTTTGAGTAAAATCCCACGAGTGGTGGATGCCTATTCAAGACGTTTACAAGTGCAAGAGCGTTTGACAATTGAAATTAGAGATTGTGTTCAACGCACTTTAGAACCAAAAGGAGTGGCAGTTGTAATTGAATGTTCGCACATGTGTATGCAAATGCGTGGTGTACAAAAACAAAATTCTGTTACAACTACAAGTGCTTTCACTGGACTGTTTTTAGAAAACGATGCAACACGTAAAGAATTCATTAATTTGATTCAAGCGAAATTGCATTAAAACATTGAATTGAAAGGTGAAAACAGAGAGTTGAGAGTTATTGAATATTAAAGTATAAAACTTGTAAAAGTCAATTTTCTTCTTCAAGCTTAAACCAACTTTTGTTTATCAAATCAATGATAAATAGCTTTAAATCAAGCCATTGATATCTCCAATAATTCGTTCAGCCAATGCATCTGCAGCTTCTGCACTTTTACTTTCTGAGTAAATACGAATAATTGGTTCCGTATTACTTTTACGCAAATGTACCCACTCTTTACCAATGTAAATTTTTACTCCATCTGTAGTGTCCACTTCTTCATTGGCATATTTAGCAGCCATTTTTACAAGCACATCATCCACATTTATTTCTGGAGTCAATTCAATTTTATTTTTTGAAATAACATATTTAGGATACGAATCTCTCAATTCGGTTAATGTCTTTTTCTCGTGTGCTAAATGACTTAAAAACAAAGCAATTCCAACCAACGAGTCACGCCCGTAATGCAATTCAGGATAAATGATTCCACCGTTTCCTTCTCCACCAATAACTGCACCTAATTCTTTCATTTTCACAACAACGTTTACTTCACCAACTGCTGAAGCCGCATATGTTTGACCAGCTTTTTCTGTGATATCCCTTAAGGCACGTGTTGATGACAAATTTGAAACAGTTGCTCCAGGAGTATGTTTTAAAACGTAATCCGCACAAGCAACCAATGTATATTCTTCTCCAAACATAGAACCATCTTCGCAAACCAATGCCAAACGATCAACGTCTGGATCAACAGTAATTCCAACTTGTGCTCCAATCTCTTTAATTTTTGCAGACAAATCAGTTAAATGTTCTGGCAAAGGCTCCGGATTATGTGGGAAATGACCAGTTGGTTCACAATACATTTCTGTAATTTGAGTAACACCCAATTGTTTCAATAAAGCTGGTACAAAAACACCTCCAGTTGAATTTACAGCATCAACTACAACATTGAAATTAGCTGCTTCAATTGCATTTTTATCCACTAAAGGCAAGGCTAAAATGGCGTCAATGTGCTTTTGCATGTAACTTTCGTCATTTATTACAATACCTATATCATCAACTTCTGCAAAATCGTAACTTTCTGAAGCAGCAATTGCAAGAATTGTTTCGCCGTCATTTCCAGAAATGAACTCCCCTTTTTCGTTCAATAATTTCAATGCGTTCCATTGTTTAGGATTATGACTAGCAGTAAGAATTATTCCACCTTGTGCATTTTCCATTGGCACAGCAACTTCCACAGTTGGAGTTGTTGAAAGATTTAGGTTTACAACGTCAATTCCTAATCCAACTAAAGTGGAAACAACAAGATCCGAAATCATCTGTCCTGAAATTCGAGCATCTCTACCAATTACAACTTTTAAACGTTGGTTTGGATGTTTGTCTTTTAACCACGTTCCATAAGCTGCGGCGAATTTAACGGCATCGATTGGCGTAAGTGCTTGGTCGACTTTTCCTCCAATTGTTCCTCGGATTCCTGAAATTGATTTAATTAAAGTCATGGTTATTTATTTTGTAGTAGCTCTTTTTTGTTAGCAATCATTTTCATACAAGCAATTGCTGCTTCTATTCCTTTATTGCCGTGCTTTCCACCCGATCGGTCGATTGATTGTTGGATATTGTTGTCTGTCAATAAACAAAAAGCAACAGGTTTGTTGTATTTCAACATCACATCCATTATTCCTTGAGTTGTTCCTGAGCAGACGAAATCAAAATGTTTCGTTTCACCTTGAATCACAACACCAATTGCAATAACTCCATCAACGGATCCTTGTTCACAGAAATATTGGGACCCTAAAGGAAGCTCGAATGCTCCTGTAACAAATTGAATAAAGATATTTTCTTCTTTTACTCCGTTCTCTAGAAGCGCTTGTTGAGCACCTTTAAGAAGGTTGAAAGTTATTTGGTCATTCCATTCAGAAACAACAATGCCGACTTTAAAATCGGCACCATTAGGAACAAGTTCCTTATTATATTCTGAAAGATTTTTAAGGGCCGTCGCCATCTTATTTCACTTTTGTACTGCTAGCTCTAGCAATATATTTTTCGATTGTTTTTTGAGCTGCAAAAGATGGATAATCGTCTTGAATTCTAGTGTAATAAGTAGTTGCATCCTCAAATTTCTTTAATTTTTCTGCGTGCAAACCAGCTTTAAATAGGTACATTGGAGTAGTCATTTCATTATCATTTGCATCAGCAGCTTCCATATACTTCTCGATTGCTTTCTCATAATTTTTCATGTCAGAGTGACAATCTCCTTGTAGTCCTATAGCAAAAACACTTATATAAGTATCTTCTAAATCTACACCTTCCAAATTATCTAATGCTTTTTGAAACTCTCCTTTTTTCATGTATTGAGTAGCCAATAGATATTGACCAATTTCTCCACCCGTTTTTCCGTCATACGATTTAACGAAAGGCTCTAAGGATTTAATCGCTTGATCTGTTGAGTCTTTTTCAATGTAATTCATTGCAACCCACCAACCATCGTTTGATTTTTCGTTACTTGGCATCCAAATGAATTGTCTATAAAGAAAAAATAACAAACCTAAGCCAAGAACTCCTCCGATTAAAAAAGTTCCGATTTTGAATCTTTTATCGCTGTTAAATTTTGATTTTAGTGTATCAAAGCTTAAATCTTCTACCATTTTAAAAATTTTAGGTTGCAAAAATAAGTTTTTTTTGGAATTTACTCCGTTTAATACTTACATATTTCAAATTGTTTCAAACAATTGGCTTTTAACTCAAAACTATTCTACATTTTTCCCAATTCCACCTGAATAAAATCAGCCAATTCTTTTAAGTAATTTTCAGAAAAATCAAATTTCACATTTGCTGTAGCATAAATTTCAGGAATTGATCTTGTGTAGCCAAGTTTCAACGCTTCTTTGTAATCAAAAACTGCTTTTTCGAAATTATCAATGCTATTTTTCCAAACGCCTAAAGCACCTAATTGGGCAATTCCATATTCAATATAGTAAAACGGTACTTCAAACAAATGCAATTGTCGTTGCCAAGAAGTTGCAATTTGATCTTCAAAACCAGTCCAATCGGTCAAACCGGTTCCAAAATCCTTAGAAAGTTGTTGCCAAAACACATGACGTTCAGCCACAGAATGATTCACGTTTGTATAAATCCAATGTTGGAACGCATCAATTTGAGCAATCCAAGGAAGAATTTTTAAAATGCCCTCTAATTGTTCTCTTTTCGCACGTTTCAAATCATCTTCGTTCGGATAAAATGCGTCCCAATAATTCATTGTTAGCATTTCCATTGACATCGAAGCCAATTCAGCAACTTCAGAAGGTAAATTTTTGAATCCTGTCAAATTCAAATCACGACTCAAAAAAGAATGTACTGCATGACCTCCTTCGTGAACCATTGTCACCAAATCACGCTGTGCCCCTACTGCATTCATAAAAATGAACGGAACACCAATTTCGTACAATGGATAATTATAGCCTCCAGGCGCTTTTCCAGGTTTTGAATCCAAATCCAAATGCCCCATTTCGTCCATCGTGCGCAAACAATTCCCAAAATAGGAATCAATTTTATCAAAAACACCAATAGTTCCTTCCAACATCTCTTTTCCAGTTTGGAATGGATTCAAAGGAGCTTTTCCTTCTGGGTCTACTTCAAGATCCCAAGGTTTGAACTTGTCTTTTCCTAAAAGTGCTAGTCTTTTTTGCTGAATTTCTTTTACGATTGGAACAATCAAAGTTTTAATCGCATTATGAAAAGCAAAACAATCTTCCTTCGAATAATCAAAACGACCTAAAGCTTGAAATTTATAATCAACATAATTCTCAAAGCCAGCATTTCTAGCTAATTCGTGACGTTTCTGGATTAATTCTGAATAAAGTTGATCTAGTTTTTCTGTATCTTCTCTTCTACGATTTGCAATCTTTTCAAAAACCACTTGACGCAAATTTTCATCTTGCTCTTTTAGTAATTGAGCTGCTTTTTGCATCGTCAAACTTTCTCCGTTATGTTCAATGGATTGTGCGGCACTAATTGCACCGTATTGTTGTGCTTTTTCATTTAATTCAGCTTCAATTGCAACGTTTTCCTCTCTGAATAAATTCAATTGAACTTCTGTTGCACGAAAATAAATTTTGTATGCTTCGTTAGAATTAAATTCATTCTTGAACGGACAATCCACCAATTTTCGATTCAATTGATCTTCCATAGGAGCAAGCTCAGGTTGAATTTTCGTTACGAATAAATTGTATGCAGCTGAAAAAGTCTCATTCGTTGTATCAATCGACATTCGAATATAACGCCAAGCCATATCCTCTTCAAGAACTGCATCTAGTTCACTTCTGTCTTCTAACCATTTTTTAAAGTCAGTTTTCGTATTTAATTCTCGACTCAATAAATTATCAAAGTAAGGTTTTATATCTTCCCACGCATTGATTTTTAAATCTTCAGCGATAAATTTTCTTGGATTTTTTTCTATTTTCATTTTTTTAGGCATTAGTTTTTATAGGCAATAGTTGTGGAGTGGATAGGCAATAGTTGTGGAGTGAATAGGCAATAGTTGAGGAGTGGTTGGGCAATAGTTGAGGAGTGGTTAGGCAATAGTTGAGGAGTGGTTAGGCATTAGTTTTAGTAGGCAATAGTTTTAGTAGGCAATAGTTGAGGAGTAAATAGGCATTAGTTTTAGTAGGCAATAGTTTTAGTAGGCAATAGTTTAAATAGGCATTAGTTGAGGAGTGAATTGGCAATAGCAGAGGAGTGATTATTAGGCAAGAGTTAAAAAGTAGAAGATTTAAAATTGAATTTCAAAAAAAAAAGAGTTAATCACTAATCTTAGTTCTTAACTCTTTCTTTCAGTTTCAACTTTCAACTTTGCGTTTTCAGTTTTCAGTTCGATTTATTTCCCTCTCGAAACACCTGTTTTAACTGGCGCAGCTTTTTTAACATTTGCTGGCTTAGAAGATTTAGTTGGTGCTGTAGCTACCGTTTTCTTCGAATCTTCTTTTTTCGTTTTTGCTTCTTTTACAGCTTTTTCAGTAACAGCAACTTCTTCTGAGTTCTCAACTTCGGCAGTCATAAGTCCTGCGGCATGCAATAAATTATACCATTGAAATATTTTTTTAACATCCGATGGATACACTCTATCTTGATCATAGTTGGGAAGTATTTCCGTCAATGAATTTGCTAATTCTTTAGCTTCAGCTTTGTGAGAAATACACTCTCCACCTTCATATTTATCGTAAATTGTTTTGAAAACGTCTGTCAACTTAACATCATCATCGTAAGTAAAAATGCTAATATCTTCCAATGTTGAAATTTTTTCAGAAGCATAAGCAGGAAAACGTTTTTTGTCAATCATTGATTCAACGATTACACTGTTTTTACTTTGTGCAACAACTTTAAAAAGTCCTGGACGACCTGAGATAGCAATAATACCTTTAATATTCATAAATTTGATTTTTGCCAAAAATAGAAAAACTTTCGATTGTACTTACATCTGGAATGAATTAATAAAAAAAATCAAACCACTAATCAGCTTGAAAATTTCTTCCAAAATCGAAAAATGAATTTGAAAAATAGAATTTTACAGTTATTCATGAATCAATCTAATTCAAAGTCTTAAAATTTGTCAAAAAGTAAATATTTATTATGATATTTGTGAAAAATTATCAAGTTTCAAATTATTAGACAAAATATGAAAATATTAGTTACTGGAGGAGCTGGTTTCATCGGAAGCAACTTAACAAAAAGATTACTTAACGACGGTCATGAGGTAGTAGTTTTTGACTCACTTTTAAGAGGAAATAAGTTAGATGAAGAGACGTTGTCAAAAATCACTTTTTACCAGGAGGATGTAAGAAATCAAGAGGCTGTTAATAAAGCTTCAGAAGGTTGCGATTTTATTTTTCATTTAGCTGCTGTTTTAGGAGTAGATGTTGTTGCAGAAAGTCCAGTAGAAACGATGGATGTGGAAGTAATTGGAACAAGAAATGTTGTTAATGCTTGCTATGCAAACGGAATTAACAACTTGCTTTACGCTTCAACAAGTGGAATTTATAGTTCTACTGAAATTGTTGACGATGTTTTGACGGAGAAAATGTTGGTTGATCCGCATACATCGTACGCTATGGCAAAAAGATATAATGAACTTTATTTAAAATCAAACTTTGACGAAAAAGGATTGAATTCAGTTTCTGTTCGTTTTTTCAATGTTTACGGCCATAATCAAGATAATAGAATGGTTGTTCCTCGTTTCTTTGAACAATGTATCGCGGGTGAAGACATTACCGTTTATGGAAATGGTAAACAAACAAGAGATTTCACTTATATTGATGATACTGTTGAAGCATGCATTCGTTTAATGAACACAAAAGGGTGGAACATTGTTAATATTGCGAATGAGGCAGAATGGTGTGTGGCTGATTTGGCTAAGGAAATTAAAGAAGTAACAAACTCAAATTCGGAAATTACCTTTGTTGAAAACGCACACGAATTGAACGGTTATGAAGTTGCAAGAAGAATTGGAAGTTCTGAAAAATTATACGAATTAACAGGTTTCAAACCATTAATGTCACTTAAAGACGGATTAGAAAAGATATATCAAATCAATTACGCAACTCAAATGCATTCTTAAATGACAAAAGATGTTGAAATTTTCAATTTAATTGAAGAAGAAAAAGCAAGACAAACACACGGAATCGAACTTATTGCATCTGAAAACTTTGTGAGCGAACAAGTTATGCTAGCTGCAGGAAGTGTGTTAACAAATAAATATGCCGAAGGACTTCCTGGTAAACGTTATTACGGTGGTTGTGAAGTAGTTGATAAGGTGGAACAATTAGCAATCGACCGTTTGTGCAAATTATTTGGTGCAACCTGGGCTAATGTTCAACCACATTCAGGAGCACAAGCAAATGCAGCTGTTTTTTTAGCTTGCTTGCAACCTGGCGATAAAATCCTAGGTTTTGATTTATCTCATGGAGGTCATTTAACACATGGTTCTCCTGTTAATTTTTCAGGAAAATTATACAAACCGTATTTCTACGGAGTAAATAAAGAAACTGGCTTAATTGATTATGATGTACTTGAAGAGGTTGCTTTGAGAGAACGTCCAAAGATGATTATTTGTGGTGCATCAGCTTATTCAAGAGATTGGGATTATGCTCGAATTCGTAAAGTTGCTGATGAGATAGGAGCTTTAATTCTTGCTGATATTTCTCACCCTGCTGGATTGATTGCTGCTGGAATATTAAATGATCCATTAGAATATTGCCATATTGTTACATCAACAACTCATAAAACATTAAGGGGTCCAAGAGGTGGAATTATTATGATGCGCCATAATTTCGATAATCCATTTGGATTGAAATGGAACAATGGAAATCCAAAATCGATGGCTGCTTTGCTAGATGCTGCAGTATTTCCAGGAATTCAAGGTGGACCATTGGAGCATGTTATTGCTGCAAAAGCAGTTGCCTTCGGTGAAGCTTTAAGTCCAGAATATAAAACTTACATGAAACAAGTTCAAACGAATGCTGCTGCAATGGCAAAAATGTTTATTGAACTTGGATATACAATAATTTCTGGAGGAACAGACAACCACAGTATGTTAATTGATTTACGCTCAAAAGGAATTACAGGAAAAGATGCTGAAAACACCCTTGTTAAAGCGGATATAACTGTAAACAAAAATATGGTTCCATTTGATACAGAATCTCCTTTTGTAACTTCAGGAATTAGAATTGGAACACCTGCAATAACTTCTCGTGGAATAAAAGAAGGTGATATTCAAACAATTGTTAACTTAATTGATCGTGCTTTAATGAACAAAGATAATGAATCTGAAATTCAACTTATTAGAGCAGAAGTAAATCAATTTATGTCTGATAGACCTTTATTTACTTGGTAAAATAAATAGGCATGATATTCAAAACAAGAGTTGATTTGTTTTACAAATTAGTTGTTGTTTTTATCATTATACTTTTTGGTTTTATCCTTTTGAATATTGATTATAAAAATGAAGTAATTGGTTTTTATTTTACTTTAATTATCTTACTTCTTATCCTTTTTTTTTTAATTGGTACTGCATTAACAACAAAATTCGTTCTTACTGATTCGGATTTATATTGTAAAACGTTTATTTGGAAAAAAACAATTCCATTAGAAACTATTCGGAAAGTGGAGAAACAAAATTATTTATTCTCAGGTTGGAAAATTTCTACAGCTTATAGAGGAATTATCATTCATTACAATAAATTCGATGAATTATTAATATCTCCGGAAAAGGAAGCTGTTTTCGTTGAAGAAATTTTGGACAGAATTAAGAAATTACCTTAAAATTAAATACAAAAAAAAGCGGACTTTCATCCGCTTTCATATTTTAATTGTATACAACTAATTACGCATTTGCATTCATTGTATCAAGTACATCCATAACGCTTTTCACTGCTTCAGCAGATTCTGCTAAAAGTGCTTTTTCGTCTTCGTTTAATTGTAATTCGATAATCTTTTCGATACCGTTTTTACCTAAAACTACAGGAACACCTAAGTATATATCTTTCATTCCGTACTCGCCGTTCAACCAAGCACAAACTGGGAAGATACGTTTTTGGTCACGAACAATCGCTTCAACCATTTGAGCAGCTGCTGCTCCAGGAGCATACCAAGCAGAAGTTCCTAATAATTTAACGATTTCTCCACCACCAAATTTCGTTCTTTCGATGATTTCATTCAATTTTGACTCTTCGATCAACTCAGTAACTGGAATACCACCTACTGTAGTATAACGAGGAAGTGGAACCATTGTGTCTCCATGTCCACCCATCAATACTGCTTGAATATCTTTCGGAGAAACATTTAACTCAGTTGCTAAAAAAGCACGGTAACGAGCTGTATCTAATACACCAGCCATCCCAAATACTTTACTAGAATCTGTTTTTGCACTTAGGTAAGCACAATAAGTCATAACATCTAATGGATTCGAAACGATTATGATAATTGCATTCGGAGAATACTTCACAACGTTCTCTGTCACTGTCTTAACGATACCAGCATTGGTAGCAATAAGATCGTCACGAGACATTCCTGGTTTTCTTGGTAAACCCGATGTAATTACAACCACGTCAGAATCAGCTGTTTTTGAATAATCATTCGTAGATCCAATAGTTCTTGAATCATACAAATTGATTGGAGAAGTTTGCCAAATGTCTAGCGCTTTCCCTTCTGCAAAACCTTCTTTGATGTCTAACAAAACGATCTCGTTCGCAATTTCGCGCGAAGCTAAAACATCTGCACACGTTGCGCCAACATTTCCAGCGCCTACTACTGTTACTTTCATATTTGAACCTTATTAAATTAGTACTACTTAAAGTGCTACGAATTTAATTAATTTGACCAAAACAAAGTCGTTTTAATCAATAAAATAAAAATTGTTTCTATTTCAAGGCAACTATTAACTTTGACGGTCGTTAACAACTTGTTGAAAAATTGGAGAAAAAGGATCATTTAAAAGAAATTGTAGAGGGCTGCCTCAAAGGTGAAAGACGTTCGCAAGAGGCTTTGTTCAAACAATTTTATGGGAAAATGTTTGCTGTTTGCTTGAGATATATTTCAGACAGGGATACAGCTCAAGAAGTTCTTCAAGAAGGATTCATTAAGGTCTTTGACAAATTGGAACATTTTGATTTTAAAGGTTCGTTTGATGGTTGGATTCGTAGAATAATTGCTAACACTGCAATTGATACTATTCGCAAAAATAAACGTAGTCCTTTTTTAAGTGAAAAAGATACTGATTTCAAGCAGGATGCAGTTGATGAAATGGTTGAAAAAGAAGTGTTTGATACCATCAATTTAAAAGCAGAAGTTGCACTTGAAGCAGTTTCTAAACTTTCACCTGCCTATCGAACTGTTTTCAATCTTTATGTGATGGAAGATTATTCTCACAAAGAAATTGCAGATATTTTAGGTATAAATGAAGGAACATCAAAATCCAATTTGGCAAAAGCAAAAATGAATTTGCAACGCATATTAAAAGATAAGTATAAAAACATCGATTAGATGAAAGACATTGAAAAACTATTTAAAGATTCTTTAGAAAATCATGAGTTACCTTATGATGCTTCTGCTTGGAAAAGTCTAGAATCTAAATTACCTCAAGTTGGAATTGTTAAACCTATCAATTTTACGAAATGGGGATTAATCGGTTTCGCAGCAGCTGCTTTAGCAGTTTCTGTATTTATCGTTTCAAATTCTGACGAAAAACAAACCAACTTAATTAATAAAAAAGACGTTAAACATGTTGAAAAACAATCAACTTCAACTAAAAAAACTACTTCAACAAATCCTGATTTAATTACTGAAAAACAATTAATAAATCAAAAAACAATACAAAAAAATTCAACTGAAAACACAACTAATTCTCTTGTAAATATTGAACAAAATCAAGTAAGAGGTGAATATGAAAATTCAAATCACCAATTTATGAAAGATTTAGAGAATGGTGTGATTCCGAATAATACAAACTTTCAAACAACTGCAGTTCAATCGAATCCTGAAAATCAAAAATCATATACTAACTTCAAAATACCTGCTGTTTCTACGAAGTGTCAAGGAGAAACACTTGAATTAGATAATGAAAATTCAAAATCTATTGTATTAAAATCACCTTCAGGAAAACTAGAAGTAATTCGTGCTAAAAGTCAATTGAAAACCAATTTAAATCAAACAGGAACTTATTCAATTAGTGCTGTTGATGAAAAAGGAGATTTAATTGAACTTAAAACATTCAATGTAATTAACTCACCTTCAATTTCTTTGAATTTTGACTCTGATATAACTTATGAAAATGGTTTACCTGTATTAAAAGCTAATTTAGAAAGTGAAGAAAATAAAGTTAAGTGGACATTGAATAACAAAACACTTGATGTTGCAGGCAAAAATACCGTAATTTATGCCTTCAAGAAAGGAGCTTATGAACTAAATGTTACAGCAACAAATGAACAAGGATGTAAGTCCACTGAAAGTAAATTAATTCAAGTTAAAGATGAATATAACTTACTTGCCTACAATGCTTTTGATCCATTTTCAAACGACAATCGCAAAACAACTTTCTTACCAGTTGCACTACAGAATAGAACTTCAACTTTCGAAATGGTGATTTTAGACCCAACAGATGGTGGAATTGTTTTTGAAACTTCTGATGCATCTCAACCTTGGGATGGTATAGATAGAAGAGATGGTAAATTAGTGAATTCTAACAAAGTTTATATTTGGAAAGTTTCTATCAAATCACCAGAAGCCGGAGAAAAATCTGAATATAAAGGAACAATAACTAGAATCTAGTTTTCTAATTGCTTTTTGCTTTTATAAGTTTTGTTAATAGGGATTAATGTTAAAATATTAATCCCTATTTTTGTTTATTCAGCAAAAAATGGCACTAAAACTATTTAATACTAAAATACAACACAAACGTTTCGACTTTATGCCTCGTTATTACGATGAGCGCAAAGAACGTTTGGAATTAAAAAGAAAACAATTTCAAGAAAATGAAAACCTTAGCGATTCAGAACGAACTGCTGCAATGCGTGAACAATTAAAAGATAATTGGTCACACGGAAGGGCTAGACAACAAGCAAACTATCAAGCGAATTTTAGAATTCTAATCTTAATCGGTGTTATTGTTGTTCTTGGTTATTTCATTTTCAATGGATTAGACGATATCGAACAAGTGATTCAAAAAATCATGAAGTAATGAGTATCATTCAATTATTACCAGATCATATTGCCAACCAAATTGCAGCTGGAGAAGTTATTCAACGTCCAGCTTCCGTGATTAAAGAAATGGTTGAAAATGCAATTGATGCAGGAGCAACAAGTATAAAAGTTATAGTTAAAGATGCAGGGAGAACACTCATTCAAATCATTGACGATGGAGATGGAATGAATGAAAAAGATGCTGTTCTCTGTTTTGAACGACACGCTACAAGTAAGCTAAAAACAGCTGACGATTTATTTCAATTACAAACGAAAGGGTTTAGAGGAGAGGCGTTGGCTTCAATCGCTGCAATCGCACATGTTACTCTAAAAACTAAGCACAAAGACGAAGCTGAACTCGGTGTTAAAATCGAGGTTGAAGGAAGTACAATCAAAATTAATGAACGAGTTGTTTGTCCTAAAGGAAGTTCGTTTGAAGTAAAGAATTTGTTTTACAATGTTCCTGCGAGAAGAAATTTCTTGAAATCAGACGCAGTTGAATTCAACCATATTCGCGAAGAAATGGAACGAATTATTTTTGCGCATCCTAACGTGCATTTCTCTCTATTCCACAATGGACAAGCGATTTATGAACTTCAAAGTGCGATTTTAAGAAAAAGAATTGTGGACGTCTTTGGAAAATCAATTCAAGAAAAATTAGTTCCAATTGAAGAAGAAACGAATATTGTAAATATTCACGGATACATCGGAAAACCTGAAGCTTCAAGGAAATCAAGAGGAGAACAATACCTTTTTGTCAATAATCGATTTTTTAAGGATAGTTACTTTCACCATGCGATAACAAAAGCCTATGAAGGATTAATTGCTGAAAAAACCTACCCTACCTATTTCATTTTCTTTGAAATTGATCCATCTAAAATTGATGTCAATATTCACCCAACAAAAACTGAAATTAAATTTGAAGAAGATCGTTTTATCTATTCAATTCTATTAAGTTCAGTTAAACAAGCGCTCGGAAAATACAACATCTACCCTACTTTGGATTTTGAACAAGAAACAAGTTTTCATGTACCTAGCTCGGTTAGAAAATCAGATCCTGTTGCACCATATATTGAAGTAAATCCAAATTTCAATCCGTTTCAATCAACTAGTTCAAGCCCAAGTTCTAATTCTAAAGGGGGTTCAAGTGGGTTTTCAACAGCCATGAAAAATGTAGGATTCGGAAACGATGCACCGAGTACTTTAGATTGGGAAAATTTCTATAAAATTAAAGAAGAAGAAGCTCCTGTTGAAACTAAAAAAATAAATTTTGAAGAAACAATTGAAGAAACAGTAGTTGAACAAACAGACAATTTACTTATTCGCGGAAAATACCTTATAACAAATTGTAAATCAGGATTATTGGTAATTGATTACAAACGAGCAAACGAACGCATAGTTTACGATGAATTACAAGCAAATTTTATTCATTCGCCAATAGCTGCCCAGCAATTATTGTTTCCTTTTGAGAAAAACATTAGTAAACAAGAAGCACTGCAATGGTCGAATAATACATCTTTGTTTTATCAATTGGGTTTCATTGGTGAAATACAAAATGAGAATCTACTTGTTAATGCTATTCCATCTTTTCTTTCTGATGAACATATAAATGACGTATTAGAAAATATGTTAGAAACGCTTATGCATCGCGAAATTGAAAAATCGGATTTAGCACATAAATTGATTTCAGACATTGCCAAATCAGCAAGTAGAACATTAACAGTAACTACAAATGATCACGGAAAGAAAATAATTGACCAACTATTTCAATGTGAAAACCACAGCTTTTCTCCAACTGGAAAAAAGATACTAAATACATTAACTTTGGAGGAAATAGCACAAAAATTTTAGTATGTTAAATAACATTCCGCAAGTAACCAAAAACATCTTGATTTTAAATATCATGTTTTTTGTTGCGACCTTTATTCTGGAGACACAAAAAATTGACCTAGTATCCCAATTTGGTGCACATTATGTCAACTCCCCACTTTTTCAACCGTTCCAAATTGTCACTCATTTTTTCATGCATGGTAGTTTACTTCATATTTTCTTCAACATGTGGTTATTTATCATGCTTGGTTCTTACTTAGAAAGAATATGGGGACCTAAACGATTTTTTATTTTCTATATTGCCGCTGCTTTAGGAGCTTTTGGATTGTATAACATTATGGGGGTTTATGAATTAGAAGTTCTTAAAAACCAATTAGTTCAACAAGGATTTGATTTAAATGAAATCAACTATATGATTCAAAATGGAGAATATGACAGAGTTTATTTTGCAAGTAATAATGCTTACCATGACTATGTTGTAAATTCATATACACCTATGGTCGGGGCTTCTGGTGCTGTTTTCGGAATTATGGCAGCTTTTGCCATTCTTTTCCCCAACACTGAATTTATGATTTACTTTATGTTTCCAATCAAAGCGAAATTTTTAGTTGGAGGATATTTGTTATTGGAAATGTTTTTGGCTTATCAAGACAATGCTGGTGATAATACAGCACATTTAGCCCATGTAGGTGGTGCAATTGTTGGGGGAATTATTGTATTAATTTGGAGAAAAACGGATAAAACTAACTTTTGGTAAACCATGAATAACTCAAGAAATCTTGTTGAAGAATTACAGTTTCAATTACGTCATGGAAGCGTAACTACGAAATTGATATTTGCAAACGTTTTCGTTTTTGTTTTTATACAACTTATCCTTGTTACAAGTAGACTTTTTCTATTCGAATCGAACTGGTCAATAGCAGAAATTATTTTTACACTAGACACCAATTTCCTTGGATTCATTATTAAACCTTGGGGTATCATAACTAGTGTTTTTTCGCATTTTGGGCTTTTTCATATCTTGTTCAATATGCTTTTTCTTTATTTTGCTGGACAATTTTTCGAATCAATTTTTAATGGCAAACGACTACTTTACACCTATATTTTCGGAGGAATTGCCGGTGGATTACTAGAAATTTTCTCTCATTTTATTTTTCCAGCTTTGCAAGAAAGTCATAACATTGTCGTTGGCGCTTCTGGCTCAGTAATGGCGATTTTTACAGCACTTGCTTTTTATAGTCCTAACACAAAAGTACTCTTGTTCGGATTGTTCCCCGTAAGATTATATGTTATCGCTATTTTCTTTCTTTTAAAAGATTTTATTGGACTTGGAAGCGATGATAACATTGCACATTTTGCTCATTTAGGTGGAGCAATCTTTGGTTTAATTTCAATTCAAAATATGTATTCAAAAAACAATATTATTAACGTATTGTATCGTGTTTTTGGAAATATTAAAAGTGTTTTTTCATTTAATAAACCTAAAGCACCAAAATTTACAACCACTAGAGGAGGCTTTAAAAGTGATGAAGATTATAATTTAGAAAAGAAAAAACGCCAAGAAAAAACAGATGCAATTCTAGATAAAATCTCGAAAGCAGGTTATGAATCTCTAACCAAAGAAGAAAAAGACTTTCTTTTCAATCAAAGTAAAAATGGGTAAAATTCGCTATTTCGGAATTCCATTACTTTTCAAAATTGGGTCAGTAATTAGTTTTTTAACTTTATTGACGTGTTACCTTGCACCTCTAATTCACCCTGACACGATTTTTATTTTACCCTTTTTAGGTCTTGCCTATCCGATTATTTTAGTCATTAATGTATTGATTTTTATTGTTTGGTTGATTTTTCGTTCCAAATGGGCACTTGTTTCCTTAGTGGTAATCTTAATTGGAGGAAAACTACATTTCAGAGCTTTTGCATTTACACTCTTTGAAGACTCTAAAAAACAAAATGAACTGAAAGTCCTATCTTACAATGTTCGACTTTTTGACATTTACAATCCTTCTCGAGAAGGCGCAGAAGCTACTAGAAATAAAATATTTAGTTATATAAGAAGTGAAAATCCTGATGTATTGTGTATTCAAGAATTTTATCGTCAAGACCACCCAACTAATTTCCCAACAATTGATTCCATTTATTCAATAATGGGAACAACAATTTACCATGAAAGAAGTGCTTACAAGCGACATGCACACCAAAACTTTGGTATTGCCTTATTCTCAAAATATCCAATGATTGCAAAAGGTGATGTGATGTTTGACGCTCAAAGCAGTGAAGATTTTAATTATTGTATTTATGCAGATATCGTGAAAGACTCAGATACTTTTCGCTTCTATAATGTTCATTTACAATCTATTAAATTTCAGTCTGATTATTATCAAATAAAACCAGGAAACCCAATTGATAACTTGACAGATGAATCTACGATAAAATATATGCTCAAAAAATTGCATGTTGCCTATCAAAAAAGAGCAGATCAAGCGCGAAGAGTTTCCGAACATGCCAAAACTTCACCTTATCCAACTATCATTTGTGGCGATTTTAACGATACACCACTTTCATACACTTACAATCAATTTAATCGCACATTAACCGATGCGTTTAGAAATACATCAATAGGAATTGGTTCCACATACATCGGAAAATTACCTGCGGGTAGAATAGATTACATTTTTCATTCGCCTGAATTGGCCTCTTATGAATTTAAAATTCAAAAGGAAGAATTTAGCGATCATCGCGCCATTTCATGTAAAATTTCCAAATAATGTTTGTAAAAATAAATCCTTATAACATTGATAAACGCTTGATACAGCAAGCTGTTGAATGTTTGCAAAAAGGAGGAATATTAATATTTCCAACGGATTCTGTATATGCAATTGGTTGCGATTTAATGAATAAAAAAGCTTTGCAAGAATTGGGTAGATTGAAAGGTAATAAACTCAGTAAAATCAATTTTGCAATCATTTGTCACGACCTATCAAATTTGTCTTTGTATTCTAAACAGATCGATAGAGCGACTTTCAAGTTATTGAAACACCATTTACCAGGACCGTTTACATTTATCCTACCTGCCAACAATGACATTCCGAAAATCTTCGACACGAATAAAAAGGAGATAGGAATACGTGTTCCCGACAATGAAATTGTTTTGGAAATTGTTCGTCAGTTAGGTAATCCAATTGCGACAACGTCTTTGCACAATAAAGAAGATAACATTCAAGAATATTTTTCGGACCCTTATGAAATTTATCAGAATTACGATAACGATGTTGCAATGATTATTGATGGTGGTTACGGAAAATTAGATGTTACTACGATTGTTGATTGTACCCTAGGAGCACCTGAAATTGTACGTCAAGGTTTAGGAATTTTAGAAATTTGATATGATATTAATTGTCGATTGTGGAAGTTCAAAAGTGCCCTATATAGAGCAAATGGTGGACGAATATTGTGATTTCAAAACAGTACCTTTTTTTGATTTAACACTTGAAATAGCTCAAGAAGCCAGTGGAATTATTTTCTCCGGAGCTCCTTTATTGATCACTGAAATCGAAATGGAAAAATTTATGAATCACGTCAGTTGGATAAAGGAATTTGAAAAGCCTATTTTAGGAATTTGTTTTGGTCATCAATTACTTGGTTTAGTACACGGCTCAAGTGGCTCTCGAATGAAAGAAGACCGCGATTGGCAAGAAATTGAAAACTACATCGATTCTCCACTTTTAGATAAATTCCCACCCGTTTTTGAAATGATGGAAGACCATTGCGAAAGTATTTCAGTTCCCCCAGGATTTATGTTAGTTGCTTCCTCGGATGCGTGTGTCAACGAAATGATGCAACATCAAACAAAACCGTTTTTCGGTGTTCAATTTCACCCAGAAGTTTCAGGAAATCATGGCAGTTTGTTAATTGAAAATTTTGCAAGGGTTGCTTGTGAGGTGAAGTGATTTTTTAATATCAAAACATCTTTTGACGTTTCAATAAATACTGCAAAAGGATTTGATCGTAACCTTCGTTGATGTCAGCTGGCATAAAATCAATACGGTAATTAGCACAACGTAACTTGATTTCATTGAAATAATTTTGAATACCTTCAATGTATTTTTCTTTCACTTCAGCAGGTTGCAATTTCATACGCTCACCTGTTTCCATGTCAATCAACTGATAAGGTCGATTTTCCAACTCAAAATTGTATTCAAGTTTCTTATCAATCACATGGAAGATAACTACTTCGTGTTTGTTGTGTTTCAAGTGATTCAAAGCTTGGAACAATTCATCTAAATGACTTGGGTCGTCAAATAAATCTGAGAAAATTACCACCAAACTTCTTCGATGCGTTAACTCAGCAATATCGTGTAAAAGCTGAACGGTATTCGTTGCTTTTTTCGATTGCTCGTCGTAAGCACGCAAACGTTGTTCCAATTCACTGTACAAATAACGATGATGCGACAAAGAAGATTTTGCTTGTGTATGCAATTCCAATTTTTCGTTGAACAAACTCAATCCAACTGCATCACGTTGACGTTTCAATAATTCAATCAAGCTTGCAGCTGCGTAGGTCGAAAATTCAAATTTTGAAATACCATCTTTCGGAAAATACATCGAACTAGAGGAATCTATTACAATCTGACAGCGTAAATTTGTTTCTTCCTCGTATTTTTTGGTGAACATTTTTTCAGTTCGCCCAAATAACTTCCAATCAATGTGGCGTGTTGATTCTCCAGAATTGTACAAGCGATGTTCTGCAAATTCCACAGAAAAACCATGAAAAGGACTTTTGTGTAAACCTGTAATAAATCCTTCGACAACTTGTTTCGCAAGTAATTCTAAGTTTCCAAATTGAGCTAAACGCAGTCGATTTATTTTCATTTTTTCTAGTTGGCCCTAAATTAAGCAATATTCAGGAATTTAGGTTTTGTATTAAATAAATTGACAAATTTTACTAAGCTAAAAAAATGCCAAATTTTTTAAATCCCAATCAAGGAATCATTTGATTTTCAATCAAATCAGTTGTGTAATGCTGATAAATAGCCTTCATTTGCTGAATCAAAAGTTGGTCTTCTTTGTTCCACTTTTTTTGAATGCGATCATTCCAAGTTAAAGGTGTTTTTCCAGGTCGGAAACAGATTAGATTCTCTTGCGAATAAACGATTTTAGGTTGTTTTCTTGGATTGAAATAAGAAGTTCCAAATGCATAATACTTTGTTTTGACATTCAATAAATCCAATAAAGTTGGTAAGATATCGATTTGCTGAAAACCTGTATTTTCAGGAATCTGAGGTAGTTTTCCACAAGGATGATAAAAAGCGATTGGAATGCGATAAGAATGATTGAGCGAAACACGATCATTGCGTTTAGTAGGTCCAACATGGTCTGCACAAAAAATGAAAATGGTATTTTTAAACCACTTTTTCGTTTGAGCCTTTTCCCAAAAAGCTTTAAATGCTATATCAACATAACTAATAGTTCCACAAATTGGGTCTTTCGGATTTCTTTTGACTTTATCGCTAAATTCTTTTGGGATGGTATAAGGATGATGAGATGATAGAGTAAAGATTAATGAGAAAAAAGGTTTTTTAGCTTCGTCCATTTTGTCCAATGTCCACGGCATAAAATGATGATCCCAAATTCCCCAATTACCATCAAAATGTTTTTCATTATTATATTCAGTCCTTCCAAAATAGTTGTCAAAACCTGCAGCAGCTGCAAAAGCATCAAAGCGCATCGAACCATTTGTACAACCATGATAAAAAGCGGAAGAATAACCTTTCTCTTTCAAAATACTTGGAATACTTTGAAATTGATTACTACTATAAGAAGATAAAATAAAACTTTCATTCATCCAAGTTGGAATAGAAGAAACAATAGTTGGAACAGCATCCATCGACGTGCGACAATTGGCAATAGCTTCGTCAAAATACATCGATTGCGCCAAAATTGAATCTAAATATGGTGAATAACTCTCAGGATTATTGGGGCCAACATACATCGAACCAAAACTCTCAAACAACACAAATACCACATTCGTTGAATCATTCAATATCTCTTGTGGACGCGTTATTTGAACTGGATTGAAATACGAATTCAACGCTGATTCAGAAAAATATTCTTTTTTCTCAACGCCTTCGTAGTCAAAGGTTTTAATGATTGTAAAAGCTGAATTTAATACAGCAGGTGAATTCTCCAATGAACAATAATTGGTTGATTCTAAGATTCCTACAGGTTTTAATTGAAATCCACCACGACCAATTAAAACGGTTAATAACAAAGCTACAATTAAGGTAAAATAGCTTGTTTTAGTTCGATAATCAATTTCAATGGTTTTTAGCTTTCGATATAAATAAATAGTCCCAATAAAAGAAATAAAGAAAAAGCTCAACAACCACCAAAACTCAAGAATAAAATCTCCAGCCAAATTACTTGTTTCGTCATTACTCAGCATATAAACCAAATAATCAAAGCTTGTACGTTTGTTAACATACGAGAAGTAAGCAACATCCATCGCATTGAATAAATAAACGAGAAAACTTGTCAGCGAAAAAACAATAATTAGAACAACCGAACGGATTTTCTCAATCGCTCTTGGCAACGGCAACAAAGTCAAGGCAATAAATGGCAAATAATATAAAGCAACTGTAATGATATCAAACCAAATTCCTACTAAATGCTCAAAAAATCCAAAATTCGGGAAAGAACGAGAATTAGTCAGCAACAGCAAAATGCGATAAAATTCCAAGAAAAACAAAACAATCCCTAGTTTAGCTAGGAGATTGAGAATTGTATTTTTTTGAAGGGAAGACATCATAGAAGTTGAAAACTGAGAGTTGAGTGTGAAAAGTTGCCTTCGAAAGCCTCAGTCAACTATTTTAGATTAGTTGTGGCTAACGATCTCGACGTGGGCTGAGGTTCTCGACGTGGGCTGAGGTACTCGAAGCCCACATTTATTAATAATTTATGATTTTCTCAATTGTTTCTAACAAGCGTTCTTGTGGTAGAAATTGTTTCTCCAAAGAAACAGCAAAAGGAACTGGAGTATCTAAAGAAGCAACACGCATTACAGGCGCATCCAAGGATTGGAAACAATTTTCGGTAATCATTGCGACCAACTCTCCTCCTATTCCTCCAATCATACAATCTTCGTGAAGTACAATTACTTTCCCTGTTTTTCTAGCAGCTGCATAAATTGCTTCTGTATCTAACGGTAAAAGTGTTCTTAAATCAACAATCTCAGCAGAAACATCTGGGAATTTGGTCATCGCTTCTTTCGCCCAATGAACGCCTGCACCGTAAGTGATAATTGTTAAATCAGAACCTTCAGAAACAGTTGCTGCTTTCCCAATTTCAACCGTGTAATAATCGTTTGGAATTTCTTCTTTTATACTTCTGTACAATAATTTATGTTCAAAAAACAATACCGGATTTGGATCCTCAATCGCTGCATTTAATAAACCTTTAGCATCGTGCGGATTGGAAGGATATAAAATTTTTAAACCTGGCGTATGAAAAAACCAAGCTTCGTTGCTTTGAGAATGGAAAGGTCCAGCTGCTGTTCCTGCTCCTGTTGGCATACGTACCACAACGTCGGCATTTTGACCCCAACGCCAATGCATTTTAGCTAAGTTATTGATAATTTGATTGAAACCACACGTCACAAAATCAGCAAATTGCATTTCAACCATTGCTTTCATTCCTGAAATAGATAAACCTAAACCTGCACCAACGATTGCTGATTCACAAATTGGCGTGTTTCGAACGCGGTCTTTTCCAAATTGATCTACCAATCCTTCAGTTACTTTAAAAGCGCCACCGTATTCTGCAATATCTTGACCCATTAAAATCAAATCGGGATATTTTTCCATCGATTGAATCAATGCATCTTGAATGGCATCTATAAATCGTTTCTCAATTTTTGCACCACCAGCATTAACAATTACTTGCGTAAAAGGCGCATAAACGTCAGCTAATTCTGTTTCTAAACTTGGAACAATTGGTCCCTCAGCTTGTGCTGTTTCAAAACCAGCTTGAATTTCTTCTTTAAATGAAGTTTTAATTTCCGTTTCTAATTCATCTGTCAAAACGCCAATTTCTTTCAAATACACTTCGTAATTGGTAACAGGATCTTTTTGTGCCCATTCCTCTTGAATTCCTTCTGGATAATACTTCGTTCCAGAAGATTCCTCGTGACCACGCATACGGAACGTCATTAATTCTAAGATGTAAGGTTTCGGCTCTTCACGAATGTCATCATTTATTTTTCGAACAACTCTAATTACATCCAAGATATTATTTCCATCTACTTGAACCGCATTCATACCATAACCTATTCCTTTGTCGATGAATTGTTTACATCTAAATTGTTCGATAGATGGAGTAGAAAGTCCCCAACAATTGTTCTCGATACAGAAAATTACAGGTAAATCCCAAACAGCTGCAACGTTCAACGATTCGTGAAAATCGCCTTCTGAAGCACCACCGTCACCTGTGAATACCATCGTTGATTTTCCATTCTTTTGAATTTTATTCGCCAAAGCAATTCCATCAGCAATTCCTAATTGTGGACCAAGATGTGAAATCATTCCAACCAACTTATACTCTTGTGTTCCGAAGTGAAATGAACGGTCACGGCCTTTTGTGAAACCAGAAAGTTTACCTTGAAATTGAGCAAACAAACGATTTAATGGAATATCTCTTGTGGTAAAAACTCCAAGATTTCGGTGCATTGGCAACATGTATTCCTCTTTGTCCATCGCATAAGTGCAACCAACAGAAATACCTTCTTGTCCCCAACCTGAGAACCATTTTGTGATTTTTCCTTGACGCAAAAGAATCAACATTTTTTCCTCAATCATTCGAGGTTTAAGTAATTTCTTATAAATCGTTAATAACTCTGCATCGTCAAATCCTTCGCGATTAAATTCAATTGTTCTTGCTTTTAATAAGGTATTTTCTTCCATAATTTTTAATTTAACACTGTTCCATCTAAATTCGGAACATTTTCAATCCCCAACCATTTTAACATAGTTGGTAATAAATCTACACTTTTAATTGATTGTAATTCAGTCATTTCTTGATTTGGAGTACGAATTACTGCCCAAACATTTCGTGTTTGAGGTAAATCGTCTTGTCCTCCATGACCTGTTCCCTCACCACCATGATCAGTTGTTAAAACTACCATCCATTTCTCACCGTAAAGATTTTCTCTAAAATAAATTTGAGTCATTATTTGACCAAGATAAAAATCCGAAATTTCAATGGCGCTTAAGTATTCAAGACCATCATTGCTAAAGCCTATTTTATGTCCAACATGATCTGTATAATCAAAATGAAGAAACATTAAATCTGGCGTGCAATCGCTTAATAATTGAATTGAAGCATCAGTGACTTGCTTGTCATTATCGTACCGTTGTGCATAATCTTCATTGTCAGTTATGCGTAAAAAATCATCCCAACTCGTTAGAATTGTGGCACTTAAATTAGGTTTGAATTGTTTTGCAATTGAAATAATATCAGGATATTCTTCGTAGTTGTTTTTTTTGAATGTGTTTTCAAACAAATTATGTTTTTCAGGCCAAACACCATGCAAAATGGAAGACCAACCTGGTACACTTACAGTATATGGACCGCGATCACAATTGTATGAGAACAAAGAAGATGCGATTATTACATCTAAATTTGGCGTTTCTGCTGTTTGAACGGCATCACTTCTAACTCCATCCCAACCAATAAATAGTACTTTATAGACTGGTTCAGAACCTTGTTTGCAGTTTGTACGAATTTCTTCTTCCGCGTCAAACTTATCGGAGCATGAAGAAAAAACAATTGTTAAGGATAGAAAAACGACGTGTCGAAACATCAAATTAGATTTTCAAACCTTTAACAACGCGTTCTTTTCTTTTAGATTTTTCTAATCGTTTTTTAACAACTAATAAATGAGAGGTACGAGGACTTCCTCTTAATAAATCGATTTTATACTCATTTTCGCCGTACATCATTTTAGGACCTCCTTGTGCATTCCAATCAGCATCAAAATAAAAGCGTTTATTAGTTGAAGTATTTTCAGCTTTTGTATTGAAACTGATGATTTTATTTTCACCTAATTCAAAACGAACTTTAATTTCACCTTTAGACCCATAACTTTCAAAAACACATTTGGTTCCTGCAGGAATAATGATTGTTTCTTTTTCTGAGTTTGAACTCGAAACCAAAGTACCATTTTGGGTTGTGTTTTGAGCATCAGATTTTTTAATTTGGTCTAAAATAATCGTATGAGAAGTGAAAAATTGTACTTGTCTCATTTTTTCTTCCGTATCCAAAGAAAATTCATCGCGAATTTGAGTAGTGTATGGAACTTTAACTCCACATGATAACAGTAAAGTAGTTGTGGCAAAAAGAAAAAGTAATTTTTTCATGTCGTTAGATTTTTTTTTTACAAAAGTAGTCAAAAAGCTAGAATAGGAAATGAAAGGATTTCGTTAAAGAAAACAAAGATTTATTAAAAACCTGAGGATTCCGATTTTACTATCGACCTTATGTTTAAAAGTTAATACAAAACAGAAATTAATCTTAGAACCTGAGGAGTTCGATCATATGGTTTGTTATTATTTAAAACTTTAGAAATACCAGAAGTTATAAAAAATTAAAGATTGTTTAATAAAATGAAATCACATTTTAACAATTGATGTTCTGATTATTTTTGTCGCAATAAAAAATTTGTCGACGCTCTTTTTCTATTTAACTTTTTTAGCGGTAACGGTAAATTACTTGTTTAATGTACAAAACTTTAGTCAAAAAAAATGTACAATTGAACTCCAAGATCTTGAAGATTCCTCTGAAATGGAGGAGAAAACTGAATTTGAAGAAGTTAAAACTATCGAATTAATTTCCTATCCAAAACCTTTGTTTTTGTTTAATTCAGCAGCTTTCAATTCCTTTAATTACAAAGAATCAAAATCGATAAATAGGAGTAAAAATCCGTTTACACCTCCTCAACGATTAAGTTAATTTTTTCTAGTTTAAAAATTACTTAATTAAAATTTATCAAATGCTTAAACATATAATTGATTGGAGGATTGTCCTCTTTTCTTTCGTGCTTGTATCTTGTAATGAAAAAGAAACAACAACCAAAATAGAAACTTTTCCCGTTACAAGACCATTAAAATTTGACACCAATTCTCATATAGACTATGTTGCTGAAATCATGGCTGTTAAAAGCATTGAAATTCGTTCAATGATACCTGGTTACTTTTTAAAGGTTCATGTTGACGAAGGTCAAGAAGTTACCGAAGGCCAACTACTTTTTGGTATTAACAATGCGCCATACAAAGAAGAGGTAGTTAAGAAAGAAGCATTACTTAAAATTTCAGAGTCTGAAATGCAAAGTGCAAGTTTGGAAGTGCAAAACACAAAAATATTTAGAAATAATAAATGCTCAACACAGTTTCTTAAAAGCAAGGATGGAATTACTTGATCTCTATCAGCAACAACAAGAGCTCAACATTCATATGTATCTTGCACTCGGCGGAGGTTAATGTGTTGTTTATAATGTCTTATGGATCTAAATAAAAAACTTGACCATTAAAATAATTTCGAGAAAAAGAGGTTAAAGGTTATAATGTCAATATTTGAGAAAATAAATATTTTCACCTTCAAAAAAAATAATTTATTATCTGTATCAGATAAAATGTCTTTACAAATACAAGTCAATCAATCCTTCTGGAGCTTCAACGTAAAGGATTCTTTTCTTGCGATCCACTTTTTTTACGAGGCCATCAAAAATGGGTAGAAGCACTTCTTTACCGTCGATTTCTGTTTGCATTAAAGGATTAGAAGCAATTTCAATGATGTTCGTCACTAATCCGATTGAACCTTTTATAGCATCAATTACTTCGTAACCTAGTACTTCGTGGTCATAAAAACTCACGTCGTCTAATTCCTTCAATTCGTCTAAAGGGAGATAAATTGCTTTTTTGAGGAGTTTTTTTGCGGCTTCTTCAGTGTCAATTTCTTTGAATTTTACAGTGATAAAACCTTTGTTTTTTAGTTTTACATTGTCAATGAAATAAGGTGTTAGGAAACCATTCATTTCGACAAAAACCGTTTCGAGTTCGGTATATTCTTCTGGATTTGTAACATCCAAAAACAACGAAACTTCACCTTTAAATCCGTGAAGTTTCGCTATTGATCCTAATTGAAAAAAATCTTCTTTATTCATTTCTGCTTATTCAGCAGCACCTTCTTCTTGTGCTTCTTCGTTTGCAGTTTCTTCAGTTGATTCTTCAGCAGCTTCTTCAGCTACTACTTCTTCTTCAACTACTTCTTCCACAACTGGTGCGTTTTTAGCAGCTAATTCAGCAGCTTTAGCAGCATTTACAGCTTCTTCAGCTTTCAACCTTGCTATTCTTTCTTGTTCAGCGCTTTTTACTAAACCATCTTTTTTACCTTCGATTTTTGCTTCTTTCGCAGCCAACCAAGCGTTGAATTTCTCTTCAACTTGCTCCATTGTCAATGCTCCTTTAGCAACACCTTTGATTAAATGGTTTTTGAATAAAACACCTTTGTAAGAAAGAATTGCTTTCGCTGTGTCAGACATTTCAGCTCCAGTTTGAACCCAGCTAAGTGTTCTTTCGAAATTGATGTCAATAACCGCAGGATTTGCAGTTGGATTGTATGTTCCCAATTTCTCGATGAACTTACCATCTCTTTTTGCTCTACTGTCAGCAGCTACTAAATGGAAAAATGGTTTACCTTTTTTTCCGTGTCTTTGTAATCTAATTCTTGTTGCCATAAGGGTTTACAGTTTGAGGTACGAAACCTCGGTTTATAAAAATTTTGAGGTGCAAAGATAAGCATCTTTTTAGAATCTGCAAGTTCTTGGTCTAATAATTACTTTTCAAGCCTAAAATACAACTAAAGAAATTAAATTTTGGTGATTTCAGCATGAAATTAGTTCCAGGTTGCAAGAAACTTTAAAATGCTTAGAACGGTTGCGTTCATTTCCAAAAGTGAGCGTTTAAACTCTCACCTTTGGAATGCAACATTTTAAAAACAACAAAGATTCTAATTCCCCCAAATCTTACCTGTAGAAACGCCGTGGCAAGAATTACATTGTCCAGAAGACAAGGAAGAACCCATGTATTGTTTTTGTCCTGTTGGACCAGTTATTGCAGGATACAATCCATTGATTGAAACGCTCGCTGTTGTGTAGAAATTACCTTTTGAATCGATTTTCACGGTTGTTACTAAATTCCCAGTACCGTTTGGACCTGAGTATAATTCGATAGTTCCAGTGTTCAAAGTGCTTGTTTGTGCTTCGTTGTAGGCTGTTCCCGCAACAGTAAAACACCCCTCACCTTTTCCACCCGAAGTGTGACATTGCATACAATTTTGACCCATGTTGTGGCTATCATCGTCGCCCGCTTTACTTATGTTTGTTTCATCGCAACTGCCGCTTTTTTCACACGAGTTGAACGAAATAAAGGAACCAACTACTAAAAAAGTTCCCATTAGAATTGTGTTTAGATTTTTCATTTTTTTTGTTTTAGTTTTTAGGATATTAGGACTTTAGGATTTTAGGATATTAAGAGAGAACGAGGGAATGAATGAGTGAAATCTGCAATCCGCAATTCTCAATCCGTAATCCGCCAATCCGTAATCCACAATCCTTTCATTCCTCCGCTTTATTTTTTAGTGACATTAATAATGTATAAGCTCCTTTGCTTACAATTTCTTTTCCGTCAAAGTTAGAACTATTTAGGACTTCTACCCAACCATTTTCTTTCGTTCCAACTTCAACTTCTAGCATTTCAAAGGTTTGCTTTCCTTGTTTTACGAATACGTAATTTTTTCCTTCAAAACTCACAATTGCTTCTTCTTCAACTGCTAAAACTTGGTTACTTTTCAATTCAATCTCCGCATTCATATACATTCCTGGGAAAAGACTTTTATCATACTTCGCAAAATGACAGTGTGCTTCTGCGCTTCCATCTACTGAAATAGCTTGACTTATCAGAATTATCTCACACTCAAATTTCTTGTCAGAATCGCTGTTTGAATAAGCCACTAATTTTTGACCGATTGCTAATTTTATCAAGTCTTTCTCAAAAACTTTCAAATTCAAGTGAATATCAGTTGGGTCCACTAATTCAAAAAGTACGTCAGTTGGGTTTACGTATTTTCCGATATTCACATTTACTTTTGAAACAAAACCATTGAAAGGCGCTTTCAACGTAATACTTCTTGAAATTGAGTTTTCTGTTAGGTTGCGAGGATTTATATTTATCAACTTCAATTTTTCAGCTAAAGATTGAAGGGAAATTCGCAAGTTTTGAAAATCTGCTTTTACCTGTTGAAAAACTTTATCACTCGTAGATTTTGATTTATTCAGTTCCTTTTGACGTTCAAATTCTTGCTCTGCCAATTCCATTTTCGACTTAGTAATCAAATAATCTTCTTGCAACTGAATATACTGATGGTCTTCCAAAACGGCAATTACTTCACCTTTAGAAAGCCGCATCCCAGGAAGAAGTTTCGTAGATTTTAAATAACCACCAAGCGGAACACTAACAGAAATTAAATTTTGAGGTGGAACATCAATTTTACCATTTAGTTTAACAATTCCAGAAATCGACTTCGTTTCTAGTTTATGACTTGAAATGTTAGCAGATTTGTATTGAGCATTTGTCAAGGTAACAGTTGAATTGATAGCGACTTTTTCTTCAGCAGGATTTGTTTCATCTACGCTTCCACAGCTATAAAGGAAACTGAATGCTATTAAATATATGATTGTTTTCATTGGTTCTATTTGTTAATTAAGTAATTGATTTTTATTAGGTTGAAATTATAATTTCGAACTATTTCTAGGTAATTTCTTTGAATTTGAAGCGCTTGATTGTTTAAATTCGACCATTCCAAATAATTGATTTCTCCTTTATTGAAAAGCTCCATCGCTGTTTTTTGAATAAGCTTTGCATTTGGAAGTTGTTGTTGTTCAAAGAAATTAATCATTGTTTGATTGTTTTTCTGCTGTGCAAGTGCCGATTGAAGCTCTGTGTTGTGTTGATTTTTACCGTATTCCAACTCGTTTTCTGCAATTTTAATTGCATTTTCTGAAGCTTCAATTCGAGCTTTTTGAGCCCCATAAAACAACGGGATTCCTACACCTATCTGAGCACCGTTGAAACGATTAGTAGCATTATAAACCTGATAGTCTGCGCCTGTTCCTCGGAAACTTTGGTTAAAGTAGCCAATTGTAAAATCTGGTAAAAGTTTTGATTTTTCCAATCGTTGTTGTGCGTTAGCAATCGCCACTTTTTCTTCCATCAATAATAGTTGCGGATGAGATGGGGTTGATTCTGTTCGATCAATGATTTGCAGTTTAAAATCGTCGGCCTGAGGTTCAAATTTTTGAGTTGAATTCAACACTAACTGAAACTGTAATTGTGCAATCTCTTCCTCTGCCTTTAACAATTCGCATTGCATTAAAAGCTCTCCAAGTTGAGATTCTGCAGCTGTTTTTTCAAGAATCGATGTCTCCCCTTTTTCGAAGCGTAAAGTTGATTTCTCAACAAAAAGCGTGTAATTGTCTATCGCCTCTTTCAAAACTTTCGATTGTTCTTTCAAGAGCAACAAATGATAAAAAAGCTCTGAAACCACTCGTTTTGTTTCTGATTCAGAAAGATTTACCGCTAAAACGGATTCTTTCCAATTCTCTTCAAGAACCTTTTTTTGGTTGCTGTAAACACTTGGGAAATTGAAGCTTTGCGAAAGAATAAATTTCGTGTCAAAATAGGCACTATTTACTTGTCCAAACTCTGATGAAAAATTACTTTTTTGTAAATCAAGCGCTGAGCCAATCAACTTATTTTGATAGTCGGCAATCAATTGTTTGTTCTTAATTGAAAGGTTATTTTTCAACGCTAAATTGGTAGCTTCACTAAAGGTAATTGTCTGTGAATAACCTGTAAATAAAGTACTTAAAAATAAAATTACAAGCATTCCAACTTTTGGAGCTTTCACCTTTTTAGGTTGAATATTTTCAAAAATTACGTACAAAACAGGTAAAACGAAAAGCGTAAGGAAGGTAGCCAAAAGTAAACCTCCAATTACCACAGTTGCCAAAGGACGTTGCACTTCAGCTCCTGCACCATTACTTAACGCCATTGGTAAAAAACCAAGTGAAGCAACAAATGCAGTCATTAAAACGGGACGCAAACGAACTTTTGTCCCTGTAATTACAATTCGATTTAGATTTCTCATTCCCGATTCTTTTAAACGATTAAACTCTGCAACCAAAACGATTCCATTCAAAACGGCAACACCGAAAAGCGCAATAAAACCAACACCAGCACTGATACTGAAAGGCATTCCGAGCAAGGCTAAAAAGTAGATTCCACCGATTGCCGACAAAGGAATTGCTGTGTAAATCAACAAGCCGTGTTTCACAGAATTAAAAGCAAAAAACAGCAACAAGAAAATTAAAGCTAATGAAACAGGAACGGCAATTGACAATCGAGCTTTCGCTTCATTTAAATTCTCAAACGCTCCACCATAGGTCACAAAATAGCCCGTGTGAAACTTCAATTCTTTATCCACTTTCGTTTGCAATTCTTCAACGATACTTTGCACATCGCGACCTCGAACATTGAATCCCACCACAATTCTTCGTTTTGTATCTTCACGTTGAATTTGATTTGGACCATTTTTTATCGCCACGTCTGCCAATTGACTTAATGGAATTTGAGAACCATTTGGCGTTGGAATCAATAAGTTTTGAATGTCTTCTAAATTGTTTCTCAACTTGTTATCCAAACGTACGACTAAATCAAAACGTTTTTCTCCTTCGTAAACCAAACCTGTCGATTGTCCTGCAAAGGCTGTGTTTACAATGCGATTGATGTCTGAAATATTCAAATTATACTGCGAAATCAACGCACGTTTGTATTCAATCACAATTTGAGGCATTCCAGTGACAGGTTCAATGTATAAATCTTGAGCACCTTTTACGGTTTTGATGATCTTGCCCAATTTTTCAGCATAAATTGCCAATGAATCCAAATCTTCACCAAAAATTTTACACACCACATCTTGTCGTGCTCCAGTCATTAATTCATTAAAACGCATTTGAACAGGAAACTGAAAACCAGTTGTAATTCCAGGAACATCTTCCAACGCTTTACCCATTTTTTCTGCCAATTCAGGGAAAGTTTCCGCCGATGTCCATTCGTGTTTATCTTTTAAAATCACCATCATATCAGCAGCTTCCATTGGCATTGGATCGGTTGGGACTTCTCCTGAACCAATCTTTGTAACCACTTTTTCAACTTCTGGAAAACGCGTTTTTAAAATATGTGCGGCTTTTTGAGTGTATTCGATACTTGTATTTAAACTACTTCCAGTCAAAACGCGCGTATCAATTGCAAAATCTCCCTCTTCCAAGGCAGGAATAAATTCTCCTCCAAGTGTTAACATTACGAAAACGGCACCTAAAAACAAAGCAACCACAATTCCAATTACTGTTTTGGGAAAGCGTAAAATTTTACCCAAAGTTGCTTGGTATTTTCTTTCAACTGCAAACATCACTTTATCTGAAATATTCGGTTTGTGTTTGATTTGTTTACTCAAGAAAATCGAGCTCATCATCGGAATATAAGTCAGTGAAAGGAGAAATGCACCCACTAAAGCAAAGGCAACAGTTTGAGCCATCGGGGCAAACATTTTTCCTTCAATTCCACTCAAAGACAAAATTGGCAAATACACTATCAAAATAATCACTTGACCAAAAACAGCGCTATTCATCATTTTTCCAGCAGAAAAACCAACTTGTTTGTCCATTTCAGCTTGTGAAATCTTATTTTGATTCGCAAAGAGTTTACTATACGAAAGTTGGTGCATCACTGCTTCGACAATAATTACCGCTCCATCTACAATTAAACCGAAATCTAAAGCTCCTAAACTCATTAAATTTCCGCTTACGCCAAAAAGATTCATCATAATAATTGCAAACAACATCGCCAAAGGAATCACAGAGGCAACTAATAATCCAGCTCTTACATTTCCTAAGAAAATTACAAGTATGAAAATCACGATTAAAGCTCCTTCCACTAAGTTTTTCTCTACCGTTCCAATGGCATTATTTACCATTTTTGTTCGGTCCAAAAAAGGTTCAATAACCACTCCTTCGGGAAGTATTTTTTGAATTTGCGCGATACGTTCTTTTACATTTTTAATTACCTCGCTACTGTTTGCACCTTTCAACATCATCACAATTGCACCTGCTGCTTCCCCTTCGTCATTATAGCACAAAGCACCGTACCGTGTTGCAAAACCAATATTCACTTTCGCGACATCTTTTAATAAAATTGGTGTTCCGTTTTCAGTTTGTTTAACGAGCACATTTTCAATATCTTCAATCGTTCCAATCAACCCTTCACTGCGGATAAACAAAACGGTTGGACCTTTTTCAATATAAGCACCACCTGTGTTTTGATTGTTGTTTTCCAAAGCTGTAAAAACGTCATTGATCGATAACTGAAAAGCTTTTAATTGGTCAGGATTGATAGCAACTTCAAACTGTTTAAGTTTTCCTCCGAAGCTACTAACTTCTGCAACACCTTTAATTCCAAGCAATTGTCGTCTAACCGTCCAATCTTGAATGGTTCTTAGTTCAGTTGCGTCGTATTTGTCTTCGTATCCTTTTTTAGGTCGAACAACATATTGATAAATCTCTCCCAAACCTGTGGATATTGGCCCCATTTCAGGTTTTCCAATTCCCGGAGGAATTTGCGATTGCACATTTTGCAAACGTTCAGCAACTTGCTGTCTTGCCCAGTAAATATCGATTCCATCTTCAAAAACGATTGTTACCAATGAAAGACCAAAACGAGAAAAGCTTCTAATCTCTTGGATTCCAGCAATGTTACTATTTGCTTGTTCGATTGGAAAGGTAACCAAACGCTCGATGTCTGTCGCACCGTAAGAAGGTGCAACAGTAATAATTTGAACCTGATTGTTAGTGATGTCAGGAACAGCATCAATGGGTAATTTTGTAGTTTCAATGATACCAAGCCCAATGAGGGCAATGGTAAACAAACCTATAATGAGTTTATTTTTAATCGAAAACTCGATGATTTTATTCAACATAATCTAAGGTATTAATCTCAAAAAATGCGTGCTTTCACTTTGTCAAACAAAGATTAATACACGACAACAATTGGATTAACACAACTGAGGCGGATGCCAAACGGTATGATTACGATCGAAGAAATAATCTTCTTTGTAAGTAGAGAATTTTTCCTTTTTCACTGAAAAATGAACTTCTTCAATTGAGGAAAGACGAATTGCATTGAACTCACAAGTAAAAACAACAAGTGTATTAGCTACAGCTGTTTTCATTGGCAAGTTGTTATGTTCCTCCTCAAAATCAGTCAATTGATTGAAATAATGCTCTTTAACAAATGAAAATAAAGTTGAACTTGGATTTCTATCTAAATGATCTTCGTAATGTTCAACAAAACTGGAAATGTTTAAAAACTGAAACCCTTGCATATTTGGTGCAAGTGAAAGCAATAAAAAATAAGCCGCTAAAATGAGGTTTGCTGTTTTCACATTACAAAGTTATAGCTTTAAATCAAAAATATAAGTTAACAAAGCTTATTGAGAATGAATCTAAAATGAATTTGAGAGTTAAGTTAATTCTAATTAAAATTAACATTTCGAAAGGCTCAGTTTAAATAATTCAAAAATTCACAATTCCTCCTTGTTATCAACTAATTTGCGTTCATAAATTACGTTTAGTTACTAATCATTTCTTTGTTTAACAGTTATTTTTGTTAAATTAAAGAATTCTACATAAAAATGGCTGAAAATCAATATACTGAAGACAACATACGTTCCCTCGACTGGAAAGAGCACATTCGCTTGCGTCCTGGGATGTACATCGGAAAACTCGGTGATGGCGCCGCTGCGGATGATGGAATTTATATCCTCGTAAAAGAAGTAGTCGATAACTGTATCGATGAATTCGTGATGGGGAACGGCAAACGCGTCGATATCAAAGTGAAAGACGGAAAAGTAAGCGTGCGCGATTACGGTCGTGGTATTCCGTTGGGGAAAGTGGTCGAAGTTGTTTCACGAATGAATACCGGTGGAAAATACGATTCTAAAGCCTTCAAGAAATCGGTTGGTTTGAATGGTGTCGGTACGAAAGCGGTGAATGCGCTTTCTTCTTATTTCTCCGTTTATTCGGTTCGTGAAGGGGAGAAAAAACGTGCGGATTTCAATCAAGGAGAATTGGTAAAAGAATATCCAATTGAGAAAACGGACGAGCAAAATGGAACCTATGTAGAATTTATTCCCGACGAAACGATTTTCAAAAAGTATGCTTTTAAAACTGTGTACTTGGATAAAATGATGTGGAATTACTGTTATTTGAATCGCGGATTGGCGATTTATTACAACGGTGAAAAGTTCCAATCAAAAGACGGTTTGAAAGATTTGTTGGAAAACAATATGGACGGCGATCCTTTGTATCCAATCATTCACATTGAAGACGAAGACATCGAAGTGGCATTCACACACGGTAGAACCTATGGTGAAGATTATTATTCGTTCGTCAACGGGCAACACACAACACAAGGTGGTACGCATCAAAGTGCTTTCCGTGAGTCGGTTGCAAAAGTGATTCGCGATTTTTACAATAAAAACTACGAAGCTTCCGATATTCGTCAGTCGATTGTAGCTGCGATTGCGATTAAAGTGATTGAACCTGTTTTCGAATCGCAAACAAAAACAAAATTAGGGTCGCAAGAAATTGAACCGGGTGGAAAATCTATGCGTGCGTTCATCAACGATTTCTTAAAAGACAAATTAGATAATTACCTGCACCGTCATCCTGAGGTGGCAGAAACGATTGAAAAGAAAATCAAACAATCCGAACGCGAGCGCAAAGAATTGGCGGGTATTCGTAAAATTGCACGTGAGCGTTCAAAAAAAGCGAACCTTCACAACAAGAAATTACGTGATTGTCGAACGCACTTGACGGATTTGAAAGACGAAAACCGTGAGAATACTACCTTGTTTATTACCGAGGGAGATTCTGCGAGTGGATCGATTACGAAATCAAGAGACGTGAACACTCAAGCTGTTTTCTCGTTGCGTGGTAAGCCATTGAACTGCTACGGTTTGACGAAAAAAGTGGTGTATGAAAACGAGGAATTCAACCTCATTCAAGCGGCTTTAGACATCGAAGACGATATGGATAATTTGCGTTACAACAAAATTGTAATTGCAACAGATGCCGACGTCGATGGAATGCATATTCGTATGTTGTTGTTGACGTTTTTCTTGCAGTTTTTTCCGGATTTAGTGAAACGAAACCACGTATATGTATTGCAAACGCCTTTGTTCCGTGTGCGCAACAAGAAAAAAACGATTTATTGCTATTCCGAAGAAGAGCGCAGAAATGCGATTGCAGAAATTGGAAAAGCAGCTGAAATAACACGATTTAAAGGTTTGGGAGAAATTTCACCGGATGAATTCGTACATTTTATTGGTGCAGACATTCGTTTAGAACCAGTTCTTTTATCCAAAGACAATTCGATTGATTCGATTCTATCGTATTTTATGGGTAAAAACACACCAGAACGACAAGATTTTATTATTGACAACCTTCGTGTGGAGAAAGACATAGCAGAAGAAATTCTTGCAGACATGCATCCAGACGATCTTGAACAAGCTTCTTAATTATGGCAGAGGACGAAATTGAAGATGCAAACTTGGAAAAGGGTGACGAACACAATCCTTTCGAGAACAAAAAAGTAGATGAAAAAGTCATTCCTGTGGGTGGCTTGTACGAAAATTGGTTTTTGGATTATGCCAGTTACGTAATTCTCGAACGCGCCGTTCCTTCTTTGTATGATGGTTTGAAACCGGTACAACGACGCATTTTGCATTCGATGAAAGAAATGGAAGATGGACGTTACAACAAAGTAGCGAACATCATCGGGAATACGATGAAATATCACCCGCACGGTGACGCTTCGATTGGAGATGCTTTGGTGCAATTGGGACAAAAAGAATTGATGATTGACTGCCAAGGAAACTGGGGAAATACTTTGACTGGTGACGGCGCTGCTGCTCCACGTTACATTGAGGCACGTCTTTCAAAATTTGCTCTTCACGTTGCATTTAATGCCAAAACTACAACTTGGTTGTCTAGTTACGATGGCAGAAATAAAGAACCAGAGCAATTGCCAATGAAGTTTCCTTTGTTGTTGGCACAAGGTGCAGAAGGTATCGCAGTTGGTATGGCTTGTAAGTTTTTACCTCACAATTTCATTGAGTTAATTGACCAAGCGATTAATCATTTACGTGGAAAAAAAGTAGAATTATTGCCTGATTTCCCTAATGGGGGAATGGCAGATTTTACAGGTTACAACGATGGTTTGCGTGGCGCGCGTGTTCGAGTTAGAGCGAAAATTAGAAAAGTTGACAACAAGACTTTAATCATCAACGAAATTCCTTTTGGAACAACGACTGGTTCTTTGATTGAATCGGTGATTAAAGCCAACGATAAAGGGAAAATTAAAATCAAAAAAATCGAGGACAACACTTCTATGGAAGCGGAAATCATCGTGCATTTGTTCCCTGGCGTTTCTCCTGACAAAACGATTGACGCCTTGTATGCATTCACAGATTGTGAAGTTTCGATTTCTCCCAATTCAACGATAATTGATGGTGAACGTCCACGATTTATGGGCGTTTCTGAGATTTTGAAAGTGACAACTGATAGTACTGTTCGCTTATTGAAATTGGAATTGGAAATCCGTTTGGATGAGTTGGAAAGAATGTGGCATTTCTCAACGTTGGAAAAATTGTTCATCAACAATGAAATGTACATCGACTTCAAACATTATTCCGATAGAGAAGAACTATACAAATACTTATACAAACGCTTCGAGCCGTTTTTAGGACAATTATTGCGTCCGATTGTAGATGATGATTTACAAAAATTGACACAAATTCCAATGATTCGTATCACGCGATTCGACTCTTCAAAAGCAGATGATGCTTTGTTGAAAATCGAAGCGGAAATGGAGGAAGTGAAAGGTCACTTAGCGAATTTGGTGGAATACGCAATTGATTACTACAAAGATTTGAAGAAACGTTTTGGTGCAGGTAAAGAACGCAAAACAGAAATCAAAGTATTTGATAATATTACAGCGAGCAAAGTAATTATTGCGAACAAAAAATTATATGTCGATTACGAAGAAGGATTCATCGGTTACGGTTTGAAAAAGAATGAAGCTGTTTCTGATTGTTCTGAAATCGATGATATCATTTGTTTCTTTGCTTCGGGTAAAATGATGGTTACGAAAGTGACAGATAAGAAATTCGTTGGTAAAGACTTGATTTTTGCGAGTGTTTGGAAAAAAGGCGACACACGTACCATTTACCATTTATTCTATCAAGATGGAGTTGGCGGTGCGACAATGATGAAACGCTTTTATGTGAATTCCATTACGCGCGATACAGAATATGATTTAACTCGTGGAACGAAAGGTTCTAAAATGTTGTATTTCTCGGTGCATCCGAATGGTGAACGCGAAGTGGTTACTGTTTTATTGCGTCCACGTCCGCATTTGAAACGTTTGCGTTTTGACATCAATATGGGAGAACTATTAATCAAAGGAAGAAATTCAGCTGGAAATAGAGCAACGAAAGAAATCATTCAGAAAATCGTTCAGAAAGAAGTGGGCGGTTCCACATTGGCAGCTCGCAAAATCTGGTACGATACAATCGTTGGACGTTTGAACGACGAAGGTCGTGGGAAATTCTTAGGCTCATTCAAAGGCGAAGATAAAATCTTAACATTATATAAAACTGGTGAATACCGCTTGAGTTCTTTTGACTTAGCGACTCATTTCGACGAAGATATGATTCACATTGAAAAATGGGTTCCGGATCGTCCGATTTCAACTGTTTATTATGATGGTGAAAAAGAATTACACTACGTAAAACGTTTTGTGTGTGAGGTGCAGAGCGATAAGCGAGTATTGTTTATTAGTGAAAGTGCTGGTTCGTATATGGATGCCGTTTCTACAGCTTATCGTCCAGAGGTGAAAATCGTTTATAACAAATTGCTGAAAGAAACGAAACCATGTCTAAATAAATAAATACCATTCATGATG
>CAZDKE010000003.1:0-17908 GCA_964506255.1 uncultured Lishizhenia sp. | reverse complement strand
AACGAAAAATCTTCCTGACAATTTGATGAACTTGGCAGATATGATTGACGTGAAAGGAATGAAAGCGCAAGGCAATCAAATGACGAAATTGAAAGTCAAAGAAATTGTATTGACGCATCCAATCGACGAAGGAAAAGAACCTTGGCCAGAGGAAGAATCACCAGCTACAACGGACGAAATCGATGCAGAAATTGATTCAGAAGATGGCGACGCTCCAACAGTTGAATGGGATTTAACCAAGAAACCAGAAGACAACGAAGACGAGGATCAGATGAAATTGTTTTAGCGATAAAAAGTAAGGTTGAAATGCAATTCGGCCTTACTTTCTATCAGCTAAAAACTCTTTGAACCAAAAACCACTATTTTTTATATATCTTTTTTGTGTTTTAAAATCAACATAAACAAGACCAAATCGTGGCTTGAATCCTTCGCTCCATTCAAAATTATCCAACAAGGTCCAACTGAAATAGCCTCCAATATTAACACCTTCTTTTTTTGCACGTAGCACTTGTTTCAAATAACGTTGGTAATAATCAATTCGTTTAACGTCATTTACTTTGCCATCCACTAATTCATCGGGAAAAGCGCATCCATTCTCAGTTACAAAGATTTTCTTTACACCTGGATAAGCTGCAAATTGTTTAATTATTTGGTAAATTCCTTCTGGGTAAACTTCCCAACCCATTTCAGTTACCTCTTTAACATCACGTTTTACAGGTTTGATTTCTAAACCTTTCATTACAGGAATTAATCCAACTTTTTTGACAACTTCTCGCGTATAATTTTGAACGCCAATGAAATCAAAATCGAACTTTAACTTGTCCATATCACCTGGCAGAATATACTTGTTCAATTTACGTAAAATCGGAAAACTTTCCATCGGATAACCCATTCCTAATGAAGGTTCAATGAACAAACGATTCAAGAGCACATCCCAACGTTCAGCTGATTTACCATCTCGTTTTTCGCTTTTATAAACATCCACATGCGAGCAGGAAAAAGTGGTTCCGATGTTAGCATTTTCTACATTTTTACGGATAATTCTACCGCCTTCTGCTTGACACAAACAAACATGGTGAACAGTTGGTAAGTAGTTTTTAAAACCTTTCAATCCTGGCGCATGATAACCAATCAAATATCCTAAAGCTGTGAAAGCCGACGGTTCATTGAAAACCATCCAATTTTTTACTTTATCTCCAAACGTTTTGGTAACTAATTCTGCATATTCTGAAAACCAAGAAACAGAAGCTCGATTCATCCAACCTTCTTGATCTTGTAAAACTTGAGGTAAATCCCAATGATACAAGGTAACCCAAGGTTCAATTCCTCGAGCCAAACAAGCATCAATCACACGATTATAAAAATCAATGCCTTTTTGATTGGGCGCCCCTACCCCATTTGGCAAAATTCTACTCCAAGCAATACTGAATCGAAAAACACGCATATTTAATGACTTCAATACATCCAAATCTTGTTCATAATTGTGGTAAAAATCGCATGCTACATCTCCGTTTTCACCTGTTTTAATTGTTCCCTTTTTATGTGAAAAGGTGTCCCAAATTGAAGCCGATTTTCCGTCTATGTTATGCGCTCCTTCAATTTGATAAGCAGCGGTTGCAACACCCCACTTAAAATCAGAGCCAAAATCTAAACTTGAAAAATCCAAATTTTGATATAAAGGTGTTTGACCAAAGGCTAATTTTGGTGCAACCATTGCTGCAACAGAGGAAACTAAAAATAGGCGTAAAACTTTGCGACGTTCCATACATTTTGATTTTTAAACAAATGTCAATAAAGATAGAAAACGAATCGTAATTTATGTCATTTCATCTTTTTATACCATTTTCTTAATCGGTACTAACCTGAATGGTTGAACTAAGTCCATTTAATGACTTTATTTGTTGCCGAAAATTAATTAATATTGAAATTCAATTTACATGAAAGAAAGACCAAATCTTCTAGTTGTTTGTGGACACAACAAAAAACGAAGTAGAACCGCAGAATATATTTTTAAAAATGATAGTCGCTTTGCAATTCGTTCAGCTGGATTAAGTCCAAAAAGTGATCGCAAAATTTCCGAAAATGATTTGATTTGGGCTGATTTAATAGTAGCAATGGAGAAAAATCAACGCACTAAAATCTCCGAAACTTACACTCATTTATATCTACCAAAAATTGAAATCGTAGAAATTCCTGACGATTATGAATTTATGGATGAGGAACTGATTGAGATGTTAACAGAACGAATAAACGAAAGTTTGAATCTAAATTTTAAATTTTAAAACTGATTTAGTTGTTTTAATTCGTTTTCATAATATTAATCTTTCTTGATTTAAAAATTACTTAGACAAGAAATTGTCCTTAATTTTGGAACTTATGTTATGATTGGTTGTTAAGCAACTAATTCCAATTAGGAAAAGAAAGTTAAGAATGAAAAAAACAGGTGTATTATTACTCCAATTAGGAACCCCAGACAGCCCAAGCACAAGCGATGTTCGTCGTTATTTATCTGAATTTTTAAACGACCCTCGTGTAATTGATATTCCTTGGTTGGCAAGAAAAATATTAGTAAATGGAATAATTGTTCCTTTTCGTGCTCCTAAATCAGCAAAGATTTATAAAGAATTATGGGAACATGGAAATGGAGTTTCTCCTTTGATAACACATTCAGTAAACGTTCAAAATAAACTAAAAGATATTTTCAAAAACGAGAACGTTACTATAGAATTGGCAATGCGCTACCAAAACCCATCTATGGATTCAGTTTTAGATAGAATGCACAAAGCGAATTACGACCAGATCATTATTTTACCTTTGTTTCCACAATATGCAAGTGCCTCTTCCGGTTCTGCGATTGAAAAAGCAATGAATATTATCCGCAAATGGTGGGTGATTCCAGAAATTAAAATTATCAGTCAATTTTGGGATAATGAAGGATACATAAACTCAATTATCGAACGAACAAAAGCTTTTAACTTAAGCGATTATGATCATATTTTGTTTTCGTATCACGGTTTACCTGAACGCCAAGTGGACAAAGTTTACGAAGGAACAGATTTGTGTAGCGATCAACCTTGTGAATCAGAAATAAATGAAGAAAACAAATTTTGTTATAAAGCAACTTCTTTTGCTACAACCCGCTTAATTGCTTCAAAATTAGGTTTGAAGGAAGAACAATATACAGTATGTTTTCAATCGCGATTGGATAAAAAGTGGTTAACTCCTTTCTCTGATAAGGTGGTAGAGGAGCAAGCTAAAAAAGGAGCAAAAAAATTATTGGTATTTAGTCCGGCTTTCGTAGCTGATTGTTTAGAAACGATTATTGAAATCGGTACCGAATATCAGGAAATCTTTGAAGAACACGGAGGAGAGAAAGTGCAATTGGTGCCAAGCTCTAATGACCATCCGTTGTTTGTTGCAGGATTAGAGGGAATGATTAGGGAGAGATTGTAAAAAGTTGAGGGTTGAAAGAGAAGCGCTGAAAGTTGAAATCCCAATAGTTATCTATATTTAATGAATATCTAAATGGAGGGTGAAGAATAGTAGAAAATGTATAATGAAAGTAGATTTTTAGTCGTTGAAAACATTCTTTTTGTGATTGGGTTTTAGTTTCGTAACTTTGCACGCTTAAAAAATAGAAAATAAATAAAATGAGTAATACAACAGAAAAATTATCTTACAAAGTTAAAGACATAAGTCTTGCTGCTTGGGGACGAAAAGAAATTGTTTTAGCAGAAGCTGAAATGCCCGGATTAATGGCGCTTCGTGAAGAATTTGGGACAAGTAAACCATTAGCAGGAGCAAGAATAGCAGGATGTTTACACATGACAATACAAACTGCGGTTTTAATTGAAACATTAGTTGAATTAGGAGCTGAAGTTTCATGGTCTTCTTGTAACATTTTCTCAACACAAGATCAAGCGGCTGCTGCAATTGCTGCTGCTGGAATCCCAGTTTTTGCTTGGAAAGGAATGAACGAAGAAGAATTCGATTGGTGTATTGAACAAACGCTTTTCGCATTTTCTGACGGTCAACCATTAAATATGATTTTGGATGACGGAGGTGATTTGACAAATATGGTTTTTGACCGTTACCCTGAGTTAACAAAAGACATCAAAGGTCTTTCTGAAGAAACTACAACTGGTGTTCACCGTTTATACGAGCGCGTTAAAAATGGTACATTGGTAATGCCTGCAATCAACGTAAACGATTCAGTTACAAAATCAAAATTCGACAACAAATACGGCTGTAAAGAATCTTTAGTGGATTCTATTCGTCGTGCAACTGACGTAATGATGGCTGGTAAAGTAGCTGTTGTATGTGGATACGGTGACGTTGGAAAAGGTTCAGCTGCATCGTTGAAAGGTGCAGGAGCAAGAGTTATTGTTACTGAAATTGACCCAATTTGTGCTTTACAAGCAGCAATGGATGGTTTTGAAGTAAAAAGATTAGATAATGTTGTTCATTTAGGTGATATCATCGTTACAACTACGGGAAATAAAAATATTGTTGTAGGTCGTCATTTCGAAAAAATGAAGGACAAAGCAATCGTTTGTAATATCGGTCACTTCGATAATGAAATCGATATGAATTGGTTGAATACAAACTTCGGTCACACTAAAAACGAAGTGAAACCACAAGTTGATATTTACAATGTAAATGGTCATGATGTAATCATTTTAGCTGAAGGTCGTTTAGTTAATTTAGGTTGTGCAACAGGACACCCATCTTTCGTAATGTCTAATTCATTCACGAACCAAACGTTGGCTCAAATTGAATTGTGGCAAAACAGTGCTAACTACAAAAACGACGTTTATATGTTACCAAAACATTTGGATGAAAAAGTTGCGCGTTTGCATTTAGCTAAAATTGGTGTTGAATTAGAAACTTTATCGCAAGACCAAGCTGATTATATTGGTGTAGCTGTTGAAGGACCATTTAAAGCTGAGCACTATAGATATTAATTTTGAATGTCAAATTCTTAATTTTTTATTTAAAAAGATAATAAGAGGAGCAGAAATGTTCCTCTTTTTTTGAATTAAATCCAAACTCGAACATCAAAATATACATTCCTCAAATTCTTGCTACCTTTGCAAAACAAAATCAAATCAAATGAAAAAAATAATTGTTCTCTTAATACTAGTTTTTGGTTTTCCTGCATTTGAATCATTCAAAGCACAAGTTACTCAGTCGACCGAAATTGACACAAACACTTACGTAATTATCCGTAATAATGGTAATGAATTAATAGGTAAAATTCTAAGTGACGATGGTCGTGAAGTACTTGTTTTAACAGAAACTTTGGGGAAAATATTTGTTCCAAAATCAGATATCAGATCAATTAAAAAAATAGACGTTTCAAAAGATGTTGTTAATGGAGAGTACAGAGCTAGAGGTCCATTTACGACCCGTTACCAATTTACAACTAATTCATTTCCGATAGAAAAAGGTGAAAACTATGCATTAATTAATCTTTTTGGTCCGGAAGTTCATTTTGCTGTCTCAAAGAATTTTTCTGTTGGAGTAATCACAACTTGGATTGCGAGTCCAGTTGTTTTAGCGCTTAAATATTCAATACCAACAAATTATGAAAAAATAAATTTCGGATTTGGAACACTTCTAGGTTCAGTTGGTTATCTGAATCAAGGACGAGGTTATGGTGGATTACATTGGGGAATGATTACATTTGGTGACAGAAAAAAAAATTTAACATTCTCTGTTGGATATTCATATGCAAAGGTTAATTTTTTTAATTCAACATTTTATAAAGAAGGCAATTACCCAGCAATTCAAGATCCTTCAAACCCAGGAAATCCAACCTTCAATTTTAACTTACCAGAAACGAGAAAACCTATTGGAAATGCACCAATAATCGGATTAGGTGGAATTGTATCTGTTGGATCTAAAGCAAGTTTTATTTTTGATTCGATGATTTTATTTGGAAATCAAACAAATCAAGATCAAAACTATATTTATAATAATCAAGGTATGCCATCGTATACATCAATTGTAAACAATAAAGTAAAATCAACCAATTTAATTTTAATGCCTGGTATGCGATTTCAAAAATCAGAAGATAAAGCTTTTCAGATTTCTTTAACAGGAGTAATTGGTTCAACAAATGGAGAAAGCTACTCATTCCCTATTCCAATGTGCTCTTGGTTTTATAAGTTTTAATTGAATGAAACAAGATATTCAAACTGAAATTTTTAGACTTGTTAAGGAACGGATTTCAAGTTCAGATTCTCTTGGTAACGCTTTAGCTGATATTCTCCATTTAAGCCCAGATGCCGTTTATAGAAGGTATCGAGGTGAAACGATTTTAAGCATTCAAGAAGCGCAACGCTTGGCCAAACATTTCGACATTTCTTTGGATGCACTTAGTTCCCTATCGAAAGGAAGCGTAACTTTTAATTACACACCTTTAAATACGTATGACTTTAGCTTAGAAAGTTACTTAGAAGGAATTTTAAAATCCATTGATAAATTAAAAAACTTGAGTGAACCACAAATTATTTTGTCGGTTAACAACACGCACTTCTTTCAGCTTTTAAATTTTCCACAATTAGTACGTTTTCGATTGTTCTTTTGGGCAAAAACTCATTTGCAAATTGTCGATTATAGAAACGAACTTTTTAAACACGAAAAAACAACTGACCGCGCTTTTGAACTTGGAAAAGAAATTCTTCAACGCTATAATTCAATTCCTTCTGTTGAAATTTTTGACCCAGAATTGATGCGTGGATTTATGCGACAAATTTTCTATTACTACAAGGCTCACATGTTTGAAGACCCTGAGTATGCATTGTTTCTTTGCGATAGAGCTTTGTTAATGGCACAGCATTTACGCGAACAATCTACCTTGGGTAAGAAGTTTATTTTTGGTACTCAAGCTCCAAGTTCAGGAAATGAATTTCAAATGTATTTAAATGAAACCATTAACTCTGACGCAACATTTTATTACACAAGTAAAGAAGAAACGGGAATTTACTTGACACATAATGTTATGAATTACTTGCACACAAGCGATTCCGACTACGTTGGAGACACCAAGCAAATCATCGATAAACAACTTGCCAACTCAAGTTTGATTAGTGTTATAAATGAAAAGGAAAGAAATAATTATTTCTATGAGTTTGAAAAAATGATTCACTCTTTCCGAAAAAAAATCGACGCTGATTTACATTTTTAAAGGTAAAACTTTTTAAAGCGTAAATTTATTTGTGAAATTCATAAATTAATACTTTTAAATCGTAATAAATCAGTTTATTTCATAACTATATTTGCGAAAATCACAAATAAAAACAAAAATACTTGTGAAAAATACGTTTTTTAAACAATCCTATCTTGTTTAACTTTTTATTTTTTACAAAAATCGCAATTTACTGATTAGTGCTTGACGAAATCAATTTTCAGTTGAAGAATTAAAAAGGAAATATTTGTCCATAAAATTTAAAACTATGAAAACAAAATTTTTCTTTTTAGCGATCTTAATGAATTTAGGAATTGTTAATGCACAAAATGAAAGTTTACCTTCGATTGCTGTTGCAAATCCAAATGTAAATGCTGTTGGAATCAAACAAGAAACAGCGGCGAAAATGATGCGTTTGGAATTGATTAAAATCAATAAACACAAAGTCTATGACGAATTTGATATGGCTGATGTTCTCAAAGCAAAGGAAGAATTCAGAACCCTATGTTATGGACAAAATTGCCTAGCAAAACTGGGAGCAGAATTAAAAGTTGATTACATCATGTGTGGAAGTATCGACGGTTTGGGAAATAAAATTGCGTTGACTATAAAAATTGTAGATGTGAAAAGTCAAACAATTTATAAATCGAATGTAAAGGAATTTGACAATCAAGAATTAGAGATTCAACGAATGATCGAGATTGTTATCAAAGAAATGCTTTTAGTACCAGTTGACAAAGTACTGTTGGATCGCTTAGCTTTTAAAAACGAAATGATTACGTCGAACAACGTTGGTAAAGTAAACAATTCAGGACCTCGTATTGGAGCTGCATTCTTAACTGGAAGTGTGAATGAATTTGCGATGCGTTCCACTGATCAAGGAGGATTGGGAATTATTCCTGTAGTTTCAATGATTGGATATCAAATTGAAGGACAATATGTTGGAACGGAGAATTTCTCTGCACTTGTGGAGGGAATTGTGAACGTTTCAGGTTTAGAACAAGGTCAGTTTATTCCTTCTTTAACAATTATGAATGGATTTCGCTTTGGAAAGAGTGGTTGGGAGTTTGCTTTTGGCCCTGGTTTTAGTGTGAAATCAACTAGCTCAGGCTTTTTTGATACAGAAAATTTATTTGGAACTGATAATCGATACTTTTCTGAAAATGATTGGAAAGATTATGCGTATGAAAACTTTAGAGATAATCCAGAATACAATACAAATGGCTATTTCATTATGCCGAATGCTACAGAATTTAATGCAGATTATAAAAATGAAACAGTTTTGGATAAAAGAGGTTTAAAATCCTTGAATACTACGTTTGTTTTTGCTGCTGGACGAACATTTAGAGCCGGTTCATTAAACATTCCGGTAAACGTTTTTTACTCTTCTCAAAAAGGTGGCGGATACGCAGGTGTAAATATTGGCTTTAACGTCTTGAAAAGTAAAAAACCAATGAACTCAAAATCAAATAGATATTAATTTCAAATTAAAAATTCAAAGTTTAATTAAAGGGGTGTTTTGCATCCCTTTTTTTCTGCTAAAATTTTACCAATTTCCTCAATCCATCTCAAAAAACACTTTCGTTTTGCGCTTTAAGAATTTAAAGGTCAAACCAAAAAGTAAAATAAAAAGAGCGAAGTATAAATCAAACCATTCAAAAGATAGTTCTTTGTTTCTTGCTGTTCGTTGTAAGATCAATAGAAACAAATACGAAGTCATTGTTGAAATAACACCTGGGTATTCATTTTTTAAAACAATTCGCCACGAAAATTCATTCTCTGACGCTTGAAATTTCTTGTAATTTGGTAAAAATGCTGGAACGTTTTCTGCCCATGAAAGGTAATAACTCCCAAACTTGCGTTCTAAAAATTGTTCCTCTGCAAACATAATACGTTCGTAATACAACCAAAACAACAGGCAAAAAATAATTATTAAATACCAATTTCCAAGAAAGAAAGCCAAACCAAGCCATATCAAAAAATTCCCGAAATACAAAGGGTGACGTACCATTGAATACCATCCTTTTGTGTTTAATCGTGAAGCAACTTGTTGACTCCGATTTCTGCCAGAGGTGTGTAATTCCCTCCTTCCAACCGTTCTTGCACGCACTAAGTGTCCAAAAAAAACAAAAAATAAACTCAAGATTAAATTGATGTAAAAATAATCGTAGCTTGAATTTAGAAAAGCAAAAGGAATTGCAAGTAAAATAAAGGCTATCGGAATATGACCGCGAAAACGAAAAAGGAAATTACCCTGATTTTCAAATGTTTCTTTAAGTGCCATTGGAAAAATTTAACTAAATTGCGAAGCTAAACATAAAATTACTTTGAAAAATCGTCAGACATGAAAGAAAAATACGAATTAGAGTATCTTTTTAAAACATTACCCCGCATTCTAGAAAATATGATTGCCACTCCAAGTGGTTTGAGTGAATGGTTTGCGGATGATGTGAATGTAAATGATGATATTTATTCTTTTGAGTGGGACGGAAATATTGAAAAAGCAAGAATGATTAATCATAAAGCGCATTCTAAAATCAGATTTCGTTGGTTAGCAGACGAAGAGGATCAACTTGATACTTATTTTGAAATTAGTTATTATGTTGACCCAATGACCTCTTCAGTTGCTGTGAACATTTCAGATTTTGCGTATCCTGAAGATAAAGAAAGTGCTATTTTATTATGGGATCAACAAATTAATACCTTAAAACGAATTCTTGGCGCTTGATTCCAACTTAAAAGCACGCTACTTTCAAGTCATTTGAATACATTTGCCAAAAATTAAGTGATTGAAACGTCTTTATTTATTTAGTATCCGATCATTTGCTGGACCATTCATTGTGACCTTGATAATTTCAATGTTCATTTTAGTCTTGCAATTTTTTTGGGTCTATGTAGATGATTTAATGGGGAAAGGTTTGAGCACTTGGTTGATTCTCGAACTTTTATTTTACGTTTCAGCTAGTTTAATTCCACTTGCACTTCCTCTTGCAATTTTACTTTCTTCATTGATGACTTTCGGAAATTTATCTGAATACAATGAACTCACCGCACTGAAAGCTAGTGGATTATCACTTTATCGCATCATTCGACCTTTGTTTGTCGTAGTTGTTTTTATCGCAGTCGGAACTTTTTACTTTGCCAATTATGTAATTCCTGTCGCCAATTTAAAATGGCATTCCTTGATTTATGGAATACAAAACACCAAAATCTCAACAGTTCTAACACCAGGAGTTTACACCAAAGATTTTGAAGGATATGCCATAAAGGTGATGGAAGGTAAAGACAGCGTTTATTATGGTGTCACAATTCACGACCATTCAAATCGTTTACAAATAAAGACTGTCAAAGCGCGCGAGGCTCGAATATATAAATCGGAAAATGGAAAATATCTGTTTTTCGACTTAAAAGACGGACGAATTTTTGAAGAAACCAATCTCACCAATGGAAATTATTTACCTAACGGGCAACTTCAAAATACAGAAATCACCAACCGTCCGCATCGAGTTTCTGAATTTAGACACGGAACTTATAAATTGAATTTATCAGGATTTACGTTCAATCGCTCGGATGATGATACCTTTTCTGATAAGTATGAAATGATGAATGTTTTTCAAATCAATGAAGCCACTGATTCACTTGAAAAAAGATTCGTAGGAATTCAGAAATCATACGCTGAAGGTCTTAAAAACCAACATCCTTATTTAGTTGATTTACCTAAAAATCTTCCCGATCAAAGCGGCTTCGCTCCTCAGGAAAAACCTAAAAGCATTCAACTTGATAAACTTTCAAAAATCGAGCAAAAAACAAATGCTATGTTGGTTGTTTCTAAATTAAGAAATAGCAATAAAGCAATTGAAAATCAACTACTTTACAATCAAATTAACGAACGAGATATAAAGATGTACTGGATTGAATTTCATCGAAAATTCGCTTTGACTTACGCCATTATTGTACTATTTTTCGTTGGTGCACCGCTCGGAGCAATTATTCGAAAAGGTGGCTTTGGTGCGCCTGTTGTCATAGCGGCTTTTGTGTTTATGATTTATTTTATTCTTACAAGTATTGGCGATAATTTAGCTAGAACCTTTGTCGTTAGTCCTTTCTTCGGAATGTGGATTGCTGGAATTTTCTTTACACCTATTGCTATTCTAACCACTTACGCAGCAGCAAACGACTCTAAAGTGTTTAGTTTAGAAAGCTGGAAAAATGCTTTGAAAAGAAAAAAGAAAGCATGAAGACACTTGTAATTGCAAATAAATCTCCCTTTCCAGTCATTGATGGTGGCTGTTTTGCAATGAGTGTGTTTTTGAAAAATTTGCAAGCAATTTCTGAAATCGAACAAATCGATTATTTTATGTTAAGTACGCATAAGCATCCGTTTTCAGAAAAAGCAATTCCAATAGATTTGAATTTGAAAACTAAATTTTACGGTCACGAAATAGATACTAAATTATATGCTAGAAGTGCATTAAGGCATTTAATACAAGGTAAATCGTACAATTTATCTCGTTTTTATGATGAGGCTGTAACTCAAAAACTTAATGTTTTAATTCACGAAAACGAATACGATATTGTCATTTTTGAAAGTTTGTTTCCGCTCGTTTACCTAGAACAGATTCGAAAAATTAGCAAAGCGAAATGTATTTTACGTGCCCATAATATTGAATTTGATATTTGGGACGATTTACAACTAAACGAAGGAAATCCTTTAAAAAAATGGTATTTGAATCAATTAGTAAAAGCTTTAAGAAAAGAAGAAATTGCCTACTACAAACAATTAGATTTGATACTTTCTCTGTCAACAGACGATATTGGAAAGATTGATAAAATCTGTTCTACTCCTACCCGATTCATTCCTGTTTCAATTGAAAATACAGTTTGTAAAACAAATTATTCTTCCAATTCCTTGTGTTTCATTGGCTCTTACAATTGGGAACCTAACGTTGAAGCAATCAATTGGTTTTTAAGCGATTTGAATCCTATAATTCAACAATCAATCCCAGTTCAAGTTGAAATTGCTGGTAAAGATGGAGCAACTGTTTTTAAGGACAATTCTAGTGCTTCTGTTCAGTTTAAAGGTTTTGTTGAAAGTCCAAGTGAGTTTTTAAAAGAAAATGGAATTTTTATTGCACCAATGAAATCAGGTTCGGGTGTAAAAATCAAAGTTTTAGAAGCGATGAGTAATGGTTTACCTTGTGTGCTAACTCCAAAAGCAGCCGAAGGACTTGATTTACCAGCTGATTATCCGATTTGTAAAACAGACCAAGAATTTATCAATTTATGTATTGATTTAGCTATAAACTTAGAGAAAAGAGAACAACTAGGAAAACTGGGTTTTGAATATTTACAAGCCAATTTTGGATTTGAAAGCGTTGTTGGGAAATTAAAAGTAAGCTTGATTAATAATTAATTCTGTCCGAAGGTCCAATTACCGCTTTTCATTCGGCTATATTCACGTGCTAAATAAGCCAATTGAATGCGAAGTTTGTCCATAGCTTCTTCGGTTTCAGCGCTAATTTCTTGTTTTCGTATTTTGAGTTGTAATTTCATATACATCGCATGTAAAAGCACTTCCACGTCATTGCGTTGCATCATATTTGCTTTTCCTTTAAACTCATTCAAATATTCGGCTGCATGCTCAACTAAGGTTTTGTATTTTTCGTCATTTACAATTGTCATTAAAGTATTGTGTAAATACACCAACTCCATAATAACTTCATTCACCGTTTCGGTGTGACCTTCTTTTTCAAGACCGCGCACTTTCATTTGCTTGATTAAATCGGCGTACCATTCACGGTATTGATTCAAATAGGAAACGTTTGGAATACTTGGCTCGACAAAATGAGTCATTATTTTATCTAAGTCTAATTGAAAAGAACGTATAATCTCTTCAATTTGAAACATATACAATAAATACTCGGCAATATTTTCTTTTTGCTTTTGAAGGGCTATTAACATTATTTTAAGTCTTTTTCGATCTGATTTTGATTTTCATTTAAGAAGTTGATGAACTCAGTAGTAACATCCATTGAAGGATTGATATAATTCAACTGACCTCCTTCTCCATGAATTAACAAAATGTCGATTTTATGTTTTTCACAGTATTTTTTACCTAAAGCTTCAATTTTTTTGCTGATATCCTCCAATTTTTTCAATGTTTCTTCCTCTAAACGAGCTCCTTCAGTTTGCTGATATTGCATAATTGCAGCTTCCATTTGTTGTGCTTTTTGCTGTGCTTGAGCGATTTCATTTTGAGACAACAAACCACCTCTAGCCTCTTGGTCTTTACGCTGTAAAAAGTTTTGATATTCTGTCGTACGACGTTGTACTTCAGCTTGAAAAGCTTTTTGTTTTTTAGTAACAGCAGAGTCTTCTCGTTTGTAATACTCAAAATTTTCTTTAATGCTATCGTTACTGTAATAAGCAATTACCAAACCGTTCATATTGCGGGCTTGTACTTTTGGGGTAGAATCTTTTTTAACTTCTTCTTTTGAACCACAAGAAAATAAAATTGCTGTTGGAATTACTAACAGAGAAATAATTTTTTTCATACTATAAAGCTTGATTTTGTATTTTATTAAATGCTTCTTGCCAGTCGGTGCGCATTTCCACAAAACGTTTCAAACAATTGGAAAGAAATTCACCTTGAATCATTTTTTCTAAATCATCCAAATTCATAACATCCATTTCACTGATTTTAAACAATTGCTCAAACTGTCCCAATTCGATTTTAAGGATATATTTCCCATTGTACTGATGTATTTGAATCAAATATCGTTCGTGTGGAATTTGTTTAACAAGTCGCATGTGGCAAAAGTAAAAGAAATTATTAAGGTATAGCTTTCGTTCTGGTAAAAAGGAAGCGTTTGAGAAATTTATTCTCTATTTTTGAAAGCGCCTCAAACTAAACTATGAACTGTCCACTTTGTCATTCAACATTGAAACAAAAGAAAAATGCTCAGTTTTACGACTGTTCAACTTGTTTTGCTTTAGTCAAGGATGCGCAACTTTATATAGCTCCTGAAGAAGAAAAAAAGCACTACGAAAAACACAATAACAATGTGAATGATATAGGTTATCAGAACTTTGTATCACCAGTAACCGAATTTGTTCTTAAACATCAATCTGCAAGTGACAGAGGTTTGGATTTTGGCGCTGGAACGGGTCCGGTAGTATCCAAAATACTAACTGACCATCAATTTTCAATTACGCAATATGATTTGTTTTTTGAACCTATTGAAGAACGTTTAAATTCTAAGTATGATTATATTGTTTGTTCTGAAGTTTGGGAACATTTTCAGCAACCCAACAAGGAATTGATACAACTGTCGAAAATGCTCAACAAAAATGGACGTTTGATTGTGATGACACTTTTGTATTCCGATGAAATTGACTTTGAAACGTGGCACTATCGATTGGATATTACCCATGTTTTTATTTATCGCAAGAAAACAATGGAATATATTGCTGAGAAGTTTAATTTAGAATTGGAGTTAATGACTGATAGATTAATTGTTTTTAAAACAAAAAATAAACGATGAAATATGTAGCAATCCTTCGTGGAATAAATGTTAGTAGAAAGAATCTAATTAAAATGGATGCCTTAAATATATACATGGAGGGATTGTTGTAACCTACATTCAAAGTGGCAATATTTGTTTCGAAAGCATTGTAGTCCAAAAATAAGAATCAGAAAGAAGCCAAAAATACTGACTTCTTAATTTACACATAATTTTGATTTCACAAAAAGTCAAATTAAAGATGGGTAAAAGCAATTGTTTTTCGAGTAAATCTGTTTTCGGACAGCTTCTTTCATTAATCAATGATAAAACAATAAGTGAAGCCGTAATTAAACATGATTCAGATCGCTACGTCAAGCATTTTAAGAGTAAGGACCACTTGATTATTATGCTTTTCTGTTGATTTACAAAATGCAATTCACCGAGAGAAGTTTCCAGGGCAATGATTGGATTGGCTTGTAAAATCAATGCATTCGGTATTCATCATATACCAAAACGAAGCACGCTATCTGATGCAAATAAGTACAGAAAGATTGAATTCTTTGAAGAAATATACAATAAGCTCCTTATATAATATGGTTCCGTTATTTCGGAAAGCCTAATAAAAGATGTCATCAAGAAACAGGCTTTATTACCCGCATAAAAGATAATGCTAGGTTTGATGTTGTAGAGAAAAAAAAATGATGTGCCTGATGAAGTTCACAGCGTTGTTTTGCTCGATGAAATCATTAAAGTTGATGTAAAGGAATGTGAAACAAGTTCAAAGTTAAAATTGAGAAAGGTTGTTTTTTTATGATCGTGAGAATAAAAGAGAGTTTGAATATATCACTAACTTATTCAACTTCAGTGCAGATTAACAGCAGCATTTTACAAAATAAGATGGCAAATTGAATTGCTTTTCAAACAGTTAAAACAGAATTTCCCATTGAAGTACTTTCTCGGAGACAATATAAACGCCATTAAAATTCAAATATATTGTGTCTTAATTGTCAATCTATTAATTGCTGTAATCAAAAAACGACTCAAAAGAAGCTGGGCTTTTTCAAACTTGGTTAGCTTTTGTAAAATACATCTGTTCAATCACATCCAATTAGTAAACTTTCTAGAAAACCCAGAAAAAGACTGGATATAGACAAAGAGGAAACAAATCAGCTATTTCTTTATGACGCACTGTTTTTGAAAACTTAACATTTTTACAAATTTTACATTTGTAAATCAGCAGTTTACAAAATCAAAAAAGTGTGATTTAGATTTTATCGGACAATAATGTTTTTGAAACTATTTTTTAATTCAAGAAATCATAGGTTCTAAAGTGAATTACCCGAAGTGCCAAGCCGAATTCATGCTTAATCGGTTGATTTTCGTTGAAGTAATTACGATGATACACTTCTAATTTTGTGTTCCATGCTTTATTGCGTCTAGAACCACCCGATTCAAAATGATGTAGTGCCAAGCCATAGCGTAAAGCAAATGAGTGATTAGGAAAAGTTGGTCTTGTATTTTCATTCTGAATTGCGAAAAATTCAGGGGCTACAAAAACATCCACTAATTCCATTTTACATTTCCCACCTTTCTTACGAGAATTAAATTTTAATGCTCGTTTTCTTACTTGTAAAGCGGTATTTATTCCTGAAAACGACCATAAATCATTATTGCTTCTGAAGGTCAATCCCACCTCTGGAATAAGATAACTTCCAAAATGCCGACAAACACCCAGCTGTAAGGATGAAGCCTTAATCCCATTAATTTCGCCAAAATTGTAATTGGAAAAGACACCAAAGTTCTTTTTTGTTCTGATAAAGTATTGACCAAATAACGAATTTGAAACCAATACTAAAATAAATACGGTGCTAACTTTCATCTTTCTAGTTTTTTAGGTTATTAATTCACGACAAGAATTCTTCCATTTTTCACTTTATACTTTCTACCTCCAACAACAATGGTTTCTCCTTCTTTTTTCTTTATAAGGTCTAAAATATCCTCTTTTATAGTATGAACTGAACCTCCTGTTTTTCTAGCAATCTCAAAATATTCAGGCAATATTCCTTTGTCTGTATCACACAAAATAATGCGTATAGGTCGGTAAATTTGATCTAATAATTCCATATCTCTTGGAGGTGCATCATTATCAGCGATAAGTATATATTCGCTTGCGTTCGGATTTTTTTCTATCGCAAACAAAACTGCTTCCAAATCATTCTCAGGTTGGTCATTATTCCCAAGTCCATTATGACATACTTTTCTTGATTCTGAACGTATCGCTTGATAATTGATACTTTTTAAATAATAAATCCCACCTGTTTTGCCTGGTATTTTCGCTTCAATCGGAGCAGAATCACCGTCGTTAAACATCACTATTTCCTTGATGACACCTTTATCTGTGTTTAATAATTGCCACAATGCTATCTGTGAATTAAAAGGAATCATTGAAGAAGTTAAATCAACAATGAATACAGCATTTGTCCATTGTTTTTGTCTATTTAAAACGTTGTTAATCGTAGGTTTACTCATTGTATCAATAATCTTTTGAGCAACAATTTTTGAAGGATTTTCTGGTAAATAATTGTCAAGTTTTGTCGCGACTTCTTTAAGAAATTCTTTAGATGATGAAGCCTCATAATAGATAATTACACCATGAAAAAATGTTCTAGCAGCTGACTCTGTCTGACAATTTGTTTGACGAATGATGTTCCATTTAATTAATGGATTTTGAACCAAAATGGGAAAAAATTGCTCAATTTCTTTGATACGATTTAAGTTAAGTGTTTTTAGATTGGCTCCTTTAGGGAAATCCGTATAAACTAAATCAATGTGATGGATTGTTTGTCCAAGGACTTGAAAATCTTTAAGTTGTTCCAAAATAGCAGCAGATCCAAAACCCATTTCTACTTTGAAAGTCTCCAAGTCTCCATCGTAGAATTCGTATTGATCTACATTTACAATTCGTTGATTGATAATCGATTGGGCACTTCTACTTTGTGCATTTAAATTCGTAGCTGTGATACTTATTTGGCACATCACAATTGAAAAATACAATAGTTTACTTCTCATGGTTTATTAGTTTAGGTAAAACAAATCAAGAAAGTAAAATTGAATCTATAGGCGGGCTTTTAATGCTATAATGTGAAGTCAATAATTTGTTACAGTTTAAATTAAAGAACTATAAAATTGAATTTTGAGTGTATGCTTTTGC
>CAZDKE010000002.1:132837-156267 GCA_964506255.1 uncultured Lishizhenia sp. | reverse complement strand
CGAGGTGATTCTTGACTTGTACTGAGCCAGTCGAAGTATCAAGAAAAAAAGAAAGGCAAATAAAATAATTGCTCAAATTGAATTTATTTTACGAATTATGAATTTTCGTTTATTTTTTTTAGTGGTACAAGAGCGTATACTCATGAAAAATAATACTATTATAGATGTACTAGCGAAAGTTTTACTTTTTTCCAACATCTAAATCAACTTGAACGAAGAAATAAACATAGCAGCACTTCAAAAAGGCGATGAAAAAACCTACCAAGAATTGGTAAAAGTATTCGCCAAACCAATATTTAATATGTGCTTTTATATTCTACAAAACAAGGAAGAAGCTGAAGATGTAACCCAAGATATTTTTGTTACCGTTTTTCAATCCATCTCTTTTTTCAAGGGCGACTCCAAACTTTCTACTTGGATTTATCGGATTGCAATTAATAAATGTCACGAACTACTACGCTTTAAAAAACGAAAAAAACGTTTCGGAATTCATATACCAATTTTTGGTTCTTCAATAGAAATTAAAACAGAAGCGCCAGATGAAATTTTACATCAAGATGAACGACGAAAAGTACTGTTTAAAGCTATTTCAAAGTTGCCAGAAAACCAACAAATAGCTTATACTCTTTACAATATGGAAGAATTAAGTTATCAAGAAATTGCTGAATCAATGAACTTATCACTTTCGGCGATTGAATCTTTAATTTTTAGAGCGAAACAAAATTTAAGAAAATCGCTTTCGGAATTTTATAAAATAAATGAACTATAAGCACAAGTAAACGAATAAATATTCATCAAAAGAAATGAAATGAAAAATAAAGAGGATTTACTAAAAATCATAGACGAAAAATTCGACGCTCGCATAGAGTTGAGTGACGAGTTCAAAACGCGCTTAATGATAATACCTTCAATTTCAAGAACCTACAGAAAAAACAATTGGCTTTTGGTTGCAGGGGTTGCCGTTTTGGTGAGTTTAAACGTGTTGGCAATTTCTAAGAAAACTAAAACGAATAGGCAAAATTATATTATTGAACAATACACAACGAATTCTTTAAGCTCAGATAGTTATGAATAAAAAAACACTTCAAATCGTTATCGTTTTGTTGGTCGTAATGAATAGCATTTCGCTTTATTTCTTATTTCGCCCACATCAACATCCCCATCATTTTAGAAGACCTCCAAGTATAGTGGATGTTTTAGATATTGAAGGAGAATCAGTTGCCAAAATACGGAAGCTAGAAAATGCTCATTTTACTCAAAAAGGTATCTTGATGGATGAAATAAGAGCTAACAAGCGCAAAGTTTATAAGCTCCTCAGAACGAAATTCAAAGCACAAACTTTAGATTCTTTGCTGTCAATCATAAACAGCAAAAATTACAAAGCAGAAAAAATGACGTTTGACTATTTCGTGAATCTTCGAACTATTGTTCCTAAAGAAAAACAAAAAGAATTAGACAAATTTGTGATTGATGTAATTGCTAATCATCCTGGTCCACCAAAACGTAAATGATACCAATTAAATCATAAAGAGTCGTGTATGAAAATCACTTTGGTATAATGCCGACATGACATTCTGCTAATTTTAAATGCCAAATTATATGTCATCGTCGGTATGAGAACATTTCTTGTTTCAATTTTAATTCTTTTTTCCTTTCAAGCAAAGAGTCAACTTTTGTTTAACTTTACTTGGAAAGGTGAACCAATAACACTTTCAAAGTATTATCCATTAGGTGAAAAAGATAGTATTCAATATACAACCTTGAAATGTTACCTTTCCAACATTGAACTTCAAGGAAAAGGAAACAAAGATTATCAACTTGCGGCTGCTGTTTATTTAATTGATGCCGAAGACAGCCCTAGTTTTGTTTTAGATAGTAGCATTGATACAAGAAATTTCAAATCAATTTCTTTCACTTTTGGTTTAGATAGCATTATTAACACATCGGGTGATTTGGATGGAGATTTAGATCCTGTTTTAGGAATGTATTGGGCTTGGAACACTGGTTATATTCATTACAAAATTGTTGGTCATTCTTCACTAGTTCCGACTCCATCCCATCTATTTGATTTTCATATAGGCGGTTATCGAAAACCAAACGCTACATATTTCAAACTTGTACTTCCGCTTACTGGATCAATACTGGAACTTGATTTATATCAACTTTTCAATGAAAATATAAACTTAAATTTGTCGCATCAATTGGTAGTTCCAGGCAAATTGGCTCACGAACTTGCAATTGTTTTAAAGTCATCAATTCGCGTTAAATGAGAATTCTGAATGTTGTATTATTCATAGTTTTTATTAGTTACTCTTTCATTGTTGTTGTGACTGATAAGCACCCATTTTACATTCCGAAGCATTTCCCAAAACCCTATTATCAATTTAAAGATGTACCACAAGGACGTTTGCGGTTTGAGTTAGGTCGCACTTTATTTTATGACCCTGCTCTTTCGCGCGATAGTTCGATTTCTTGTGCTACTTGCCATTTACAATATACTGGTTTTACGCATATTGATCACCCTGTAAGTCACGGAATCGATGGTCGAATTGGAAATCGTAATTCGCCCGTTATGATAAATCTTGCGTGGAATAAATTTTTCCATTGGGATGGTGGCGTGATTCACCTAAACGCCCAAGCAATCAATCCTTTGACGCATCCAAAAGAAATGGATATGGACATTGTGGAATTACTGAAAAGGTTAAATAATTCGTCGTTTTATCGCAAAAGATTCTATGCTGCTTTTGGTGATTCTGTGATTACAACACCGCTTTTAATGCGAGGAATTGCCAATTTTTCAGTGGCTTTAGTTTCTGCTAATTCAAAATACGATAAAGTCATTTTAAAAGAAGAAGGAGTTGCCTTCACTGATCAGGAACAAAGAGGATATGATTTATTCAAAAAATACTGCAATGCTTGTCATACCGAGCCATTGTTCACCTCTCACGAATTCAAGAAAAATGGTTTGGCACTGGATCCCGAACTGAAAGACGTAGGCCGAATGGGAATAACGGAACGAAAAGCTGATTCATTGCTATTCAAAATTCCAACTTTGCGAAACGTTGAGTTCAGTTTTCCTTATATGCACGATGGTAGAATTGAAAAATTGAAAGAAGTTATTGAACATTACAGCTCTCTTCCAACTGGAAACAAAAACATAAGTAAAGAATTGAAAAAAATCAAAAAACCATTCACAGAAGAGCAGAAAAAAGACTTGCTGGCATTCCTAAAAACCTTAACCGACAAAGAATTTTTATATAACAATGATTTTTCTTTCCCGAAAGGGGAACGGTAAAATACATTCTAATTTTTATCTTTTGGGTCTAATGATCAAAAAATCACAACGAAGCAAAGAATTTAGAAATTTGCCTCTTTTGAATGCATTTTGAGAATCGATAAAACTTTGAGGGAAAGAAGTAAAATTTAGGCAAAATAAAATTATTGGAAATACTATTTTCGACTTTACTATCAATTAATGACCTAATAAAATAGGTGTTAAAATACGAGTTGAAATTAAGTTTTCACTCCTTTTAAGTCTATGTAAACTGTCGAAAATTAAATTTTGTACTAACTTTTAAGTTCAATAAGATACACCCTCTCATTTTATAAAATCAAGAAAAGTTAAGTTTGTAAACTATGTTTTTTTGTATTCTATTAAAAACCTGAGGAGTTCGATTAAAAAAAAGCAAGTTGATTTGTACCCGAATATTCAACTTTTATTGCTGGTTTTTTAGGGAAAAAACAATAAGCGATTAGCCCCGAAATTAGGTTTGTAACAAAGTTTTCAAATGATCTATGACGAGAGTGCTCAACTTGACAAATATTTTTCAATTCATCATTTATAGTTTCCATTACCGATCGTTTTCGTAGAAGAATTTTATCAGCTAAAGTCATAAAAGAATTGGTCATAATTTTTTTTAATCGTTGTGAATAAATGAATGTCATTATCAAATAAATGTTGAGTTAATTGAACAGAAATATATCCTTTATCACCCAAACAACAAAGCTTTAAAAAAATGGTCATTGGCAGTGCAGATTGTTGCATTAGTTCAACAAAACGAATATTTGAAACGGTGTGAGGAAAGAAATCATGAAGATGTTTTTGGACAAAATTGATGTAAAAATTCTTCATTGTTTTTTGGTTCATTCCATGAAAGAGAACCATTATTCAAATAACTTCACTTGTAGACATTTTGTGTTTTTTTTTAGATGGATTCCCAATAATGTGATTGGACATAATAATTGAAATTCTTTGCAAAATTCATCTGCTAGAACAAAAATTTCGGTAATTATATAGTGAGTGAAATACATAAGGATTATATTTAATAATCATTAATATTCAGCTTATTAAAGATACTAATTGTATTTCACTATTTCTAATAAATTCAAGTTAATTTATTGACAATCAAATTATTAATAATCGAACTTAGGTTAATACATCACCTAGCAAAGTATAATTCATTTGTTTATTATAGACTTAATTTTTTAAATAACCTTCAAAGAAATCCCCATTTCAAAAGTAGCTACGATTTCACCATTGGTGTTTTTAGCAATTACATCAATGGTATCGTTGATGCGCTCGCCTGTTTCCATACTTTTTTTCACTGCCGCAGCTACAACATGTCCTTGATTGCTTTCAAAAATAGTATCCGTTTCGGCACGTTTAAGAAACTGAGCGTTCATTCCTTTGAAAGCAAAAGACACTTTTTTACCGTGCTTTTCAGCGAAGTAAAACACTTGAATTCCTCCGGCAACGTCAGCACCAACAGCCAAAGCAGCAAAATACATCGAGTTTAAGTGATTCTTCGTTCTTCTGCGCAAACGAATTTTCAATTTTACTTTTTCTTCGTCAATTTCCAGTAATTGAGGACGTACAAAATGCATCATAGGAATTTTGAAAAATCCCAATAGAAACATTTTCCATTGCATATTTTTAAGTTTTACTTCTTTCATAGTCGTTTATCCTCCCGTTAATTTTTTGATTTCGTGTAATTTCATCAACGCTTCTACAGGCGTCAAGGTATTTATATCGATGCTAATTAATTCATCGTGAATATTTTCTAAAACTGGATCGTTCAATTGGAAGAAACTCAATTGCATATTTGCAGTTTCGTTCAAAACTTCTTTCGTTGTTTTCTTACCTTTTGAACTGTTGCCCACACTCGCATGCGAACTTTCCAAATCCTTCAAAACTTGCTCGGCGCGTTGCACCACAAAATTTGGCATTCCTGCCATTCGCGCTACGTGAATACCAAATGAATGCGCACTTCCACCAGGTACTAATTTGCGCAAGAACAGCACCTTTTTTCCCATTTCCTTCACCGAAACGTTGTAGTTTTTGATGCGTTCAAAACGCTTGTGCATTTCGTTCAGTTCGTGGTAATGCGTTGCAAATAGGGTCTTACTTTTCGCTTTCGGATTTTCATGCAAAAATTCAGCAATCGCCCACGCAATTGAAATTCCGTCATAAGTACTTGTTCCACGACCAATTTCATCCAATAAAATCAAACTTCGGTCAGAAATATTATTCAAAATACTCGCCGTTTCGTTCATCTCCACCATAAACGTTGATTCACCAGAAGAAATGTTGTCTGAAGCTCCAACGCGTGTAAATATTTTATCGACCAAGCCAATTTTTGCAGCATCAGCAGGAACAAAACATCCCATTTGTGCCATCAAGACAATCAAAGCCGTTTGACGCAAAATCGCACTTTTACCACTCATATTTGGTCCTGTAATCATAATGATTTGCTGACTGTTATTATCAAGTAAAACATCGTTAGCAATGTATTCTTCACCCAAAGCCAAGCGTTTTTCAATCACAGGATGACGACCATTTTTAATATCCAACACCAATCCATCGTTGATTTCAGGACGATTGTATTTATTTTCTAAAGCAACTTGTGAAAAAGAAAACAAACAATCCAAACGTGCAATGACTGTCGCGTTGTGCTGAATCGGTTGAATGTAATCTGCCATCGCATAAACCAAATCTTGGAACAATCGCGCTTCAATGGCATAGATTTTTTCTTCCGCACCTAAAATTTTACTTTCGTATTCCTTCAATTCTTCGGTGATGTAGCGTTCAGCACTCACCAAGGTTTGCTTTCGAATCCAGTCTTCGGGAACTTTGTCTTTATGTGTGTTTCGCACTTCGATGTAATATCCAAAAACGTTATTAAACGAAACTTTCAAACTTGGAATTCCTGTGCGTTCCGCCTCGCGCTCTTGCAAGCGTTCCAAATAATCTTTTCCGTTAAAAGAAATTTCGCGCAGGTCGTCCAATTCTTGATGAAAACCTGAACGAATAATCATCCCCTTTCCGATTTGTCCAGCTGGGTCATCGCAAAGATTGGTTTCTATCAACTGAATCAGCGTTTCGCAAGCGTTCAATTGCTCCATCATTTTTTTCAGAGAAGCAATTTTATTGTCTTGTAAAAGATTTTTAATCGGTTGGATTTGCAACAATGTTCGGCGCAAGTGCATTACTTCTTTCGGATTCACTTTTCCAACCGCCACTTTTGAAATCAAACGTTCCAAGTCGCCAATTTCCCGTAAACGTTGTCCTAACTCATAAGAAATCTCTTCGTTTTTAGTCAAATAATCGACCACATCTAAACGCTCGTTGATTGGTTTTTCATCTTTCAAAGGCAACACCATCCAACGTTTCATCATTCGCCCGCCCATTGGCGTGTAGGTTTTGTCCAAAATATCGGCAAGCGTTTTCGCATTTTCATTGGTTGAATACACCAATTCCAAATTTCGAATGGTAAAACGATCGAGCCATACGTATTTCTCTTCTTCGATGCGCGAAATCGCGGTGATGTGCCCTAATTTTTGGTGTTGATTTTCGTTCAAATAATGAAAAACTGCACCTGCCGCTATGATTGCAAGCGACAAATTTTCGATTCCGAAACCTTTTAAGGACTTGGTTCCGAGGGTTTATTGAGGTTTTCGTTGGCGTATTCTGTGGTGAAGATCCAATCTTCCAAACGGAACGTGTAATGGTTTTCACCAAATTGTCCTTGAAAATCTTTGTTTCTATTTTTCTGATAAATGATTTCACTTGGTTCGAAGCCACTTATTAATTTATCGATGTATTCTCTATTTCCTTCAGCCACTAAAAATTCACCTGTAGAAACGTCGAGAAATGCCACTCCGATTTCTTCTTTTCCGAAGTGAATGGCACACAAAAAGTTATTTTTTCCTTGTTCCAAAACTTGGTCGTTGAATGAAACTCCCGGTGTTACCAATTCCGTAACGCCACGTTTCACAATCGTTTTGGTCATTTTTGGATCTTCCAATTGATCGCATATTGCCACCCGTTGACCGGCACGCACCAATTTTGGCAAATACGTATCCAAAGAATGATGTGGGAAGCCAGCCAATTCAATTTCAGCCGCCGTTCCATTTTTGCGTTTCGTTAGAATGATGCCAAGAATCTTCGAAGTTTTGATCGCATCTTCGCGGAAAGTTTCGTAGAAATCCCCCACACGAAACAACAGCAAAGCTTCTGGGTGACGTGCTTTGATTTGATTGTATTGCTTCATCAACGGGGTTTCCGCTACACCTTTATCATCAAAAGTTTTCGCCAATGGAATTGAATTTAAAATTGAAGCCTAAAGATAAGGATTTTTTGGAAAAAGGCTGAAATGCTAATTTTAATTCCAACATGCAATTATTTCGAGTTTTAGACTAAATTTACTTTTGACAATCAGACACTCTAACCTAAAACTATGAAAAAAAATATTCTTTTTATAATAATTCTATTTTATATTATTTACCTATCAACTGTTTGGTTTAAAATGGTGGATTTAAACTACTACCTAAAACCATTATTAATTCCTGGATTAGTTTTTTATGCTGCCACTCGCTCTCATTTTTCGGGAAAAACAACTTTGATACAAGCTCTAGTGATGTCCACCTTAGGTGATATTTTATTACTTTTTTCAGATTTAAATGAATTGTTTTTTATTAGTGGATTAGTTTCGTTTTTGATTGCACATATAATTTATATTCGATTGTTTTTTAGAAAGCTGAACTCTGGATTTTCCTATACTTGGGTTTTTAGTTCACTTGTTTTTTTAGGAATTTATTTATTTTATTTCTTATCAACAATGTGGGACAATTTAAAGACAATGAAAATCCCAGTGACAATTTACGCATTGGTTATATCGGCTATGTTATTTATAGTTATCCAATTGATTGCCACTAGGTCTTTGAGAAAAGGAGAATATGTATTAATAGGTGCTTTATTGTTTGTTGCATCTGATAGTTTACTAGCATGGAATATGTTTTACCAAGAAATTACTCAAGGTTCATTTTGGGTAATGAGCACCTACTTACTAGCTCAGTTTTTTATCGTTTACGGATGGGTAAATTCAATGAAGAAAAGAGAGATTGATTAGTTTGAGATGCATCTAGCTTAAAATTCGTTTTTAAAAAGTTAAATTGTTTTATGATTTTGCTCATTAAACAATGAAATTTAAGTTTTACAGTATCAACAAAATGTATCTTTGCAAGATTGTGAGTTACTACAAAGAGATATATAATTACACGTTTAAATACAAATCAACGGCATTTATTGTGGTGCTTTGTAACTTGCTATTTGTGATTTTCAATCTACTTTCACTTATTCTATTCATTCCTGTTTTGCAGTTGATTTTTCGCAAACCAGAAGAGTTAGTGACAGTATTAGAACCAAAGTTTGAAGGTGGATTTTTTACCGTTTTCAACTACATTAAAGATTACTACAATTTTTGGATGTATGAATTAGTAAAAAACGATCCAAAAGATGCGTTGTTTTTCGTTTGTGTTTCAGTAGTTGTCGCTTTTTTCTTAAAAAATTTATTTCGCTACGGAGCTGTTTGGTATCAATCTGAATTACGGATGGCTGTCGTGCGTGATGTACGTGATGCTTTATTTTTGAAGTCGCTTGAATTGCCGCTTTCCTATTATTCGAATGAGCGAAAAGGAGATTTAATGGCTCGTATGAATAGCGATGTGGGCGAAATTGAAGTCGCTGTTGTGAGTTTATTGGAGTTGATTTTTAGAGAACCTTTAGCGATTGTAATTAACGTTGCATCATTAATTTATTTAAGTCCAGAATTGACCTTAGTCTCATTGTTTTTGTTGCCGATTTCTGCTTTTGTCATTTCAAGAATTGGAAAAAGTTTGAAACGAACAGCTAAAAAAGGACAGGAACAATTGGGCTTTTTATTCTCTGCAATGGAAGAAGGTTTAGGTGGAATTCGCATAATTAAAGCGTTTAATGCGATTCCACAGTTTTTTTCCAATTTCAAGAAAATCAATTTACAGCATCAACAATTGGTGACACGAACCTTTAGAAAAAAAGATTTATCTCCACTTTTAAATGAATTTTTAGGTTCTGCCGTAATGTTAAGCTTAGTGTGGTTTGGTGGAAAAATGATTCTTGAATCCGACAAGCATGCATTGACAGGCGAAGTGTTTTTAACCTTTGTGATTGTTTTTTCGCAGCTACTTCGACCAATTCAAAGCGTGTCCAATAATATGGCAAATATGACTAAAGCACGTGCTTCGCAAGATCGTATTAACGAAGTTTTAAATGCCGATGAAAAAATTGTCGAGAAAGAAAATGCGATTTCAGTGGCTGACTTTCAGACTTCAATTAAATTTGAAAATGTAGGTTTTAAATATAAAGACGAACCTGTTTTGAATGCAGTTAATCTCACCGTTAAAAAAGGCGCGACAATCGCAATCGTTGGTGAATCAGGAAGCGGAAAATCAACAATGATGGATTTATTACCTCGCTTTTATGATGTCACAGAAGGAAGATTATTGATTGATGGAATCGATGTTCGTGATTTGAAAATAATGGATTTAAGAGGATTAATTGGTATCGTTTCTCAAGAATCAATTTTGTTTAATGTATCTGTTTTAGAAAACATTGCTTTCGGAGAAGTTAATCCAAATTTAGAACGAGCAATTGAAGCGGCAAAAATTGCAAACGCCCACAATTTTATCATCGAATTAGAAGACAGCTACAACACAATCATTGGCGAACGTGGAAATAAACTATCAGGTGGACAAAAACAACGTTTGAGTATTGCACGAGCAATTTACAAAGACCCAAAAATCTTAATTCTCGATGAAGCGACCTCCGCTTTGGACACAGAATCTGAAAAATTAGTGCAAGAAGCACTCGAAAAAGTGATGATTAATAGAACTTCTTTTGTAATTGCTCATCGTTTAAGCACAGTCAGAAACGCCGATGAAATAGTCGTTATATCTAAAGGAAAAATTGTGGAGCAAGGTAGTCACAGCGAGCTAATGAGCAGAAATGGACACTATTATAAATATTCTTCTCTCCAAGGATTGACCTAATTAAAAGTTGTTTGTATTGATTTTCTCAATGTGTTAATATTTCATCTGTTAACATTTTGTATTTAACTAATACTTAACTTTGATTAATTATTTTAAATATTTTTATGTCTTATCAAAACATTACTTTCTCCAAGAATCATAATTCTGAATTTTATAAAGTACTCCGTCAGAGAGTAAATGACTATTTCAAAACAAAAAACATAACTCGCCATGCAAATGCCACAATGGTATTTAAAACAATCGCTCTTTTATCTTTGTATTTAATTCCGTTTGGTGTTTTATTTGTTTCGGGTCTTAATAGCTGGGTTTACCTAATTATGTGGATAATAATGGGTATAGGTATGGCTGGTGTAGGTCTATCAGTTATGCACGATGCCAACCACGGAGCTTATTCTCGTAACGAAACAGTAAACAAAATTATAGGTAACGTTCTTATACTTTTAGGTGGGAATGATGCTAATTGGAGAATTCAACACAATGTATTACATCATACTTATACCAATGTTACCGAAATGGATGAAGACATTGATCCACCGACGTTTTTATTACGTTTTTCACCGCACAAACAACGTTTTAGAATTCATCGTTTTCAGCATATTTATGCTTGGTTTTTCTATGGTTTAATGACATTTTTATGGTTCGTCACCAAAGATTTCAATCAGGCTGCGCGCTACAAAAAAATGGGTTTAGTTGAAACACAAGGTATATCTTATAGAAGACATATGATTAACATTTTAGCAAGTAAAGTTATATACGGAACAGTTTTTGTGATTTTACCGTTTGCTTTAAGTCCTGCACATTGGTACGTAACTTTAGTCGGATTTATGGTGATGCATTTCATCGCAGGATTGACTTTAGCAGCGATTTTCCAACCAGCTCACGTTGTTCCTTCATCAAATTACCCACTTCCTGATGCTTCAGGAAATGTAGAGGCTGATTGGGCGGTTAATCAATTATACAACACAGCGAATTTCGCTCCAAAAGCTAAATTGTTTTCTTGGTATGTTGGTGGTTTAAATTATCAAGTTGAACACCATTTGTTTCCAAATATTTGTCATGTTCATTACAGCAAAATCTCTAAAATCGTCAAAGAAACAGCAGAGGAATTTAACTTGCCTTACCATTCTTATAAAACATTTTATGGTGCATTGAAAGACCATACGAAAATGTTACATGCACTTGGAACTAAAGATTTCGCTCCAGCTATTCACTAATTATGACGTTCGATTCGTTTTTTGATTATTGTATTTCAAAAAAAGGAGTCCAGGAAACATTTCCTTTTGATCAAGTAACTTTGGTTTTTAAGGTTGGAGGAAAAATGTTTGCGCTAGCTGATACCATTGAATTTGAAAGCGTCAATTTAAAATGTGACCCTGAAAAAGCAATTGACCTTCGCGAACGTTATATGGCTGTGCAACCTGGTTATCATATGAGTAAGAAACATTGGAATACAGTTCAAATGCAATCAGATGTTGATGACAAGTTATTAATGGAATTGATTGATCATTCGTATGGTTTAGTTGTTGCTTCTCTTCCGAAAAAAGTGAGAAATGAAATTGAGATCGGATAAATTTATTTGGTCGGTTCGTCTAGCCAAGACACGTTCGATTGCAACCGAATTATTGGCCAAAGGAAAAATCAAAATCAATGGTGAAAACGTGAAACCAGCCAAAGAAGTCAAAATTGGCGATGTTATCAACGTCCATAAAAACTCAGCTGTCTTTTCGTTTAAAGTACTGAATTATCTTGATAAAAGAGTCGGCGCTCCGTTAGTAATTGAATACATAAAGGACATTACACCTGTAGAAGAAATAGAAAAATACAAAAACTATCAAGCTGCCCAAAGAGTATATCGCGAAACCGACGGAAAACCCACCAAAAAAGACAGACGCGCATTGGATGATTTTCTGGAAGATTGGTGAAGAGAAATAAAGTAAATTAATTTTTAGTTTATAGATTACTTGGATAGATTATTTGGTTTAAAAACAGTTTTGTGTTTGATGGTTTATAAATAAGGTTCCCTATTCCCTTCGCTTTACTTAAAACTACTTTTTTTAAAATACGACATTTTAGACATCGTCGTTAAAAGCAATTATTGTCTTAATCCTTTCTTGTTTTGATCCTTAATCCCTTTAAAACAAACATTTGTAACAACAAAAAAGGAGCTCATTTCTGAACTCCTTTTTGTTGGCCCATTAGGGCTCGAACCTAAACTCTTCTGGACCAAAACCAGACGTGTTGCCAGTTACACCATGGGCCAATAAACATTTGCTAAATCTCAAATGCGAGGGCAAATTTATAAACAAATTTTAGATTCGATTCAAATTTTTGAAAAAAAGTTTTTTATTAAGGATTTCTTTAAATGTGAAGGTATACCAAACAATCTTTTTAACAGCACAAAAAGAAACTCAAAAGATATATTCTTAAATTCGCACTACAAAAATCAAAAATTGATTTCCTTATGAATTACAATAAATGGAACACCTTATTAGGTTGGTTGACTTTTTTAGTTGCATCAATCGTTTATCTTGTTACACTTGAAGACACCGTAAGTCTTTGGGATTGTGGAGAATACATAACTGCAGCCTATAAATTAGAAGTTGGTCACCCTCCAGGTGCGCCTCTTTTCATGGTTCTAGGACGTACGTTTTCTTTCTTTGCAGATAAAGAAAGTGTTGCATTTTATATCAATAGCTTATCAGCTATTTCTAGCTCCTTGACTATATTGTTTATGTTTTGGTCCTTGACTTTATTGTTAAAGAAGATTGTTGCGAAAAAAGTTGCTGATATTTCAGCTGGCGAACAAACAGCAATTTTTGTTGCAGCAGCAATTGGTTCTTTAGCATACACTTTCTCAGATTCGTTCTGGTTTTCAGCAGTTGAGGGAGAGGTTTATGCAATGGCGTCTTTGTTTACAGCTGTCATTTTCTGGGCAATGTTGAAATGGGATGAAGAAATGGCATTGGTGCAAAATGGTGAATTATCTATGGAAGCTAGACCTAATCGTTGGTTACTTTTAATTCTATTTTTACTTGGTTTAGCTATCGGTGTCCATTTATTAGGAATCCTTGTTGTGCCAGCAATTGGATACATGATTTATTTCCGTGTTTATCAAAAAACAGACATTAAAGGCTTTTTACTAACTGGAATTTTATCTGTTTTTGTTTTAGGTTTTATTCAAGAAGCTATCATTCCAGGCACTATTTCATTGGCTTCTTCGTTTGAAGTTTCATTTGTTAATTCATTAGGATTACCATTTTTCACAGGAACTATATTCTTTTTTATTACTTTAGTTTCAGCATGTTTATATGGTGTTTACTACGCTAGAAAAAAAGGGAAAACAATTTTATACAATGCGATGATGGGATTAGTTTTCTTACTAATTGGTTATGGTTCATTCGCTGTAATAGTTATTCGTTCTAACGCCAACACACCTTTGGATGAAAATGACCCTGAAAACTTGGTTACTCTTCATTCCTATTTGAAACGTGAACAATATGGTTCAGCTCCAATTCTTTTCGGTAATTACTGGAATTCATTACGTTCTGGTGAAGAAATGACTGAAAATGGTCCACAAATCGTTAGTCGTGATGGCTGGAAAGATTTATCTCCTTACTTTTTAAGAAGATTCGTTGTTTTAGAAAATGATGTTCCTGTCAAAGCTTTCACAAAAGAGGCGGAAGCACAAGAATGGGTTAAAAAAAGTGGCGGAGCTTACTCAATCGAAGAAAAATATTTTGAAAGTAATGCTTCGATACGCATTGGAGCAGTAGCTACTTATTCGCAATCAACTTTCTTCCCTAGAATGTATTCAGGTGATAATCCAATGCATCAGCAAGGATATGAAAGTTGGTCTGGTTATGACCCAATGGATGGAAAGGATACAGAAATAGGAAGAGATGGAAAACGTCTTCCAACTTTTGGAGAAAACTTGAATTACTTCTTTCGTTATCAAGTTAATTGGATGTATATCCGCTATTTTATGTGGAATTTCTCAGGAAGACAAAATGATATCCAAGGGCATGGAGATAACATGCGTGGAAACTGGATTTCAGGAATTTCTTTCTTAGACGAAATGCGCTTAGGAAGTCAAGAATTTGCACCAACTTACACAACTCAAAATCCTTCGCATAACAAATTTTATATGTTGCCTTTGATTTTGGCTTTAATTGGAATGTTCTTTCATTTCAGACGTGCGCCAAAAGATGCATTCATAATTTTATTAGCATTTATTTTCACAGGTTTGGCAATTGTAGTTTATCTTAATCAAAAACCATTTGAGCCACGAGAACGTGATTATGCATATGCAGGTTCGTTCTATTTCTTCGCAATGTGGATTGGATTAGGAGTGTTTGCAATTTATGACTTTATTCAAAAACGAAATCTAATTAAAAATCAAATTTACACCGCTTCACTTTCAGGACTTGTTGGAGCAGTAGTTCCAATGTTAATGCTTTCTGAAGGTTGGGATGACCACAACAGAAGTGGAAAAACAACTGCTCATGATTTGGCTTTAAATTACCTTGAATCGTGTGAGAAAAATGGAATTATGTTCACCAATGGAGATAATGATACTTTCCCACTTTGGTATATGCAAGAAGTGGAAGGAAAAAGAACAGATGTTCGTGTTTGTAACTTATCTTTAATGGGAACTGACTGGTATACGAATCAAATGAAAATGAAAGCGTACGAATCAGAACCACTTCCAATTAAGTTTAGAGAGGATCAAATATTAATGTACGCTGGAAATACGGACCAAATCTATTTCTTGTCTTTATTAGAATTATTTTCAATGAATCCAGGAGAAGGGATTTTGGATAAAGTGTTGGATATGCGTTTGAAATATAATTCAACACAAGCTGGTCAAGCATTGCGCTACTTTGATTTCAAAGCAAATGAAATTTTAAGTGGTGTAGTTTGTAGCGATGCAGGAACACAACAAGCAAAAACACAATTATTGACATCAGATTCAACCAATTTAAAACAGAGTATTATTAAAAAATACATTGGTTTATTGAAATTGTATGAAGGTGCTCGTAGCGGTACAGTAACGAACATGCAAGCTGCAGCTCAACCGCTTCAAGAATTAATGGATCAATTTGAAATGTCTTGGTCTTCAGTTGACTTAGAGGAAGCTATGGCGTTTGTTCGCGATGATAAAAATATGATTATCAACGAAGGAAATCGTTTATCTTTCTTTCCTTCAGGTCGCTTTACAATGAAAGTAAACAAAGAAAACGCTATTAAATCTGGAGTAATTACAAAAGCAGAAGCAGCAAGATGTCCTGATAGAATAGCATTTGAATACAATACAGATCGCGACCGTTACCTTGCAAGAGATGAAGCAATGATGTTAGATATAATTGCAAATAACGACTGGAAACGAGGAATTTATTTCTCAAGTAGCCGAGGTTCTTCACTTTCTATTGCTTTATTAAGTGCAGGTCACATCAAACAAGTTGGTTTAGCGTATGAATTTAGTCCTTTGAAAGAAGAGCCAGTTTTCTTCAATGTTGACAAAATGTACAAACACATGACTAAAACTTATAGTTGGGGTAATATGGCTGATCCAAAGGTATTGACAGATTATTATGCGCGTCGTCATACACAACAGTACCGAGTAAATTTCTTATTGCTTGCGGAACAATTGTATAACAAAGGACAGAAGAAAAAAGCGGTACAAATTTTAGATATGTCTTTAGCGATTATGCCTGTTGAAACTGTTATTGACTTTGCTGAGGTGAATTCTTATGATGGTATGAGCTCTTTGAAAGTGAATGCTACTCATATGAATTTCAACTATCAAGGACAAGATATTCGCGCAAAAACAAGTGGAACTTTACATGAATATGTTCAGTTGTATTTCTTGTTAGGTGAGAAGAAAAAAGCGACAGAATTAGGTATGAAATTGATGAAGAATTACGAGTCAATTTTCAAATACTTTGAACACAGTAAAGCAACATTCGCAGGGAATCAAGAAAATGCGGAGGATTTATATGCTGCTTTAGATGCTTCTTTCAAAATGTATGTAATCGCAGCTGATAAAGAGATGGGTGATTTCAACGGTCCACTTGCTAAACATATTTACAAAAAACTTAATTATGTTTACAAAAGTGTAATGCCTCGAATTTATAGTGAATTAGAACAAGCGGCAAGTAACAATGGTGAAAGTCTTTCTGGCGGATCTTTAGGCTCTTATGGAAAAATGATCATTGGATTGCAAATGAATTTAGGTGCAATGGGAGAGCATTATGGTTTATTACCTCCAAGTAGTGTTCCAAAACAAGCTGCTCCAACTGCTTCACCAGTTGATATGCAATTAGGAGCAGGACAAGTTCCAACTGATACAATGCGTTGATTATGCGCTTATTCCGAAGTCCATATATCGCTCGTTTTGCTTTTAGAAACGGGATTTGGAAAGGAAGGGATAAGCGTGCAATTTATTTAACATTTGACGATGGTCCGCATCCAGAGGTTACGCCTTATGTGTTGGACATTTTGAAAAGGAACAAAATCAAAGCTACTTTTTTCTGTGTTGGAAACAATGTAGAAAAATACCCCGAAGTGTTTCGTCAAATTTTGGCAGACGGTCACCAAGTTGGAAATCACACAATGTCGCACGAAAACGGATTAAAAACCCCGCAAATGGAGTATTTTGCATCGGTTGAAAAGGCAACAACTTTAATTGAATCTGAACTATTTCGTCCACCCTACGGAAAAATAACTCCTTTTCAGTTTAAATATATTTTCAGCTCATTAAAGAAAAAAGTGATTTTTTGGACGTGGTTAGCGTATGATTTTGACGCAAAACTTTCAGGAAAAGAAATTATAAAAAAAGCAGAACGAATAAAAGGAGGTGACATCCTCGTTTTTCACGATAGCACAAAAGCACAAAAAAACCTTGAAGAAACATTAGAAACAATAATTCTAATGCTTCAAAAGAGAAATTTTCAATTTAAAAATAGTTTCTAATGGATTACTTTTTTGAGCATTTACTTTCTGAGTTTCAATTGCCTTTGCGCAATCCTGTACTCGTGTTTTCACTGTTGCTTTTTATTATTCTTTTATCACCGATTCTTTTACGTCGCGCCCAAATCCCAGCGATTATTGGTTTGATAATTTCAGGAGTAATCATTGGCCCACACGGCTTGAGATTGATTGGTGAACGAACATTGGAATCCGAAGGCTCCATCAAGTTATTCTCCACCATTGGTTTGTTGTATATTATGTTTATGGCTGGTTTAGAGCTCGAAATGAACCAGTTTAAAAAGTACTTAAACAAAAGCTTAACTTTTGGATTTTTCACCTTTGCGATACCAATTGCACTCGGCTATCCATTGTGTTTGTATGTGCTTCACCTTTCTCCAATGGCAAGTTTACTTACCGCAAGTATGTTTGCAACGCACACACTGGTCGCCTATCCGATTGTCAGTAAATATGGTTTATCCAAACATTCTTCGGTTGCAATTACGGTTGGCGGAACGATTTTAACGGACACAGCGGTATTGATTATACTGGCGATTATTTCTAGTGCAACCCATGGAAGTTTAGATTTTGCTTTCTGGGTACGTTTAGTGACATCCTTAACTATTTTCTCGCTAATAATGTTCTTGATTATTCCAAGAGTAGCAAAATGGTTTTTTAGTAAATTAGATAGTGAAAAATCTTCTCAATATATTTTTGTTTTATCAGTTGTCTTTTTCGCTGCCTTTCTAGCTGAAGTAGCTGGAGTAGAACACATTATTGGAGCGTTCGTTGCTGGATTAGTACTCAATCGATTAATTCCACACAATTCAATTTTAATGAATCGAATTGAATTTATTGGGAACTCGTTATTTATTCCTTTCTTCTTGATTTTTGTTGGAATGGTTGTGGATTATAAAGTCTTTTTTCAAGGGACTTGGCCTTTAGTTATCGCTGGAATTTTAACGGCTTTTGCCATTTTTAGTAAATGGTTAGCAGCACTTGCGACCCAACTTTTGTTTAGAATGTCGAATATTGAACGTCAAATTATTTTTGGTTTAAGTACATCTCACGCAGCTGCAACGCTTGCAATTATTATGGTTGGCTATGACGAAGGACGTGGGATTTTGGACATTAATATTGTAAATGGAACTGTATTATTGATATTGTTTACGTGTATGACCGCTTCCTTTGTAACTGAAAGCGCAGGTAAGAAACTATTGATTCAAATTTCAGAGAATAGTGATTTAGACCAAAACGAAACAAAGTTGCGTAACAAGCACATCATGGTTTCTATGAATGAATTAAAAGGAAACGAAACCTTAATCGAGTTTGCATTGTTGGTTTCAGACCCTAAAGTTATTAACCCGCTTTCTGTAGTCAGTGTTTATCCAGATAATGATAAAGCCGAATTAATGATTCGGAAATCGCGAAAATCTTTGGAGGATATTGTTAAGCACTTTTCCGGGCACGAAGCAAAAATCAATACAATTGCCACAATAGATCATAACCTTTCCTCAGGAATTGCGCGTGTATCAAAAGAATTGGTTACGGACATTATCATACTGAATGATAGCCGACAAATGTCTTTAATCAAGCGAATTGTGGGTGACGACCGCGCACATTTATTAGATGTTTGTAACAAAACAATTTTCTTTTGTCAATTGGATAAACCAGCTGTTAGTTATGATAAAATAGTTTTGGTTACACCACCACTTTCCGAATTAGAACCAACTTTCAATCTTTGGGCAGAACGAATAATTCGTCTTGGAAAAGAGCTTTCTAACAATATTGAACTTTATGGAACGAGTGCTACTTTTGATCGTTTTCAAAAAGTGGGAGTTGCCAATAAACTTGATTTTACAGCGAAATTGATAGAGATTGAAACTACAGAGGACTTCTTTCTATTATACACAAAATCAATTAACAATATTGTTGTATTTTGTTCATCGCGCGTTGGATCAGTTTCTTATGAGCCTTTGATTGAAAGCTTTGCACAAAAAATCGAGAAAGCTTGTCCAAATAACGACACGATTTTTATCTACCCTGGAATTGAAGCCGAAAACTATTATTCGTCTTATCAAGATATTTCAGCAAATCCAATCAGCGCTGGGGTTGAAACTTTCCAAAAAATCACACGCGAAGTCGGAAATATCTTTAAGAAATCGGATGCTGAGAATGAGGAGAAGTAGTATTGATTTGTTTTAAAAACGAGTCTATCGGATTTTAAAAGAATAGCTTAATTTTGTGTGTTGTTTTAAACCACATCACAAGCGAAATGCGCAAACAAACAAATCTTCTTTTTTATATCCTAAGCATTTATGTTGTGCTTCAATTTTCTTGGTGGGGTTTTCATTTAATTCAGTTGAGTTTAGAACTTGAACCTGCTACAAACAACCTTAATCGCCGCGTTTTAATGATTATTGGCGAAGGTTCCGTTTTTTTCATTTTGTTGATTTTAGGTTTAATGCGCATCCGAAACACCATTCGCAAAGAAATGGAATTGTCCGCTCGTCAATCTAATTTTCTACTTTCTGTCACCCACGAGTTAAAAACACCGATAGCTTCTACGAAATTGTTTCTGCAAACGCTTAAACGACAAAATTTACCAGAAGAAAAACGCATTGATTTAACTCAAAAAGCAATTGAAGAAAACACGCGTTTGGAACAATTGATTGAAAACATTTTAAACGCAACTCGCATTGAAAACAAAGCGCTAAAACCAATTTTAACAGAATTTCAATTCTCAAATTTTGCCCAACAAATAGTAGAACGTTTCCACAAACGAACTGTAAAACCATTCATCGAACTCGATTTAAAAAACGATGCGATGATTCACGCAGACCAATTTCTTTTAGAAACGATTCTTACAAATTTGATCGAAAACGCAATTAAATACGCAGGTGAAAACGGAGGAATTAAAGTTTATGCAAAAGCAACAACGAGAAGTTTTGTTTTTGGGGTTCAAGATACAGGTCCTGGAATTGTTGCAACTGAACAAAAAAACATTTTTGAAAAGTTTTACCGTCTCGGAAATGAAGACACTCGAACGAATAAAGGAAGCGGATTGGGTTTATATATTGTGAGCGAATTTGTACAATTACAAGGCGGTCAAATTTCCTATCGTGCGAATGAACCGAAAGGCAGTATTTTTGAAGTAACTTTACCAGTATGACTAAACACTTTGGATTAATAATTCTCGATGGATGGGGGATTGGAAATGGCTCAAAATCAGATGCGATTGCAAATGCTAACACACCATTTATGGATAGCTTGTTGAAAAAATATCCTAACGCAACACTTAAAACAAGTGGTGAAGATGTCGGTTTACCTGATGGACAAATGGGTAATTCGGAGGTTGGACACTTAAATATTGGAGCCGGTAGAATAGTTTATCAAGAATTAACACGTATCAATAAATCCATTCGCGATAAAGAATTTCAACAAAATAGCACACTTCTTTCTGCAATGGAAGAAGCTAAAAAACGCAATTCAAAAATCCATTTTATAGGTTTAGTTTCTAAAGGCGGAGTTCATAGTTCACAAGAACATTTATATGCTTTGTGTGAAATGGCAAAAGCGCACGGACTGCAAAAAGTCTTTATACACGCATTCACCGATGGACGCGATTGTGACCCTAAAAGTGGACTTGGATTTTTGCAAGAACTCGAAGAACAATTGACGCTTTCTACAGGGAAAATTGCTACTATAACCGGACGTTATTTCGCAATGGATAGAGATAATCGCTGGGAACGAGTGAAAAAAGCGTATGACCTTATGACCAAAGGAATTGGAACAACTTTTTCAAGTTCGCAAGAAGCAATGAGCACATCCTACAACAATGGAATCACTGATGAATTCATTGAACCGTGTTTGCTTAATTCAGAAGGTTTAATCGAAGAGGGAGATGTAGTGGTGAATTTTAATTTCAGAACTGATCGTCCACGCGAAATAACGATTGCTCTTACACAAAAAGCCTTTCCTGAATTTGAAATGCATCCTTTGGATTTGTACTATTGTACGATGACAAATTACGATTCTACTTTAAAAAATATGCACATTATCTTTGATAAAGACAACCTAACCAATACTTTAGGCGAGGTACTTTCAAAAGTAGAAATGTCGCAAGTTAGAATTGCAGAAACTGAAAAATATCCACACGTAACCTTCTTTTTTAATGGAGGAAGAGAAACGAATTTTCCACTTGAAGATCGCATTTTGGTTAATTCTCCAAAAGTGGCAACCTACGATTTACAGCCTGAAATGAGTGCTTTTGAAGTACGTGATAAAATTGTCGCTTTTATGCAGGATAAACTACCGAATTTCATCTGTTTAAACTTTGCAAATCCAGATATGGTTGGTCATACCGGAGTTTATGAGGCAGTTGTAAAAGCAGTAGAAACAGTAGATACTTGTTTACAAAAAGTGGTTGAAACAGGATTAGAATTAGGCTATGAATTTTTGGTAATCGCTGACCACGGTAACGCCGATTTTGTTATCAATGCGGATGGAAGTCCAAATACAGCGCATAGTTTAAACCCTGTGCCAGTTGTTTTAGTAACCAAAGATGAAAGCGTTCAACTTAACGATGGAATTTTAGCAGATGTTGCTCCAACAATTCTTCACCGTATGCAAATCGCCTCTCCGATTGAAATGACTGGGAAAACTTTATTGAAAATAGCGAACTAAAGGATGAAAATTATCAAAATTGACATTTGGAGTGATATCGTTTGCCCCTTTTGTTTTATTGGAAAAAAGAAACTAGAAAAAGCTATTTCCAAACTCCAACTCTCAGAACAAGTTGAAATTGAATGGCATAGTTTTCAACTCGACCCAGATTTTCCAAAAGGAGAAGCTATTCCATCTACTACTTATTTGGCGCAACGCAAAAATTATCCCATCGAACAAATTAATGCTATTCAACAACAATTAACGGCATCAGCAAAAGTGTATGGAATTGATTTTCAATTCGAAAAAGCGCTTTCGTTTAATACGATAGACGTGCATCGTTTGTGGCAATGGAGTAAAACTTTAGGTAAAAGTTCTGAATTGAAAGAAGCGTTGATGAAAGCTTATTTTACGGATGGTATCGATTTATCGAAAGAAGAAAACGTTTTAGAAGTAGTTGAAAAATGTGATTTGAATAAATTAGAGGCACAGGAAATTTTGCAGTCAGATAAATTCTCAAATGAAGTAGATGAAGACATTTATCACGCTAGTCAAATTGGTGTTCGGGGCGTTCCATTTTTTGTTCTAAACAATCAATTTGCGATTTCTGGTGCGCAAGAGGATAGCGTATTTGAAAATGCATTATCGAAGTTAATTTGATGCTTATTCAACTCGATTAAATTCTATTTCATCAACTACTTTTCGTAAAAAACGAAGTAAATGAAGCATTTCTAAATGTGCTTTTATTTTACCTTGTCGACTAATCAAAAAAATACTGAAAAGGAAAGCAATTGAAAGCGGTATAATGAATAAATAATCCATTGAACCATTTAAGCTCCAACGAACTAACGCGAAAACAGAACCAAAAAAACCAAGAATAGAAAAGGCGATGTAAAACAACATAATACTTTGCCAAACGGTTTCAGATGGACCAATTAAACACCGAATCAAGGTGCGGTTTTCTTGTTGGTCGAAAGACAAATTTAATACTGGCGACCAAGTGTGGAGTTCCTTTTTTGGCATACTTAAACGAATAAATCGACTATATTTTGAACATACAATAGTTGGGTCAATTGTGCCTTTGGAATGAATTAAATTCATAATTTCTTCCTTTTTCAAAGGAGTTTCAAAGTTAAATCTTGGTCTGATTTTACCAGCAGTAGATTCATCTAATTTATTAAACGACATAGCAATTTTTAATGCAATGTAAGATTTTGAATTTAACTTTCAAATTGTAAATGCTTATTTATAAAAGTTTTAAAGAAGTTTCTTGTACTTACGAACGAATTAATTGCTTCTCTAACTCAAAAGCCTTGACGGATATTTTTATTAAAATATTTAGAAATAAATATCATTAAATTTTTGACTGTTTTATTGATGGGTCAAAGTCCTTCATTTTATTAAAAGTAACTATTTCAAACTTTCCAAATAAGC
>CAZDKE010000002.1:46803-132827 GCA_964506255.1 uncultured Lishizhenia sp. | reverse complement strand
TTACTTGCATTCCTAATTCTTTAGCTTTCAATGCATACTCAAGTGCTTTTTTTGTATCACCAATTGCTTTGTAAGAAACGGAAGCATTGAACCAATTATACATATAGTTTGAATTCAGTTTTATGGATTGATTCAAATCTTCTAATGCACTTGTGTGATTTCCTAAATTGACATTCGCTGTTCCACGATAGAAATAGCCGTCGTAACTTGCTGGATATAATTTTATTAGCTTATTGGAATAAATGATCGCTTCGTTAAAATTACTGCTATTCACCAATTCTGAGCAGAGATTTGACAAAGCCATTTGATTTTTTGGTTGAATCGTTAATGCTTTCTTAAAATCTTTAATCGCATTGGCACGCTGCGCCATTTTAGTATAAGTAATTCCACGGTTGACATATACATCGAAAGTGCTAGAGTCGCGTTCTAAAGCCATTTTATACATATCAATCGACTCTTGAAATTTTCCTTCTAAAGCATACATATTCGCCATATTGCTGTAAACTAAAGGGTCTTTTACACGAGCACTCACTAAAATGTCATAGTCTTTAAAAGCTAAATCCATTCTCCCGTGTTCTCGGTAATAATTTCCACGATTTTTATGCGCTACTTCCACTCCATTTGTTCTGACAAAAACTTTATTTCCTTCTTGCTCAATCACAAATGGATACTGTTCAATTACATTCGACCACAAGGTTTCTGAGTTGGTCCAAACGGCTACTTGTTTATAATTTTGAACGAAAAGGAACAAGCAATAGATTGTAAGAATCGCTGGAATTACAAGCTTGTTTTTGAATTTTTCATGATAATTAAATGCAAATACCAAAAGCATAAAACTTCCACCAATGTAAGGAATATAGGCATATCGATCCGCCATAATTGCCGAACCAACGGAGATGAACTGTAAGACTAAAGCAATCATTAAAACGAAAAAGCCCATCCCGAAAAGGAAAATTCTAAGGTTGGATTTTTGTTTTTTATAAAAGTAAACAAGCGGCGCAAGAACAAGTAAAAGCACAATAAATGGCGCAAGGACATAAATTAGTGGCAAGGCTTTGTCTTCTCCAAAGGTTGGATATGGATAAAAAGCAGAGAGATTTGTTGGCACGAAAAACTTAAACCAATACATCATAAACCCGTAAGAGGCAAACATAATGCGTTCAAACAAGGTGAAGACTTCAAATTCTGCAATTGCCCCCGCCGACTGAATTTTAACAGCATTTAAACCAAACCAAACGGAAAGCGCCAAAAACGGTATTTTTTCTAAGATTACAGCTATTGTGAACTTTCTTTTGTACAAGAAATCGACCAAAAGAAAAACAAGTGGAAGCGGCACTGCCATTGCTTTACTTAAACAAGAAGCAATAAACAACACAAAAGCGATGAATAACCAAGCAATTTTTTGACGGTCGATATACCTTAAATAACTAAGTAAGGAAAGCAAAAAGAAAAAGGTATAAAGCACATCTTTGCGTTCAGAAATCCACGCCACACTCTCTACGTGCATCGGATGGATTCCAAAAATCAGTGCGCCGAAACCAGCAATATAAAGCGAACTTTTACTCCATTTGAAAAGTACTAAGAAAACTAAAAAAGTGTTTAAAAGATGAAGAAATAAATTCGTTTTGAAATAGGGTTGAATGTCTAATTCTGCATTGGAATAATTATAGGCCAAACTCAACATCGTCAGAGGATGATAATTTAACATCACTTGAGTTGTTGGCTCAAAAAGTAGTTTTAAACTATCCGGATTGCTTGTTTTTACCAAAGGTTGATCAACTACATAGCCTAAATCATCCCAATTGGTGAACTCTTTATCAGGAGAGAATCCTGGTAAATAAGCAATAAAAGTTAAAGCAATAACTCCTAAAATGATAAGCCATTTCGAGCGGGAAGAAGTATCTTTTGTAGCTACTTCTATTTTCGCTTGCTCGTTATGTTTTTGTTTCTCTTTTAACTTTATTGACTTAGTTGCCATCGTAAGTTATCAGAATTAGTCGTTAGAAATGATTTCAAATAATTCGTTTAGATTTGGCGAAATAATCACCTCGATACGACGGTTTTTTGCTTTGTCAGTTGTGCTTACAGGAAAAAACTCTCCGCGACCTGCTGCCATAATTTGACTTGGATTCATTTTTGAATTTGCCAATAAAATTTCAACAACAGATGTAGCACGCAAAACAGAAAGTTCCCAATTGTTTTTTGGTGAAGTTGGACTTGTTAACTTATCAGAATCCGTGTGTCCTTCTACGACAATTTCTAAATCTTTCTCCGTTTCTAATGCTTTTCCGAGTTCAATCAAGGCATTTTTACCTTCTGGTTCAACCAAAGTACTTCCTGATTTAAATAACAATTTTGCCTCTAAACTCACGTAGATTTTTCCGTTTTTCTGAATTACAGTTAAACCTTTGTTTTCAAAACCAACAAGTGCATTTGCCACTTTCGCCTTCAACAATTGGACGATTGCGTCTTTTTTACGAATTGCTTCTTCCAATTCATTTACACGTTTCTCACGCTCTTTTAATAAAACTTCTTTGGCTTTTAATTCTTGGTCTAATTTCAAAAGTGCATTCTCTTTCGATTGTAATTCTTTATTTTTCGCTTCCAATTCTGATTGTAAGGTTGCGGTTTCTTTGGCACTTAAGTTTTTCAACTTATCAAATGATTTTTCAAGCGATTCGTGTTGCTCTAACAATTGGCTGTAATCGCGTTTTAAAAATCGCAAGGTATTTCCCAAAGTTGTTGTGTCTTGTTTCAGTTTAGATACATCTTTACTAGCAATTTCATACTTTGTTCCTAAATCCTTTGATGCAGCTTCAAATTCATCACTACTTTTTCTGTATTTCTCCAATTCTTCAGCACACGTTTTTTCTCTAGCAACAAGTTCTTTATATTTTTTGGAAGGAACGCAGGCACTCACGATTGCTGTTAAAACAATTGCTTGAATAGTTACGTTTAAAATTTTCATAGTTTCTGTATTTACTACAAATTTGAAAAAGTTTAAGTCATTAAAAGCAAGGGTTCTTTATACTTTTAAACATTAAAAATTTCATAAAAATAGGGGAATTGAAACAAGATTTCGCTCCTTGCGATTAACCTCCAACTTTAAAGCCTGTTTTTTCTTCTTGTTCTTGTTGCTGTTTCCAACCATCGAGGGTTTTCTTGAGCTTGGAATCTTTTTTCTGTTTTTTCTCTTCAATAAATTCTTGCTTCGTCGCTGGACCAAATTGAATTTTTAAATCTTCTTTAGGCACATCTTTAGGCACATACACTTTCACTGAAGTATCTTTTTGAAACAACCCAAATTCAGACTTTAAAATTGATTTAGCATCTTGCTTGGCTTGTTCGCGATTTTCTTTCGCTTGCTCCTTGCGCGATGTATTGTCCCATTCGATGATTGGATTATCCAAAGTTCCGTGCATTCGCATATACATTTTGATTCCAGTTCCATCGTCGATAACTTGCCCGAATTCGCTATCTCTTTCATTTTGCATCAAATCTCTAAAACGGAAAATAAATCGGTAATCAATTTCATTTTCAAAACTGTGGGTTCCAGCAACATCCATGTCAAGAGCTGTTGAACCAATGTGCATTTTAGGAATTCGCAAGACACCATCTTTTATTAAAATGCTGTTTTCGAGTGTATTGAATGAAATACTTCCCAGTTTTTGTTCCAACAAATCAATATTCTTCTTACCGAGCACTAATTTCCCGGAGCTCGTTTTAAGACTTTGTGTAATATCCTTAAATGAGCTTACATTTTTCAATTGACCATCATACACACGTAAATCGAGTTTTGCATCAATTGATTTCATTATGATTCCGGAACGCAAGTCAAAAGGAGCGTAGAAATACAATTCAGCTTCAGCTCTACCAGAAATATTTTGATCTGTTAGTACGCTTTGTTCAAAATTGTCCCATTCTTTAAAAAGTGGTTTGAATTTCAGGTTTTTGGTGGCTACTTGAGCGGTAATCGTAAAAATCTCAGGTAATTTTTCTTCAATAACCAAAGCACCACTTACCAAAGCTTCGGCATTCACCAAACTCAATTGTGGAAAATGGAGTCGCCGTTTTTGAATTTGCATTTTACCAAGAATATTGGAGAAAATATGTTGTTCGTAGCGCAAAGTTCCAACAGTTAATTTCACCGAACCGCTGATATCATCTGGAATTACAAAAATTCTACTCTCTTCAATTTTTTCCTCTTTTGTGGTAGTTCCTAAATCTTCAATTTTCAAGTTATTACTTTCAATATCAATATCAGTTAACAAAGGACTTATTCCTTTTAAATAATCGTAAATATTTGAAAATAAACCATCTACTTTCAAATCACTCGAACCTACTTTTAAGGATGCATTTTGAATTCCTGCCTCACTACCACGTAGAAAAACACTTCCATTTATACTTTCAAAGGTACGTTTATCGTCGAGCAATTTCAACCAAACATTCCGCATCACCACGTTTCCATCACATTTTCTAACATCAACTGTTCCTGTTTCTGTAACACTTTGAACTGCAAAATCCGTATTTACTGAAACCGCGCCATTTACGGTTTCGATTACTGGAAATTTAAAAATAGCGTGCGCAACGTTCAAATCAATATTGCCACTTGCGTTTCCTTCAATGAGTGGGTTTTCAAATTCCGTCATTCGAATAGCTCCATTGAAAGGACCGCCTGCCGTTTTAAAATGCAATTTTCGCAATTCCAGAAATTCATCTTGTACGCCTCCATCGTTGGAATATTTCCCTTCCACATTAATTTCACGAATCTTTAAGCCTTGATAAGGTTCTGTAAGTGAGCCATTTTCAACACCAAAATCACAAGTTATGGTCGTTGGCTCAGTAGATTCCACTGCGCCATTTATTGTTAAATCAAAATCAACGAGCCCATCGCCTTGGAATTTTTTGATGTCGTCAGTAGCTGAAAGTGAAAATTTATTGACCACATCTGCCAATTGAATATCTTTTGATTGCACTCTAAAATTCAAGCTATCTGGATCCACTTTTCCATTGATTTCGAAAGGTAAACCTGCTACATTTATAATTGCTTTTGGAAGCGAGAATAAACCTTTATCTGTGTCCACATCTACTTTTAAATCGTATTTTAAAGACTTATTTCTAAGTAAAGTCACTTCGCCACTTTTCGCTCGAAGCACTTTTGCATTTCCAACAGCAACTACTGAAAATTTACTTGCTGAAAAATCGCCTGCGAGGGTTGATTCAATAAATTTAGTGTTATAGAATTGCTTGGTAAGTCTGTTTTCATAAGCAAATCGCATGTTTTCAAGTTCGATTTTTTCAAGTTTTAAATCAAAAGTTGTAGTTGATTTGCTATCATTTGGTTTGAAAATATCGTAATTAACCTTACCGTCCTTGTCAATTCTTAAATTCAAAGTTCCGGGTGAAATTTCAATAGCCTTTACGTGGTAATTTTTATTCCATAAATCTATCGGATTGAATTTTAGTCGAATGCGTTCGGTGTACAGCAAAGTATCCCTGAAAGCAGCATTTTCAAAAGCATCTTGGATATAAACGTTCTTAAAATCAACAGATAAATTCGGAAAACTTCCCCAGAAAGCGAGGTCCACTTCAGAAACCGAAACGGGAACTTTTAGATGGGTATTGACTTCTGTGATAACAACACCAATGATACGGTCTTTAAACAAATACAAAGAGCCAGAAATGAGCAAAACGATGCTCAAAATTATTCCAACAATCCACTTGCCTATTTTAAAAACGGTTTTCCACATCTGCAACGAATTTAGTAGCTCTCCGCTTATCTTTTAAGCGACTGTGATGGAATTATTAACGGAAGTTTGTTTGTTGGTTGCGGATTTTCTTATCTTAAATAAGGTAATTACTAAATTTTATCGAATCCTGCATAAGGTCGAAGCACTTCTGGGATGATAATACCATCTTCCGTTTGGTAGTTTTCCAACAATGCAGCAACGATTCTTGGCAAGGCTAAAGCCGAACCATTCAAGGTATGACACAATTGAGTTTTCTTGTCTTCACCTTTAAAACGCAACTTCAAACGATTTGCTTGGAAGGTATCAAAACGCGAAACAGAGCTCACTTCTAACCATTTTTCTTGTGCTGCAGAATATACTTCGAAGTCGTAAGTCATTGCAGAAGCAAAACCCATATCGCCACCACAAAGACGTAAAATACGGAACTGTAAACCTAATTTTTCCAACAAGCCTTTAACGTGTTCCATCATTTCGTCTAATGCTGCGGCTGTGTTTGATGGATGTTCGATGCGTACGATTTCAACTTTATCAAATTGATGTAAACGGTTCAAACCACGAACATCTTTTCCGTAAGAACCAGCTTCACGACGGAAACAAGGTGTGTAACCAGTCATTTTGATAGAAAAATCAGCAGAAGGTAAAATTACATCGCGATAAATATTAGTCAAAGGAACTTCAGCCGTTGGGATCATATAGAAATCATCCTCTTTCATATAGTACATTTGACCTTCTTTATCAGGCAATTGTCCCGTTCCAATACCACTAGCTTCGTTAACCATTAAAGGAGCTTGAATTTCTTCGTAACCTGCTTTCGATGCTTCGTCTAAGAAAAAAGCGATAAGTGCACGTTGTAATTTTGCACCTTTTCCACGGTAAAATGGAAAACCTGCACCTGTTACTTTCACACCTAATTCAAAATCAATTAAGTCGTATTTTTTTGCCAAATCCCAGTGAGGAACGGCATCAAAAGTATAAACAGGAGTTTTACCAAATTCGTAAACAGTTTGATTATCATTAGCATCACGTCCAGCTGGAACCAATTCATTCGGCACATTTGGAATCGTGTAAAGTAATTGTTGAATTTCGGCTTCAAGTGCATCAACTTTTGTTTTTAATGCTGCTTCTTTTTCCTTTAATTCAGTTGTTTTTGCTTTTAATTCATTCGCTTCAGTTTGTTGTCCTGATTTGAATAAATCACCAATTTGTCGAGCAAGTTGATTCAATTCTGCGGAAATAAGATCAGACTCTGTCTTTGTAGAACGCCATTCTGAATCTTTTGATAAGATTGCATCAATGGTTTCTTGAGCGTTGATATTTCTTTTTTGAAGACCAGCTAAAATGGATTCTTTTTCTGCGCGAATACGTTGAATTTCTAACATAAATTGATGTACTTTTTAAGGAGAACAAAATTAGTCAAAGGAAATGAGATTTTAATAATTGCGAATTGGAATAATTACAAATGACGAATTGCGAACGAATTTATTTGTAGCGCTCTGCGCAAACTATTTTATTCGAAAATTTTAATACTCATGGTTTTCTCTAAGCAATTTGTAATTCTAACGTTCGCAATTAATAAGCGGTATCTACTTCTGTTTGCAATTAATAAGCAGTATGGTTTTCCGTTCGCAATTAGCAATTAATCTGTTCGCAATTAATAAGCGGTATCTACTTCTGTTTGCTATTCGCAATTCATCCGTTGATAACTTCATTCTAGCATTAATTCTGTCAAAAGAATAATTATCTATTTTTAGGACTTCAAATAATATGACAAAAACAACTTTACACGACGGCACAGCAATCTATTGTCTGCGCAAACCAGAAGCTAAAATGCTCGACCATCACGTTGATGGATATTTACAAAATGGAATTACAATTAAAGACGGTGATGTCGTTTTTGATGTCGGCGCCAATATTGGTGTCTTTGGTTTAAGAGCCATTCAAAAAGGTAAAAATGTGCATGCTTATTGTTTTGAACCTATTCCTGATATTGCAGAAGTGCTTACAAAAAACGCTACTGAATTTGGTAAAGGTCATATTCATGTTTTGGCACATGGTGTTTCAAACGAGCCGAGTCGAGCGACATTTACCTACTTTCCAAATACTCCCGCACTTTCTACTTTGCATCCAGAACAATGGGATAAAAACCCAACTGCTTTTCGCGATGCTGTAAAAGGTACGATGAAAAATCCACCGGAGGGTATGAAATGGATGAGCTGGATTCCGCCGATTTTTGCAGGAATTATTGCCAAACAATTGGTGAAAGGCAGCAAAAAAGTGAATTGTGAGTTAAAAACGCTTTCAAGTGTGATTGACAGTGAAAAAGTTGAAAAAATCGACTTGCTTAAAATTGATTGTGAAGGAGCAGAATGGGCAGTTTTACAAGGAATTGAAGATAGACATTGGCCAATGGTTCAATCCCTCGTAATCGAAGTTCACGACATTGAAAACCGTCTTCAAAAAACAAAAGATTTATTATCCTCTAAAGGTTTTTCTAAACTACACGCAGAACGAGAAGTTGGACTAGAACACACACCAATGTATAATTTATTTGCTTTAAGATCATGACCAAAGAAATTGCAGCACTTGGAACAATAGGAGTTTTGTTAGCATCTAACCTTTTTGGTTTGATTTATAGTATGGTTGTACTGAAAACGGATGTTTTTAAATCTTTCCGTATTCAATCTAAAGCCTACAAAGAAGGAGTTTTTGGTTCGAGAATGCCCTTGTATTTGTTCAATTTCATCGTGCTTTTAATTTTTTCTGGAACTGGTACTTATTTTGTTTTTGATTTTTTTGTAGCGGAAGGAACTGCTTGGTGGATGATTGCACTTCAAGTATTAATTGCGTTTATTGCTGATGATATTTGGTTTTATTTTATGCACCGATACATGCATGAGAATAAGTTTTTATTGAAGAACATTCATTCGATTCACCATCGAGCAACAACTCCTTTTCCTTTAGAATATTTATATGCTCACCCTTTAGAGTGGATGCTCGGAATGTTAGGCGTTGTGGTTGGTTTTGGCTTGATAATGATTTTTACACCCGTTAGCATCTATGCTGTTTGGATTTTTGGAGGTTTGAGAAACTTACACGAAATTCACATACACTCTGATTTGACGCTTCCTGTTTTGAGCAAAATCCCATTTATAAGTAAAACTAAACATCACGACGACCACCATGCAAAGTTAACAGGGAACTATTCATCCACTTTTCTTTGGATGGATCGTATTTTTAAAACAGAATTCAAAGATCATCGCTAAAACTTAAGAACTATGAAACTTCTATTTTCTTTTATTTGTTTTGCTTTTTCATTTGTTAGCCTTGCGCAAAAAGATGAGCACACACTTACTGTTAAAGTTACAGCCATTGAAAGTCAAAGAGGAGTTATTGAAATTGCACTTTATAAAGACCCACAAAAATTTGCAAAGGTTGGTCAAACGTATCGCATAGTTCGAGTTAAACCTGAAGGAAATACTATTGTTCACGACTTCAAAAATTTAGAAGAAGGGAAATATGCAGTTTGTTTATTCCACGATGAAAACAATAACAAAACGTGTGATAAAAACTTCTTTGGAATTCCCACAGAAGCTTATGCTTTTTCAAATAATATTCGTCCGAAATTTTCGGTTCCAACTTTTGAAGAGTGCTCAACAAAATTGGACAAAAACAAAACGTTGACGATTAAAATGGTTTATTAAAGTTTGCTCCCTTTTGATGAATTTAATTTGCTTTGATTTCATCCAAAATAGTTTCAATCTGAATTAAGATTGGACTTTCACCATCATTTAAAATTTGTAAAGACGTCATTTTGCGTTTTTCATCATCTTTTAATTGATTATTCATCCGCACTAAAACTTCTTCTTTGGTGATAATATCTCTTTTTAAAACACGTTTTAATCGTAATTCTTCAGGTGCATAAACTAAAATTGTAGCATCGAAATTGCGATAAGCACCCGTTTCAAAAAGAATGGCAGCTTCATTAAAAATTAAATCTCTTTTTTGAGAATTTGCCCAGTCTTCAAAATCTTGTCGTACAATTGGATGAATTAACTGATTGACTTTCAGTCGGAGTTCGTCATTCGAGAAAATTGCAGTTGCGAGCACTTTTTTATCTAACTCGCCACCGAAGTAAACATTTTCACCTACGAGGTCAATCAATCCTTGTCGAATTAAAGGATGAGCGTTCGTCAATTCTTTTGAGCGAACATCTGAATAGTAAACAGGATAACCCATTCGCTCGATGATCGTCGCAATAAATGATTTTCCTGAGCCAATTCCTCCTGTGATTCCGATTCTCTTCATTGAAGCGAAGATAAATCAAATTATAGTTTGAAAGATAAATTCATATAAAATGACACGATATTATCACTAAATGAATAATAGTTCATTAGGGTATTACAACTTTTTAAGAATTTAAAATGCTAATTTCGCACAATGAATCAAAAAGAGTGGTTTGCGGAATGGTTTGACACGAGTTATTATCACCAGTTGTATCAAAACCGCAATGAAGAAGAAGCTGCTTTGTTAATTTCGAACTTATTGCAATTTCTGAATTTACCAAAATCTTCCAAATTATTGGATTTAGCTTGCGGAAAGGGTCGTCATTCTGTGACCTTAAATTCCTTTGGCTACGAAGTTTTAGGTGTCGACTTGGCGGCGAATAGTATTCAAGAGGCATCCAAATTTCAAAACGAATCACTTTCATTTGCTACACACGATATGCGCGAAGTGATTGAAAACAAAACTTTTGATGCGATTTTTAATCTTTTTACAAGTTTTGGATATTTCGACAACGAAAGTGAAAATGAAAAAGTGTGTGCCTCAATCGCTAAAATGCTTGCTCCAAAAGGAAAATTAATCATTGATTTTATGAATGCGGAGAAAGTGATTCAACAATTAGTGGCGGAAGAAGTGAAAGAAGTTGGAGACTTGGCATTTAATCTAGAGCGACGTTACGACGGAAAACACATCTACAAAGACATTCGTTTTCAAGATAATGGACAAGATTTTCATTTCACTGAACGTGTTCAAGCTTTGAAACTTGCCGATTTTACACGTTTATTGCAAACTGATTTTAACATACTAGCAACTTTCGGTACTTTTGATTTACAAGCTTATTCTCCAACAACATCCGATCGATTAATCATTATAGCAGAGCGAAAAATATGAATTTAAGTACCGTATTTATTGGATTATTCGTTTCTGTAATCATCGGTGGAGTAGTGGTTAATTACCTTCACGCAACGAATAAAAATCAGTTCATTAAACTTGCGTTGGCGTTTAGTGGCGGTTTTTTGTTGGCTATTATTTTTCAGCATTTACTTCCTGATTTATACCACGAAGGCGCGGGAGCTATTGGAGTTTATATTCTAATTGGTTTTCTCGTTCAGTTGATTTTAGAATATTTTTCTGGCGGGATTGAACACGGTCACGTTCACGTGCATCAAGGTCAGCCTTTACCTTGGGCCTTGTTTATTTCACTTTCTGTTCACTCTGTCATTGAAGGAATTCCGTTGGGAAATCAATATATGGGTATTGTTTCCGACCACGGTCACGCACACGGTTCACTTTTCTGGGGAATCATTTTCCATCAAATTCCAGTTTCAATCGCATTGATGACTTTGTTAATGAGCACCAAGCTTTCAACACTTCAATCGTGGTTGGTACTTATCGCCTTCGCTGTGATGACACCACTTGGAGTACTGCTTGGATTTGCCGTTTCCCCTGAACAATTAGGTATTGATGTTCACGTAATCTTAGCAATTGTGGTTGGTATGTTTTTACACATTTCAACAACCATCATTTTTGAAACCACTGAAAACCATAAATTTAACTTGCTAAAATTGGTAAGCATCGTTTTTGGTTGTGGCTTGGCGATGGTGATGTATTAACCTTACTTCTTAATCACACTCACCTGCCCTGACGCATTGGGATAATCAGGATGATTAAATTCAATAACGTAAAAATAGCTGCCAACAGGTAAAGGCTTGCCTTCAAAGTTTCCGTCCCAAGGTAGGGTTGCATAAGCTCCTTTTTTGGAAGTGTAGAGCAAATTTCCCCAGCGATTGTAAACAAAAACTTGATTTTCTGGAAACAAAATATCGATGTAAGGCAATTCCCAAACATCGTTATCGCCATCGTTATTGGGTGTAAAAGCAGTTGGAATAATTTGTGGGATGCGCACGAATACCGTTTTTGAAACTGTATCGGCGCAAAGTGTGTCGTATTTCCAAGCGTAGAGTGTAATTGTGTGCCAACCAGGTTCGGTAAAAGTGTATGGATTTGGAATGTTTTGAAAGAACAGCGTATCCACTTGCCAAAGAAAATTAGTTGCTTGTTCGGATTTGTTTTCAAAATTTACATTCAAAGGTGAAGGACCTTCGATTGGTGTGCGCCAAAAATCTGCAACCGTTGTATTGATAGAATCGATTGAAACCGTAATTGGAACACTCGAACAACCCGTTTCTGAAACACCAACAATTTGATGTAAACCACTGCTGAGGTTACTTAATGTGGTACCAACTGGAAATGGTGTCTGCCGTGAAAGTTGCATTGGCACAATCATAACAGCTCAACCCCCTTTCTGGAAGCCATTTGTAGCGTTGACCACCACTTGCAAGCAAAGCCAAACTTGCACCCTGACAGAGCGTTGTATCGCGAGGCATACTTACCTCAAAAGGCTCACAAGGAGTGGAATAAACAAGGTTATAGCCGAGGAGGAAATTATTAAAAGTATTAGTCTGAGGTTCTAAATAATATACTTTGAAGTCAAAATTTGTTTCAGGTAAAAAGCCATTCAATTTCATTATTCCATTTAAACCACCAACCGGCAAATTGGGATTGTCATCACATAATCCATCCAAAAAACCATTTTTAAAATGAAAACAACCCATCACACCAAATAAAGAAACATCATATGTCGCAAATCCATAAACGAAAACTTCTCCTTTAAAAATACTTTACTCAATGAGCCCCTGAGATTTCGAGAAAAATGAAAACACTTTTTTATCACAATTACAAATATTAAAAATCAAAAAAAGTAAATTGAGCCCTAAAATCTATTTTCTATTTCATTTGCTCAAATCCAGAGTTCAACAATAGCTTTGGTGATGAATAAGTCGTTAGTATTGATGTCCGTAACATACAAGTGAAGGTTTTAGTATTCAATGAGTTACTTTTTTCTCTAATTTGCTGACAATCAATTTTTTAAATTACTTTTTAGCGATGTATTGCTATTAGAATTTTTTAATTTTAAATACCTTTCGTAAAACCTTTTTTTTGTTATATTCAAAAACACCTTATCTTCGATTTGAATTTTCATTGATGAAGAAATTTTTTCTATGCTTTATTGCTTTATTTTATGTGATTGTTGTCAAGGCGCAAACTTGCACCGACTTTCCGAATATTGCAAAGTCAATTGCAGATAATACAAAAATTTGTCCTGAGGCGATGGTCAATGATTTGGTTCAATTAAACGAATCGATTCAAGAAATTCATCCGAATCCGTTTTTATATGTTTCAGATTCTGTCTATTATCAGTCGTATAAAAAAGCACTTTCGGCCGCTTCGTCTGAAAAAACAGTTTTAGAGTTTGCTCAAATTGTTGCCGATTTTGTACATTCTATAAAAGATTCTCACACGAATTTCAATCCGCGAGATTTGCTGTTTCAATCAAGCAGAAAGAAAGCGGTTGTTCCTTTTTACTTGAAAGAAATCAGTGGAAAGTACTTTTTAGATAAAATCTATTTGGAATCGCTTCCCATAGGTTGTGAAATTCTTCAAGTGAATGATTTTAAATCTGATTCACTTTATCAATTGAGTAAGCGCTTTTGTTTCCGGGAAGGTGATGCGCTAATACCACAAACAGAAATTGCTTCAAAGATGGCTGGTATAGTTTTTAACTTATTTAATTCTAAATCAATAATCAATTTTAAGTATGTTTCTTTTAAAGGTGATACACTCTCTAAAATGTGTCCTTCGATTCCAGTAAAGAAAATGATTCGAATGAAAAATTGGTACGATTCAGAAGAATTAACTTCTTATTTCGATAAAAACAATGTTGCTGTCTTAACGGTAAAATCTTTTGAAACAAGAAGTTTGTCTAACTATAAAAAACAGGTTGATTTTTTCTTCAGTGAGGTTGAACGAAGAAAGTGTAAAAGCATTGTGATTGATTTACGCGATAATCGTGGAGGTTTGATTTTAGCTCAAGAGTATTTAATTTCTTATTTAAACAAAGCGAAAATTAATCAGCAAATGAATTACTTGTATAAAAGAAGCAAGTTTGATCGTTTTTCACTCTTACCTTTTTATCAAAGATGGCAATTTCAGAAACGAGCACGTTTGGTTTATCCAAGAGGAATTATTAGTAAAGAATATGATTTTTTTCAAAGTCCCTTGGGAACGGTAAAAACGATTTTATACGATTATTTACCTAAAAACCAACTAAATAAAGTTTATGAGGGTGAATGTACGTTGGTGATAAATGGCTTTTCAATGTCAGCCTCCGCTTTATTTGCTTCTTGGTTTAGAGATAATGAAAGGGGAAAAATTGTTGGTTCGCCGTGTATGGGTTCAATGAGTGGTACTTTTGGAAATAGCGCAACCATTCGTTTAAAAAATTCTCAATTTCCAATAATGATTTCAACCTTGAAATTTACTCCAACCAAATATGAGAAAATCCAATTAGAACCTATTCAGCCAGATGTTCTAATTCAAAAAAACGTAAACGATTTGATACAAAAGACCGATCCAATTCTCAATTATTTAGGGGTCATTCAACCTTAATCCTCAATTGGTTGATTTTGTTCTTAATTTTGCACCCTGATTTAAAATAAGTTTAATCAAATGAGTGAAGAAAAAAAGTTACGAAATATCGATGAGTTAGGTGAGTTTGCTTTAATTGACCAGTTAACCAATCAATTTGAAAATAGAAATCCAAATACCTTATTAGGAATTGGCGATGATGCTGCTGTTATTGCGCTTTCTGAAACTGAATCCTTGCTGCTTTCGACCGATTCTTTAGTGGAAGGAGTTCATTTTAATTTGATGTATATGCCCTTGAAGCATTTAGGCTATAAAGCTGTGGCGGTTAACGTTTCGGATATTTGTGCGATGAATGGAATTCCTGAGCAAATAACAGTTTCTATCGCTGTTTCAAGTAAGTTTTCTTTAGAAGCTTTGGAAGAATTGTATGAAGGAATTAATCTGGCGTGTGAACATTATAAAATTGATTTGATTGGTGGTGATACAACTTCTTCACGAGCAGGATTAATGATAAACATTGCAGTTGTTGGTCGTGCACAAAAAGATAAAATTGCTTACCGAAGTGGTGCGAAAGAATACGATTTATTGGTTGTAACAGGAGATTTGGGCGCAGCTTATATGGGTTTACAGTTGTTAGAACGAGAAAAAGAAGTTTTTCAAGCAAATCCAGATATTCAACCCGATTTAGATGGCCACGATTACATTATCGAACGTCAATTGAAACCAGAGGCACGCCTTGATATTATTCAATATTTAAAAGAATTAGAAGTAGTTCCAACTTCGATGATTGATATTTCAGATGGTTTAGCTTCGGAGATTTTACATATTTGTAAAGCAAGTAAAGTTGGATGTTATTTATACGACGAAAAAATTCCAATCGACGCCAAAACTTCAATGACTGCGATTGATTTCAATTTAGACCCAAGTACCTGTGCATTGAATGGGGGAGAGGATTACGAGTTACTTTTCACCGTTAAACAAGAAGATTTTGAAAAAGTAAATAGTAATCCAAATATGACAATCATTGGACATATCACTGATGAAAAGGACGGAATCTATTTCATTGACAAATCAGGATCTGCAATAACATTAAAAGCGCAAGGCTGGAAGCATTTTTAATTTGAATTTCTGTTGAGGTGTTGTAAATTCAATCGAAGAATTTCGATCATATTTTTGCAATCTTTAAAACCATTATCGTTGTGGTGAACAGAAAGTTCTTTTGCAAGTTGAATGATTTTCTCAGGTTTTGAAAGTGTTTCTTTTTCCATCGTTTTGAATAAATCCTCAAGGATTTTCTGTGAATGTTTTATTCTTCTTACTAAACGAGATCGTTCCTCAATTTGATATTGATTGATAGAACGTTCATTTAACATCTCTAGTGAAAGTTTAACTAAAACATTATTTTCTTTAAAAAACTGAGGCAAGTAGAAATTTTTTCTTCCTTCATAACATTGTTGGTCAAAGTCTATTGAACGAATTCGATATTGTACATCGTCAAAGTCGTGCGTCATTTCTACCACATAATTATAAGAGCGCATATCACCTAAAAGGGTATAAAAACTTCGCTCATTGAATTTAATAAACTCCTTTGCCAAACGTGTTTTATTAGTTTTCGGATGATTTATTTCACTTTTAAGAAAATCATCACCAGGAATTCCATAGATGTGTTCTTCTATTAATGTGTTTTCGTTGATGAAATAATTGATTCGGTTAGGGGAAAGAATGTCTTCCATTTCTAAACCTAAAACACGTGATACATCAGTCTTCTTTACATAGAAATAATCGTAGTTATCATTGAAGTTATTAATGATTCTAATTCTAAATGGATTTGAATTTCCAAATAAACAAAAGTCAATGCGGTCCACTCTTAAATGCTCAATAACTGAAACATCGCCATCCGTTTTTAGCAACGAATAAATGTAACATAAACCTTTGTTTATCTCATCAAAATCATCGTGATTGTACATCACTGAAATCCAGAGAGAATTTCCTAACGGAAAAGAATCTTGGTAGCGCAATAAGCTTTCGTAAGATAATGGTAAATCAATGATTCGGTTGTATTTCTTTAAGTACTTTTCGACATTGTTAGAAAGAGGAAAGCATATCTTTTTAAGTAAATCGCCACTCATCTGATTTTTTGTTTTTAATTAATCAACTCGAGGTAAATTGATAAGCTCTTTGTGAATAATAGTAATTGAATAATCTGCAATAATTTTTTCCTTTAATTTTTCGGCTTCAATTTGAGTTCTAAAGTCCCCAACTTTTAAATTAAAATTTGGAGCATCAAAAGTGATATAGGTATCAATTTTTGGGTATTGGCTAATAAATTTTGCACGCATTTGATCAACTAAATTTTTGTCCGAGTCAAAGCAAATTTGTACGCGATATCCTAAAATTTGTTTTTGTGCTTTTGTAGTAATTTTTTCATCAATTCTACTATCCTTTTCTATATTAACCTGTGCTTTTATGCAATATGAATTTATAAATAGAAAAATAATTGAAATTTTGAAAAGTGAATTCATTTGTAAGGATATTTTAGATACAAATGTAAAAGAATCATTTTTAACTGCTTGTTTTATGCAGCCTAAATTTAGAACTTATAAACTACTTCATTTCAATTTGTTAATGAATCTTAAAAGCATATCTTATTTAGAATCATTTTAAATTAACCTATTTCACTTTATTTTTGTCACAAAACTGTCATTGAATACAGCGAATCTTCTAATTTTGCTCTCGTTAAAATGCGTTAAAATCGTATTTATTTATACAGAATTTAGTAATTATTTTCATGAAAATATCTAATATTCAAATGCTTAATGGTCTTAGAAAGCTAGCCGCAACTATCTTATTGATGAGTTTGTCGCTGCTTAATTTTAAAGCTTTTTCTCAGGGAGAAGCCCTTTTCAAGTCGAAATGTGCGACATGTCACCAAACACACAAAAATGGAACTGGTCCTAAACTGTATCAGGTTCGTGAGAAGTGGGCAGCAGGTGGCGCAAAGGAAGGTTCAATTTACCAATGGGTAAATAACTGGCAAACTGCTGCTGCAAGTGATCCTTATGCAGCTGAGGTTTCAAAATGGTCTCCAACAGCAATGTCTGCTTTCCCAGATTTGAAAAAAGAAGATATTGATGCGATTCTTGATTGGGTAGATGCCCAACCAGACCCAGCAACTGCAGCTCCTGCAACAGGTGGTTCTACGGATGGTTCTACTGGAGAAATGACCGAGGAATCTGAAGAAGAGGGTTCAATTGCTTGGATTTGGATTGTTATGGGTGTAATTTTCATCGTAGTTATCATGGCTGTTGGTGGAGTTAGAAGACAATTAACTATTGCAACTTCTGATGATCCTGCATCTCAAGAAAAATTAACTTATGGTGAAGAATTAAGATCTTGGGCTTGGAAAAATAAAGTGTATGTTGGTGTTGCTACTTTAATAGTTGTAATATCATTAATAGTAGGATTCTTCCAATCTCTCGCAATGATAGGCGTGGTAGAAGGTTACCAACCATCTCAGCCGATTGCATTTCCTCATGATAGACATGCTGGAATCAATGGGATTGATTGTAAATATTGTCACAACTCCGTTACAAAATCTAAGCACGCAGGAATTCCTTCAGTTAATGTTTGTATGAACTGTCACAAACAAATCAATGGTGAAGGTAAACCATTTGCTGGTGAAATTCAAAAAATTTACAAGGCAGCTGGTTGGGATCCAAGTGGAGCAGGAAAATATACTGGTAAAGAAACACCAATTGTCTGGAACAAAGTTCACGTTTTACCTGATCACGTTTATTTTAATCACTCTCAACACGTTGTAGTTGGTGGTATTGATTGTAAGCAATGTCACGGTGATATGACAACTATGAACGAAACAGCGAAAGTTCAGCCAGTTGAAGAACTAAACAAAATCGAAGGTAACATCAAATTAACTAAACCTACTTTAACTATGGGTTGGTGTATTGAATGTCACGGCGCAAAAGAAGTTGCAATAGGAAACGGAAAAAGCGGTTACTACGATGAAATTCATAGAAGATTGAAAAAAGACAAAGCCTTATATCGTAAATATTTGAAAGACGGAAAAATTACCGTGAACGAATTAGGTGGTTGGGAATGTGCAAAATGTCACTATTAATTAATTAATAATATTCTTGTCGAAACATAGACTATGGGAATAACAAAAAAATATTGGAAAGGTCTTGAAGAATTAAAGGAAACTCCTGAATTCATCAAGCACAAAGAGCAAGAATTTCCTCATCAACAGACGATTGAAGATTTCTTAGCGGACGAAAAGTTGAACGAAACTTCAACTGCTAGAAGAGATTTCCTTAAATTTTTAGGTTTCTCGGTTGCAGCAGCAACTTTAGCAGCTTGTGAGGCGCCTGTAACAAAGGCGGTACCTTACGTAGTGAAACCAGAAAACGTTACTCCAGGTATGCCAACTTGGTATGCTTCAACTTATTATGATGGTGTATCTTACGCAAGTATATTAGTAAAAACTAGAGAAGGTCGACCTATTTATATTAAAGGAAACAAAGATTTTGGTTTTACAAAAGGTGCAGTTAATCCACAAATAATCGCTTCTGTTTTAGGTTTATATGACAGTGAGCGCGTTACAGGAGCAACTGAAAATGGTAAATTAACATCTTGGTCTAAAGTTGACGATGCAATTTCAGCAGATATTAAAAAAGCGAAAGATGTTGTTCTATTAACAAATTCAATTATTAGTCCATCAATGAAACGTGCTATTGATGAAATGGCTTTATCGTTGAATGGAGAAGGTGGAACTAAATTTGCACATGTAACTTATGATGCTGTTTCTTACGCTGCAATAAGAGAGGCTAACTTCAAAAACTTCGGAGCACCCTTAATTCCGAGTTATGACTTTTCAAAAGCAAAAACAATTGTTAGTGTTGGTGCAGATTTCTTAAGTTCTTGGTTATTACCAACTGAATTTGCAAAACAATTTGGTGAAAGAAGAAACCCAGATGGCGAATGGATGTCAAAATTTATTCATTTTGAATCTGTAATGTCTGTAACAGGTTCAAATGCAGACTATAGAGGAATGATTAAGCCTTCTGAACAAGCAGCAGTTTTAGCATACATCCTGAAAGGTTTAGGCGGTTCAACATCTGTGGGTTCAACATTAAAAGGTTCAGCAAAAGCAGCTGCGGATCAAGCAATTGCTTCTTTGAAAAAATCAAGAAAAGAATCTATCGTTGTTTGTGGAAGCAACAATGTGGGACTTCAAATTCTCACAAACAAAATCAATAATTTATTAAATACTTACGGGACAACAATTGATATGAATGACTCTATCGAATTGTTCCAAGCTCAAGATTCTCAAGTAGAGAAATTAGTAAATAAAATAATTGCAGGTAAAGGTCCAGATGTATTGTTAATGTACGGTGTTAATCCAGTTTATACATTACCAAATGGAACTGAGTTTGCAAAAGCACTTAAAGGAATTAAAACTTCTGTTTCCTTTGCCTCACATGCTGATGAGACTGCTGCTTTAGCAACATATATTTGTCCTGATCACCATGCTTTAGAATCTTGGAATGACTTTAAAGCAAAGCAAAGCGAATATGCAATTGCTCAACCAACAATTCGTCCACTACATAATACATCTTCTGCTTTAGAATCATTATTGGTATGGAATGGAAAAAGAGCAAGAGGTGGTAAAGATTCAACAGTTGCATACGATTATATCAAAGAAACATTTACAACATTATTCCCAACAGCTGATTTCGCATATACAACTCACAATAGTTGCATAGCTTCAACTGTTACACCATTAACTTTAGCTTATAAAGATGCAGCAGTAACAGGTTTACCAATTGCAGGTGACGTTGAAGTTGTTATGTATCAAAAACCAGGAATTGGAATAGGGATACAAGCTAATAATCCTTGGTTACAAGAGTTGCCAGATCCAATTACTAAAGTTACTTGGGATAATTACATAACTATGAATCCAATTGAAATGGTAGATAGTGGTTTTGTAACTACTTATGACCAAGAAAATGGATTGAATTTAGCAACTATTACTGTTGGTAAAAAATCATTGACTTTACCAGTATATCCTTTACCAGGACAAGCTTTGAAAACGGTTGGTGTTGCATTAGGATATGGAAGAGGAGCAAATGGAGAAAAAATTGGTAAAGCTGCATTCCAAACAAAAGAATACGGTGGTTATGTAGAGAATGAGAATGGAAATCCTACACCAATTGGTGGAAATGCGTTTACATTCACTTCTTTTGCAAATGACACTTTTCAGTTTTCAGCAATAGCAAAAATTAATAAAGCTGACGGTACTTATCCAATTGCAGCGACACAGATTCATCATACGGTTATGGGTCGTCATTCAATTGTTCGTGAAACTACATTAGATATCTTCACACACAAAGATAAAGAAGCTTATAATCCAGCACATACCTTACAACGTTTAAATAAAGATTTAGAACACGTAGAAGCTCCAGTAAGTGAGTTTGATTTGTGGGATGCGCATCCGGTAGAGAAAATTGGTCACCGTTGGGGAATGACAATTGATTTATCTTCATGTATTGGTTGTGGTTCTTGTTTAATTGCGTGTCAATCAGAAAACAACGTTCCTGTTGTTGGTAAGGACGAAGTAAGAAGAGGACGTGAAATGCATTGGTTAAGAATAGACCGTTATTTCGCTTCTGATGAAGAGTCAACTGTAGGTACTAGAAAAGATAAGGAAACGTTCTCATACGATAAAGCAGAATTGGCTGCTGAAAATCCTAAAGTGGTTCACATGCCTTTAATGTGTCACCATTGTAATCATGCACCATGTGAAACGGTATGCCCAGTGGCAGCAACAACTCATAGTAATGAAGGTTTAAATCAAATGGCTTATAACCGTTGTATCGGAACAAGATATTGTGCTAATAACTGTCCTTATAAAGTAAGACGTTTTAACTGGTTCAATTATCCTTCTTACAAGAAATTTACAGAAGTAAATCCAGCGCAAGATGATTTAGGACGAATGGTATTAAATCCTGATGTTACTGTAAGAACAAGAGGTGTAATGGAGAAATGTTCATTATGTGTACAACGAATTCAAGCAACTAAATTGTCAGCGAAAAAAGATGGTCGACCAGTTGGAGATGGAGAATTTGCAACAGCATGTTCTGATTCTTGTCCAACGAATGCAATCATAGTTGGTGATTGGAATGATATTCGTTCAATGGTAAGAACAAGTTCAGCAGATAAAAGAAGTTACCAAGCACTTGAAGAAATTGGTGTTAAACCAAATATTTGGTACAAAGTGAAAGTTAGAAACGAAGACAACAAAGAATTAAGCAAATTACAAGTTGTTAAAGAATCTGCTCATCATGGAGAAGGTCACGGAGAAAAAAAAGCACATCATTAATCGAAAATAAAAATTTGTAATGCAAAAGGAAGCAGCAATTAGAGAACCCCTCATTTTAGGTCATAAGACTTATCATGATATTACAGAGGATGTTTGTCGTCCAATTGAGGACAAAGCCCCAAAAATGTGGTATATCCTGTTTGGCATAGCATTAATAATTGGTCTATATGGAGTAGGGTGTATTCTTTACTTATTAGGAACAGGTGTTGGTGTTTGGGGATTAAATAAAACTATTGGTTGGGCATGGGATATCACCAATTTCGTATGGTGGGTAGGTATAGGTCATGCAGGTACGTTAATTTCAGCAGTATTGTTATTGTTCCGTCAAAAATGGAGAATGGCAATCAACCGTTCTGCTGAAGCAATGACAATATTTGCTGTATTTATGGCAGGTTTGTTTCCATTAATTCACATGGGTCGTTTATGGGTAGGATACTGGGTTTTACCATTACCAAACCAATTTGGTTCTTTGTGGGTAAATTTTAACTCACCGCTCCTTTGGGATGTATTCGCAATTTCCACATATCTGTCAGTTTCATTAGTATTTTGGTACATAGGTTTGATTCCAGATTTTGCTACAATTCGAGATAGAGCAAAGAAACCGCTTGCAAAAAAGATGTATTCTATACTTTCTTTTGGATGGTCTGGACGAGCTAAAAATTGGAATCGTTTTGAACTTGTTTCTTTAGTTTTAGCTGGTTTAGCAACACCACTTGTATTCTCTGTTCACTCGATTGTATCTTTCGACTTTGCTACATCTGTTATCCCTGGATGGCATACAACAATTTTCCCTCCTTACTTCGTAGCTGGTGCTGTCTTCTCAGGATTTGCAATGGTACAAACTTTAATGCTTGTGATGAGAAAGGCTATGGGATTAGAAGCTTACATTCATACTAAGCACATAGAGTATATGAACATTGTAATTATGGTTACAGGATCAATTGTAGGTACTGCATATATAACTGAGTTATTTATCTCTTGGTATTCGGGTGTAGAATATGAAGCATATGCTTTCTTAAATAGAGCAACTGGTCCTTACTGGTGGGCATATTGGTCAATGATGACATGTAACGTAATTTCTCCTCAATTAATGTGGTTTAGAAAACTAAGAAGAAGTTTATTGTTTACTTTCTTTATTTCAATAGTTGTAAATATTGGAATGTGGTTTGAGCGTTACGTTATTATTGTTACCTCAATTCATAGAGATTATGTTCCAGCTGCGTGGAGTATGCATTATCCAAGTCATATAGATATAGGTGTGTATGTTGGAACAATCGGTCTATTCTTTGTGTTTTTCTTGTTGTTTGCTAGATTCTTTCCTGTATTAGCATTAAATGAAGTTAAAACAATTTTAAAGGGTTCTGGTCAATCTTATAAAGAGTCACCTGATTATCACAATCACCATTAATAGATAATAAAATGTCAGATAAAGTAATTTATGTAATGTACGATGACGACCATGTTTTAAAAGATGGCGCTAAAAAACTCGTATCAAACGGTGTAAAAATTTCTGAAGTTTTTTCCCCATTCCCAATCCACGGTATTGACCCGATTATAGGTGTTAAAAATACACGTTTAGGTATTATGGCATTTTTATATGGTTTAACAGGTCTAACCTTAGCAACTCTTGGGATGCGTTATTTTATGATTGTAGACTGGCCGATGAATATTGGTGGTAAACCAAATTTTAGTTATCTAGATAATATTTTAGCGTTCGTACCAATTTCTTTTGAGTTTACTGTTTTGTGTGCAGCACATGGTATGGCAATAACATATTTATTGCTTAATAAAACTTTACCAGGTATGCCCGCACAAAATCCAGATCCAAGAACGACAGATGATAAATTTGTTATGGAAATTAGGATGAGTGAAAATTCATCATTGACCGAAGAATCAATTGATGCTTTATTAAGTGATACAGGTTATTTTGAATTGGATAAAAAAGAAGTTAAATAAGCAATAAAGCGTATAAAAAGATGAAAAGAACGTTTTTGACAGTATTTGGATTTTCAACTTTAGCGTTTACGCTAGTGTTTACAAGTTCATGTACTTCCAATCCTGATAGTTCAGGATATGAATATATGCCGGATATGTATCGTTCCCCAGCTATTGAGGCTTATGTAGATTATGCTGAAATACGAGGTAAGGAGGTTACTGCTTTGAAGTCATTGTTATCAGCTAAAACTCCACCAAGAAACACTATTCCTTATTACGGAACAGATACGAATGAAGTTAAGTTAATGATGCCAAATCTTAGAAAAGCTAATGTTGCTTTTAAAGAAACACATGGTTTCTATGGGATAGACTTAAGTATTTTGGATGAGTATGCATTGGCAATTAATGATAAGAATGCAATTTCTTTGACTGCTAAGAATGCAGAATCAATTCTTAAAAATGGTAAAGAATTGTTTACAGCAATGTGTCAACATTGTCATGGTGAAAAAGGCGATGGAAATGGTCCCATGGTAACAAGTGGTGCTTATTCTGGAGTTCCTAATTATGCAAACCTAACAGCATTGTCTGATGGACAGATTTTTTATTCAATTTACTACGGAAAAGGAATGATGGGGGCACACAACTCTTTGTTGAACAAGAAAGAAATTTGGACCCTTGTTCATTATGTACGTCAATTCCAAGACCCGAGTTATGGAAAATTTGATGCAAACGGAATGCCAGCTGTAAGTGCAGCAAAAAGTGATACAACAGCAGTAAAACCTTAATTTATTTAGTGAGATGGAATTTCAAATTACAAAGAAAGCTAAGAACGTAACCTTCGGTCTAATTGCTGTAGGTTTGTTACTTACTGTTGTAGGTATTGCAACAGGAATGGGTGATCACCATTTTAAAACTAGATTGATGACAAATGGATTAATTAATGGTTTTTTCTACTTTGCATTAGGTCTGGGAGCATTATTCTTTTTAGCACTTCAGTATGCCACAGAAACTGGTTGGTATGCTTCAGTTAAAAGAGTTATTGAGGCTGTTGCAGGTTTTATTCCTTATGGAATAGGATTGTTTGGTATAGTTCTATTAACCATTACATTTATGGATGGTGCACATATTTACACGTGGATGGATCCTGAAACTGTTTCACATGATGAAATTATACAAGGAAAATCTGCTTATCTAAATAAAACTTTCTTTTGGATTAGAACAGTTGTTTACTTTTTAACATATTTCTACTTTTTAACAGGTTTTAAAAAACGCTCATTAGAAGAAGATAGGATTGGAGGTACTGATTTACATTTTAAAAACTATCGTCAAGGAGCTTTGTTTTTGGTTTTCTTTGCTGTGTTTAGTTCAACTTCTTCTTGGGATTGGTTAATGTCTATTGACGTTCATTGGTTTTCAACTTTGTATGGTTGGTATACATTTGCTGGTATGTGGTGTTCTACTATGGTAGTTTTAGTAATTACAACTCTTTATTTAAAGAAGTTAGGTTATTTGAAAAAAGTAAATGATTCTCACATACATGATTTGGGTAAATGGACTTTTGCTACATCTTTTTTGTGGTCTTATTTATGGTTTTCTCAGTTTATGTTAATTTGGTATGCAAATATTGGTGAAGAGGTAACATATTATCAAATGAGAATAGATAATTATAAAGTGATGTATTTTGCAATGTTTGTAATAAACTTTGCATTCCCTATGTTGTTATTAATGTCAAGAGACGCAAAGAGACATGCCGGAATATTAACATTAGTAGGTTTGATAATTTTAGCTGGTCACTGGGTAGATGTATTTATAATGGTATCAGGAGGTTCAATGGGAGCAAAAGCTCAAATAGGATTTTTAGAAGTAGGAATGGCAGTAATGATTTTAGGAATATTTATATATGTTGTTTTGAACAATTTAACTAAAGCTCCGTTAACTCCAGTAAATCACCCATTCTTAGACGAAAGTCTTCATCACGATATTTAATAACAATATAGTTTAAAAAAAAATGGAAAATAAATTAATTATTTTACTTGTTATAATCCTTGGGGCAATTGCTATTGCACAACTTGTTCGTGTTTATGAGCTTTCTTCTAAACTAAGAAAAAGTGGAGAACATGAAATCTCATCGAGAGACAATAATTTGAATGCCAAAATGATGTTGGGGTTCATGATTGTTTTCTTTGCTTCTGTAATTTATTTGTTTTTGCATTATGGTTGGACTGGTAGAGGTGAAGCTGCTTCAGTAGGAGGAGTTGAAACAGACTGGTTGTTAAAATTAAATTTAATTATAATAACAGTAGTTTTCTTTTTTACCAATTTTCTTTTATTTTACTTTACTTTCAAATATGTAAAAAAACCTGGTGTTCCAGCCTTTTATTATCCGCACAATAATAAATTAGAAATGCTTTGGACTGTAGTTCCGGCAGTAGTTTTAGCAGTAATTATCATTTTAGGTTTAAAGACATGGAATAATTTAACCGGAATGTCAGGGAAAGACGCTATTCATGTAGAGCTATTTTCTAAACAATTTGATTGGACTGCACGTTACGCAGGTAAAGACAATATTTTAGGAAAGTATGATTATAAGTTAACTGCCGATAATAATGAATTAGCTTTAATAACAACCAATACTATTGATTCATCCTTAAGAATCATGATAGAAGGTCCAAGTGGAATTCGAAATATTCAAAAATTACTAAATAATAGAGATACTGTTTTAAGTGATTCTACAATTTCAGTTTTAAAATTAGATCTTTCAAGAAAAGAACGCTTGTATAGGTTATTAACTCAAATGAAACAAAATCATAATTCGAAAATTGATGCTAGCGCGTGGGATGATATTATCGTAAAAGACACTTTATTCCTTTCAAAAGATCAGGAATATGAGTTCATTTTTAGATCGAAAGATGTAATACATTCGGCTCTATTTGTTCACTTTAGAGCACAAATAAACGCAGTTCCAGGTATGGCAACTAGAACTAAATTTACGCCAACCATCACAACTGAAGAAATGCGTAAAAAGAAAAATGATCCTAAGTTTAATTATGTTTTAATGTGTAATAAAATTTGTGGTGGTGCACATTATAAAATGAAGATGATAGTAGTAGTGAAGGAAAAAGCTGAATATAAAGAATGGATGAAAGGGATGATGAAACAAACATTTAAGGATAAATATTTCCCTGTTGCTGAAGCGGCAACCACACCTGTTGTTGCAGCAGATACTTTAGCTACTGCTAAACTTATGTAATTTAAAAGAAAAATTAATTATTAATACTAAAATAAATTAATAAAATGGCTTCAATAGCACACGACGAGCACGGACATGCACATGGTCATCACGATGTTCATCATCATGAGGAAAACTTTGTTTCTAAGTATATTTTTAGTCAAGATCACAAAATGATCGGAAAACAGTTCTTAATGACTGCTGTTTTCATGGGGCTTGTGGCAATGATGTTATCAATTTTATTTAGAATACAATTGGCTTGGCCAGGAGAAAGTTCTGATTTTTTATCTTTCTTTTTAGGGGAGAAATGGGCACCGGGTGGTGTATTAAAAGAAGACATGTATTTAGGTTTGGTAACAATACATGGTACTATTATGGTTTTCTTCCTTTTAACAGGTGGATTATCTGGTACATTTTCAAACCTTTTAATTCCGCTACAATTAGGTGCTCGCGATATGGCATCAGGATTTATGAATATGCTTTCCTACTGGTTCTTTTTCCTTTCTTCATTATTGATGTTAGTTTCACTTTTTGTAGAATCTGGACCAGCAATGGCAGGTTGGACAATTTATCCCCCATTATCTGCATTACCTCAAGCAGTTTCAGGTTCAGGTATGGGTATGACATTATGGCTGTTTTCTATGGCTATTTTCATCGCTTCTTCTTTAATAGGTTCTTTGAATTATATTGTAACAGTAATCAATCTTAGAACCAAAGGAATGAGTATGACAAGAATGCCTCTTACAATTTGGGCTTTCTTTGTAACAGCTATTTTAGGTGTTCTATCTTTCCCTGTTTTATTATCAGCTGCTTTATTGCTTATAATGGATAGATTAGCTGGTACAAGTTTCTACTTATCAGACATAATTGTTGGTGGAGAAATGCTCGCTAATCATGGTGGTTCACCTATTTTATACCAACATTTATTCTGGTTTTTAGGTCACCCTGAGGTTTATATCGTATTATTGCCTGCTTTAGGATTATCATCAGAGGTCATTGCTACTAATTCAAGAAAGCCGATTTTTGGATATAAAGCGATGATTGGTTCCATACTTGCTATAGGTTTTCTTTCATTTATTGTTTGGGGTCACCATATGTTTGTGACAGGAATGAATCCATTCCTAGGTTCAGTATTCGTTTTCACCACATTACTAATTGCAATACCTTCTGCAGTTAAAGTATTTAATTACCTTACTACATTATGGAAAGGTTCGTTAGTTTTAACTCCAGCAATGTTGTTTGCAATAGGATTAGTTTCTACTTTCATAACAGGTGGAGTAACAGGTATTATTTTAGCTGATTCTGCTTTAGATATCGCAATTCATGATACATACTTCGTTGTGGCTCACTTTCACATTGTAATGGGTATGTCCGCTGTATTTGGAATGTTTGCAGGAGTTTATCACTGGTTTCCTAAAATGTTTGGTCGAATGATGAATACAAGACTTGGTTATGCTCATTTCTGGATTACATTAGTAGGAGCTTATGGTGTTTTCTTCCCAATGCATTTTGTTGGTATTGCTGGAGCACCAAGACGTTATTATGATTATTCTGTATATGGTGAGTTTGATGTGAATTCATATGAAATGATTATGGATTTGAACGTAATTATTACAGTGTTCGCCATTTTAGCAGCGCTTGGTCAAATATTGTTTTTATTCAATTTCTTCTACAGTATTTATAGAGGTCAAGTCGCTCCACTGAATCCTTGGAATGCTAACTCTTTAGAATGGACAACACCAGTAGAACACATACATGGAAATTGGCCTGGAGAGCTTCCTACAGTTCATAGATGGCCATATGACTATTCTAAGCCAGGTTCAAATGTTGATTTTATTCCACAAACAGTTCCTTTAGCTGACGGAGAAGAAGAACATTAATCAAATATTAAATAAATAATAGAGTCTCGAAAGAGGCTCTTTTTTTTATACTAAAAGTCCTTCAAATAGCTTTTTTTTTGAGGTTTCAAATAAGCTTTTTATCGGTTTTTGTTTTTTAATATCCAAAATTTGTTAACTTAGTTGGTTAAAAGTTTATAATTCATTGATTTTAATTTCATATGAAATGAATCTAGGGTTTTTATCTTCGTGTACGATTAATCAACAAGTTAAAGTTATTATATGAAAAGATTGAATATTATTGTAAGTACTTTATTTTTTCTAACCGCATTTTTTGTTACTGCGCAAAGTATAAATTATCAAGTTCGAATAATAGAATTACGTGCGAGAGCTGATAATAACGATGGTGGTGGAATTTCTGGTTCACAAGATCCAACATGGTTTGTTTGGGTTAATGACAATGGTACAACTGGAACTTCATTTGGATCTACATGGCAAGCAACTGGATGTATTCATACCACTAATCAATTTAATGCATGGTGGTTTGGTGGACCGATTCCCTATAATTTTACAAATGTTACCAATTCAAACGCTACAACTTTAAATACTGAAATTGAAGGTTGGGAAGAAGATTGTAGTAATTCTTGTCAGTTTGATGCAAATCCTTCTATTTTTAGTTCTTGTGTTGGTAATGGTGATGATGCTAGAGACTTAAGAGCTGCATCTGGTTCCATTAACTTTAGAAACGATCCTCCTTGTCAATGGAATTCCTACATCGTAACAAATAATAGATACGATGCAAAAATTGAAATTAATTGGCAGTTTGTTGATCCAATTTCACCAGGAGTTATAGCTGGTGATCAAATTGTATGTGGAGGTGGAGACCCAACATTATTAACTTCAATTTCAACGCCAAATCCAACTCATCCTTCTTTTACGTATCAATGGCAAGTTGATGCAGGATGTACAGGAAACTTTGTAGATATTGTTGGTGCAACAAATTCTACTTATGATCCTCTTTTGGGAATTGCTCAAACTTCTTGTTTTAGAAGAGTTTTAAAAACACTTTCCTGTGGTGATCTTAATTCAAATACTGTAACTGTAACTGTTGAAAATGCTTCAACCGACCCAACAGGCGCAAGTGCTTCTGTTCCAACTATATGTGCAGGCGCATCTACGACTTTAAGTATACAAGGAGGTTCTCTTGGTTCTGGTGCTCAATATGTATGGTATGAAGGAGGTTGTGGTTCGGGAGCTTCAATTGGAACAGGTTCAACACTAACCGTTTCACCTACTACTTCTACACAGTATTTTGCACGAATAGAAAGTACATGTTCTCAAGGGTCTTGTGTAAGTGTTTCAGTAACTGTTAATCAAAGTTCAACAGAACCAACAGCAATTATTCCATCAGCAACCCAATTATGTCCTGGAGAAAATCTAACGCTTTCTGTTCAAGGCGGAAATTTAGCAGCAGGTAATTCTTGGGTTTGGTACAGTGGAACTTGTGGAGGCCAAAATGTAGGAACAGGTAGTATCGTTAGTATAAATCCAACAGCATCAGGTACCTATTACGTAAGAGCTGAAGGAGCTTGTGGAAATACAAACTGTCAATCTATCAGTGTAACAGTTGGAGCAACCTCTACAATTCCTACATCAGTTACAGCTTCTCAAAACAATATTTGCCCTGGATCTAGTTCAACTTTATCTTTAAATGGTGGAACTTTGCAAAATAATGACGTTTGGGTTTGGTACACAGGCGCTTGCGGAGCAGTTCCTGTTGGCGTAGGAACAACTTTAAATGTTACACCAACCGCAACAACAACCTATTACGTAAGAGCAGTTGGAGATTGTGGAGCTTCACTTTGTCAAGCTGTAACGGTAGATGTTCAAAATGGCTCAATAGCACCAACTTCTGTGGCAACAACAAACAATAATTTCTGTAAGGGAGGAAGCGCAACTTTAAGTGTAGAAGGAGGTTCACTTGTATCAGGTGCAAATTGGACTTGGTACGAATCAACTTGTGGAGGTCAATCTGTTGGAACAGGAACAACGCTTTCGGTTTCACCAACAAGCAGTAACTCCTATTTCGTGAGAGCTGAAGGTGGAGCATGTGGCAATACTGATTGCGCTTCAATTTTTATTAACGTTCAAAATACGTATGCTTATATTGTACCATTTGATACGATTTGTGGTTTACAAGCTCCATTTTTATTGACTGGAGGATTGCCAACTGGTGGTGTTTACAGTGGAAATGGAGTAATCAATAATCAGTTTTACTCAACACAAGCAGGCGTTGGAACAACAAAAATTTATTACACCTTCACTGGCGATAATGGATGTGTAGTTACAGATAGTACAAATTTGACAATTGTTGCAAGTCAACTTAGTGGAACAGCTCAAGTTAATGTAAATGAATGTAGTGATGGAGGTGTTTCAATTCTTGTTTCGCCTAGTGGAAGTTTATCTGGAGATTATACTTTTACTTGGAATACAAACCAAATTGCTAATCCGTTGAGAAATGTTCCAGCAGGTACTTATTCAGTTACAATCGGTGATGGTTCAGGATGTACTTTCTTTATAGATAGTTTAATTGTAGATGAAACATTATTATGTTTTGATATCCCAAATACATTTTCTCCTAATGGCGATGGAACAAACGATACTTGGAATGTAAACAGTAGCAATATCGGAGTTATAAAAACGGTGAGCATATTTTCTAAATGGGGACAAGTGGTTTATGAAGCAAGTGAAGTTTCTCAATTCCAGTGGGATGGAACTTATAAATCAGAAGCACTACCACCCGGAACGTATTATTACATAATGGAAATTGCTAATCCAGACTACGGTAAACAATCAGGTCCAATCACTATAGTTCGTTAATTCAATTCAAAAACAAAAAAGATGAAATCAATTATCACACTAATAATGGCTGTTTTTGCATTGAATGTTTACAGTCAACAAATCGCACTTTCAAGTCAGTATATGCTAAACGATTTAACAATCAATCCGGCCGCAACTGGTTTAAAAGGTTATACAACTTTAGGAGCTTCATTCAGAAGACAATGGGTAGGAATCGATCAAGCACCGGTAACTCAAACGCTTTTCGGTCAAGGAAATCTAAAATATGATTTTAGCGTAGGTGGAACAATTTATAATGATGCAACTGGCCCTACAAGAAGAACAGGAATTAGCCCGAACTTGGCTTATAAATTAAAATTAAATGAAGAGTACGCACTTTCGTTCGGACTTGGGGTTTCTTTGACACAATTTTATTTAGACAGAGATAGAATGAAAACTGAAGTTCCTGATGATAATGCTGTAGCTATGAATTCAAATAATCGTTTAACTCCAGATGCAAATGCAGGAATCGTATTAACTTCAAAAAATCTTTTCGTTGGAGTTTCTTCTTGGCATTTAATTCAGTCTAGAAAGGATTTATTTGATATTGAAGATAATGTTGCAAATAGATTAGAAAGAACTTATTATTTAATGGCAGGTTATACTTTTGAGGCTGGTGATAAATTAGAAATTACACCAAGTACATTATTTAGAATGATGGGTAATGCTCCATTTACTTTCGATTTTAATGCAAGCGCAACTTATGATAAAACCTATTGGGGTGGAGTTTCATACCGTTTTAAAGACGCGGTTGCATTAATGGCTGGAGTACGTTTGGGACCAGTAAAGTTTGGTTATTCTTACGATATTAATATCAGTTCACTTTCAGATTATAATGCTGGAACTCATGAATTATATCTTGGTGTAGATATTACAAATGGACGTAAAAGTTCATGGAAAAAAAGAAACAGAGTTTATTCTACCTTTTCCAATTTCTAAGCGGAATGTTTAAGTATACTTTATTTTTAAGTATTGGCCTTTTTGGGACAGCAATTAGTGCGTGGACACAAATGTCCTCGAACGACTTGTTGTATGAAAACTTTGAGTTTAGAAAATTTATCGATGCTCAAGGAGGTTTAGAAACTAACCAAAAAACAAGCCTTCAATTAGCACATTCTTACTATTTTTTGAATGATTTCGAAAATGCAAATGCGTATTTTTCCAAATTGGATTGGACTAATGAAAATTTAGACTTAGAAAACCATTTGTTTTATGCAAATTCTTTGAAGAACAGTGGTAAAATTCAAGAGGCGCAAAAGGAAGTTAAAGCTTATTTAAGCTATTATCCAAAAGATAAAGATGCACTTCTTTTACAAGAACAAATCGAAAATTACTCTAAACTAAATAATTTGGCAAAGGCACAAATTATCCTGCATAATTTAGAAAAAGTTAATACTCCTTCAGCGCAATTTTCACTCGTATATAAGGACGAAAAATTGTATTTCATAAGCGAAAACAAAACATCAACTTATTCCAAAAGTGAAATAGATTATTCTGAAAGGGAGGAAGATTTAGTTTACGGAAGAGTAGCTCGTCCTGAAACTGGAATTTATTTAAATGGAGAGCAAACAGATAGTGAGTCACTAATAAAATCATTTGAAAAATTCAATGTAGGAGCAATTTGTTGGTCAAATTCTGATAATTCATGGTTGTTGACACTAACTCCAAAAGCAACAAATTGGGGAAGGATGAATCAGAATGCACCGAGGATTTATACATGGAAAGAAGGAGACGATACTCCAAAGAAATTAAAAATAAAAGGCGTCAAAGGAGGAATCGGAGTTGGTCATCCAGCTATTTCAGCAGATGGTAAATTTTTAGTTTTCTCGTTAGACAAAGGATTAAATGGTTCGGATTTATATATTTCTTCTAAAATTTCCGATTTAAAATGGTCGAAACCAACTAAATTATCAACTCAGGTAAACAGCATTAAAGATGAAGTTTTCCCAGTGATTGATGGCGATTCTGTTTTGTATTTTTCATCTGATGGAAAGCTTGGTTTTGGTGGCTTAGATATTTATAAAATTGCATTTAATGAAGGTAAGATAGAAGGAGAACCTCAGTTACTGTCCAAACCCTTCAATACTGAATCAGACGATTATAGTGTTAGTTTCAAAGATGATTTAAAAACACAAGGGTTTATTGTTTCTGATAGAGAAAATGGAATTGGTGATGCAGACATATACTACTTTAATACAAGAATTCCTTGGAAATTAAAGTTAGAAATTCAAAATGAAAAAGGAGAATTACTAACCAACAAAGATGTTAAAGTACAAGTTAATGGTATAGAAACTAAGTTAAAACAGACAAAGTCTGGAAATTTTGAAAATTTACAACTTGAATCAAATTCTTTAGTTTCGATTAAATTATCACATGAAGATTCCGTAATAACTAAAGAATTTAAAGTTCCAAATTCAAATGGAAAGGACACTTCATTGATAGTTTTAGTTTGGGATAAAAAAGAAGTAATAGCTTCAAACGCTAACCAACAAGGAAAGGAAGTTTTAGAAAGTGAAAATTTGGAACTTACGAAATCAATGTTTAATTCCGTATATTTTGAATTTAATAAGTTTGCTATTGCAAAAAATTACCAACAAGAATTAAATAATCTTATAAAGTATATAAAAGAAAACCCGGATAAAATTTTGATTGTTAAAACTTTAGCTGACGAACGTGGCGATGTTTTTTATAATTTAGAGCTCGCAACAAAACGAGCAAAAGAAATTTATACATTTTTAATTAAAAAAGGTGTTAATCCTCAACAGATAAAACTACAAAGTCTAGGAGAAGCGATTTATGATGAAAAATGCAGTCCAAATTGTGACGAAAGCATTCATTCAAAGTATAGAAGGGCAGACTTTGAAATTAGATAATTAAAGTTCTCTACTTATGCAAATTCTCTCCAAAATAAGTAATTCTTTCTCTTTGCGGAAATTATTTTTCTTATTTTCAATATTATTTTATTTCTCTTCAACAGCTCAAGTTTTAATTAATGCAGATGTCAAAATAAATGGATTTAGACATAACCGTGATTGTGGCAACGATGCTGGTGGATTTAACTCTCAACCAGATCCAAGATATAGAGTTTGGATAGGTTATAATAGTGGCAGTTTTAATCAAGTTACCAGTGCTCCGGGTTTATTTCCTGGATGTACTGATACCTATGGTGCAGATGCTGTATTTTGTTCAACTTGGAATCCAGGAATAATAAATGCAGCAACATTTACAAGTTTGCCATTAACTCAGCTTAACGTCGATATGGAAAGTTGGGAAGAAGACGGTTGTGGAACTGATTGTGGAAATAATTCTTGTACCTTCAACAGCGATGACACACGATGTGGACGCTTAAGAATTGGCGATATAAATTTCTGGAACGCAGCGCCTTGCCAGAATACAACCTATACTGGACAATATACTTCTGGAAATTTTCTTTCAATGACCAATCGTTGTTCTTCAAATAACGGAGCAGGTTATGGTATTGATCAATTAATAGTTAATTGGAGTTTTGCATCTCCTCCAACAATTACATCTGAGCCATTTCCTTATGATCGTGTTTTATGTCCTGGACAACCAACTACTTTAACTGTAGCAGTCAACTCTTGGAATGGTTGGAGTTTAGGTCAATTAGTGCAATGGCAAGTAAGTAGTAACACTGATTGTGATTCGCCTGGAACTTGGACAAATATTCCGGGTGCAACTTCACTTTCTTACACACCTCCTCAAACTTCAGGAACTTTACTTTATCGTTGCATTATTTCTAGTAGTTGTACAAATATCAATACGCAACAAACTATAAGTCAATGTGTAAGAGTAACTTATCATCCATTTGCAGCGCCCATTTTAAGTAATGCATGTGCAACGGTAACAGTACCAGGAGTTCCAGTTCAGTTTTGTGCAACTTTACCCCCAAATCCAGATGCTTCAGTTTCTAATTCAGGTTTTGCATGGTCAGTTTCTCCTGCAGGTGGCGTAACTATTTCTAATCCAACTACAGCTTGCACTGACATAACATTCACCAGTTCAGGTGCTTATACGATATCGCTTACTTACAATGATGCTTGTCCAGATGCAAATGCAACGGCTACTTGTAACACAACAGTTACTCCTCCCTCATGTGATATGATTTATGTGGATGCAGTTAATGGAAACAATGCAAATCTTGGTTTACCAGCGTCACCTGTTGCTAATTTATGGCGTGCAATGCAATTAGTTGGAGGTGGTAGAACAAATATCAGATTAACAGGTGGTAATTATACGGAACCTAATATTATTTATCTTCAAAATAATGTTTTTATTGAGGGATCTTGGTTAAATAATGCGGGTGTCTGGAGTAAACAAAGCGATCAAATAACAACTTTAAACTTTAGCGGTGAAGAAACTTTATCTGCTAGTGTTACACATAAAGTTGGATTTAAAGCAACAGGAATTTCAGGATGGAGAATACAAGATTTAATTATCAATACATCAAATAATTCAGGTACAGCATCAGATGGAAGAGGAAAATCTAATTACGCTGTTCTAATTGATAATTGTTCTAACTATGCTGTTAACAGATGTGCAATTAATGTTGGTACTGCATCAAATGGTGGAAATGGTGCAAACGGATCGAATGGTTCTAATGGAAATAATGGTTCCGGAGGTCAAGTTGGACATTGCGATAATAATACAACAAACCGATTAGGAGGAGCTGGAGGGAATGCAGTCGGAACTGGAGCAAACCAAGGTGGCGCTGGTGGAAATGGGGGTCGAGGGTCTGATAATAATTCGAGTAATAATACTGCAGGATCTAATGGAACTAATGGAGGAAATGGTGCTACTGGAGGAAATAATGCAGGTGGAACTGGTGCTAATGGTGGTTGTGGAACTGATTCAAATCGAGATGGAAGAAAAGGACAAGATGGAGCGAATGGAGGAAATGGAACAAATGCATCGGCTTCACTTGCAGTTACTAACTTAACTTTCAACAATTATTGGATTCCAAATGGTGCAGCATTGAGTGGTAGTGATGGAGGTGGTGGAGGAGGTGGTGAAGGCGGCGGCGGTGGAGGTCGTCAATCAGGACTATTTTGTGATGATGGTGGAGGTTCTGGAGGCGGTGGTGGTGGCTCAGGCGGTCAAGGCGGTATCGGAGGTCAGGGTGGTTTTGGTGGAGGTGGAGCTTTTGGAATTTATCGTTTTAATTCAAATACTGGAGCTCTTGTTCAAGATATAACGATTAATGTCCCTGGAATTACACCAAGTGGTGGGGCAGCTGGTACTGGCGGTGTAGGTGGAAATGGCGGTTCAGGTGGATGCGGTGGTGGTGGGAATAATACATCTACAACTACTGGTGGTTCATTAGGTTCTAATGGTGGTGTATGCTCAACAAATAGAGTTTGTGGAACAACCGAAGTTGGTGCAGGTGGACAAGGTGGTCGTGGTGGAAATGGTGGAAATGGAGGAAATGGTCAGCCAGGTGCAAGTGGATTAAATGTTCACATGGTCGTTGATGGTACGTTTTCGAATCCATCTACTTCAATTCCAAATCCAACAACTATTAATTTATCACACCCAGTAAGTGGAAAAGGTTGTTCGAACTCTGAAGTTGTTCTATCAAATTTTAATCCAGCAACTTGGTCCTTACCAAATTCAACATTAGTAGATTATATAAATCTAGGAGTTACTAATTATACATTAAACTCAAATCCAATTATAGTTTATTATGCTAGTGCAGGATTTCACGATGTAGGAACAAATGGTGGAATTTATCAAGATTGGTTGGCAATCGTTGATGGTACGCGACCTGCAAATGCGAATTTCACAAATCCAAGTAATACGGTTTGTTCAGGTTCTAATTTTACAATTGGTGCTAACCCTTGGGGAACTGAGACAAACTGGGAATGGGTGCTTTTCGATACTGATGCAACTAATCCAATTTCAACACAAACAACCCAAACGGCAACTTACACAATGCCAACTGTTTCAACACCAACAACCTTCAACATTCGCTATCGAGTTAAAGAATCTTGTTGTGGCTGGAGTAAACCGTATTATACTACTATCACAGTTGTTCCTGTCACAACTCCTTTAATTGCAGCAACAAATTCAGTGATTTGTGCAGGAGAAACAGTAACACTTTCAACTTCTGGAGGAGGGACATATTTATGGAGTGACGGACAAACAACAGCATCTATTCCAGTAAACACACCAGGAACTTACACTGTTGAAGTTACCGATCCAAATGGATGTACAAGTACTTCAGCACCTATAACTATTAACTTAAATTCAAGTACGCCACCAGTTGTTTCTGCCGGAGGCTCTGCTATTATATGTCCTCCAGCAAGTGTAACGTTACAATCAACCCCAGCGACGAGTTATTTATGGAGTAGTGGAGAAACAACTCAAACTATCGTTGTTACAACCCCGGGAGTTTATGATGTGCAAGTAGTCGATTTGAATGGTTGTGATGCAAGTTCTAGCACTTTCCAAGTTTCTGAATTGGTTGCTCAAATTACAACAACTGGCGCTACCACTATTTGTCAGGGAGACGCTATCGTACTTTCTGCTATTACACCTTACTTAGATCCAACTGCAACTTTTGTATGGTCTCTAAACGGAACACCAATTCCAGGGGCAATTTCTAGTACTTTTTCCGCGACACAAACAGGCGCTTATACCGTTGCTGTTTCTAATGGAACATGTAACCAAGTTTCTTCTTCTGTTCAAATTACTGTTTTTGAGGCAACAATTAGTTCCACAAATAATGCAACAACGCTTTGTCCAGGTTCAACGTTAACACTTACTTCTTCGGTTGGGACAAGTTATCAATGGACATTAAATGGTACCAATATTCCTGGTGCTACAAATCAAACTTATGACGTTACGCAAGCTGGAACATATGCTGTAAGTATTTCTGATGGAACCTGTAATGCAACTTCAACGAATTTTGTCGTAACTGAAATTATTCCAACAATTTCAAGTACTGGAGGAACAACTACTTTATGTCCAGGCACTACTTTAACACTTACATCATCTGTTGGAGTAAGTTATCAATGGCAATTAAATGGAACAAATATCGCTGGTGCGACGAATCAAACCTACGATGCAACTCAAGGAGGAAGCTATACTGTGGTAGTTAATGATGGTTCTTGTACTTCAACATCTGTTGCATTTGTGGTGACTGAGATTGTTCCAACAATTACAAGCACAGCGGGAGCAACTACACTTTGTCCTGGCTCAACTTTAACATTAACATCCTCACCAGGAATCTCGTATCAGTGGCAATTAAATGGAACCAATATTGCAGGTGCAACAAACCAAACTTTTGACGTAACACAAGGAGGTTCTTATACCGTTGTTGTTACGGATGCCGTGAATACAACTTGTATTTCAACATCAGTAGCATTTGTGATAACTGAAATTGTTCCAACTATAACAAGTGCAACCGGTGCTGGAATATTATGCCCTGGTTCATTTTTAACATTAACTGCAAGCGCTGCAACTAGTTATCAATGGCTGTTAAATGGAAATCCAATCGCTGGTGCAATTAATCAAACCTATGATGCAACAGTTGCTGGGGATTATTCCGTAACAACCGTAATTTCAGGTTGTACTTCTACATCCACTTTATTCACTGTAACTGAGTTAATACCAACTATTTCTAGTACAGGAGGAACAACTACACTTTGCCCGGGTTCAACACTAACATTAACTTCTTCTTTAGGGACAAGTTATCAATGGCAATTAGATGGCGTAAATATCAATGGAGCAACCAATCAAACTTATGATGCAACTCAAGAAGGAGTATATACTGTTATTGTTACGGATGGTGGCTGTACGTCAACTTCAGTTGGATTTACAATTACTGAAATCATCCCAACAATTTCAAGCGCTGGAGGTTCAACTACTTTATGTCCGGGTTCTACCTTAACATTAACGTCTTCCGTTGGAGTAAGCTATCAGTGGCAATTAAATGGAACAAATATCGCTGGAGCAACGAATCAAACTTACGATATCACACAAGGGGGAAGTTACACAGTTGTAGTAAATGATGGAGCTTGTACTTCAACTTCTGTAGCATTTGTGGTGACAGAGATAGTACCAACTATTACAAGTGCTGGAGGTTCAAACACGATTTGTCCAGGTTCAAGTTTGACCTTAACTTCTTCAGTTGGAATTTCTTATCAATGGCAATTAAACGGAACAAATATAGCAGGAGCAACAAATCAAACATATGACGTAACTCAAGGTGGTTCATATACTGTTATTGTTACTGATGCGGTAAACACATCTTGTACTTCGACTTCTGTTGCTTTTGTAATTACAGAAATTGTTCCTACAATCACAAGTACAGGTGGAGCAACAACGTTATGTCCAGGTTTAACACTTGTTTTAACAGCTTCTACTGCTGATAGTTATCAATGGTTATTCAATGGAAATCCTATTGCTGGAGAAACAAATCAAACAATAACTGTTACTCAACCAGGTGATTATTCAGTGACAACAACTGTAACAGGTTGTACTTCTACTTCAACACTATTTACAATTACAGAGTTAATTCCTGCAATAACTAGTGCTGGTGGGTCAACAACCCTATGTCCAGGTTCAACGTTGACATTAACTGCATCAGCAGGAACAAGTTATCAATGGCAATTAAACGGAACCAACATTGCAAATGCAACAAACCAAACCTATGATATAACTCAAGGTGGCTCTTACACAGTGATTGTAACAAGCGGAACTTGTACTTCAACTTCAACCGCTTTTGTTGTTACCGACATTATTCCAACAATAACAAGCGCTGGTTCAGCAACAACGCTTTGTCCGGGATCTTCATTGGTTTTAACATCTTCAGTTGGTACAACTTACCAATGGCAGTTAAATGGAACAAATATCGCTGGAGCAACGAATCAAACTTACACTGTTACCCAAGGTGGTTCATATACAGTTATTGTAACAGATGCAGTTAATACTTTATGTACATCAACTTCAGTAGCATTTGTAATTACTGAAATTGTACCAACAATTACAAGTGCAGGTGGAGCAACAATAATATGTCCTGGTACAAACTTAGTTTTGACTTCTTCTCCTGGAACTGCTTATCAATGGCTTTTAAATGGTACTAACATTCCTGGAGCAACGAATCAAACTTACACAGCAACCCAAGGTGGTTCTTATTCTGTCTCTGTAACGAGCGGAACTTGTACCTCTACTTCTGTAGTTTTTGTATTAACGCCATTAACGCCAACTATCACAAGTGCTGGTGGTGTTAATGTAATATGCAGTAATACTTCTCTTGTATTAACTGCATCAACTGGAACAAGCTATCAATGGCAAGTGAATGGTTCAAATATTTTTGGCGCAACCAATCAAACATATACTGCTTCAGCTGCTGGAACATATTCAGTGACTGTAACAAATGGTACTTGTACTTCAACTTCAGCAAATTTTGTAATCACTTTGTTTACCCCAGTTATTTCGACAACGAATAACGTAACAACAATTTGTCCTGGAACTTCACTTCCATTAACCGTTACAAATGGTACATCTTATCAATGGTTATTAAATGGTGTGGCTATTCCAAATGCAACTACAAACACTTATTCAGCAACGCAAGCGGGACTTTACACTGTTCAAGTTGGAAATGGCACGTGTGTTTCAACGACAGCAGCTTTCATAATTACTGTATTTACACCAACATTTACTGCAGCAAATAATATAAATACGATTTGTCCAGGAGCATCTATTGTTTTAACTGCTTCAACTGGTGCAAGCTATCAATGGCAACTAAATGGAACCGCAATCGCAGGTGCAACCAATCAAACTTATTCAGCAACGCAAGCAGGAACTTATTCTGTTTCTGTTTCAAATGGTAACTGTTCTGTTACTGCTGCCAATTTTGTTATTACCAATTTCACACCTACAATTAGTTCAGCAGGTGGAGTAACTACCATTTGCCAAGGTCAATCAACAGTACTTACGGCAACTGCAGGAGCAACTTATCAGTGGTTATTGAATGGAACTGCGATTCCAGGTGAAACAGCGGCAACTATAACTGCATCGCAAGCTGGAGTCTATACAGTAGCTGTGTCTAATGGCTTGTGCTCAGTAACTTCTGCAGCATTTACACTTTCATTATTCACTCCAACTATTTCAAGCGCTGGTGGTGTAACTGCTATTTGTCAAGGAGGAAGTTTAACGCTTTCTGCATCCAATGGAACAGCTTATCAATGGCAATTTAATGGAGTTAATATTCCAGGGGCAACGAATGCAACATTAGCAGCAACGCAAGCTGGAAGTTATACGGTTTCTGTTTCAAATGGTACTTGTTCATCTACTTCAATTGCAACTGTTTTAACCATAGCAGCTGCAGAAACTCCTGTAATCTCAATCAGTTCAACTACAGGTTGCGCGCCTTTAAATTTCAATTTAATTGCTCCAAATACCTTGTCTCAAGTTGTGTGGTCAATTGATAATACGCCAATTGGTAATAGTTCAACCTTAAATTATACCTTAAGTCAACCGGGTTGTTATGAAGTTACTTTATCAGGAATTGGTTCGAATGGATGTCCTGCAACGGCAACACAAACAAGTGCAATTTGTGTTTCGCCAGCGCCAAATGCATTTTTCTCGATGAATCCGAGTAGATTCTCTCAAGTTGTTGAAACAGTAACTTTCTCAAATGGATCAACAGGAGGCAATTCGTATTTCTGGGATTTTGGTGATGGAAGCACGAGTGTCGAAGAGAATCCTTCACACACTTTTGGAAACAATAACAATGGTCATACAGTAACTTTAACTGTAACTTCTGCCTTGGGTTGTACGGATGTTTATTCTGTATTTATTCCATTCAAAGAAGATGGAGTGGTGCTTTATGTTCCAAATACGTTTACACCAGACGGAGATGAAAATAACCAGGTTTTCACACCAGTTTTCACTTCAGGATTTGATCCTTACAGTTATGAAATTACAATCTATAACCGTTGGGGTGAAACAGTTTGGGTTTCAAATGACGCATCGGTTGGATGGGATGGAACCTATGGTTTAGGAGGTCGAGATGCGCAACAAGGTGTTTACACTTGGAAAATTACCTACAAAGAAATAGAAACAGATAAACGAGGAATTGTTGCAGGTCACGTTTTATTGATAAGGTAAGTTGGTTTAGCAATCTAAGGTTGATATTGGATTAAGCTAAAAAGAAAGCAAAACCAAGCAAAAGTGAGAACTGAAGGACGAAAATAAATAGCCCAAAAATTATTCCTTTTCTGCCTGAAGAAATGAGTTTCTTGAAGCTTACTTTTAAGCCAATTGCCGCCATTGCTATTGTTAAAACCACCTTGCCAATGTATTCCATTGAAGCAATAAATTCTGTTGAAAGCGGAATAAAAGAGGTAAAAATGGAAATAATGAAAAAGCCAATCAAATACCAAGGTAGATTAATGTAATCTTTCCAAGAATTTACAGTATTTCGATTAACCAAGTAGTTGAAAAAAATAAGGGCAGGAGATAATAACGCAACTCGTGCTAATTTGATAGTCATTGAAACTTCGCCAATTTCATCAGACATACCATATCCAGCCCCAACAACGTTTCCAACAGAATGTAAAGAGCCTCCGATTAATAATCCAATTTGATTTGTCGATAGTTGTAAATAGGGTAGTAACAAGGGTAATAAAATCATTCCGATAGAACCATAAAGATTGACAACAGCCATCGAAACAGCAACATCTTCTTTGTCTTTTGAAACAGATGGCGCTAATGCTGCAATTGCCGAAGAACCACAAATTGCAGTGCCAAAACCGATTAACCAACCAGTTGAAGTTGGACATTTAAATACGCGAGAAAAGTAAATAATTGCAATTAAAACAAGCGTTACAGTAATAAAAATTGACGAAAAACTACCAACGCCTAATTTTGAAATACTGACGTAATTGATACTGAAAGCGAGAAAAATAATCGAAAGCTCCAACATTTTACTGCTTGTAAAAGTCAATCCAGACTCAACGTCTTTCGGAATTGCAAAAAGATTATTCAAAACTATCCCAATAATCAAGGCAATGAGAATACTGTTTAGATAGCTTGGTGTGTAGGCAGATAAAAATAATGCTGCCACTCCGATAATGACAGCACTACTAATTCCTTTTAAATCTGTGACTTTTGGAAGCATTTTACTTTTTGATTACTCCCGTCCAACCAGAAATTCCACCTTCCAAGTTGTAAAGTTTTTTGAAGCCTTTTGATGCCATTAATTCAGAAGCTCTTGCACTTCTTCCAACACTGCGACAATAAATTATATAGCTTTTAGACTTATCTAATTTGCTGATTTTTGATTCAAAATTGCTTCCGTTGTAATCGATAAATAAAGTTGCTCCATCGATATAACCTTCGCTTACTTCACCAGGTGTGCGTACATCTATAATCACAGTATTTGGGTCTTTTGCTAATTTTTGGAATTCTGCTTGCTTGATGTTTTTAACACCCTGAATTTGTGAATTTCCAGTGCAAGAATTAATTAGAGTCAGAAATAAAATTCCAAAACTCAAAAGAAAGGTATTTTTCATGATTTAATTTTTCACGAAGGTAAGCTCGATGAAAACTATAGAAGGTGACTTAGGTTACAGAATTGAATCAATACTTCTCAAACCAAACTTTTTCAAAGAATTTCTTTGGACGGTCAGAGTGCATAAATTTGTTGCCACCATAAGTTTTTAAAACGGCAAAGTAACCTGCGCTAATTTGAATTTGAACCCAGCTTAATCCCTCAGGGTATGCGTCAGATAAACCTACGAATAACTCAGTTCCGTCATCGAGGATTTTGCGACTATAAGGTGAATTTGGCGGACTTGCAATATAAATGGCGGCCATTTCCTCAAAACTTAAACTTTCATCATAAGGTATAACCTCCACTTCGTAAGTATTTCCTTGACCAAAATCACAATATTTCAAAAGCAAACTTCCGTCTTCTCTTCTTTTCGAAAAAGGTTGACCTGGAAAATTGGCAATAATTCCAGACGTTTCGTCATTAAAGACATAATTTCGTTTCGATTTAACTGATTTTTTCGCGGGAATTGCAATTTCTGAAATGGTCCACAAAACGGGACGCAAACGATAACCTTTAGAACGCAATAAGTTGATAATTCCTTCTGATCCAGCTAAATGTCCAGCGCCAACAGCACAAAATAAACTTGTTTTGGATTTTAATACAGAGTCAACTTTATTCGCCATTGCAATGTTGCGTTTGATAATCAGTTTACTGTACAAATCCTTTTGAGTGGACAAATTTGCACGCATAAAACGATCAATTGCGTTGATATCACCTTGCAAATACAAGTCGATTAACTTTTCTTGTGTGAAGTTAGAAAATTGAGAATTGACTAAATTTCGTTGCGAAATCGGAATATCAAGACTAAGTTCCATTTGATTTTTAATCGTCTCTAAAGCTAAAAATCGTTTACCAGCGTTGAAGCAATATTCCTGAAAATAAGCATCTAAAAACTGAGGCATACCATCTTCCGAACCGAAGTAAGTGGTCGATGCTTCGTTGCTTGCTGTGTAAGGTAAACCGTTTTTATCGTACAAGGTATTGGAAGTTGATTTCCGAGTATCTAATTCTTCAAAAAGTGAAAAAATATCTGTTTCGAGTACAACCATATTCACTTTTTCAAGCGCCACATATAAACTATCTGCGAGATTGAATAAGGCTTTGTTATTAGAATGAAGCGTTCCGAAGAGATACGATTTTTCCTTTAACCCATTTCCAGAAATTTCCCACAACAATTCTTTTTCACGGTTTACAATTTGAGCTTGTGACCAATTCGTAAAAAAGATTAATAGGAAAAATAAAACGCTGTGCTTCATAAGTTGCCCAAAGTTACTTGATATTATTCTAAAATTGCTTGTCATTCAAAAAAATGAAAGGATTTAAACGATAAAAAATCATAAGGAAAAATGGATTTTGTAGCATTGATGGTTTTGGTTCTTTATTTAGAGTCTAAGAAATGAAATAGAAAATTGTGTTCTTCCTCCATTTCTATGATGTTCAGAATGAGTTAAATTTTTTCGGAGCTATTTCCTGCTATCCGTTGCAATCTTTATTGGTAGTGAAAAACACCAATAAAGGATTTCCACTACTATCAGGGCTAGGGAGTACGATGTTTGACCAAATTTTGAAAATGGTCACCTCCCTTAATCAATATTGGTCACCCCTCTTAATCTTCCGTCTGCTGACGGAGAGAAACTGAATCGTGGGTGAGCTTTAAACTATTGGAAAAGAAATAAATTTCAACTCAAAAAAAAGAATTCCTTCCGAAGTGAGATTATGGTTTCCACCTTTGAAGGGGGATTAAGGGGGATGACATTAATTATCTAATATATAGTAAAAACAACCCCATAAACCAACAACAAAGCATCCATAAATTCAGCGCTAATTTTTTGCTTGCCTTCCAAATATTGGTACAAATAAACCCACACAGAATTTACAATAATCAAACTGATTTTTAGCTCTAAAGAAAAGGGATAAAACAAAGTAAAGAGATTTAGCAACAACAGTGCTACCCAAAAGGATTGCTTTTTACCAATTAGTTGAGGTAAAGTGTTTAGTTTTTTTTGGTCGGTTTCCATATCCCTCGCATCCGCTGGAATGGTTAACGCATAAAAGAAAAGTAAAAAAATCCACGCTCGACTTTCAAATGTATCTTGAAGAAGCGAAGGCAAAATCACTAAAACAAGCGTCCAAACAACGGCCACAAAAGCAGCTTTTAAAAAAGGAATTTCTCGCCAGTTGGAGATAACATATAATAGGGAAATGAACAAACAAGCACTCAATAAAAGTAGGTTTCCAAGGTTAAGCTTGAGTAAGAAAAAAAACAGAATTGAACTTGATAGCATTCCAACTAAACTTAATAATTGAATGATTCGTAGGTTTTTAGCAAGCCACTGACTTAAGGGAAAGTTTAATTGATTTTTTCGAAATTTATACAGACGATGAAAGTTGTATATACCAAGTACACTAAAGAAAATAGCGCTAGAATAACTCCATTTATCTTCCCAATTTGAATGCAATCCGAACGTGAAAACAAAAGAAAAAAGCGCCAATAAAATGGAAGAATTTAGAAAAAATAGCAGTCCAGATTGAATCATTTTATAGCAATTGTTGCATCACTTTTTCAACAGAAATGGATTGAATACAAACACATGCATTCTTGCTTTTGCAACTCGTGCAATTTTCATCATAGACCAGTGCAAGCGCATTTTTCCCTAAAGCTTTCCACCTTCCTGGATGAATAGGTTTGCGGGCAGAAAATAATCCGATGGCTTTAATTCCGCACAATCCTGCAATGTGATAAGGACCTGTAGAACACGCAACTAAAGCGTAAGATTTTGAAATCAACAATTGGAGTTGATGCAAGGTCAGTTTTCCACTTGTATCAATGATTGCTGCGTTTTTAGGTAATAAATCTCTAAATAAAAGGCCTTCATTTTCTGTTCCCGTGAAGCAAACCGTTTTACCTGTTTTTACCAATTCCAAAGCCAGTTCAATGTATTTTTCTATCGGCCATTCAATAGCGCTTCCTTGCGATTTTGGGTGTAAAATCACCACATTTTTAAAGTCCAACGAAGCGATTTCTAATGGAAGTTCCGTTGCTAGTACTTTGAAATTCACTCCGGCATCTTGTATACTTGCAAAACTTGGAATTTCTTTTAATCCGAGTGGTTTGAGTAATTCAAAGTTGAGTTGTGCTTCGTGGAGTTCTGAGTTTTTTCGCGTGAAATTTACTTTTTTATTGCAAGTGAGTAAATGAAACAAACGGTGTGAAGTTCCAATTCGAATCGGAATTTTGGCCTTTTTCGCTAAGGACGCAATTTCTTTATTGGGAAAAACATGAATGATGCAATCAAAAGCTTTCAATTGGTTCACCTTTTCTAAAGTCGGCTGATTGTTGAGTTGTTCAAGCGCAATAAATGAATCAATTATCGTAAAAGATTCGATAACACTTTGGGTATAATTTCTACCTAAAAATGTCAATTTGGCTGTTGGAAATTGATTTTTCAACCAAGCACATAAAGGTAGTGTCAACAAAACATCACCAATGCTATCTGTTCGCGAAATAAGAATATTAGCGGGTTTCATTTAATGTTCTTAAAAGTGAATATTTTCGGTAAGTGGCAAAAGCACTTAATTTAGATATTTGCCAACCTGTTTTTCCATCAAGAAAACCTCTTTTAAGAACAAAACTTTTGAAAAACTGTGCTGCCATTTTCAAGTAAACTGTAAATTGACCAACGTTTTTTCCTTGTTTAACTAATTCTCCTGCAGCGATTTTACTGAAATATTCAATTTGTTTGAGGTGATCTTCTTTCGTGTAATAGGAATAGTGCAAAATATCACCCTTCAAAAATTCAACTTTTTCTTGTTTGGAGCCTTCTAATTTATCGTGCGGATTAACGCCTCCCCATTTTGCAAATTTCCGATTGACCAAGCGCACTTTCGTGTCGGGATACCATCCACAATGTTTTACCCAAGAACCGCAATAATTCGTCAAGCGATTCATTTCGTACAAGTTAACCTGCGATTTTTCAGCGGATTTAACCTTTTTTATTGCTAATGCTAATTCCTCACTTAAAGCTTCATCTGCATCTAAGGATAAAATCCAATCATTGGAAGCTTGTTCCATTGCGAAATTCTTCTGCTGAATGTGACCCACAAACGGATTTTGAATCACTTTAGCCTGATATTTTTCACAAATTACTAGTGTTTTATCTTTTGAAAAGGAATCGACTACTAAAATTTCATCAGCTAATTCTTGAACAGATAAAAGGCAGCGTTCAATATTTCTTTCTTCATTGAAAGTGATAATAACAACTGACAATTTCATCTTATTTCGCTATTTCAACGCTTTTCCAAATTGCTTGAATTTCACGTAAAGAATGCGTCCAACTTGTGGTAGAAGGCGCATCAACGTAACCACTTACGCAAATAACTTTCTTTGTTCTTGGGTGAACGAAATGAAAGGACCAAAATGCACCACCTGTTGAATAAGTGGAATTTCCTTTAAACTGAAACATACCACGCATTTCAAAACCTTTTATAGTTTTATTAGAATTGGTTGTCATTGTCATTTCAGGATAAACAAATTCAGTCAATTGGGTTCCCATATACAATCCTTGAATTTCGTGTGGAACATTGTATTTTAGCATTGTATCTCTAGCTTGAAGTAAATTTTTAAGTTCCAATTGCGATTTGTCTTTAAAATCGTACTGGTAAATCATCACACCAGAAAAAATTGCTCCAACATCTTGCGTGCCCGAACCTACAAATTCAATAGGACGCGAAGCTGTGGGCATTTCGATTCTGTAGAAATTAGGACGAGTACTTACGATTTCAGCACCTTGTGGAAGTGCAATTTGAATACCGAAATTCTTTCTAAGTTTACTTTGAATGCGCTCGTCATCGTTGGATTTGAAATATTTCAGCAATCGTTTCCATTCCATAAAATCAAATTCAGAATGCGCAAACTTTAGTCCTGACTGACAAGTTACAACTAGTTGATTCATATCTTTTGCAATCACTTCCACTACTAATTGATCGTCTGCCCAAACACTTTTGCGTTTTTGAATCGTTCCTTTTTCAATTTTCGCTTTCGCATCTAAAGTGATGAAAAGAATATTTCTGTGACGCTTAATCGCACCTTCAAAATTTGCTGGAGTGCGATGAATTAATTCAAAAGTTGCCACGTCTGGAAAGTAGGGCATTATGAATTGGGTGAGATTTGTATCCAAACATTTTTTCAAGTCAGAATTCCAAACACCTTGGTCGCAAACGACTAAAATCTCTCCAACTTTTCCTGTAACAACCAATCCACCACTGTATCTTCGCTCATCACAAGCACCTAAAAATAGTGTGCAAGAAAGCAGTATAAACATCAAAAAACGCATATCTATAAGTTTATTTTACTCTAATTTTTTGACCAACAGTTAAACGACTGATGTTAATTCCAGGATTTATTTTTTTCAATTGATCCATCGTCATATTATGTCTTTGTGCAATTTTTACAAAAGTATCACCAGAGCGAACATTGTAATATTTTTTAGTAACCGCTGGTGGTGGAGGTGTGGGTGCAACTTGTGGCGCTTCAGCAGTATAAACCTTTAGTTTTTGCCCAACGTAAATACTTGTTGAACTCAAATTATTCCATTCCATTATATTTTCAACAGTAACGTTGTACTTCAAGGCAATATTTTTGAGGTTCTCTTGTGATTTAACTTTGTGATAACTCAAATACATAGGGATAGTTGGCGCTAGAGAATCTGTACTACTAGCAGAACCAGCTTCTCCGTTGATGGTGTCATTTATCGTAGGACTTTGAATGATTGAAGGCTGAACAATTACAGGCGAATAAATTGATTTTTCTAATTTATACAAAGAATCTTCCATTCCAGCCAATGTACTAATTAAGTAGTTTGGTCCTGAAACGCAGCGTCCTTTTTCAGATTTTGGAATGAATGTCGTTTTGTAAACTGGATTTAAAGCTTTGATTTCATTCAAGTCCCAATCTAAAAGTTTAGATATCGTATTCATATGAACAGCATCGCGCAAGCAAACGGTATCTAAATGGATATAGTGAACTTTAGCTTCCATCGGAATGATATTGTGTTCCGCGTGATAAGTTAAAAGGTAAGCTGCTGCAATAAAATTCGGAACATAGCCTTGTGTTTCAGAAGGTAAATACGGACGAATTTCCCAATAAGTTGTTTTATTTCCTGAGCGTTTAATTGCTTTATTGACGTTCCCAGGTCCAGCGTTGTAAGCTGCTAAAGCAAGGTTCCAATCGCCATAAATTCCGTATAATTTCTTTAAGAATTTACAAGCCGCATCTGTCGCTTTATCAGGATCCATTCGGTCGTCAATGTAGTTGTTTTCTTCTAAACCATATTGTAAACCAGTTCGATACATAAACTGCCATAAACCTAAAGCCCCAGCTCTTGATTTCACTTGTGGTCTTAAACCACTTTCAATCACTGCTAAGAAACGTAATTCTTCAGGTAAGCCGTACTCAATTAATTTTTCGCGAAACATATCGAAATACAAAGCAGAACGACCAAGTACAATGCGTGCAAAACTTCTTCTTTTTGAAGCGAAAAATCGGATTGTTGAAAGCGTAATTGGGTTGCAGTCCATTGGAAAAGTGGACATCTGATTGATTTTTTCTAAGCGTTGACAGTAAATTTCGTCAGAAAAAAGTGGTGCTTCGTTTGGTTCGTAATTTAAAGCGTTGATGATTGAATCGTAGCGTTTGTCATTTACGTAGTCAGCATAGAATAAATTCAAACTTTGCTCTACTGTATTGATAAATGCAACAGGGTTGAGGTCGTTTTTATTGTAATTGTGTGGTAATTGAGCAAAGATTTGCCCGAGAAATAAAATGGAAAAAAGTACGCTTATTGTTTTAATCATTCTTTTAATTTCTCAATGCTTTTTGCAAAGTTAAATAACTCTTGCTCAGCAAAATGGGTTGTCATTAATTGTAATCCGAAAGGTAAACCATTGGAGTGAATTGCCAAAGGAATACTTATTGCAGGGTTACCTGTAAGGTTGGCATGCACCGTAAAAATATCTTGCAAGTACATTTGAATCGGATCCTTTACTGCATCTTTTTCAAAAGCTGTTGAAGGTGTGGTAGGCATAATTAAAACATCCACTTGCGCCAACATTTCATTGGTTTTGTCTTGTAAAACACGTCTTACTTTTTGAGCTTTTGTGTAATACGCATCGTAATATCCGTGAGATAGCACAAAAGTTCCAGTCATAATTCGACGTTTAACTTCTGGGCCAAAACCTTCACTTCTTGATTTAATATAAGTTTGTTCCACTCCTTTAGCCTCTAAACTTCTATGTCCGTAATGAACGCCATCGAAACGAGATAGGTTAGAGGAAGCTTCAGCAGTTGTTAAAACGTAATAAGTTGGAACTAAATAATCAAGATAAGGAAAACTCAATTCAACAATTTCGTGTCCGTCGTTTTTTAATCCTTCGATTGTTTTATCAAGATGAAGTTTTACTTCTGCATCTAAACCAGGATTTGACATATATTCTTTAATGATTCCAATTCTGCTGTTAGGAACTTTAGTTAAAGTTTTTAATGTTAATTCTTTAGAAGAAGAGGTTGCATCCATTTCATCTTTTCCACCCATAATTTGGAGTAAAAGTGCTGCATCCTCTAAATTATTGGTGAATGTTCCAATTTGGTCGAAAGAAGAAGCATAAGCAATTAAACCATAGCGACTAATTCTTCCATAAGTTGGTTTTAATCCGTAAGTTCCAGTCCAAGAAGCAGGCTGACGAACAGAACCACCTGTATCGCTTCCTAAAGAAACAGTACAAAGATTAGCAGAAACTGCAACTGCAGAACCTCCTGAAGATCCACCGGGAACGTAATTCTTTTTCCAGTTATTTTCAACTGAGCCAAAAGCTGAATTTTCATTCGAACTTCCCATTGCAAATTCATCGCAATTTAATCTTCCGATGATGATAGCATCTTCATCAATTAAGCGTTGAAGTGCTGTTGCTGTAAAAAGAGATTCAAACCCTTCCAATATTTTGGAGGAAGCAGAAACTTTATGGTTTTTGTAACAGATATTATCTTTGATTCCGATAACAACACCGGCTAATTTTCCAGCTGTACCGTTTTTTATTTTTTCATCTACGATTTGTGCCTGCTCTTTTGCTGAGTCAGTAAACACTTCTAAGAATGCGTTGAGGTGTTTGTGTTCATCAATTTTACCCAGAAAATATTCCGTTATTGATAATACAGATTCACCGGATAGCAATGCTTCCTTTACTTCTTTAATCGTACGATACATAAGAATTATTTATCGTCAGTTGTTTTAACTTCAGTAGAGTTTTCTCCCTTTGAAGCATCCTTGAATTCCTTAACACCTTTTCCAAGTCCTCTCATTAATTCTGGAATTTTTTTACCTCCAAAAAAGAGTAATACTACAACTAATACTAAAATAATTTCAGGTGCTCCAAATTTACCCATGATTCTTTTTTTTAATTTTTACAAAGTTACTGAAATAAACTTAAAATCATTTATTATCAATTTCAATAGCAATAAAATTCAAAGTAATTAACGTTTTTAAAGCTAAGGCAATTGACTAAAAACAAAATTGTCACCTTAAATGAATAAGATGACAATTTAAATTCACTTATTATAAGTTAATTACAATTTTCTTGCAACTTCTACTTCTTCAAATGCTTCTACGATGTCACCAATTTTGATGTCATTGAATTTATCGATGTTCAAACCACACTCGTAATTGTTTTTAACCTCACGAACATCGTCTTTGAAACGTTTCAATGAACCTAATGTTCCTGTGTGAACAACGATTCCATCGCGAATTACTCGGATTTTAGAAGAACGTTTGATAATACCATCCATAACGTAACATCCTGCAATAGTTCCCACTTTCGTGATGTCGAATGTTTCGCGAATTTCTGCAGAACCAATGATTTTTTCTTCAATATCTGGTGATAACATTCCTTCCATCGCTGCTTTCAATTCTTCAATTGCTTTGTAGATGATGGAGTACAAACGAATATCAATTTGTTCAGCCTCCGCTAATTTCCGTGCACCAATTGATGGTCGAACTTGGAATCCAATAATTACCGCATCCGATGCAGAAGCTAAATTCACATCCGCTTCAGTGATTGCACCAACACCTTTGTGAATTACATTTACTTGAATTTCTTCTGTAGACAAGTTAATCAGAGCATCAGATAATGCCTCAATTGAACCATCCACGTCACCTTTAACAATGATATTTAATTCTTTGAAGTCTCCAATTGCCAAACGACGACCGATTTCATCCAAAGTAATATGTTTAGTTGTACGCAATCCTTGTTCACGGTATAATTGTTCACGTTTCTGAGCGATAGTTTTTGCTTCTTTCTCATCGTCCATCACATTAAACTTATCACCTGCACTTGGTGCACCACCGATACCTAAAACAGATACTGGTTGCGCTGGTCCCGCTTCTGATAATGCTTTTCCGTGTTCGTCATGCATCGCTCTAACACGACCATAGTGACGACCAACTAAAATTACATCTCCAACTTTCATTGTTCCAGCTTCCACTAACATGTTGGTTACGAAACCTTTTCCTTTATCTAAAGAGGATTCAATTACAGTTCCGACAGCGTTTTTGTTTGGATTTGCTTTCAAATTTAACATCTCCGCTTCCAATAAAACTTTATCTAAAAGCAAGTCAACGTTAAGGTTTTGTTTAGCTGAAATTTCTTGTACTTGGTATTTTCCACCCCAATCTTCTACTAAGATATTCATAGCAGAAAGTTGTTCGCGTATTTTATCAGGATTTGCTCCCGGTTTATCAATTTTATTAATGGCAAAAATCATCGGTACATTAGCTGCTTGAGCATGAGAAATTGCCTCTTTTGTTTGTGGCATCACGTCGTCGTCAGCCGCAACAATGATAATCGCAACGTCAGTTACTTGGGCACCACGAGCACGCATCGCAGTAAAGGCTTCGTGACCCGGTGTATCTAAGAACGTAATCTTGCGACCATCTTTCAAGGTAACCGAGTAAGCACCGATATGTTGAGTGATACCTCCAGCTTCACCTTCAGTAACGTTCGCATTACGAATTTTATCCAAAAGGGATGTTTTACCGTGGTCAACGTGACCCATTACAGTAATAATCGGTGGACGAGAAATTAAATCTTCTTCTTTATCTTCAACCGTTTGAATAGCTTCTTGTACTTCAGCACTTACGAATTCTGTTTCATAACCAAATTCATCTGCCACAATCTGAATGGTTTCAGCATCTAGACGTTGGTTAATAGAAGCAAAAATTCCAAGCGACATACACACAGAAATTACTTGTGTCGGTTGCACACTCATCATTGAAGCAAGCTCAGAAACTGTTACGAATTCTGTTAATTTCAAGATTTTATCTTCCAACTCAGCTGCTGCCATTTCTTCTTGGCGACGTTGAGCAAAAGATTCACGCTTGATTTTTCTGTTTTTAGAAGATTTTGATTTTCCACCTTGATTCGAAAGTCGAGCTAGGGTTTCTTTAATCTCTTTTTGAATATCGCGTTCAGTAACTTCTTTCTTCTCTACTTTCGGAGCGCCTGGTTTGTTGTTATTGAACTTGTTCTGATTATTCCCTTGATTATTTCCTTGGTTGTTACCTGGTGTTGTTGACTTGTTAGGGTCATTTGCAGCAGGCGTTTCAACCTTTTTAATTCTTTTTCTTTTTCTTTTTGAATTCGCACTTTCGTGAGTAGGACCTGATGTTTTAGGTCGTTCTAAAGGTAATTCAATTTTTCCAAGAACGGTTGGACCTGTTAAAACTTGACGTTCAAAACGAATTGTTTCAATTTCTTTTGGTGCTTCAACTACAGGATCTTCAGGTTTTTCAACTTTTACTTCGATAGGTTTCACCTCTTCTTTAGCAAGAGCAGGTTTTGGTTTTTCTATTTTTGGTTGATTTGCCTTTGGATCTTCGTGTTTTTTCTTGTCAGGACGCGTTTTTTGATTGATTGCGTCTAAGTCAATTTTTCCGATGATTTGAACACCTTCTTTTTTGTCTTCTTGAACTTCTTTTGGAGCTTCAACAACTGGTTCAGGCGTTTCAATTGTTTCAACAACTGGTTCAGGGGTAGCTTCTACAACAACCTCTACTGGAGCAGCTTCAACTATAACAGGTTTTGGTTCAGGTTGAATAACAGGTTTAGACTCAAGTACTTGCCTTTTTATTTCTTCAAAATTCAAGTCAGATTCTTCCTCTTCTTCTTCCACAACTTTTACTTTCTCCTCTTGAGGTTTATCTTTCAAGGAAAGTGATTCTCTTTTTTCTCTTCGAGAGCTAACTCCTTTAGATTGTTCTTTAAGATCGTGATCAGCTGCAAATTCTTGACACAAAAGGTCATAATGTTCTGGCTCCAAACGTGTGTTTGGGTTCGAATCAATTTTTACTCCTTTTTTATCAAGGAAGTCCACCAAGGTTGGTAACCCAACATTTAATTCGCTTGCCGCCTTTCCTAATCTTATTGGTTTTCCTGCCATTTTATTCTATTTCTCCTTAATTGTTCAAAGTTATTCAAATTCTGCTTTCAAAATTCGGAATACTTCTTCTATTGTTTCTTTTTCTAAATCAGTACGTTGTACTAAATCGTTTACGCCAATTTCAAGAACTGATTTCGCTGTATCGCAACCGATAGCTTTCAATTCGTCGATAATCCAGCTGTCGATTTCATCTGCAAATTCTTCTAAGTCAACGTCTTCAACATCAACCTCTCCATCGCGATAAACATCAATTTCATAACCACAAAGTCTTCCAGCTAATTTGATATTGTTTCCGCCTTTACCAATTGCTAAAGACACTTGATCAGGACGTAAGAAAACTTTCACACGATTGTCTTCTTCTAAAATTTCCATAGAAGTAATTTTCGCTGGAGACAAAGCGCGTTGAATAAGTAATTGATTATTAGTAGTATAATTGATTACGTCGATGTTTTCATTTCTTAGCTCACGTACAATTCCATGAATACGAGAACCTTTCATACCAACACAAGCTCCAACTGGATCGATACGGTCATCGTACGATTCCACTGCAACTTTCGCTCTTTCTCCTGGTTCGCGAACAATTTTCTTAGTGGTAATTAAACCATCAAATACTTCAGGAACTTCTAATTCAAACAAACGCTCCAAAAATTCAGGTGCTGTTCTAGAAAGAATAATCACTGGTGAGCTGTTGCGCATATCCACTTTAGAAACTACTGCACGAACAGATTCTCCTTTTTTGAAGAAATCGGAAGGAATTTGCTCTGATTTTGGCAAGATCAACTCGTTGTTGTCGTCGTCCATAACCAAAATTTCTTTTTTCCAAACTTGGTAAACTTCGCCAGTAACGATTTCGCCAATTCTTTCTTTGTATTTTTTGTATAAATGATCTTTTTCTAATTCTAAGATTCTAGAAATCAAGTTTTGACGAAGTGAAAGAATATTTCTTCTTCCGAAATCTGCAAATTTGAATTCTTCAGTTACCTCTTCACCGATTTCAAAATCTGGTTCAATTTTAATCGCATCTGAATAAGCTATTTCCGTGTTAGGATCTTCAACCTCACCATTGTCAACGATTTCTTTATTTAAGAAAATTTGAACGTCACCTTTGTCGATGTTTACAATGATATCAATATGCTCGTCGGTGTTAAATTTTTTCTTTAACATGGCACGAAAAACATCTTCAAGCACATGTTGCATTGTTTGCTTATCAATGTTTTTTAATTCCTTAAACTCCGAAAACGAGTCTACTAATTCAGCACTATTCATAAATTATTATTTAAATGATATAACAATATTTGCTTCTTTAATCTCAGTAAGCACAATTTCATAAATTACTTCTACTTTTTCTTTTTTCTTTTTGCCCTCTAATAATTGCATTTCTTCAGCTGAAAGAATGATTTTTTCATCTGCTACTTTTACAATTTCTCCTTCCATAGTTCGACCATCTTTTGTTTTCACATTGATTGTTCGTCCTACGTTTTTGATGTATTGATTGATGTGTCTAAAAGGCTTGTCTAAACCGGCAGAAGAAACGTGTAATTCAAAGTCTGCTTTTTCTCTATCCAAGTTGTGTTCTACGTTTCGGGAAACAGAAACACAATCAGCAACAGTGACGCCTCCATTAATTTTGTCAATCTCAATTCGAATGACATTGGTAGAAGAAATAGTCATCTCAACAACATACAAACCGTTGTCCAATTCTTGAATTCTTTCTTCTACTAAACGCTCAATTTCTTTTCTATCAATCATACTCAACAAAAGAGGGGACTTTCGTCCCCTCTCATTTTAGTTCCATAAATCTGATGCAAAGATAGTAATTTAATTGAAATAAAAAATAGTAGGGTGATAAAAAATGACACTAACTTTGCTTTATGCTTTTTGAAATTGATAATAAAATAGTTTCCACAGAGATTTTCACGAAGAAATTTGTGTGTGATTTGAATGCGTGCAAAGGCGCTTGTTGCGTGGAAGGAGACGGCGGTGCGCCAATGACGGCGCAAGAAATTGAAAACATTTCCACTCATTTAGATAAGTTAAAACCTTACATGCGCGAAGAAGGATTAGAAGCGATTGCTGAAAACGGAATTTTTTACACTGACAAAGATGGCGATCCAGTGACGACCTTGGTCAACAATAAAGAATGTGCGTTTGTATTTTTTGATGAAGAAAACAAAGCAAAATGTTCGATTGAACACGCTTACAACAAAGGCGAGATTGATTTCAACAAACCTTTATCGTGTCATTTATATCCAATTCGCACTAAGAAAATCGGTGAATATACGGCAATCAATTACGAAGAATGGTACATTTGTAAAGCTGCTTGTGCGTGTGGTGAAAAACTGAATGTTCCTGTGTATAAATTCTTGAAAGGCCCACTTACTAGAGCTTTTGGTGCAGATTTTTTCAATGAGTTGGTTGCGATTGAGAAGGAGTTGATTTAGATTGATTTTTATCTTAATAATTGAATGAAACCCGATTTTGTAATCGTTTGTTGTTCTCCTCCAGAATAAAACTCTAACTTATAAAAATAAGTTCCATCAGCTAATTCGTTCCCATTTGCATCTTTTCCACTAAATGGTGTTTCACCAAGTTTGTGGTTATAAACAAGTGTACCCCAACGATTGAAAAAATAGATTGAATAAGTGTCACACGTTTTATAGATATTTTCTATATCTAAGACATCGTTTATTCCATCATTGTTTGCAGTAATAACATTTGGGAAATTAAAGTCATCGAAAGAATAAACATTATTGATTTGAATATTGATAGTTGAAATGGTTGAAAGACATGTTGGCGAACTATACTGATAAGCTTGATAAACTCCAACATCATTATTAGAAATTGGTAAAGTAACTTCAATTTCATTGGAAGAAAATCCATTTGGACCAGACCAAACAATTTGATTTCCTAATTCAATTTCAGCACTTAATGTTAAAACATCACCTGGACAATTCACAGGACTTGCCGTTAATTGCGGTGCAGAAGGTAAACTCACTTCTGAAATAACTGTATTAATTGACGCTGAACATCCATTTGCATTTGTAGCGGTTAAAGTGTAAAGACCTTGGGTTAGCGTAATACTTGCGTTTGTTCCAATTACCGCAGTAGTTGAACTACTCCAAGAATAGCTTGTTCCACCACTTGCTGTTAAGGTTGTATTACTACCTGTACAATAGGTTAATTCACCTGTTATTTCAGGAATTGGAGCAGGAAGTTGCTCTCCATTACTAAACGTTGAGCTAGCAATTGAGTTACAACTACCATCATTTGCAATAACGGAGTAACTTGTTCCAGTAGTCATATTTAGAATAATTCCAGCTGTAGAAACTGTTGGACCTGCTGGCGAAAATTGATAAGTAAAATTTGGGTTATAATTTCCAATTGTGGAAACGCCATCAGCTGTACAAGTAGGTGAGATTGTTGAAACAATTGGTGAAGCTGGTGGAGGTGTAAGCGCTTCATTACTAAAGCTAATGCTTTCCAAAGAGTTACAACTTCCATCATTTGAAATTACACTATAAATTGTTCCTGTATTCATTCCAGTAATTTCGCCACTAGAATTTACAATTGGGCCAGTCGGTGAAAAAATATAGGTATTGCTAACATTATAATTACTGATTTCACTTTCACCTTCAGAAACACAACTTGCAGGTATGGATGTTATTGTTGGAGTTTCTGGTGTAGTTAACATTGCTAAATTACTAAAGGCTGAACTTGGTGAAGAATCACAACTTCCATCATTTGCGATAATTGTATAAGAAGTACCAATTGTCATTCCTGAAATATTTCCGTTATTTATTAATGGTCCAGAAGGAGTGAAAGAATAAGTTAAACTAGAATTGTAATCACTGATTGAGCTAGAACCATCAGCTGAACACGTTGGAGGAGTAGTTGTTATTGTTGGAATTGAAGGAGCTGCACTAGGTCCGGTATTGCTAAATGAAGCGCTAGCCAAAGATGAACAACTTCCATCATTTGCAACAACAGTGTAATTGGTTGAAACTGTCATCCCATTAATCAAACCTCCTGCTGAAACAGTTGGCCCTGCAGGCGTAAATACATATGTCATTGTTGCATCGTAATTACTTATTGTGCTTGAGCTATTGGTTAAACATGTTGCTGGATTACTTGTAATTAAAGGTGTTGCTGGAATAGACAATGGTCCATTATAAGTAATGATTATTCCACCTGAAGCACCTATTCCACCTGGACTATTACCACCACCTGCTCCACCACCTCCATAAGTAAGACCTGCTCCACCTGATGTAGTTCCACCTGCCCCACCAAGAATTCCTGCTCCATTTCCTCCATTTCCTCCATTTCCTCCGTTCCCATTACTACCTGCTATACCATTCGTATTTGTTGTTCCTCCGCTTGCTGTTCCACCAGCGCCACCAGAACCTGTACTTCCATTTGATCCAGAACCTCCTGTGCCCCTTGCACCACCATTTGCAAGTAGGTTTACAGTTGTATTATTAGCATCTGTTCCGTTAAATGAAGTGTTTCCTCCCGCAGTTCCATTTCCACCGCTTGAACCGTCGCCTCCATTACTTCCGCCGCAACCTCCTGAGCCAATGCTATAGGTATAAACAGCACCTGATATTACGTTTATAGTTGTTGTACTAAAAGCACCACCACCACCTCCACCACCACCGCGCGTATTGAAAAGTCCTCCATTACTACCACCTCCTCCACCACCAGCTCCGCCTCCGCCTCCATATATTTCCACAGTTATGGAAGTTACCCCGCATGGAACTGTCCAAGTACCCGATACTGCGGTACCATTACATGCTGTTGGACCAATCAGAGTAACGTTCTGTGTAAATGAAATAAAGCATAACAGAATGAAAAAAATGGAGGTAATAAACTGTTTTCTCATGGCGTTTTAAGTTTAAAATATTGAAAATAATTTATTTTCACGAAGTTAAATATAACAAGATAAAACTTAAAACTCTGATTAAATGGTGATTAAATTTTAATGTTTACTTTTTTATTTTTTTACGTATCCTTAATAAAACTTTCATAATCTAGCCAATAGTGGTTTGGCTAACATAGGGTTAACTTTTATGTTTAGGTACATGTGGTAATCCAGTTTTTTCTTTCCAAGATTTAAACTTTTCCTCGCTCATTATATCAATGAGTCTTTTGTCAGAAGCATCCAAAATATTCTTTTCTTTTTCATGCACATCTTCTGGTTTTAAGGATTTGTTTTCGTGAAGTTGACGCATTTTTTCATGTGTTTCCTTCAAAATCACAATTGCTTTTTTCTGTTTCTTATCCGATAAACCAACATCTTTTAATGCTTTTTTTGAAGCTTCAAAATGTTTTTCATGTTCTTCTTTTGAAAGTTCTTTCCTTCCTTCAGGAGGCGAACCCGGATGATGTTTCTGCTCCGAAAATCTGTTTGTACTTGTTGAAAGCACAATCGCAAAGGCAATCCATTTCATGAAATACATAGTCGTAAGATTATAATTCAATACTTGGATGTTAGAAACGGAAATTTCTTTTGTTTAATTAAAAATTAACCATTCAAAATCATTTAGAGATTTCAATCTTCAACTTCTTTCCTTTCACTTTTTCGTGGCGAATTATGGCAAGAAGGGATTTCACATTGTCTCTTTTCACTGCTGCATAGGCTGCAAAATCTAGCACAGTTATCAAACCAATTTCTTCTTTCAAAAGATTTCCTTTTTGACCTAAAAATCCAACGATATCTATCTTGTTGATTTTGTCTTTTTTCCCGCCACTAAAATAAAGTGTCACCCAAGGACTTGCAACTGGATGAGGTAAGTTTGTCGAAACTTTAAATTCAGCTCGTGGAACTTCCAAATAATCTGGAGTGTTTTCGTCTTTGTTTAGCAATAAATAAGATGAACCATTCGCTTTCATTCTGGCCGTTCGACCATTTCGGTGAATAAATGCTTCTTCGCTATGCGGAAATTGAAAATGAACAACGTGTTGAATTTCTGGAATGTCCAAACCGCGTGAACCTAAATCGGTACAAATAAGTGTGTGAAAACTGCCATTTCGAAACTGAATCAATGAACGTTCGCGCTCGTCTTGTTCCATTCCTCCATGATAAATAATGGAGTCGTAACCGTTATCATACAAATGATTACGAACCGATTCGGTAGCTTCTCTGAAATTGCAAAACACAATCGTTAATTCTCCTTTGAACGAACACAATAAATCGAAAAGTTTGTCGAATTTGTTGCTATTGCGAACAGGATAATTCCAAAATGTAATCGCTGGATCTTCCGAATTTGCTAAGTGATTGACTATTGCAGGATTTCTAAATGCTAAATAATCAGGGAATTCTTTGTGTTCCGTTGCAGAAACTAAAGTCGTAAACTCTAAAGCGTATAATTCTTGATAAATGTATTTTATTTGATCTTCAAATCCAAATTCCAAACTTTTATCGTATTCATCGACAACGAATTGCGTTACGTGAGATAAGTTCAAGGTATTTCTTGAAATGTGGTCACAAATTCTTCCTGGCGTTCCAATTAAAACTGCAGGCGCTTCTTTCAAGCTTTTCTTTTCCACAGACATCGAGTGACCACCGTAGCAAGTCAAAACTTTGAAATTGGTTTTCATTGCGCGAAAAACACCTTCGATTTGAATCGCTAATTCACGAGAAGGCGCTAAAATGACTGCTTGAATTTCCTTTGAATTTGAATCGAGTTTTAAAAATAAAGGCAACAAAAAGGCAAATGTTTTTCCTGAACCTGTTTGTGAAAGAATCATCAAATTGCGTTCGGTTTCACTTTTTGAAAGTGTTTCTTGCTGCAATTCATTTAGTTCTGAAAATCCAATATTGGAAAGAACGGTGTCGATTTGTTGTTTTGAACTCATATTGCAAAGATAGTTGGACTTAAAGAATAAAACTATTTAAAGCAAGAATGAAAACTATTTCACGATTTCATAAGCATTCAATTTTCCTAAATCGACAATTGACATACTGCCATCTGCGGTTTTCCCAAGCATTGAAATAAATTTAGCATTGAAGATATAGAAGCGTTATTCTGTTTGCACAAAAAGTAATGTTAAATTATAAATTAACATAAATTAAACAACAGTTTTAAACACTTGTTTAAAACTGTTGTTTAATTTTGTGCCACCTATGAAAAATGATATAACAACCGAACAGAAAATTAAAGCTGCGGCAAGGGAAGTTTTTATAGCTAAAGGTTTTGCAGCTTGTTCAACGAGAGAGATTGCAAAGGCTTCAGGAATGAACGTCGCTTTAGTCAATTACTATTTCCGATCGAAATTGGAATTATTCAAATTAGTGTTTCACGATGCAATGGAAGAATTCGTCAATTCGATGGTTGAAGTTTTTAGCTCAGATAAAACATTAGAAGATAAAATCCGCCTATTGATTGAAAAGGAGTACGATTTTCTTTCGCGCCATCCCGAATTACCAGGATTTATTGTCAATGAACTGCATCGTGAAGAAGGATATGAAGTGGATAGTTCCTACTTTGATAAGGTTCTTAACTCAGGAATTGTTGAAGAATGTCAACGTGCCTTTGAGGCTGGAACGATGCGTAAAATCGATTTAGTGAGTTTAACATTACTCATTATGTCGAATTGTGATTTCCCTTTTATGAGCAAAAATTTAATGAAAGGTATTCATAAATTATCTGATGAAGCTTATGAAAGTCACTTGAATAACCACAAAAAAATAGTTACCGAAATGTTAGTTTCTTATTTATTTCCACAAAAATCAATTTAATGAAATCAATTTATTCCTTTCCATTGAGTGTGATTGTAGGTTTGGTCGTTTCGACTAATGCTGCAAATGCTCAAACATTGGATTTGGCTTCCTGTCTTAAAATGGCAGACACAGCAAACATTCAAGTGCGCAATGCCAAGTTAGACATTGAAATTAATCAAAAGCAACGTGGTGCATATCTTGCCGCTCGTTTACCACAAGTTAATTTTTCAGCAGATTATAAATACAATGCAAAAATCCCTGGACAAGTAATTCCCGCTGAAATGTTCGGTGGTCCTCCTGGATCTTTTACAACAGTACAATTCGGCGTTCCTTTCGTGTTGAGTAATACCGTTCAATTAACGCAAGTACTTTTTAACTCACAAGTAAATTATGGCCTGGCTGCACTTGCTGTTAATTCAGAAATTATGGAAACGCAACAGCAAATGACCATTCAAGATGTGAGATTTCAAGTTTCAAACACCTATTTTTTGATTCAAGGAATTATTAAGCAACTGGAATTTATTGATAGCAATTTGGTAAATACCAAGACTTTGATAAAAAATATGCAATCAATGGTTCAACAAGGTTTGGTGGTTCAAACGGAAGCTGACAAGCTAAAAATAAATGAGTTGTCTTTGGAAAACTCGAAAGCTTCCTTATTGGCGACTAAAGATCAACTAGAGTCATTAATGAAGATTTATATTGGCTATCCTAAAGAGGCAAATTTGACCTTCGAAGCTGACAAATTAGTGGAGAAAACAATTCTTGTGGACCAGTCAGAAACTAATTTTCTAGCAATTAAAATGCTTGATTCACAAAAGAAAATGAATGCGGAAGAAAAGAAAGGAATCACAATGGGTTACCTACCAAACCTTTCCTTTTATGCTGCATATAATTACAATGTCAATTTGAAACCAGAAGATGATTTTAGAAAAGGGATTGATGGCGCATTCATTGGTTTGCGTTTGGATTGGACACTTTTTGATGGCTTAGAAAAATACCACAAAGCCAAAATGAATATGTTGAACAAAGAGAAACTCGACAATCAATACGACTTGTTAAACCAACAACTTCAAATGACGGTTGACAATAATCGCAAGCAAATTGAGGTTAAAGCTGGTGCATTAAGTGTTGCCAAAGAGCAATTGCGCCTTGCTGAAAACATTCACCAAAATGCTGTTTTGAAATTCAAACAAGGAATGAGTAGTTCAAACGACTTAATTCTTGCCGAAAATGGATTACAGCAAGCGCAAACAAATGTAGTTTCAGCCTACATTCAACTACGTCAAGCTGAATTAGAATATTTAAAATCAATTGGAAACATTAAATAAAAAATCATGAACAAAAGAGTAATAATTATCGCACTAGGAGCTGTTGTTTTGGTAGGTTTAGGCGCGATGAAATTAATGTCAAATAAAAAAGAAGTAGAGGCAAAACTATACATACGTGATGCTTCTGAAGCCATTCTTGTAGATGTTGCTCAACCAACCACCCATACGTTCGAAAGTTCGCTTTCCTTTCTGGGAACATTTGATGCGGCTCATCAAAACAATATCGCTTCTGACGGTTCAGGTAAATTAATCAAATTACTGGTTGAAGAGGGTGATGTTGTTTCAACAGGACAAACGATTGCAAAACTAGACGACGAGTTGATTCAGTTACAAATCCAAGAAGCACAGTTGAATTTGGATAATTTGAAAAATGATAATGCGCGTTATGCAAGTTTGAAAAAAGACAATGTTATTGCAAGTGCTGAGGTAGAAAAAATCGAATTGGCAGTAAAAACAACAGAGGTAAAAATCAAACAATTGCAAAGACAATTAAGAAGCACCACAATTGTAGCGCCTTTTAGCGGTGTGGTTAGCAAGCGAATGGTAGATTTGGGTTCGATGGTTATGCCAGGAACACCGATAGTCGAGTTAACAGATATTTCATCATTAAAATTAACCATTTCTGTTCCTGAGCGCGACGTTCTAAAATTCACAAAAGGACAAGCTATTACAGCGCATGTGGATGTTTATGGAGATGTTGATTTTACTGGAAAAATCTCTCAAATTGCTGTGCAAGCAGATGCTTCACATAACTTTAAAATTCAAGCAACAGTTCAAAATTCTGGAGTAAATCGCATTATGGCTGGAATGTATGGTTCTGTTTCACTCAGTAATTCAAAAAGCACAACTGCACTTGCTGTACCTAGAAAAGCTTTAGTCGGTTCTTCCAAAAATCCTCAAGTTTATGTAGTAAGAAATGGAAAAGCAATCTTAACTTCTTTCAATGCTGGAACATCAGATGGAGACTTTATTGAAGTGATTTCTGGACTTTCAAAATCAGATAAAATCGTAACAAAAGGTCAAGTGAATTTGCAAAACAACGCGAACGTTAAAACGACAAAATAATTAAGTCATGACACTTACAGAATTATCCATAAAACGTCCTTCGTTCATTATTGTAATTTTTACGATTTTGATTGGTGGAGGACTAATTTCCTATAATCAGTTGAGCTATGAATTGCTTCCTGATTTTTCCCCACCGATTTTAACAATCACAACAACTTATCCTGGAGCTTCTCCTGCTACCGTTGAAAGCCAAGTTTCTAAACCGTTGGAAGATGCCTTGAGTGGTTTGGAAAATATCAATGAAGTAACTGCTTTTTCTTTAGATAATGCCTCAGTTTTGTTGTTAGAATTTAAAGCTTCTGCCGACATCGATAAATCATTGGAAGATGCGCAACGGAAAATAAATAATATTCTAAATAAATTGCCCGAAGGTTCGCAAACACCCGTCATCGCAAAAATTGAACCCAATGCTGCACCTGTACTCCAAGTTAGTGCAATTGCAGAGAATTTGGATGATCGCGACTTTATGGAGTTGATGGATGACCAAATTTTACCTTTAATAAAACAAACAAAAGGAGTTGCTGAAGTGCAAGTAATCGGTGGTGAGCGTCGTGCATTTAGAGTCAATGTTGACAAAGATAAAATGAAACGCTACGGTCTTTCTTTTGCTGCAATTAATCAAGCAATCGCGGCGGCAAATGTTGAATTCCCTACTGGAAAATTGAAAAGTAATGAAGAACAAATGACTGTTCGTCTTGCTGGTAAGTTCCAAACAATCAAAGATTTAGAGGAACTTGTATTGTATTCCAAAGGAACTTCTTCAGTGAAGTTACGTGATGTTGCAGAAGTAGTTGATGGAATTGAGGACCAAATTACAGTAAGTAGATTCAATGGGGTAAACGGTGTTGGTTTGCGAATTAAAAAGCAAAGTGATGCCAACGCTGTGGATATGTCAAAAGCAACTAAAGAACGTTTCAAAGAAATTGAAGAAAAGTACAAGAAAGAGGGTTTGAAATTTACGGTTGCAACTGACACCTCCATTCCAACAATCGAATCGGTTGATGCCGTAATTCACGATTTGGAATTAGCAGTCATTTTGGTTGCGGCAGTGATGCTATTGTTTTTGCATAGCTTGCGAAACGCATTCATTGTATTGGTTTCCATTCCTGCGTCTTTGATTTCTACATTTATTGCAATGTACTTGCTGGGCTACACGCTGAACTTAATGACTTTATTAGCAATGTCATTGGTAATTGGAATCCTAGTCGATGACTCAATTGTGGTTTTGGAAAATATTTATCGCCATTTACAAATGGGTAAAAATAGAAGACAAGCTGCACTTGATGGACGTAATGAAATTGGATTTACAGCTTTAGCAATTACACTTGTGGATGTTGTTGTATTCTCGCCGGTTGTATTTATTGAAGGAACAATTTCCGACATTTTACATCAGTTTTCAATTGTCGTCGTCGTGTCAACCTTGATGTCTTTGTTTGTCTGTTTCACATTAACGCCTTGGTTGGCGTCGCGTTTTGCAAAGGAAATCAAGTTGAATCCTAAAAATCCATTCCAAGCTGTGCTGTTATGGTTTGAACGACGTATCACGATTTTTACAGAGCAATATGTAAAATTAGTAGGTTGGTCGCTGCGTCATAAATTGTTAATGGGAGGAATTATTTTAACCATTTTTATTGGAAGTATGGCTACGATGGGTCTTGGAATTGTTGGACAAGAGTTTGTTGCCCAAGGAGATCAAGGGAAATTTATGGTCAAATTGAAGTACGATAAGAGTACTACTTTCGAAGAAAATAACGCCATAACCTTGGAGATTGAAAAGATGATTTTAGCTCAGAAAGACGTTGTTGATATTGTATTTTCGAATGTTGGAGGTCCAAGTTCAGGGATGGGAGCAGCGTCGTTCGGTGCAGAGAATAAGTCCGAGATTACGGTGAAAATGAAACCAGGAATGCAAAAGGTGTTCCCGACAATCACATATATGAATGCCATTCGCGACAAAATCGAGGATAAATACCCAGGCGTTGAGGTGAAAACAATGAATATGGGGATGGTTGAGTCGGAAGAAGCACCAATCGAAATTTTCCTTTCTTCAGATGATAGTGAGTTGTTGATGAAAGAAGCTCGAAGATTGAAAGCTGCCATTTTGGATATGAAAGGAGCAAAAGACCCAACAATTTCTACAGATGATGTAACCCCTGAAGTTCGCATTGAATTAGATCGTACAAAGATGGGGCAGTTAGGTTTACCAATCGCTGTTATCGGAATGCAACTTCAAAATGCTTTGACAGGAAATGATGATAGTCAATTCGATGTGAAAGGGCAGGAGTATGACATTCGAATAATGATGGATAAATTTGACCGTAAAAATGTGGACGATATTAAAAACTTAACATTTACAGCGAATGATGGAAAACAAGTATTGTTAAGCGAGTTTGCAGCCGTTTCTGTTGAAAATGGAAATGGTTCTTTAGAACGTAAAAACCGTATTTCAAACACTACGATTCGATCGTACGTTTTGGGAACAGCAGCTGGAAATGTTTCTGCTCAAATTGAAGAATATTTAGAAGACAAACCACTTGACCCAAATATTAGAATGCTGTGGGGAGGAGAAATTAAACGACAAAAAGAATCAATGGGAGCATTAGGAACAGCTATGGGAATTGGTTTAATATTGGTGTATCTAATTATGGTTGCATTGTATGATAACTTCGTCTATCCATTTGTTGTATTATTCTCAATTTTAGTTTCATTAGTAGGTGCATTTTTAGCCCTTAATTTATCTTCTTCCAATATGGGAATCTTTACGATGTTGGGAATGCTAATGTTACTCGGATTGGTTGCCAAGAATGCGATTTTGATTGTCGATTTCACCAATCATTTAAAGGAAAAAGGCTACAATGTTTACGATGCACTTTTGGAAGCTGTGAGTGAACGTATGCGTCCAATCTTGATGACCACAATCGCGATGGTGGTTGGGATGATTCCAATTGCAACAGCGACTGGTTCGGGTGCTGAATGGAAAAATGGGTTAGCTTGGATTCTTATTGGCGGACTTACAAGTTCAATGTTCCTTACGATAATCGTTGTGCCAATGATGTATTATATTGTCGATAAAATCATTGATAAAGTAAATAATTTGACAAATCGAGGTAAGGAAATCGAGGAAGAACCTGAGTTGATAGTATAAATTTAAATCAAAGGGCTAGATTTTTTCTAGCCCTTTTTTTATATCTGATCTAAAATCTCGTTTGATTGGTTACCATAACGCTCGTTTTTAGCCACTTTTATGGAATAAATCAAATAGGATATAATAATGACTTTTAGAACTATACCTTTAATAATTGTAATTGGATCTACAATAGCAAAAAGTAGAATTAGTGATAGGTAAAAAATCAATCCAGCGATAAGTGCGACATAGGGCTTGTAAAAAGACCAAACACCAAAACCAATAAAAATAGCAGCTATAATCCAATCGATAATTCCAAATAGTAATTGATTTCCATCCATTAAAAAACCTTCTAAAAACCCCATTAAAATATACAGTGCACCAATTACAATCAATGCATATCTACCTTTATTGAGGGTTTTTTTGGTCTCGGATTCCTCTTTTTCTGTTGCTAATTTTTGAAGTCTTACTTCTCTTTCATCTTCTAAATAATCTTTACAACTTCCAGAAAACCTTGGTAATTCATTTGTTAATCCACAGATAGTTCCGTGTTTTGGATTGAAGGTTTTATTCTTGCAAACACTGCAAAATTTCAATTGAGCATCTCTGTCCATATAGTTTTGGTTTAAAGTTGAAAAATTAAAATAGGAAATTTTTTTTAAAAGGAACTACATAAAATTACCAACTTAGCATTACCAACTATCCTCATTCACTTCAAATCACTACCTTTGTCGCTTATTCAAATTATGACAAAAGCGCAAACGAAATTAAAAATTGGAGAGGCAATTGCAGACCTAAAAAGCAATTCGCAAGTTAAAGCCTTAGCCGCTCTAAAATTATTGGAAACCATTGGTTATAAAAGTATTTTGCCTACATTGATTGAAGTACTTTATAAAAAAGACGCTTCACTTACAAAAGCAATTCTTGAGTTAATCGCTAATATTCAAGATCAAGAAATAGCAGAAGATGTAGTAGAAGCGATTCGCAACGAAAACGACCCAAGTATTCGTCAGCAATTATTGACAACAATTTGGAACAGTAAACTTGATTTTAGCGAGTCATTGGCAGAATTTGTTTCCCTTGCAACAGAAGGTGATTTTCTACAAGCTTTGGAATGTCTAACGATTATCGAAAACTTAAGCGGTCCCTTTGAAGAACATCAGTTATTGGAAGCGCAACTTTACTTAAAAGACTACGCTGAGGATTTAAGTGAAAAAGAACCTAAAAAACATCAAATAATCAGTGAGATTGCACTTTTCATCAAAGATCAAAACGAAGGCATCGACGCAGATTTACTGCTAGATTAATTTTGAATTGTTAATTTTTAATGTTTAATAAAACAAACTTCAACTTTTCACTTACAGCTCTCAACTAAAAAATTATGCTTCTATCCATGACAGGCTTCGGCAAAAGCAACGGAGTTTACGAATCAAAAAAAGTTTCCATCGAAATCCGTTCTTTGAATAGTAAGGGATTAGATTTGAATGTCAAAATTCCATCTGCTTATCGTGAATTGGAAACAGAAATTCGCAAAATAGTTGTAGAATATTTAGACCGTGGTAAAGTAGATTTAGGAATCTATATTGAAAGCGCGGTAAACGGTTCAAACGATTTGATTAACCATACATTAGCAACAAAATATTACCAAGAATTAAAGACCTTAAACGAGAAATGGGGAGAACAACCTGTTGATTATTTAGCTTTAGTTTTAAAAATGCCAGAGGTTCTAAATCAACAAGCACCTGAACTTTCAGAGGAAGAAAAAGAATTTTTGTTGCATTTGTTAATCGAAGCATGCAAGAAATTGCAAGATTTTAGAAAAACAGAAGGGCAAGCTTTGGAATTGGAATTTACGACTAGAATTGAAGAAATCAGAAGTCTTTTGAATCGTGTGGCAGATTATGAACAAGATAGAATTGTAACTGTTAAAGAACGATTAAGTAAAGCTTTAAAAGATTTAGAAACGAAATCATTGGATGACAATCGCTTAGAGCAAGAAATGATTTTTTATATTGAAAAGTTAGATGTTTCAGAAGAAAAAATGCGCTTAGCGAATCATTTAGATTATTTTCTAGAAACAATGGTTGCGCCACTTTCAGGAAAAAAATTAGGTTTTATTGCTCAAGAAATTGGTCGTGAAATCAACACATTAGGTAGTAAAAGCAATCATGCAGAAATGCAGAAAATTGTAGTAGAAATGAAAGACAAGCTCGAAAAAATAAAAGAGCAAGTTTTGAATACTTTGTAAAATGGGGGAGAACAGTATCGGAAAATGCATCATCTTTTCAGCACCTTCGGGAGCAGGGAAAACAACGATTGTACATGCTTTATTAAATTCGATGCCACAACTTGCGTTTTCAGTTTCTGCATGTAGTCGTGCGCCACGTGGTAAAGAAATCGATGGTATTGATTACCATTTTTTGACTGCTGATGAATTTAGAACTAAAATTCAAAATGAGGAGTTTGTAGAATGGGAAGAAGTTTATTCCGATATGTACTACGGTACGCTCAAAAGTGAAATTGAACGAATTTGGTCAACAGGAAAAACAGTTGTTTTTGATGTAGATGTTATTGGAGGTTTGAATTTAAAAAAGAGCTTCCAGGAACAAGCGCTAGCTGTGTTTATTCAACCACCGAGTCTTGCAATTTTGGAACAACGTTTACGTAATCGAAAAACAGATAGTGAAGAAAAAATCCAAATTCGCTTAGCAAAATCGATTCAAGAATTGGAAAGCGCAACTGATTTTGATGTTATAATCGAAAACGATGTGTTAGAAGAAGCAGTCGAAAAAGCTAAAAGAATAGTCATTGAATTTATAGAAAGATGAAATAAGTCATGACAAAATTCGACGCTATCAAGTATGAATTTAATCGGCGATTACTTTTGACCATTAAAAAAAATATTAAACACATATGAAAATAGGATTATATTTTGGGACATTCAACCCGATTCATGTGGGGCATTTAGTGATTGCAAACTTTATGGCTGAATACACCGATTTGGATCAAGTTTGGTTAGTTGTAACACCACAAAATCCTTTGAAAGATAAATCGACTTTATTGGCAGATTTTCACCGTTTAGCATTAGTAAAAGTGGCGATTGATGATAATCCAAAATTGAGAGCTTCCGACATCGAATTTAATCTTCCGAAACCAAGCTACACGATAACAACACTTACTTACTTAAAGGAAAAATATCCCAACGATTCTTTTTCATTGATCATGGGCGAAGATAATTTACGCACGTTTCATAAATGGTTCAACCATGAAGTAATTCTGGAAAAACATAAGATTTATGTCTATCCACGCGTTTTGACAATGCAAGAAGAATTAGAAGTGGTTGCGATGAGCGCAGACCTTATAAACGATTATAAATCGCATCAAAACGTTGAATTTTGCGAAGACGCACCAGTTATGAAAGTTTCATCTAGTTTTATACGCCAATCAATTAAGGAAGGAAAAGACGTTCGTTACTTACTTACTGAGCCCGTTAGAAGGTATGTTGATGAAATGAATTTCTATAAATAGGATCAAGCTTTTTAAAAAAATATAGCATAAAAAAAGGGTGTGAAATCAATCACACCCTTTAGTATTTTAAGAAAGTTTATTCTTAGTTTTTGATGAATTTAACTGTTTCAACACCGCTAGCGTGAGTTACGTTAACGAAGTAAATTCCAGCTTTCATTCCAGCTAAATCAAAGCTAAAGTTAGAAGAGTTAGCAACTTCTTTAGAAGCAACCACTTTTCCTTCGATGTTAGTGATTTCAACTTTAGATGCTTTCATTGAAGCAGAAATTCCTTCAACTTTAATTTCATCATTTGCAGGGTTTGGAGAAACAACGATTGGAGCGATAACTTGCTCAATTGTTCCAGCAGCACCAACTACAATTTTGTAACCTGTAAACTCTGTGTCTTGGTCAACACCACCCAAAATTGGAACAGTAACCGTAGCAGTAATTTGAATTATTACATTATAAACACCTTGAGTTGCAGTAGTACCATATACATTAGCACAGCCATTTGCTCCGCCTGGGTATTCACAAGTTGATTGGCTACAAACGTAGTCGAAACCTGCTGGTAAACCAACAACATTAGTAACTACAAATCCTTCAATTGGAGAACCAACGAATGCTCCAGTTGGGTCTAAAGATGCCGTAACCTCAGCAGGAACTTTGAAATTCAAATCTGTAGAGTAGAATACATTTTGAGTTGCTGGAGGAAAATTTTGAATAGTATCTGGCCATGCTCCTAAAGTTGAGTCAGCATACTGTGGGTTTGGAGTACAAGATTGTGCTTGCACGTTCATAGCTGCAACAACTGCAACCGCGAAAGAAAGTAATAGTTTTTTCATAAAATAGATTTAATAATTCGAGCAAATGTAAGAAAAAATTAGAATTACACTAATTTTGATAATGTTAAACAATTTTCATTTATACTTAATATAAATAATTCGTGCGCTACTTTTCAATTAATGACCTAAAAGCAACTTATGATTATCATCCTTTGGAGCAAAAAGAATTGTTTGTAATTGCTTTGAATTCAAGTAGTCTTAATGAATTGGAAAGGCAAGAAATAAGTGTTTTTTTGAGTTCTCAAACCCAACAGACTTTTATTTTCAATGCTTGGATTGAACAACATGATGATTTAAAATCACTATTAGTTTCAGGGACTGTTAATCATTCGTTTAGCGATAAATTCAAGTGGAAGCAACACCAATTTTTTAGCGATTTTCAATCCTATATTTCACCTTTCTTTGATATTCTTTTACTTAGAAATAACGCATCTAATTCCTTAGAGGATTGGACAAAAATTTTCTCCTATTTTGAATTGATTGAAAAAGAGCATCGTTTTTATTTGGAGCAAAAATGTTATTCCTTCGTGAAAATTGAATTGGATAAATTGTTTAAATCAATTGTAAACCATTTGGAAAGAAAGCAGTTTGAAAATGAATTCAATACATTACTTTCATCATCAGTTTTATCCTTGCATTCCTATTTATCGCTTTCTTCAAATCGATTGAAGATTGATTTTATCGAAAGGGTTTTAAGTTTGTTTAAGCATCCTTTTTGCACCGCTAAATTAGCGAACTGGGTGTTGATGCAGTTGCAAAAAATGAAGTTAAATGAACAACAAATCACAAGTTTAAACGAAATTAAAACCGCAATCATTTCTGGTGAATATGTCTTTATTGAGCCAAAAGTTGAACGTAAAAAAACAGTTTTTAAACGCGTTTATGGTTTCTATTCGTTTGCTATTTTGATTGTGGCCTTCCTAATTTTTGTTTTCAAGTATGATTTTTCAATGAAACCTGAATTAATTTACGAAGGATCAGCTCTGAAGTATTTTTCGGTTAAAGAAAGAAAAGAAATTGATTCGGTAATTCGTTCAATGGATTCAATTCCAAAGTTGGTTTCAAATCCTGAGTATTACGGCTCCGGAATGACGGTTTTTATTCGTCAATCGTTTAAGAATAAAGTGGCTGAAAAATTATTCGTCGACTTAGAAACTGACAGAGATTTGCATTACGCTTCTTCTTATGACACCCTTTTCAAAACAAAAGTTGATGAATTGAAATCCTTAGTTTTGGCAAGTACCAAATCCTTAGTAACTAAGAAAAATGGAGAAAGTTTTGAGTTTAAAAACGAATCTGAATATGCCATTCTTTTAATTTGTTGGGAAGAAAAATCAAGCGGACAAACATACACTAGAGTAGTTTCACCTCAATCAACAATCCAGACGAAAGTCGCAAAAGAAGATCATTTTTTAATGCTTCCAGGTTTTGATTTCGGGAAAATACCAACCAAAAATCTCACTTCATTTAAATTATTAGAACATCATTTTGGAACGATTGATTTTAATTTCGAAAGCGCGCTACAAGAATTTTATGTGCTGAAATCGCCTCAAGTAGGCAAAAATAAAGTGCTTTTCGTTGGTAAAAAGGGGGAAGTTGTGGAGGTAATGGACGTCAATGGAGTTTTTGAGAGAAACTAGAAATTTCGATTACTAGGTAGATTGAAATCTTGTTGATTCTATTTCTACATTTCGAAAAAATTCAAAATCGCTTGCATCGAACTGACTTTTTTTCGTATCTTCAATATATGAACACACAGACACAAACCCCAACTTTAGACCCTGGAACCTTTACAGAACGCTTTATCAATCAAACAAACAGGTCTATTTTTTTAACTGGAAAAGCTGGAACTGGTAAAACAACTTTGCTACGAAAAATTGTAAGTTCAACGCATAAAAATACAGTGATTGTTGCCCCAACAGGAATTGCAGCTTTAAACGCAGGCGGAGTGACCATTCATTCCTTTTTTCAATTGCCTTTTGGTAGTTTTATTCCCGATTTCAAAACACCTTCGATTGGAGTTGCTGTCAATGTTGAAAATAAAAGCACTTTAAATCGACATTTCAGAATTAATCAACGACGCATTGCCTTGATTCGAAGCTTGGAATTATTGATTATAGATGAGGTGAGTATGCTCCGTGCAGATTTATTAGATGCAATGGACTGGACCTTACGCTCCATCAGAAGAAATAATTTTCCTTTTGGTGGCGTACAAGTTTTATTTATCGGGGATTTGCATCAGCTTCCACCAGTCGTGAAAAATGATGAATGGGAATTGTTGAAATTATACTATCGAGGGGTGCATTTTTTTAATTCGCATGTTGTCCAAGAAGAGCAACCACTTTACATCGAGCTGGAAAAAATTTACCGTCAAGATGACCAAACTTTTATTTCGCTTTTGAATAACTTGCGGAACAATCAAATCACACAAGCAGATTTAGAACTTATCAATAAAAACATTCGGACAGATTTAAATTCCACTGAACGAAAAGGTTATATCACTTTGACGACGCACAATTATAAAGCGGACGAAATGAACACGCGCGAATTGGCGTCATTGGAAGAAAAATCACATTTTTACGAAGCAGAAATTGAAGGCGAATTTCCTCCACATCTTTTTCCAATCGAACCTCGAATGGAATTGAAAGTGGGAGCACAGATTATGTTTATCAAAAACGACATTTCGTTTGACAAGCAATTTTACAACGGGAAAATGGGTTTTATAGATTCCTTGCACCCAGAGGAGATTGTTGTTTCATTCCCTGAAGAAAAAAAGAAAATTTCCATTGAAAAGTATGAATGGTCGAACATCAAATATTCCTTGGATGAAAATTCGCAAGAAATCAAAGAAGAAGTGCTTGGAACTTTTGTGCATTATCCAATTAAACTAGCTTGGGCAATTACCGTTCATAAAAGTCAAGGATTAACGTTTGAAAAAGCAATTTTAGACGTTTCAGATGCTTTTGCGCCCGGACAAGCTTATGTTGCATTTTCGCGATTGACCTCTTTAAATGGTTTGGTATTATTGAAACCTTTGCAAATAAAAGGCATTGCCAACGACCAACAAATGATGGATTATGCTAAAACAAAAGCTGACAAGGAAAAGCTGAGTAATTCCTTAAGCTTGGATACTTTGATTTACCTAAAAACGCAAATTCTTCAAAGTTTTGATTGGTACCATTTGTTTACGCTTTGGACGGTACATACTTCTTCTTACAATGTAGCAGCACCTAAATCCGAAAAGGCAAAACACACCGATTGGGCCAAACGAACTTTAGCAGAATTGGACAAAACAAACGAAGCGGCAAGTAAATTCAGACGTCAGATAGAATCACTTTTTCAGGTTCAAGCGCCCGATTTGAATTTTATCCAACAACGAATTGAAGCAGCTTATGTTTATTTCATCGATATTCTTGACCCTGTTTTAACAGACACCTATCGCAAATTATTGGAATTGCAATTAATCAAAAAAACGAAGCAAATCATCGACGAAATTGAACCTTTGAGTGAAGGTTTGTTGAAGGTAATTCTAGGATTAAAGAAATTGAAACTCTTCTTTGAAGCAATTGTTAACGGCAGGGAAATCACAAAATCACTTTATAAAACGAGTGAAATCGACAATTATAAGCTTTCTAAAATCGCTGTGATTCAAAATGAATTTCGACAAAAAGCAAGTACTACGTTGATTTCGAACGCAGAAGAAATAGAATTTAAAGTGAACCGCACGCAAAAGAAATTAAACTTAGAAACGAAGAGATCAACTTACGATTTAACTTTAGAATTATTGCACGCTGGAAACACATTGGATGAAATTGCTCGTTCTCGCCAATTATCGCAAGGAACAATCAATAGTCATTTTGTTCAATTACTGAAAGCTGAAAAAATTGAATTAGCGGACATTATGGAACAACATCGCATAAACGAGCTTCAAGAATTACTGGAAAACAGAGAGTTAAGCTCTTTGTCAAAAATCAAAGACGAATTAGGCGATCAAATTTCGTGGGATGAACTGAAATTATACCAGGCTTCTAAGATGCTGTAAAATGGAAATTTATGAAAGCTAAAAGACCTAGAATATCTCAAAACACTAACTCAATAGATAATCTATTTAAATATGGAGAGGTGTTTCAAGAAAATGCTGCTTCTAAGAATGCCAAATTTTTACTCAAGTTTGAAGAAAATTTAATACTTGAGTTCTGGTTAGATAAACACTAATTAAATAGAAAAAACTTTGGTGATGAAAACGGCGCTAGAATAAATATAGATGAAACTTTTATTCAATTGATAATCGAAAAATCGTTAAAGCATCTTTTTTACTATTCTTTAAAGCATTCTAAATTTTCATTTGTCAATTTTCCAACTCCAAAAAATAGAAATATAAGACTAGTTTTAAGGGAAAAAGATTCTCACTTAGAGGAATTAAATATCGTCGTAGAATATCATTTTATTGATTTTCACAGATATGAAGTTACAGTTATAACTGCAATGCGAAGTGATGAATTTAGAATGAGTGACGGTCAATATAGCTTATTATTTGAAAAAGACCAATCAACATTAATCATATATCAGAATAAAAAAGAAACGGTTATTGATACATTTTATTAATTATTGCGTTAAATTTGTAAAAAAATTAAGGATAGGGTTAAAATCTAGACAGTCGAAAGACAGGGTTAAAATCTGGACAGTCCTTTAAAAAATTAAGACCTCTTCGGAGGTCTTTTTTTGTGTATTCTTTACCAATTTACTTCTATCTCCTCCACAATCTTCCCTGCATCTTGCTTCATCATACAGTCAAAATGCTTTTTGGGGCAAGATTGAAAACCAATTTTTGAGCAAGGTCTGCAAGAGAGATTCGGAACTTCAAATTGGGAGATTTTCACTTCTTTTTCGGGTTTGTAGGCGTACATTCCTAAAGCGGGAACGGTATTGCCCCAAACCGTAATGATTGGCACAGCAAAGCAAGAAGCAATGTGCATCAATCCTGTATCGTTGGTCAAAACTACCTTTGCTTGGCTCACCTGACTTGCGGATGCCAATAAAGAATGTTTCCCACAGGCATTGTGAATGGATGGATTGCTCAACTTTTGACAAATACTTTCAGCTTGCGCAAAATCTTCTTTTCCTCCTAGTAAAACGATTGGCAAACTCACTTGACTCAGGATTTCCAAGAGCTTTGATTCGGGAATTCTTTTAGTAGCGAACTGGGCGCCGATGGCAACAGCTAAATAACTTTTTGGTGCTAAGCCATAAGTTGCTGTGCAATCTACTGTTTCAGTGGAAGGAATATGAAATTGATTGTTTTTACCATCGTTTTTCACGCCCAAAGCAGCTACCGCTTCAAAATAGCGATCTACAACGTGTTTTTCAGGTAAACGATTGATTTTAAATTGTGTAAGTAACCATTTCTGGAAATTCAACTTCGGAAAGCGATGTGTTTTTACTCCTAATTTAAAACTTAAAAGATGGGTTCTTAAATTGTTGTGTAAATCAACGATTACGTCAAATTTTTCTTTTTTTAATGCAGCAATTGTTTCATTTAAATCGTTTGCAAGAAAGTGCTTTTTGTCAATGAATGTTGAGGCAAGTGTCAAGGATTCAAATGATTTTTTAGTCAAGAAGTGAATTTCAGAATGGGGTACTTGTTCTTTCAAGCAACGAATCACTGGAAAAGTCAAAACGATGTCACCAATAGAAGAAAAACGAACGACGAGTATTTTCACAAGCGTCTAAATTAGTTCAAAATGAGCGTTAATCTACATTTTTGAAAAGTACTTTATCGCGATTGACTTGTTCTTTCAGCGTATTGAAGAATTGTTCACGTTCCTTTTCTTCCACGCAATCAGTTGGAAAAGTCAATTGTAAGTTTTCCAAATAATCGAAATAAACCGTTTGTTGGCTAATGCTCACCTGACGTAAACCACTCAAATAGATAAGAATAACTTCTCTGTCAGCAACCAAAATCGCTTTGGAGGTAATACCAATTCTAAACAAGTTTTTATGACAAACGATTAAGAAAAGTAAACCTTCTAAACTGAAAAACAACATTACTAACGAAGGAAACCAAGCAAAAGGAGTTAAGTAATAATAGGCTAAACCCAAACTTGCCATCACCGCTGACTCTAAGATTGTATAAACTACTACTCGGATTTTTCTTTGTGCACTTACGGTCGAATTCCATTTGTATTTGGACTTTTGTTTTGTCATTCTAACTCCCATCCAACGACGAATCGAACGACGTAGAGAAATTACCAATAAAATTAATCCAAGTCCAAGAAAACCGTAATCTAAGTAGGGTAGTTGTGCGGTTGTTGTTCGAAGGAATTCAACCGGTAAGTCAAATCCAACGTAAATAGACAACAACATTGTTGGCAAAGTAAAAACGAGTAAGAGAACGTTTATAAAACTATTCATTCGGAATGAGTTTCAATTTTTGTTTTAGTGTTTCAATTTTTGCGTTCGCGTGTGCTACTTTTTGTTCAACTTCTTTTTTCAATTGGTCGGCACCTTTTGATTTTGCAAAGAAACCAAGGTTGTTTTCCAACTGCATAATTTCTTTTTTCAAGGTATCAATTTGTTTTCTAAGTTCATTTTTCTCATTCACCAATCCTCTAGAGCGCTCAGGACTTGCCTGCATTGTCTCCATTTTCGCTTGGAAGAGAATCATTTCTTTTTCATTTGCCTCCAATTTCAAAGCGGCATATTTGCTATCCAATGCTTTTTTGAAACGATCGTAGATTTCATTTTTCTGCTTCATCGGCACGTGACCAATTGCATTAAACTGCTCTGCAAATCCTTTCAAAGTAGCTAACGTTTCTTGCTTATTTTCACTAACAACAAATCCTTCAATTTGTGCGATTAATTCTGTTTTTGCAGTTAAATTCGTTGCTAATGATTCATCTTGAGCAGCAAAGTGAGCATCTCTTGCATTGTAAAACACATCACAAGCGGCACGGAACTCAGCCCATAATTTATTCTCAAAGCGATTTCCAGCTGAGCCAATTTGTTTCCATTTCTTTTGAATAGTTACTATTTTGTCAGCAGTTGTTTTCCAATCAGTTGAAGTATTAATAGCTTTGATAGCGTCAACAAGTGCACGTTTTTGGTCGGCATTTGCTTTGTAAACGTCATCAATCGATTTGTTAAATTCTTTTTTCGCAGCGAAAAAGGTATCGCATACGCCACGGAATTCTTGCCAAATCGCTTCGTTTTCTTTTTTCGGACCAAAACCAATTTGTTTCCAAGCTTCTTGAACAGCTAGTACTTTTTCTGTTTTTGCGTCCCAATCTTTTGATTTGTCTAAACCTTCTAAATTGGAAACTTCCGTTCTTAATTGTTCGACAAGTGCACGTTTTTTATTTAAATTTTCCAATAAAACACTGCGTTGTTCGTCGTAGAAGTGATTGATTTTTTCGTAAATAGATTTAACCGCTTCCCAATAACTTGCTTTCAATTCTTCCCATTGCTCATTGTGAACAGGACCAATTCCTTCCCATTCATCTTGCAAGGTACGCAGCGTCGCTTCGATGTCGCGGATATTTTTGTTGCTGTTTCTCAAGGTTTTCAAATTGAAAATTACTTGTTCTTTCAGCTGCGTATTTTTCTTGTAATCGTTTTCTTTTAACTCTTTGTATATACTGATTGTGTGATAAAATAACTCCACATAACGCGAGTATTCTTTTTGTACTTCATCTCTTTTTTCACGTGGAATATCACCAATTTTTTTCCAAGTTTCATGAATTTCTTTCTGAGTAGCGAAAGCAGAACCGATGTTTTCCTCGTTTTCAATTAAGTCTTTCAAACGAGTAATTAAATCTCTTTTCTGTTTAAGATTTCCAGCTTCGAATGCATTTTTAAGTTCTAGTTGAGTTTTTCGTTTATCTTGAACCCCTTTGTAAACTGAATAAAATGCTTCTTTGATTGCTTTAAAATCTTTTTCTTCAATCGTTTCACCTTTGTCAGCAGCTTCGAGGCGATTGATTTGATCTACTCGTTCCTCTTCAATCATAAAATCTTCAAATGAAGTTTTTAAAGCGCTGATTTCGCGACCGCTACCAATTAAATCTTCCTGTGCTAAGAAAGCTGTAATTTGTTCTAGAAAATTCATGTTTTCCATAATTTATATCAACTGATTCAATTCAAAATTCGCCAATGAAACAAACTGTTCCAAGCGGTGATTTAAGTCATTTGTAGTTATTTGTGTTAATCGTTCTGTTCCAAATTTCTCTACGCAAAAAGAGGCTAAAGCTGAACCAGAGATAATCGCACGTTTCATATTCTCAAACGAATAATCATCTGTTGCCGCAATATATCCCATAAAACCACCTGCAAACGTGTCGCCAGCACCTGTAGGATCAAATACATCTTCAAGTGGCAAAGCAGGTGCAAAGAAAATATTTTCTCCATGGAATAATAAGGCTCCGTGTTCACCTTTTTTGATAATCAAGATTTTAGGACCCATTTCACGAATCACTTTTGATGCTTTCACCAAAGAATATTCTTTTGAAAGTTGGCGTGCTTCTTCGTCATTGATAATCAAAACGTCAACAAGCGCCATCGTTTTTTTCAATTCATCCATTGCGATGTCCATCCAGAAATTCATCGTGTCCATAGCGATTAATTTCGGACGATTTGGCAAACGCTCAATTACTTTACGTTGCACATCAGGACTTAGGTTTCCTAACATTAAATACTCAACGTCTGTATATTCTGCTGGAATAATTGGGTCAAAAGCTCCTAAAACATTCAATTCTGTGATAAGTGTGTCGCGCGAATTCATATCGTTGTGGTATTTTCCAGACCAGAAGAACGTTTTTTCGCCTTCTTTGATTTGAATACCTTTTGTGTCAATTCCTTTCGAATTTAAATAAGCTAAGGTTTCGCTTGGAAAATCGTCACCAACAACGGAAACAATTCCTTGATCTTGAACAAAAAACGAAGAAGCTAAAGAAATAAATGTTCCAGCTCCACCGACAATTTTATCTGTTTTTCCGAAAGGAGTTTCAATCGCATCAAAGGCTACACTTCCGACAGTTAATAATCTCATAGTACTATTTTAAGGGTGCAAAGATAGGGAAATAAAAAATGGGAGTAACTAATTTAGCAACTCCCATTTCCACTATTTTATAAAGAATTTAGTCCATTTTTTCTTTTTCTTTCAACAATTGTTTTCTTAAGGCTTCAATTGCTTCATCTGTTGACTCTTCAAATGATTTAGTTTGTCTTTTTGCAAACAATTCTTTACCAGGGACATTCAATTTGATTTCTGTGATTTTGTTCTCTTTCTCTTTGTCCTTATCTAACCTCAAGAATACTTCAGCATTGATAATTCGCTGACTGAAATGTTCCAATTTATCCAATTTTTCTTGAATGAAATCAAGCAGTTTTTGATCTGCTTTAAAATGGATAGAATGCATTTGAATTTCCATGATTTTTACTTGTTGTGCCCACGTGGGTGAGCTTGTGAATAAATAGCATTTAATTTTGCAAACGAGTTGTGTGTGTAAATTTGAGTTGCAGAAAGATTAGCATGCCCAAGCAAATCCTTCAAAGTTTCTAAACCTGAACCGTTGTTCAGCATATGAGTTGCAAAAGTATGCCTCAAAACGTGCGGACTCTTTTTATCCAAACTTGTCGTAAGACCAAGGTAGTAATTTATTTTTCGGTAAACAAGCACTGAATATAATTTATTGCCATTTGGAAGTACAAATAAGTGGGAAGTTTCACCTATTTCTTTGTGTTTCAAGTTCAAATAAGATTGAAATTTATTACTTAAAGTTTGTGAAATTGGGATGATTCGTTCTTTATTTCTTTTTCCAAGGACTTTTATTTGGTTGTAATTGAAATCTTTTTCTTTGAGTTCGATCAATTCATTTAGACGAATTCCAGTTTGATAGAATAATTCAAACATCAATTCATCGCGAATTCCTTCAAAAGTTGAGGTAAAAACTCCGTTTAATTTTTCACTTGCTAAATCCGATTCTTTGGCAAAAACAGGAAGGCGTTTTTCGTTTTTCGGACCTTGAATTTTTTGCATTGGTGAAGTGGAAATAATTCCTTCTTTTCTCAACCAACGATAGTAAGTGCGAAGAGAAGCAATTTTTCGATTGACAGATTTACTTTTTAATCCGCTGTCAATCATCTGAACAATCCAAGAGCGAATAGTACTGGATTTAATTTCGTAAGCTTCTGTTTCAGATTTGAAATCAAGAAATTCAGCAAATTGCTTTAAGTCGTTTTGATACGCTATTAAAGTATGTTCTGAAAAACGTTTCTCAAAACGCAAATAATCTATGAATTTCTCGAACATAAAAAAAAAGGGAGTCGTTAAACTCCCTTTACGTATTTTATTACTTAAAGTTACAATTAGATTAACTCTGATTGCATTCTTTGTTTGTATGCAGCTCTAATCACAAGTTGACGACGAGCAATTGACGGTTTTTCAAACTCTTTACGAGCACGCAATTGTTTCATTACATTCGTTTTTTCAAACTTTTTCTTGTATTTTTTCAACGCTCTTTCGATGTTCTCGCCTTCTTTAATTGGAATGATTAACATATAATTTCTTTTTTAAATTTTCAACTTGGGGACGCAAAGATATACTAATTTCAATAATTCACAAGGATTATTTTAAAATTTCTCTAGAAATAACCACTTTTTGTATTTCAGAGGTTCCTTCACCGATTGTCATTAAACGTGCATCGCGTAAAAACTTCTCAGCTGGATACTCTTTTGTGTAGCCATAACCACCCATTATTTGCATTGCTTCGTTACCACATTTAACAGCAACCTCACTTGCATAATATTTTGCGAATGCCCCTTGTTTTGTCAAGTTTTGCTTTCTATTTTTCAAATCGGCTGCTTGGAAAGTCAATAATTCTGCTGCTTCTACTTCAGTAGCCATATCTGCTAATTTAAACGCAATAGCTTGAAATTTAGAAATTGATTGACCGAATTGTTCTCTTTCTTGTGCATATTTCAAAGCTGCTTCATAAGCTCCTCTTGCTACACCACAACTTAAAGCAGCGATAGAAATTCTACCTCCATCTAAAATTTGCATTGCTTGCTTGAAACCCATTCCAACTTGACCAATTACTTGCGATTCGTGAACGCGTACATTGTCAAAAATTAATTCAGCAGTTTCACTTGCACGTACACCAAATTTTTCTTTGATTTTTACTGCTGAAAAACCAGGCGTTCCTTTTTCGATAATGAAAGCTGTAATTCCGTTGCTATCCAATAATTCGCCCGTTCTAACTAAAACTACTGCAACATCGCCAGAAAGACCATGCGTAATCCAGTTTTTTGCACCGTTAATTACCCAATGATCACCATCTTTAACAGCGGTTGTTTTCATACGCATTGCATCAGAACCTGTGTTTGGCTCAGTCAATCCCCAAGCACCAATAAATTCACCAGAAGCTAAAAGGGGTAAGTATTTTTTCTTTTGTTCTTCAGAACCGTGGTAATAAATGTGACCTGTACACAAAGAATTATGCGCAGCAACACTCAATCCAACCCCACCACAAACTTTTCCAAGTTCCATAAGTGCAGTTGCATATTCAAAATAAGTGAAACCTGAACCACCGTATTCTTCAGGAATATAAATTCCCAACAAGCCAAGTTCGCCCATTTTTTTCATGGCATCTACAGGGAAAATTTCTTCATCGTCCCATTTTTTCATATTTGGACGGATTTCTTTTTCTGCGAAATCACGCACCATTTGCGTGATCATTTTTTGATTTTCGTTTAATTCAAAGTTCATTAATTATTGATTTTGTTGATGATGATTAAAACGTTATTAAGCTGCTAATGTTCTCAGTATGACTGATTAATTTTTCTTCTCCATTCAAAAAACTTAAGCCTACTAAGAAATTGAATCCAGCTACTTCTCCTCCGCATTTTTTTATAAGTGCTGCTGCAGCATCAGCTGAACCTCCAGTTGCTAATAAGTCGTCGTGAATTAACACTCGCTGCCCCTCAGAAACGGCGTCGTCATGTATTTCAATCACTGCACTTCCATATTCAAGGTCGTAAGCGTGGCTAGTTTTTTTGTAAGGAAGTTTTCCTTGTTTTCTGATAAGGATAAAAGGAATTCCTAAGCGCATTGCCAAAGGATACCCAAATAAAAACCCTCTACTTTCTATACCAGCAACAGCTTCTATGTTTTGGTCGCGGTAAGCTTGATAAAGATTTTCAACGATTTCGTTTGAAAGTTGCGCATCCAACATAATTGGAGAAATATCTTTAAATAAAATTCCAGGTTTTGGGAAATCAGGTACATCGCGAATTGCTGCGCTTAATTTTTCTTGAAGAGTCATTTTACAAAGATAAGTAAGGGATTAATTTCTCAAAGGTTTCTGCATCAATTAATTTTGATTCTTGAATTTCATCGATTGCGTTGAATTTGGTTCGTTGCATACGCATTTTAACAATTGAGTTGACTTGACTCCAATTTAGATAAGGGTGATTCTTTAATTCTTCTGGAGTAACTTCGTTGATTTTAAGTTTTCGAATCTTTGATTTATCAATTTCAATTTGTGGAATTAATTTCTGA
>CAZDKE010000002.1:0-46793 GCA_964506255.1 uncultured Lishizhenia sp. | reverse complement strand
ATAACGTTGATACGTGCGTGGATAAATCATCTCCTTTGATAACTGATACAAACATGGATGGATATTTTTCAAAAAAATCATTGTATTCGTAGCTTAATTTATCATACGTTTCAATAGTCATTTTCCAAACTTCTAAAATTTGTTCTTTGGATGCAAATCCTCCAAGTCTGTCTCGGTATTTAGTGATTTGTTTTGCAAAAAATGGACCTATTCCTTTTAGATTTTCTAATTCCTCAACGCTAGCAGTATTTATCTCTAATTTTTGAAATTTCTTTTCTTCTACAACTTTTGGTGTATACTCTGTTTTTGGTCGTTCAGGATAATAAGTTGAATCTTTTATAAGTGCGTATAATTCATCGGAAATGACGAAAATGCGTTTTAAATCTTCATTGGAACGAATACCATTTTTTGTAAATTTCAATAAAACCGCTACTTGTTTTTCAGAAAGGCCAAGATTCATCCAATCTTCCGCTGAGTACTCATTCGGATTGAATTTGCGTGGAGGTGCTGAAAAACGTTTTTTCTTTTCGTATTTGTTGTAATAATTCCGCTTTTTGTTTTGAAAATTCTTCTTTGCCTTTTCAAAAGCTTTCACATCCTCCGTTGAAACATCGAGTTCAACATCGGAGTTGAATAATTGCGCAAATCGAGGAAGAAAAACAATTATTACGGCTACAACAATAAGCGCAACGACACCTCTTCTATTTCTTTTGGAAACATAAAGTGGTTCGTCGTCTTGTTTCATAGAAAATACTACTTTTCTTTGTCGTTTTCAGAGTAAGAATCCTTATCTGTTTTTTGAGGAATGGTTAGAACTTTGTAGAAAAAGTAACCTGTCGCAAAAGTCACAATCGACCAAACAGAAACCAATAAAATAAGTGCTGAAGTGTTCATAGTTTTAGTCTAAAATGGTTGGATTATCAAGTGGTTCGTCTGCAACGTATTGTGGGTTGTTGCGTTTTTTAGCAATGTAAACCATCGCTGCAACTCCAGCAAATAATCCGATTAATAAGAAGCGAGCTAACCAACCATAAAATGAGGTTTCTTTCGTTGCATTTTCCCAAATTCCAGGAGCTGCACCAATAAATACTACTATTAAAAATAAAGGTGAAACGAATTGAATAATGAATTTAAAAACAGTCGGAACTTTAATGTCGGCTCCAGTATTTATTTCTCTCCATCCTTTGTCCATTCCAAACACCCAAGCAAATAAAACAATTTCAATCATTGCAAAAATCACTAAAGCAATTGTTCCAGCCCAATAGTCATATTCGTTGAAAGCATCAGGTGACAACACACAAGGAATTCCAAGTAATAAAATAATAGTTCCGAAAATCCAAGCACCAGTTGATTCTTTGATTTTAAAATTATCTTTTAAAAAGCCCATTACAGGTGTACCCATTGCTAAAGAGGAAGTAATTCCTGCGAAGAAAAGAAGTCCAAACCACATCACTCCAGCAAAAATTCCAAATATTCCCCAATCAGAGAAAAGTTTAGGAAGAACTGCAAATCCAATGCCTAAACCAGATCCTCCAGAAACCATTTCGGAAACTGCCTCAATTCCTAAATATCCAATTGAAATTGGGATAATTACAGCTGAACCTAAAACTACTTCTACAAATTCGTTCATCCATCCAGCACTCATTGCGTTTAATGCAATATCTTCTTTTGAATTCAAATACGATGCATAACAATGAATACTTCCCATACCTAGAGAAAGTGTAAAGAATATCTGTCCTGCAGCTGCTACCCAAACTTTGAAACTCCAAATTGTATCGAAATCAGGTGTCCATAAATAATTTAAACCAACAATTCCGTCATTCAAAGCACCACCTGGTTCTGCTTGCAAAGTGATTCCGGTTACTGCGAGAATTGCACCAAAAACAAGTAATAAAGGCATTCCAATTTTGGCAACTTTTTCAACCCCACCACTCAATCCACGTGAAAGAATCCACGTATTCATTAAAAGACAGATTATCCAAAAAATAACTGGATGGTTCGTACCTAGTTCAATATAGTTTTTGAAAAATGCGCCAACTTCTTCTTGCGACATCCCTGTAAATGCACCCGTAACAGAATAATATGCCCAAGAAAGTGCCCAAGATTCTAAGTAACAATAAAAAGCTGCTACTGCAATATTGGTGAAAATTCCAAAAACGCCGAAATATTTCCAGTAAGGAGCTTTGCCCATCGCATCGAAAATAAAAGGAGTTGAATGTTGACCGTGTTTACCTCCATATCTCCCCATCGACCACTCTACAAATAGAAGCGGTAAACCCATTAATAAAAAACAAACTAAGTATGGAATTATAAAAGCGCCGCCGCCATTTTCTATTGCTTGAGCTGGAAATCGTAAAAAGTTACCTAAACCAACAGCATTTCCTGCCATTGCTAAAATCAAACCTACTCTTGATCCCCAACCGGAAGATTGTGTATTCGCCATATTCGTTTTTTAAAGAATGTCAACGAAGATACAATTTTTTTCTTTTTAGAGGTATTTAAGTGTTTCTTCTATCGTTTTTGGATTGTAACCGAGATCGTTTCTAGATTTTGTTAAATCAAAGCCTGTTCTTGGTGGACGTTTTGCTGGTTGATTTAAGGTTGAACTGTCTGTTTTTGTTAAACTTTCAGTAGATAAACCGTAGTAATTTGCAACACGTTCAACGATTGTATATATCGAAAAAGTTTCAGGACCAGAAATATGATAAATTCCAGTTTTGTCTAATTCACAAATTCGTAAACAAGCCCAAGCTAAATCATCAGCCCAAGTTGGTGCACGAAATTGATCGTCAATAATATTCATCGGCTGACCTTTTGAAAGCGCTTCTTTTGCCCAACAGATGATATTGTTTCTACTTAAATTATTTCCAACTCCATAAACTATAATTGTTCTGACAATTGAATGATTTTTATAGTTTGAATTTAACAAAAGCGCCTCCCCATCTACTTTAGATTGCGCATAAATACTTAAAGGATTTGGTTCGTCTGTTTCTTTGTAGTTTCCTTTCTCGCCATCAAAAACAAAATCAGTTGAAAGTAATTGGAAATGTGCATTGACTTTTTGTGCCGCTTCAAACAAATAGCGCGTTGCTGTAACGTTTACTAATTCACATTCTTCTGGATTCAATTCGCAAGTATCAACATTTGTAATGGCTGCTGTATGGATTATGTGTGTTGGCTGAAAATCAGTAAACACTTTTTCAATGGCGTTTTCATCACAAATATCTAAAGATTGGTAATTCTCAGTTGGACAATTTGGATTTCTATTTTCACCTTTCGAAGTAGCAAGAAACGAAGTTCCCTTTTTTAATACTTGACCAACGATTTTTTGGCCTAACAAACCGTTGCTTCCTGTTATTAATATTTTCATTTAAATTTTAGTTGGTATATTGAATAATTGATTGACTTTTGATATTTGTTCCATATTTCCAAGTACAAGAAGAGAGGATTTTTCTTCTAAAATGGTTTCGTCGGGTGGATTTACAATAAATTCGCCATTGTGTGATCTAAAACCAATTACAGTTGCCCCAGTAATTTTTTTCAAATTTAGTTCTTCTAGCGATTTACCTTGATAATGTGGAGGCAATTCGTCAAAAGCGATAGATTCTATGTTCGAACCATTCCTTCCTTCAAGTTTAATTTGATCTAAAAATTCAATAACATCTGGTGAGGAAACTAAAGAAGCCATGTGAGTTCCTCCAATTGAATCGGGCATAATTACATGATGTGCTCCAGCGATTTTCATTTTTCTGATGGTCGCTTTTTGTGATGCTCTAGAAATAATTTGAACGTCATTTGTGCAAGCTTTAGAGGATAAAACAATGAATAAATTATCCGCATCGTTCGGAAGACAACAAATAATTGCTTTTGCTGTTTTTAGACCAGCTTTTAATAATACCTCATCTTTGGTAGCGTCGCCATTAACAATAATAAGACCCTCTAAATTCATGTTGACTTCATTTGATTTTTCTTCAATTGCAACAACTCTGCAACCTGAATTTATTAAGTCTTGAGCCACTTGAATTCCGACTCTACCAAGTCCACAAACAATAATATGATTTTCTAGTCCTGTCATAATTTTTAAAAGTCTAAAGTTCTTAATATTTCTTCCAAGTTCTCCAGATGCAATTAACGATGTGATTAAAGAAATGAGATATGTGAACGTACCAAAAGTACTTAAAATTAGAAAAGAAGTAAAAAGTCTTCCTGCTTCGGAGAGTGGGTGTACTTCACCAAAGCCAACGGTTGTGATGGTAATTACCATCATATAAAAAGCATCTAAAAAAGACCATTTTTCGATCAGCATAAAACCGCTGATTCCGAAAATGAAGATAAAAATTAGTGCAAACGCAACCAGATAGAACTTTCGAAAAATACTCCAATGGCTTACAGTTCCCATATAGATTTTTTACGCTTTGGTTGAAAAGTGAAATAATGTTTATGTTCTAAAATCCAAGCCATAATCAGGTATAGCAAAACTGGAGAACCCAGAGCAACAAAGGAAAAATAGATAAAACCAAGACGCACTTTTGAACTGTTAATTCCTAGTTTTCGTGCCCACCAAGCACAAACTCCAAAGGATTGCATTTCGAAGAAAAAAACGATTTTCTGAAGGAGTCTTTTCATGGATTCAAAATTTTAATTCCAACAGTGCAATTTAAGCATTGTTTTCGAGTACAAAATTGCTGATAAATTTCCAAAGCAGCTTGCGAATCGAAGGCAGATTTGGAGTTAACGTTTATATTTTTCCACTTCTTAACAAATACGTTTGATTCAGGAGGAAGAAAATTCAAAAGTGAAATTGCTAGGTCTTGGTAGTTTACTTTTTTAAATTCTTTAGTTGAAAGACCAAATAAAAAAGGAACAACAGCATTTATAATGAAATTTGAGAAAAGTGATTTGTCATAAATTCCATTTTGTTTGAATATCGTTTCAAATTTGGTAATCACTTCTTTCGGATTTAACTCAAATGATTCTATTTCAAATTCGTAATTGTATAAAAGAACGGCAAATTGTTCAACGCGTTTAGGAACATTTGATGAGGATCGAAAGCCTTTCGTTTTCCACTGAATTCCTAGATGACTTTCGTCTGAAAAAGCTAGAAAGTTAATTCTACTCACAAATTCGTCCAAAGAAAATTCTTGTAACGTTTCCCAATCAATTGAATTCAAAAGTTGTTCAAATGGTTGCTGATTGATATTCGAACCAAAAGCTCTTGCAACAAATTGGAGAAAAACAAATTTTAAATTATCAGCTTGGCTTTTGTGAAAATAAGCTGCTTTTCTATCCAAACGATTAATGATTGCGCGGTTTTTCATGTTTCCCCAATATTCAATAGGAGTGGTATGGAAAAGACTTTCACAAGGAATAGTTGATTTGTTTTTTTGTAGAAATTGATACTGTTTTAAATGACTTTTATCAATCCAATTTTTAAGTTCAAGCGTAGGTAAAATTCTTCCGTTTTGGATGACCTCACTATCGGATTTGTATACAACATGTAAGATTACATTATTATAATTTGGGTCTGTATGATGATTGTGTTTATACCAATCAGAGGCGTTTACATGCATTTCAATTGAACCGAACCAAGTTAATTCATCTAAAATAACTGACCCATCTTTGAAGTCTGGTCCGTTTTCAAATTCGTTGTAACTTCCAAAGTCAAGTAATGAGAAGTTTCTACCATCCACCAATTTCATTTGATGAATAGGCAAACGTTTCATTTTCCATAAATAATGTAGATATAGTTCATTCATAAATTTCAATTGTACTTATGAATATAACAAAAAAAAGCGTCCCAAAGAACGCTTTTACTTATTTTTTAATGTCGATTATCTTGGAAGAGGATCGATATATACTTTGTATTTTGGATCTGCTGGAGGTGCAGTTGCAGCATCAAATTCTAATGGAACATCCGTTGTTCCTGGTTGGAATACAACTTTAACGGTTGTTCTACGATTGATTTGGTGTAATTTTTCAAACTTAGCTTTATCGGTAGTTTTGAACTGATTAATATATGTTTCTGTTAAAACTTGTTCTACTCCTTTTTCATCAACCCATTTTGCAGGTTCAGCTTCTCCACGACCTATTGGTTTAATTCTTCTTGGGTCAATACCTTTTTGGTCAACTAAGTAATTATATACTGCTTTGGCACGATTTTCAGACAACGCTTGATTGTGAATCTCTGTATCACGAGCATCTGTATGAGAGTAAAGTTCAATTACTAATGTTGGATTGTCTTTCAATAAGTTTTCCAAGAATTTTAATGAATCTAAAGACATACATGTCGCATCATTGATAAATGTCCATTTATCTAATGGGTAACGAACTTCTGGCGTTCTAATTTCAATTGGAATTAATGGAATTTCAATCAAGAAACTTTGGCTATTATCCAAACCTTTTGTTGTGAATTTCGCTCCGTTTTTATCAGTAAAATAGCGCGCTTTACTTGCTTTGATTTGATAATCGTTACCTTCAGTTATATAACGAGATTTGTCTTTTCTTTCAACCCATTTTTCTGTACGACCAGTTTTCTCAGTTGTACCTTCCCAAGTTTGACCATTTATTTCGGTAACAACAACTTTTGCTCCATCAATTTTTTTGTTTTTGTTACCTAATTCGTAAACTACAACTCTTAAATCGTATAAGTTTGGCGGAATACTATAACTCCAAATATCTGGTGTGTATTCAACGCTTGTAGTTGTTTTTCTCTCAGAAGTGAAAAATCCTGATTTACCATCAAAGTCACACATTGCATAATCGTTACCAGGTGAATTGAAAGGGGTTCCAATGTTTTTTGGGTTAGTCCACTTATTTTCAGTTCCAACGCGTTCAGCAGAGAATATATCTAAACCACCAATTCCTGGAAGACCATCACTTGCAAAAAACAATTGACCTTTTGGACCTAGTGAAGGAAACAACTCATTTCCACCTGTGTTGAAAATTGGACCCATGTTTTTTGGAATTGAATCCCAAACTTTATCTCTTTTGTTGTAGTTGACATACCATAAATCACGACCTCCGTAGCTTTTTTCACCAAGGCTATTTTCAACCATGTCAGAAGCGAAAACCATCATCATTCCATCTTCAGTAACGCAAGGATGTCCAACAGAGATAGTATCATTTGCCTTAAGTCTAATTTTGGTAATGTTATCAAAGTCTTCACCGTTTAAATCAGCCATCCAAATATCACATCCTAATTGCGCTTTTTCTTTATTTGGACATCTTGTGAAGTACATTGTTTTTTTCTTGGAATCGAAACAAACTGAACCTTCATTTTCATCTGTATTGATAATACCTTTAGTATCTATTGATTTTACGTTGATAGGATTCATTTTATCATCGTATTCAGCAACAAATATATCCATGTATTTTTGACCAGTAATTGGGTCTCTGTCTTTTCCAAATGCATCTTCTCTACTTGAAGAGAAATATATTTTTTTCCCTTTTTTGTCTGCAAAGGAAGGAGCCATATCAAACTCTTTAGTATTAATTTTAGTTTCACATTTTGCAATGATTTTTGATTCAAAATCTTCGAACCCTTTGAAAGTTTCGCATCCAGCAATTAAAGCATCAATTTCTTTTTGTTTTGACTCTGGTGCAACACGTTTGTATTCTTTGTAAGTTTTCGCTGCTCCTGTAAAGTCTTTAAGCATTCGTTGCATGTTAGCTTTATGGTAATAAACCTCGGGTTTAATATCGAAGTATCTTAATTCTAAGCATACTCCATACCATTCATTAGCTTTTTCATAACGCTCCATGTTTCTGTAAGATTCAGCTACTTTATAAGCCATATCTCCTTTTTGTTTCAAAGAACCTTTCACTCCTAGTTTTTTGAAAGCGTCTTCACATTTTGGAACTGCTTCAAAATAGTTTCCAGAATTAAATGCAAAATTGGCTTCACGAACGTATTTAGGATCTTGTTTTTCTTGAGAATAGATATTCGTTACTCCTAATACAAATAATGAAAATAATAAGATAAGTTGTTTCATGATGGTTTGTTTTACTTGACTTTTTTTCGTCTAGGTCAACAAAAATAATAAAAATTTAATTTGATACACTATAATTTCGCCATCTCAATAATAACTCGCTAAAACTCGAAGGTAATTCGGAGTCAAAAGATAGTTGAACTTTAGTTGTAGGTTGCACAAAACCAAGTGTTTTTGCATGTAATGCTTGCCCCGGTAAAAGTTCGAAACAATTCTCCACAAAACGCTTGTATAGTGTTGATTGTGTGCCTTTTAATATTTTATTTCCTCCGTATTCTGGATCGTTGAAGAGTGGATTCCCAATGTATTGAAAATGTGCTCGAATCTGGTGTGTACGCCCAGTTTCAAGTTTGCATTCAACGAGCGTAACATATCCAAATCTTTCTAAAATTTTATAGTGAGTTACTGCATGTTTGCCATAATCTCCATTTGGAAACACTGTCATTACCTTTCTATTTTTCAAGGACCTACCAATATTTCCAGTTATGGTAGCATCTTCTTTTAAATCACCCCAAACTAGTGCATAATAATGTCTGTCGGTTGTTCTATCGAAAAACTGTTTAGCCAAATGAGTTAATGCCATCTCCGTTTTTGCGACAACTAATAATCCTGTTGTGTTTTTATCAATTCGGTGAACCAACCCAGGTCTTCCATAATAATCAGAAGGCGGTTTTGGAAGGTTATCAATGTGATAAACTAGAGCGTTAACTAATGTGTCTTTGTAGTTTCCGTAACCCGGATGAACAACCATATTGGAAGGTTTATTTACAACCAACAAATCGTCATCCTCATAGGCAATTTCAATTGGTATATTCTGTGGAATCAATGTAATTTCACGCACAGGATAGGGCAAAACAATGGCTATTTCGTCCCCAGGTTTAACCTTGTAATTTTGTTTTATAGGCTTACCGTTAACGTGTATGTTGCCATTTTTTGCTGAGCATTGAATTTTGTTACGAGAGGTATTTGGAACCCGATCTATTAAAAATTTATCAACGCGAATTACAACTTGACCAGGGTCGGCTTTGAATTTATAATGTTCGTATAATTCTTCCTCTTCAATTTCACTTTCGGAGCTGAATTCTTCTATCATAATTTAATGAACTTAGCTGTTTTTGAGCTGATTGAAGGAACAGAAACAAAATAGATTCCTTTTGTTAAATCACCTATTGCAATAGAATTTCCAATTTCTTGTTTAACGATTCTTCCAAAGCTATCGTAAATAATAACTTCTTCGTTTTGATTTTCAAGTTGAATTGTAATAAATTCAGTTGCTGGATTTGGGTAAATCGTCAATTTTTGTTCTTCTTTTACTGGAACATTTAAGACTGCATCAAGCCCAGTTGAAAAAATTGGACGAATCATTGCTGAACCTGCGAATGGTGACGTTAACCAAGTACTTCCTCCATTTACACTGTAGTTGATAACACTTGAGTTATCAATATTTCGGTCTAAACCTAAATTTAAACGATCGCCTTCTAATTGTCTCCAACCAACAAAGAAGGATGTACCAACTGCAACTTTAACCGTATCTGTAAAATAATACGTTATAAATTGGTTGGGTCCATTTCCATAAAAAGGTGAACGAGGAAAGAACACATCATCTTCGTATAAAACTTCTCCTGGTTTTCCATTGTTTTCTTCCCAAACGGTTAGCAAGAATAAATTATTACTAACATCATTTACGGATGGAACAAAACTCAATGCTACACCTATTAAAGAATCTGCTTCATAAGCATCATATCGAACAGCTAAACGCGCCTGAACTCCTGTAGGACCAAATGCCGCTTCGGCCGAACCATCATCGTAACTGTAATAGTTGTAGAATTCTTGCAAAAACTCAGTTGAATCGTTTTGTGTGAAATTTGGAAACTGTGCCGATGCATTTGCTTTTACTTCAAAAACCTGTTGATTTCCTGCTAATGTTCTATTGTATTCTGTGCCTGTTGAGAAATCGTGGTAGCTAATATGAGTAGTTCTTGGTGCAAAGTTAATCTCTTGTTCTGCTAATGTAAATCCTTGTAAAACAAACGAACCTTGCTGGATACCATTTTGTGAAATTGTAACTTGACCATTTTGATAATTCTCTGGATTTTGACTTCCGTTGTGAACTAAAACTAAAAGTGAATCAGTCATTTTGTTATCTGTACTGTTTTTATAATGATCCCAAGGAACGGAAGTATATGTTTTCAATAAAGAATTCAAAGGGTAAACGAAAGCAAAATCTTTGAACAATGTATCATCAAAGAAAGAAAGTGCTCTCAAATGAACGTAATCAATATGGAAATGATCTAAAGAGCCTGAAAGTGAACCATAATTTTTAAAGCGAAACTGAAAAGCTTTTTTGAGATACTTTACATTTGTAACAGGAAGATGAACAGCTTTGAAAGGATGAACGGTATCGCCATTTACACTCCAAACGTGGAACCATTGATCCAATTCAGGCGCATAGAATTCAAGGACCAAAGAATCTGTTGCTTCAGGAATGTCTCCCAAACCTTCAGGTTGAAATAAAAAGCTAAAATAAATAGAATCGTTTGCTGTGTAGGTGCTTAAATCTAAAGGCTTTGAAGTTAATCGGTCAGCATAATTAGTAATCGTTGAACCAATTTGATAAGGATAACCTTTTTCATCCAAACCATCAAAAGTAACTACACCTAAAGTTCTTGGGTTGACAGCATATCGATAATTTTGGTATGTGTATTTATCAATCCAAAGTTTTGATGGATCATTAACGGGCGCAAAAAACTGACGAGCTGAATCTTGAAAATAAGTTGGATTTGTTAGCCAAACTGTATCTGAAACGTCTTCGATGCCAAGTGTGTCATAAATATAATAAGGAGGATATAAATCTAGCGTCTCGTATTGAACAGGATATTGACTTAAATCACCCACTTTCACAGAAATTACTGGAAAAACAGTATCTGAAAAAGTACTTGTTAAGGTATTGAAATATCTTCTGAATGTAGGTTGCTCTGTAAATGTTGCGTTTGCAGGAAGTTCAATTTGTGTTGCTGGATTTAATAAACGATGATGAATTGTGCTATAAATTCCTGGTAAATTATAATCTAGAACGTAATCTTGAAATTTATTCGTCGAAAATTCATCCAGAAAAGGGAGTTGTAATGTGTCTGGCAGGTAAATTATTGTGCTATCAAAAGAAGCACCATCAATCTTTGTAGTATAGTCAGGACTTGAAGCAATGCTTGTATTTTGCATCAGAGGTCCGATTTCCATTCCTTGAGAAAACACGAAATTTGCAAATAATATAAAGGCAAAAAGAAGACGCATGAAGGGTTTTGTTTAAGTTCGTATTAGTTACCAATACCAGATTTAGACATGGTGATGGTGAAATGTGTTGACTTAAGAACGGTTTTTCCTTCAATATATTCTGGTGATTGTCCAAAAATTATTGCAGCCATTGAATCTTCTTTCGTTAAACAATCTGGACAAATAAAACTATAAGAAGTGAAACCTGTTGTATCAAGCATCATTTTCACTTCGTCCATTGTTAACCCAACTAAATTTGGAAGAGGCAAGGGTTCACCTAAATCATTTTGTCCAACAATAAGGGTGACAACTGCTCCACGGGGAATTTTTTCACCTTCTCTAATTCTTCGACCTCTATATAATTGTTCTAGTACAGAACCATTTTCTTCACTTGTTGAACGGTATCTAATTTCATACCGTAATGAACGTTGCTCCAAAATACTTTCAGCTAATTGAATTTGTTTGTGAACCAAAGTTGGCATTTCCACCAATTCGGATTTTTTTGAAAGTCTTAAACCTATCGCTCTTCCTGTTTTTACATAAACTTGTGAAAGTGCTGTTGGTTCAACTAATTGCTCAACAACTGTTCCTTCAGGTAATTTTGGGTCATAAACACTATCCAAGATTTGAAATTCCAGACCTAACTCTTCAATTTTTTGCTTTGCTTCATTGCTAGACATTCCTGTAAAGTTTGGAACTGCAATTTTTTCTCCGTGATTTGTTGCTAGATTTAAATAAATAACTGTAATTAAAACAGCTGATAAATAAAACAAAACAACAAGTCCGAAATGTTTTACAAAATGCTTTGTGAGAATAAAGTCCTTCAATTTTTTAATCATAGTGCTTGGATAAATCGCATTACAAAGATAACAATCAAATCTAAAGTTTAGAAATTCGGTGAAAGCGAGTGCGAACGGTAGAAATCTTCTATGATTTGAGCTGCTTCATCTGCTGAGTCAACAATTTTCACCAAGTCTAAATCTAAAGGTGAAATGTTGTGCTCTTCGTTCAACATCACTTCTTCTATCCAAAGCATTAAACCTGTCCAATAAGATTTTCCGACAAGAACCACTGGTCGCTTAGCAATTTTCTTAGTTTGGATTAATGTAAGTGCTTCAAAAAATTCATCTAAAGTTCCAAATCCGCCAGGTAGAACAACAAATGCTTGCGAATATTTAACAAAAATTACTTTACGAACAAAGAAGTAATCGAATTCTAGATTATGTTCTGGATCAATATATGGATTATGATTTTGTTCGAATGGTAAATCAATATTCAGTCCTACAGACGCTCCTTTTCCTAATTGCGCACCTTTATTTGCTGCTTGCATAATTCCAGGTCCACCACCAGAAATAACTCCATATCCTAAACGTGCGATTTTTTCTGCTATGTCAACTGTCAACTGATAATATTTGTTGTCTTCTTTCGTACGGGCAGAGCCAAAAATAGAAACACAAGGTCCAATTTTCGCCATTCGGTCATAGCCTTCCACAAATTCGGACATAATTTTAAAAACAGCCCAGCTATCGTTACTTTTTATTTCGTTCCAATCTTTCTTCGTGTGTTCCATATTTTAAATAAAGTTCAAAGATATAATTTGAAGTTTGACAAATGATTTAAAACTGATAATTTTAAAAAATCAGAATCATCTTTGGATAAAAAATAGAATAAGAGATAAACTAATCGCCTGACGAAAGACTCTTTTAAAAAAGACTCAAGTTCTCGATTTAGTCTAAGAAAACCGCAGAAAAGAAAAAAACTTGATTTAAGAATTAATACAACTCCATTTTAAGAGAAGTTCTATAATCTTTAATTTCTTCGCGGTTGATTTTATGTTCCGCATTTTTAAGAAGATTCAACAAATACAAAAGATTGTCTTTATCGTCGATTTCGATAGGATATTCATTTCCTTCTTCATCTTCTTCGTATTGAGCTTCTACATCGAAAGCATCATTTTCTTCCAAAAACTCATACGTCAAACGCAATACTTTTACTACTAAAGGATCTTGTTCTAACAATGCAGATTCGCGTAAATCTTTTAAATCTTGAACTAAGTTTGGCGCACTTACACCATGTTGTTCAACCTTAGAAATAATAGCATCCAATTTTTGATTCGCAAGACCAGTTCTCATAAAAATTTTAATTATGGGTGCAAAGTTAATGAGATTACTTGAATTATTCACAATTGATTGGGGAACAATCAACAATTTGTTTGGTAAATAGCTTTATAATAAATGTAATTTTGTGGTATGCAGTTCTTTCTTCAAGCTTTTGGTATTGGTTTTTTGTTGAGCGTAATGATTGGCCCAGTTTTCTTCGTATTGCTTGAAACAAGTATTACAAAAGGTATCAAATCGGCATTGGCTATAGATATTGGAGTTTTATTAAGTGATATACTCTATGTGATTTTAGCTTCTATTTTTGTCGATCAAATTAAAAGTATAGGAACTGGGGACAACAAAATTATTTTTGGATTTATTGGAGGAAGTATTTTTATAGGATATGGTGTTTATAACTTATTCAAAAAACAATCAAATTTAAAAAACCTAGAAAATCCAGAGGTTGTAGAGTTGACAGCTTCCATTGCTGCAACCAATTCTCAGACGAAAGATTATTTTTTATTGGGTTTAAAAGGGTTTTTACTCAATTTAGCAAATCCACTCGTGATTTTCTATTGGATGAGTGTTCTTTCTTTAGCCGCTCAACTTACTCCTATTCATTCAAATTTTCCTTGGGAGTTTATTTTTGTTGGGATTGTAATCATCACTTTTTTTGGAATTGATGTATTAAAAATTATTGCAGCCAAGAAATTGCGCCCGCTTGTTACACCAAATCTTTTAAACGCTCTCAATAGATTGATTGGAGTCATTTTTAGTTTATTTGGAATTTTCCTAATTCTTCAAAATTTCATCAAAAATTTGTAACACTCCTGTGCATTGCAGGTTAATAAAAGTCAAATACACTTATGAATTTCAAATTTTTTCTCACTTTTCTTTTTTTAATTTCAACCTTAAATCTCACTTTCGGTCAATATGAAAAAATACTGAAAGAAAACCTTTCTCCAAAAACAAGAATTTACTGGGATAATCAGAAAAAACATTTACAAGCCATTGGTTCTTATTATGTGAATGAAGAAAAAGTTGTATTGAATAAAACGGAAAAACATGGACTTTGGCAATTTTATTCTTTTGACGGAATACTGGAAGAAGATCGGATGTATTATCGCAATCGTATTCACGGAAAACAAATTGTTTATTACCCGTCAAAGAAAATTAAAACGGTCAGCTTTTTCACTTACAACGTACCAGATTCTTCTTTCAAAGAATATAATGAAGAAGGAAAATTAATTGTTTCAGGAAATTATATGTTAGGAAGTCCCGATGGAAAATGGGAATATTTTTACAATGATGGACGTGCTTGGAAAACAGAGGAAGTTATCAACGATACGGTTTACCTTCGTGCATTTTGGGAGGAAGATTCCTTACATTCACAAACTGTAAAAGATGGAAATGGCTTCATAAAATCGTTTTACACCAATGGAGTTGCAAAAGAACTCTATACATTTAAAGATGGTTTAAAAACGGGAATTTTTGAGGAACGAACGGCGAACGGTGTACTTTCAATTGCTGGAGAATTTGTAAACGGGAAGAAAAATGGTCCTTGGGAATATTATTTCTTCGACGGAACTCTAGAAAAAAAGGAAAATTTCATCAATGATTCGTTACATGGAAGTTATATGGTTTACTATTCGGAAGGAAAAATCGATACGGAAGGAACCTATAATTTAGGCAAGAAAACTGGAAAATGGACTTGGAATACCGAAAACGGAAACGTTGAAATGACTGGTTCTTTTGTAGATGATAAACAAGATGGGAAATGGGAATATTATTATCCTGATGGTGGTCTTTCTTACACAGCTTATTTTGACAAAGGGAAAAAGACAGGAACTTGGCTTTATTTGTATGAAAACGGAAAAGAATATAAAAAAGGAGATTTTGTAAACAACCAAAAAGAAGGCTTGTGGCAAACGTGGTATGAAACAGGAACACTTTTAATGTCAGGTAGTTACCACGAAGGGAAAGAAACAGGTGAATGGCAAAACTTCTGGGATAATGGAAAATTAAAGAATAAATCGACCTTCAAAAAAGGAATGCTAAATGGCGAGTGGTTTTCATACACACCAGATGGAACTTTGGTTTTGGAAGGTCACTATAAAAAGAATTTACAAGTCAAAGAATGGCGCGACTACTATAACAACGGACGTTTGAAGGAAGTAAATCACTATAAAATTCTTACGCGTAAAAATTATTCAAATGGCGTTGCCGTGATGGGGATGAAAGAAACAGTGAGTGAACCTCATGGGAAATATGAAGCTTACTCACAAATTGACTTTCAAATTAAAGCCAAAGGACAATATAAAAATGGAGTGAAACACGGAACTTGGTATGATTATTACCCTGGAGGTGTTGTTCCTACAATCATTTCAGAATACAAAAACGGCAAATTACACGGCACTTTCAAACAACTAGGTCGCAGAGGAGAAGTGATGCATGAAATCAGTTACAAAGATGGACTAAAAGATGGATTGTTCACGATTTATACTCCCAATGGACAAATAGCCGTTCAGAAAATGTTTAGTAAAGGTCGTGAAATGCGCAAAAAAGAAGGTGGAAGTATGTTTACGCCTTGATGAGATAATGTGCTAATTGGCGAATTCGCACATTAAACAATCAACAAAAAAGCGACAAACCCAAAAAGCACAACCTACTACAATAACCTTATTGAAATTTGACGCTTAAAAAGGATCCAAGTAAAGTAAAACCATCAATCTACCTTAAATCAAAAACACTTGCCCCCTAAGGTTTAATCTATATCTAAAATTGTATCCAAAAAACTTCTTAAGCTCTTACCATTTTGAACATTTAACTTGGTTTTCAGCTTGTTTTTTATTCATCAAATTTTTAGATCAATAAATATTTATAAAATAGTAAGTTTGATTAAAATTTTAGGTTATAAAAATGACTTATTGAAACTACAAAAACATTTGTAAGTCAAAATATTCCTTAAAGCACCAAAAAATTTAATTTTTTTATTAACAAATATAATCTAATTTTACACATTATTTCAATAATTTAAGATAAATAAATGAAAACAATTATCCAAAAAACTAAGTCATTATTGATACTTCTTTTGTTTTTTATCAGTTTTTCAAACTCATACGGACAAAGCATTACAACAGGTACTGTATCACCATATTTGGTTTGTCTTGGAAATACTATCAATGTTCCATTTGTAGCAACAGGGAACTTTAATCAAAATGACTTTTTTAGAGTTCAGTTAAGTAATACAACAGGTGGGTTTAGTACCTCAACGACTATTGCTTCGGTTGAAATTACTAATCCAATAAATGGAACATTTTCTGGTTCAATTACAGCCACTATTCCAACAACAATCCCAGCTAGCACCCAATATAGAGTTCGTGTAGTTTACGTGGTTGCTGGAGCTTCAACACCATCCGTAATTGGCATCAGAAATACTTCCAATTTAATTTTGACAAGAACAAGGTTTAATCCTTCTTTTTCTTTGCCAACGTCAATTTGTTCTGGTACTGCATTGACTCTTCCCACAACTTCTATAAATAACGTAACAGGTACTTGGTCACCATCATTTAATAATGTTGTAACAACAAATACAACAACTAACTACACTTTTACACCAACTGAAGGTTTATGTGCTAATGTTGCAACAAGAACAATAACTGTAAATGCAATTGTAACACCTTCATTTAACCCTGTAAGTAATGTTTGTTCAGGTAATACAATGAATCCCTTACCGACAACATCAAATAATAATATTACAGGTTCTTGGTCTCCTAGCTTAAATAATACGGCAACAACAACATATACTTTTACACCTACTGCTGGTTTGTGTGCAACAACAGCAACAACAACAGTAGTTGTTGATCAAAGAACTACACCTTCATTTAATCAATTAACAGACGAATGCGCTGGAGAAAATCTACCAAACTTGCCACAAAACTCTTTAAATGGAATCAGTGGAACATGGTCACCTGCAATAAATAATCAAGAAACAACTACCTACACCTTTACACCGAATTCTAATTTTTGTGCAAATATTACAACTTTAACCCAAATCATAAATGAAACTACGACCCCTTTGTTTAATCAAATTGAACCAATTTGTTCAGGGGAAAACTTCGAGTTACCAGCTGTTTCTGTGAATGGAATATCAGGCTCTTGGTCACCTGAAATAAATAACAATGAAACAACAACTTATACTTTTACTCCTGCTGCTGGCATTTGTATAAATGTTGTGACAATGACTGTTGAAGTTAACCCTATAATTACTCCTTTTTTTAATCCATTATCTTCTATTTGTGAAGGAAGCCCATTGGTTTTACCTTCTATTTCAGAGAATGGTATAGCTGGAACGTGGACTCCTGAATTAAATAATCAACAAACAGCTACATACACTTTTACACCAAATGATAATTTTTGTGTTAACACAGCCACTTTGACACAAATTGTCAATCCAATAGTTACACCGGTATTTAACCAACTAGAACCAATTTGTTCTGGAGAGATTGTTCCTAATTTACCTGAAAGTTCATTGAATGGAATTGTCGGTTCATGGTTACCTGCAATAAATAATCAAGAAACAACTACTTATACTTTTACACCAAATTCTAATTTTTGCGCCATTTCTGTCATCGATAGTATAGTAGTTACACCAAGTACATTAACAGATACTACGGTTTATGCTTGTTCTTCATACACATGGCCAATAAACGGAGAGACTTACACATCTTCAGGAGTTTATTCTGTTACTTCAGGATGTTTTAGACAAACGTTAAATTTAACAATATCTCAACCAATTGCATTAGAAACACCTGGAATAATTGATGGTCAGGCAATTGGACTTTGTTTAAACGGTAACACAAGCCCCACCTACACAATTAGTCCTGTCGAAGGTGCAACTAGTTATTTTTGGACAGTGCCAGAAGGAGCAATAATTGTTTCAGGTCAAGGAACAGCCTCAGTGACTCTTTCTATTTTATCTAATTTTACCGAAGGGAACCTTTCAGTAACTGCTGTCAATGCGTGTGTTTCAAGTCAACCTAGACAGCTTTACATTCGTTCTGTTTTTTACACTCCTTTAACTCCTGTCGGTCAAACAACTGGTTTGTGCTCTGAGGGACTTTCTTTAGCTGTATTTGATGCTGCAATAGTCCCCGGAATTACTAATTATAATTGGTCAGTTCCTGAAGGAACAACCTTAATTTCAGGTCAAGGTTCAAGTTCAATACAATTAAGTATTTCGGAATCTTTTTCATTTGGGTATTTAAGGCTTATAACTGATAACGTTTGTGGAAGTAGTGCTGAAAGAGTTGTAATTCTTAGATCCAACTTAGCTCAACCAGGATTAATTACAGGAACAGCTATTGGTTTATGTACAGGAGGAGTTTCAACTACTACTTATTCTATACCAACACAAGTGGGTGCAACAAGTTATACTTGGACTGTACCAGAAGGGACATCAATATTATCAGGGCAAGGAACTAATTCAATTGAATTGATTGTAGAAGAGGGTTTTACAGCCGGAAATCTAAGTGTTGTTGCTAATACAGCTTGTGGTAGTAGTCCTGCTAGGACGCTTTCTATTTCCTCAGTCTTATTGCAACCTGGACTTATTTCTGGTCCAACAACTGGACTTTGTACCCAAGGTATCTCAACTGCTACCTACTCAATTCCGACTCAAATTGGAGCAACAAGCTACACATGGATTGCACCAACAGGAACAAGCATAACTTCTGGGCAAGGAACAAACACTATTGAATTGAGTATACTAGAAGGTTTTTCCTCTGGTAATTTAAGTGTGGTTGCAAATAATTTTTGTGGTGCGAGTTCATTAAGAACTATTACAATTCGATCTACATTAACTCAGTTAGGAGCAATTTCAGGAAGTACGATTGGTTTATGTTCATCACAAACACCATTTTCAACTTACTCAGTATCAGAACAATTGGGTGCATCAAGCTATACTTGGTCAATCCCAACAGGAACAACAATTTTGTCTGGACAAGGAACAAATTCGATTGTTCTTAGTTTTCAATCTAACTTTTCAGTAGGAAATATCAATGTTACCTCAAATAATCAATGCGGTAGTAGTTTAGTTAGAGTTCTGGCAATACGTTCTGTCCCTAATACTGTTGGTGTAATTAGTGGACAAGCGAATAATCTTTGTACAAATGTTGTAAATAATCCCACTTACTCTATTGCTTCTGTTTCTGGTGCTACGAGTTATACATGGACAGCTCCTGTTGGTACGACTATTACTTCAGGTCAAGGAACTACTTCAATTACGCTTAACATCACAAATAATTTTGTAGGTGGAAACTTAAGTGTTGTTGCCAATAATGCTTGTGGAGCTAGCTCACCTAGAACTTTAGCTTTATCCTCAACAATTGCATCGCCATCAGCAATATCTGGAACAACAAATAATCTCTGTCCAAATGGGGTTAATTCTCCAAGTTATACAATTCCATCTGTTTCTGGTGCTACAAGTTACACATGGACAGCACCTTCCGGTGCAGTTATTTTGTCAGGACAAGGGACAACATCTATTGTTTTAGAAATTACTAATAGCTTCGTTTCTGGTAGCTTAAGCGTAGTTGCAAATAATGCTTGTGGTTCTAGTGTTCCTAGGACTTTAGCTTTATCTTCTTCTCCTTCAACTCCAGGAACGATATCTGGTAGTGTTAATAATTTATGTCCAGAGGGAATCAACTCTCCAACATATTCTATTGCTGCAGTTGCGGGCGCAACAAGTTACATATGGACTGTACCTGCAGGAACAACAATTATTTCAGGACAGGGCACTCGAACAATTACGCTTAGTATTTCAAGTAATTTTACATCTGGTGCTTTAACAGTTGCAGCTTCTAATCAATGTGGTACTAGCGCTATAAGATCCTTATCTTTAAGCTCTACTCCTTTGACTCCAACCGCAATAAATGGCTCAACAACACCTTGCGGAACAGCTACGTACACCTGTACAACAGTTGCACAAGCAATTTCATATACATGGACAGTTCCAACAGGAATGGAAATCGTTTCTGGTCAAGGAACTAATTCAATTACAGTAAATGTTAATGAATCATCTGTTACAGGAAGTATAACTGTTCGAGCATCAAATAATTGTAGAACTGGTAATGTAAGAAGTTTACTGATTAACTCTTGTAATTCTAGCACTAGAATAACAAACACTAGTGATAATCAAATCTTTAATAAAGATATTCTGTTAGTTTACCCTAATCCAACAAATGATATTGTGAATATTGAGTTGTCAAAAGACCTTGAAGAAAATTTACGTATTCAAATAATTAATTCATTAGGTCAAAAAGTATCGGAGATAGAAATTGAAAAAGGTAATACAATAGGAAATACGTCTTTATTTGATATACCAAATGGTATCTATTTATTACAAGCAACAAATTCAGATGGTCAATTAATTTATTCAACTAAAGTCGTAAAACAATAGTAATCAACTTAATCACTTAGTAGCTTAGTCATAATCTAAAACTAAGGAGTATAAACTAATCGAAAGTTAAGATTAAACTATTTTCTGGTTATTTTAAAGTACTTTAGGACAAAATAAAAACGGCTACCTCAACTTGAAGTAGCCGTTTTTGTTGTCGTTTGGTTGGTTATAGTCCAATAATTTGTCTAACTTCCACTTCTGTCAAATTGCGTTTTTGACCATCTTGATTAAGGTAAGTTCTGTTTACTAATCGACCGTGAATAGCAACTTTTTTCCCTTTTTCAGCATATTGTTCGATGAACTCAGCAAGGTTTCCCCAAGCGAATACACGGTGCCATTCCACTGTATCTTTATATTTACCGTTATTTTTTCGCTCTGGTTTTGTTGTAGCTAAACTGAATCTTGCAACTGATTTTCCATTGTCAAATTTTGTAATCTGTGTATTTGTTCCGATGTTGCCGATTAATGTTACGAAGTTGCGCATAGTTGTCATAATGTGTTTTTTTTAGAAAATTATTGAAATGTGTATTTAAATTGAATTGTGATTTTTTACATGAGAATGATATCGTTCACTTCTACTTCTGAAATGAATTTGCGTTCGCCTTTAGTGTTATAGAAACGGCTCACTAGTTTTCCTTCGATTGCCATTTCTGAACCAACGTGCCCTAATTCTTCGAGCACTTTGATCCATCTTCCCCACGCTGTTACTAAATGCCAATTGCTTCTAGTTTTTGTTTTTCCATCTCCATCTAGGTAGATTTCTTTTGTGGACATTGAAAATTTTGCAACTTTTCGTCCGTCTTGTAATTCTGTAAACTTCGGTGCCGAGATTACTTTCCCGATTAAATTAACGTGATTCATGGTCTGAGGATTTATAGATTAATTAATTTTCTGCTTTCGTTGGTGCTAACAATAAGAAGTCGGATAATTCTACAATTGTGCTGTAGCGTTTCTCACCAGATTTTGACTCGTAAGATTGATTTACTAATCGACCTTCTAACATAATTTCTTGCCCTTTGGAAAGTACTTTCTGAATTCGTTCAGCTGCTTTTCCCCAAGCATTGATGTTGTGCCATTGCGTCAAATCTTTCCATTGTCCGTTTTTGTCTTTGTAACGCTCGTTTGTAGCTAATGTGAATCGTGCTAATGATCTTCCTGATTCGAAGTTTACGATTTCTGGTTGTGCACCCAATCTTCCGATTAATTTGACATTGTTTCTTAATGCATTCATGATGTAAAAAATTAAATTGTTTGATAAAAAAATTGTTTCTTGCCGTTTTCAAGTATCGTTGTTTGAATTCGACTCTGCAAAGTTTTGTGAGAATTGAAATCGAAAACGGTTATTTTTCGTTTGTTGTCGATTATTATTCGTTTATAAATGAATTAAATCGTTTTTATAATTGATATACAGTTTATTAAATAGTTTTTGTTTCTGAAAATTATTTTTAAAAAAGTTTGTTTTTTTTTGAATGGGAACTGATTTTTTGATTTTTAGGACTCCACAATTTGTCACCTATGTTGCATTTTTCAAACTTTCAACTTGCATAAATAGAAATAGAATTAACTTTGTTCATCAATTCAATATAATGACAGAAACAACAACAACAGAAATTCAAGAAATCCTAAGTCAATTAGGTATTGAAGAAATGAATAATGGTGCTTCCACTGGAGGTAAATGGTTCAAAACAAGAGGAGAACAAATCGATTCAATTTCTCCTGTAGATGGAAAATTAATTGCATCTGTAAACGCAGCAACCGAAGCTGATTACGAAGCTGTAATTTTAAAAGCTCAAGAAGCATTTTTAGAATGGCGAATGATTCCTGCTCCAAAAAGAGGTGAAATTGTACGTCAATTGGCTGAAAAAATTCGTTTTTACAAAGAGCCTCTTGGAAAATTGGTTTCTTATGAAATGGGTAAATCACTTCAAGAAGGTTTAGGTGAGGTACAAGAAATGATTGACATTTGTGATTTCGCAGTTGGACTTTCAAGACAATTATATGGTTTAACAATGCATTCAGAACGCCCAGGACATAGAATGTATGAACAATATCACCCATTAGGAATCGTTGGAATTATTTCAGCGTTTAATTTCCCAGTTGCGGTTTGGAATTGGAATACAGCTCTTGCTTGGGTTTGTGGTGATGTTTGCGTTTGGAAACCATCTGAAAAAACACCAATCACAGCAATCGCTTGTCAACAAATTACAAAAGAAGTTTTTGATGCAAATGGAGTTCCAGAAGGTGTTTCTGGTCTTGTTATTGGTGGTGCTGAAATTGGAAAATTAATGGCAGAAGACGTTCGCGTTCCGTTAATTTCCGCTACTGGTTCTACAAGAATGGGTAAATCTGTTGGTGCAACAGTTGGCGCTCGTTTAGGTCGTTCTTTATTGGAGTTAGGAGGAAACAATGCGATCATCATTGCTCCTTCGGCTGATTTGAAAATGGTTGTTCCTGGTGCTGTTTTTGGCGCGGTTGGAACTGCTGGTCAAAGATGTACTTCAACACGAAGATTGATTATCCACGAAACGATTTACGATAAAGTAAGAGATGCAATCACAAATGCATACAAACAATTAAGCATTGGAAACCCATTAGACTTAGCGAACCACGTTGGACCGTTGATTGACAAAGATGCGGTTACCAATTATTTGAATGCAATTGAAGCCGCGAAAAAAGAAGGTGGAAATGTGTTGGTTGAAGGTGGTGTTTTGGAAGGTGCTGGTTATGAATCAGGATGTTATGTAAAACCTTGTATCATTGAAGCAGAAAATCACTATTCAATTGTGCAACACGAAACATTCGCTCCAATTTTGTATTTGATTAAATATTCAGGTAGTGTACAAAATGCAATCGCTTTACAAAACGGTGTTCCACAAGGTTTGTCTTCAGCGATTATGACGAATGATTTGAAGGAATCAGAAGCGTTTTTATCTCAAGCTGGTTCCGATTGTGGAATTGCTAACGTTAATATCGGTACTTCAGGTGCTGAAATTGGTGGAGCTTTTGGTGGTGAAAAAGAAACTGGTGGTGGTCGTGAATCTGGCTCTGATGCGTGGAAAGTTTACATGCGTCGTCAAACAAACACAATCAATTATTCAGATAGTTTGCCATTAGCGCAAGGAATCAAATTTGATTTATAGAAAATAGATGTATAAAAAGAAAGCCTTCTCAAAATTAATTGGGAAGGCTTTTTTCATGCGTAATGTTTTTTACAATTTGAAACCAACTGTTAATTGAACCAATTGAATTTTGTAGCGTGGAGTTGAATTAGTTCCGTCTCCATTATTGGTTAAAAAGTCAAAAGATGCTCTACCTGAAATTACAAAATTTGTAAGGTTTACATCAAATCCAGTAACAGCACATAAGCTGTTCTTTCTGATATTTTCTTTATTAAATTCTTCTTGTGCTTCAGAAACATCACTTTCTGGTGAACTACAACTTTTAAACTTAAGCTTATAAAAAGACTTGCAAAAGCCATAATTACGATTGGTTTTTTCATGATTTTTTGTTTTATAGTGAAATTCTTTTCACACAACAAAATTGATTTTAATCTAAATTTAAATTGTTGTATTTCAGACAGTAAAACTTACATAATTCGTTCGTTTTTAACTTTTAAATGTTCTTTAAATCTTTTTTAAATTGTAAATAACGAACATAAATCATCGACCTTTGTTATAAATAAAATTTATGTTTATGAAAACACTTTTTACTTTTTCTACTCTATTATTTTTGGGTCTTGCAATCGTTAGTTGTAAAAAGAAAACTTTTGAGCCTCAACCTGATCCAATTGAAAACGAAGATAGTGTTGTTGTAACCTCAGATTCATTATCCAAATTGGTAATTAATGTTTCGGGAATGGAAAACACAAATGGTAAATTGAATGTTGCATTATACAATAATTCAGATAATTTTAATAATCCAGAATTGGTATACAAAGAGTTATTTCTTACACTCCCAAGTCAATCGATTACGGTAACTTTTGACAGTATTCCAGCAGGAACTTATGCTTTTGCATTGTTTCACGATGAAAATGACAACCAAGTTTTAGATCAAAATTTCTTAAATATTCCACAAGAAGGATTTGCATTTTCTAATAACTCAATGGGAACTTTTGGCCCACCATCCTACAATCAAGCAAAATTCAACATACCCAAGAATAGTACTGTTACCCAAAATATATCTTTGCGATTTTTGTAGTTGACTATAAACTAGATTGTTTTTTTGAGTTATATCAAAATCAAAACCCTTTTCATTTTTATCCGTTTGAGTAGATAGATGAAAAAAAACTGTGTAATAATTGGATGTGGTTGGTTGGGTCAGCCCTTGGGAGTTGAAATCGCTAAACTTGGATATACGGTTTTTGGTGGAACTAGAAATACTGAGAAAATCAATTTATTATCTCAGTTAGGAATCATTGGATTTCTTATTGACTTCAAAGAACAAGAAATTTCATTAGACCTTAGCTCCGAACAAATTCAAACTACTTCACTTGTTATTTTTTCAATTCCACCTACTGGATTTTCTAATTACGGAGAAAGTATTTTAACGATAGCGGAATTATTCCCACAAGAAGTCCATTTAATTTTCACAAGTTCGACAGGAGTTTATAAAGAAGTGAATGAAGTTGTCAATGAAAATTCAGCTTTAGACGAAAATCATTCAGTAACGAAAGCAGAAACTTTACTACTAAATAACTTTAAAGAACGACTGACTATACTTCGATTGGCGGGATTAATTGGGGAAAATCGTCATCCTGTGAAATACTTCTTAAATAAACAAGCTATTCCAAATGGTTTAGCACCTGTAAATTTAATTCAATTAACAGACGTCATTCCAGCATTTTTGACTGTAATTCAAGAAAAAAAAGTTAATCAGATTTATAATATATGTTCACTTCAACATCCAAGTAGAATGGACTATTATGGTGAAATTGCACAGAAAAAATTTGGAGTAGAACTTTCTTTTCTAGCAGAAGGCAATGGAAAAATTATTGATGGCTCAAAAATTGTTAAAGAATCAGGTTTTCAGTACAATACTTCTATTTTTGAGGTTCAGTAAAAATCACTTAACACAACATTTGAACTAGTTGCACGTCTTCTACCTACGATGAAATATCTATACGTCCTTTTACTGTTTATGTTGAGCTTTCAATCGAAGGCATCGCATATCATTGGAGGAGATATTTATTACGATTATTTGGGAAATAATCAATATCGTTTTTTCGTAACACTTTACCGAGATTGCAATTCTACAGGTGCAGATTATGACAATCCTTTAGCTCTTGCTATTTATCGCTCCAATGGACAATTGTTTCAAAACATCGATGTTCCTTTTCCAGGAAGTGTTGTTTTGCCAGTTCTATTTAATAATCCATGTGCAACTCCACCTGGAAATATGTGTGTTCAACGCGCAATTTATACAACGGTCGTTACTTTACCTCCCACTCCAGGAGGATATGATGTTTCTTACCAACGTTGTTGCCGTGGGCCAAATATCACCAATCTTGTAAGTCCAGATGATACTGGGTTAACGCTAACTACGCATGTTCCGGGTTCAGAAACGGGTTTTACGAATAATGGAAGTCCTCGGTTTACTAATTATCCGCCAATACTTTTGTGTAATAATGATCAATTGGTTTTTAATCACGTGGCAACCGACCCTGATGGCGACCAATTGGCTTATTCGTTGGTTACTCCTTTTTCTGGCGCAAGTTCTGCATCGCCTTTACCTGCTCAAACTCCTGCTCCACCCTATTTTCCAGTGCAGTGGTCGGGACCATTTAATGCAACACAACCTTTAGGACCCAATTCATCAACAGTTATAAACCCAACGACAGGTATTTTAACTGTAAACCCAAATATGATTGGACTTTTTGTAGTTGGAATTCGTGTTCAAGAATTTAGAAATGGAGTCCTAGTCGGTGAAACTGTTAGAGACTTTTTGTTTAGAGTATTTGACTGTAATATTGTGATGCAAGCAATTCTACCAACACAAGAGCAGCTTCCAACTTTTGTATCTTATTGCCAGGGACTAACAGTAGATTTTGTAAATAATTCCTACGGAGGTTCAAATTATAGTTGGGATTTTGGTGTTCCAAGTCAAACTACTGATGTTAGTTCTGTTTTTGCACCTTCTTTCACCTATCCATCACCAGGGACTTACACCGCACGACTTATTGTAAATGAAGGGTGGGCTTGTACTGACACAGCGTATATAACCGTCACAGTAAACAATCCATTTTCACTTTCTTGGACCTCGCAAGATTCACTTTGTATTTTAGGAAATTCATTCGACTTTATCACTCAAACAAGTAATCCTGCAGCCAATTTTTCGTGGGTTTTTGATTCAGACGCTTCGATTCAAACTTCCACCAATCTTACTGTTCCCGACGTCACTTTTTCAACAGCAGGCTATCACATCGTTACATTGAACGGAGATGATGGCGATTGCGTCACCAGCTACACAGATTCAATTTACATTTTTGACTTACCAATCAGTGGAATTGGAGTTCCTCCAAGCGTTCAGTGCTTAGGTTACACAGTTCCTTTTGAGAATAATTCGATTAACGCCTATAATTACGCATGGGATTTTGGCGTTCAAGAATCAGGGCAAGATGTTAGTAACGACTTTGAGCCAACTTATGTATATGCAAACCCAGGAAATTACACTGTAAAATTAATTGCTAGTTCTTCCGCTGGATGTAGCGACACATCTTCAATTCAAGTTCAAATTTACGAACCATTAATTATGTCTTTCGTTCATAGTGATTCTCTTTGTATATCAAATGGAGGCTATGATTTTGATGCGACAGTTTCTGGTCCAGCTTCAACCGTTTATACGTGGAACTTTGGTCCAAATGCCACTCCCTCCACTTCAAATCAATTGGATGTTTTTGGTGTACAATACCTTGCGCCAGGACTTCAACCTGTGACTTTAACTGGTGTTTTTGATGTTTGTACCTTATCCGTTTCCTCAACTGTTTTCGTATATGGAATTCCGCAAATTGATTTTCTTTTTGTGAATACACTTCAATGCGCGCCATCTAATGCGCAATTTATAAACCTAAGTCAAACAGGTGCACCAGCAACCTATTTTTGGGATTTTGGTGATGGTTATACCTCAACCGAATTCAATCCAAATCACAGTTATACAAGCGTTGGAAATTATAGTGTGAGTCTTTCAATGACAACATTAGCAGGATGCGTGGATACTTTGTTTTTAATGAAACAAGATTTAGTTACTGTTCACCCAAAACCAACCGCTGGATTTATGGTAACTCCAAATGAAGTGGATATTTGTAATTCAACAGTTGAATTTATTGACCAATCAATGGGAGCGAATTCGTATTTCTACTTTTTTGACAGAAATCAATTTATCTCAACGAATCCGAACTTTTTTCATAATTACACAACAGCTGGCTCCGATTATCCGATGCAAGTTGTAGAGAATCAATTCGGCTGTCGAGATAGTACGCGTAGAACTGTTATTATAGAACCTTTTGTTTTTTATATTCCAAACACTTTTGTTCCAGACGACAATGTGGTTAATGATATTTTAAAAGTCGTTTCTGCATTTGAAATTGAAGCCCTTGAATTCACAATTTATGACAAATGGGGAGAACGCATTTTCTTTTCTGAAGACTTAAATTATGGCTGGGATGGCACTTATCAAGGTAAACCTTGTCAAGACGACACCTATATTTACACTTTCAAATATAAAGGCTGTGATTCGCCGTATGAGTGGAAATTGGTGGAAGGATTTGTGAATTTATTGAGATAGTTTTAATCAATATTTCAACAATTAATTTTTGTTTTACTCTGAATTACTTTTATACGATTTAAATTTTTTGTTTTCAAATATGCAAAGTTTGGATTATTCAATTTATTTTACTGAACTTTATGGAATCTAAGATGTAAACGCATCTTTAAGAAAAATCATTTTTATGAAAAATCTCTTTTTATCTTTAATTGCACTGCTTGCAACTAGTTTATCTTTTGCCCAAAAAGAAGTTAACGCGCTTGCAGAAATGAAAAAAGTAACCGTTTTCTTTACTGGTGCTCAAATCCAACATGAACATAAAATTGAACTAAAATCAGGAAAACAGGAAATCATTTTCCAAAAACTAACTGATTTCATCGACCCAAATACGGTGCAAGTGAAGGCGATGGGCGATTTGACAATTCTATCAGTTCGAACCAAGAAAAACTACGAAGACCAAAAAATATCTAGTGAAGAAATCAATCAATTGAATTCAAAACGAAAAGCTTTAAATACGCAAGACCAAACGTTACGCGACGAATATACAATCCTTGAACTAGATAAGAATCTATTAATGCGCAATCGCGATTTAAAAGGTTACAACGAAGGCTTAAAAGTTGCAGAATTGAAAGAAGCTTATACGTTTATGCATACGAAATTATCAGAAATCACTAATAGACAATCAGTTATTGAAGAAGAACTTGAAACTTTGCAAAAGAAAATGAATCAATTGGAACAAGAAATTATTTCGCAGAGAAGTAAACCCGTTATCAATTATTCAGAAATCGTTGTGGAAGTCGATGTTGAAAAAACAACTAATGCTACTTTTGTATTTAACTACATTTCTCCTCGTGCGACTTGGAAACCGTACTATGATATGCGCAGCGATGGAATCGGAAAACCAGTTCGCTTAGAGGCAAAAGCAAACGTTAGCCAAACAACTGGAATCGAATGGAAAAATGTGGATTTAGTTCTTTCAACGAATGACCCCTACCAAAATGCACAAGAACCAACTTTAAGTCCTTGGTATATTTACTACAACAATACGCCGCAACAAAAAACACAAAGTGCACGCAACATTCCGACGGTTGATTATTCTGGTGAAAAATTAAGAGGAGAAGTAATTGATGCCTCGACGGGTGAGGCATTACCATTTACAAAAATCACTTTTCCTAATTTTCCAAATGTAGGCGCTGTAACTGATTTTGATGGTAAATTCGAAATCACAGTGCCAAAAGGAGCAAATTATGCAAAAGCTTCATACGTTGGATATTCAGATGTTCAGTTACAAATCACCGCTGCTTATTTGAAATTTTTCTTGAAACCAAATGAACTTCAATTGGAGGAAGTGAAAGTTTCTGCTTACCGCCAAGACGTTAGAAATACACCAATGAATACGTACACTGGAGCAGTAAGTTCAACGGTAACTGGCGACTATGAATTAGAAGCAATGGAAATTTCTCGCGGTGCAAGAAGTAAAAGTACCGGAAAGAAAAATAAGGCACTTTTTGATGAAAAATCGGTTCAGCAACAAAGTAATTGGTCGCCAACTGTTACTACCATTATTCAGAAAAAAGATATGCGAATGGAATACACAATTCTTTCAAAAATGTCGATACCTACAGATGGAATGGATCACCGAGTAAGTATTGGTAGCTTTGATTTGAATGCAAGTTACGAGTATCACGTTATTCCAAAAATTGACCCTAGTGTTTATTTGGCAGCACAAGTGAGTGGTTGGGAAAAATTGAATTTAATGAGTGGAGAATCTAATATTTATTTTGATGGAACCTTTATGGGGAAATCGTATTTAGATGTAAACTCCACTAAAGATACACTTTCATTCTCATTTGGAAAAGACAACAAAATCAGTGTGGACAGAACAAGAATTAAAGAAAAGTCAAAATCAAAAACGATTGGTTCTCGTCAGAAATTTGAAGTGACTTGGGAAATTAAGGTTAAAAACAACGGTGGAGCAATGATTCCGCTAATTGTTAAAGATCAATTCCCGATTTCAAACAATGCGGATATTAAAGTGAAAAATGGAGAGTTTACTTCCGGAACTTTAGACGAAAAAACAGGAATCATTACTTGGTCTTTCTTAAAAGGAATCACTGGTTCGCAATCCTTTACTTTTGATTATAGCGTTGATTATCAAACTGGAATGACGCTCTATTTGGAATAAACTAACCTACAATTTATGAAAAACGAAAAAGTATCTTCATCTGTTTGTTTGCTTCTTTTTCTCTTTTTGGACAAAAGGAAGTTACCTCTAATGCAGAAATGAAAAAAGTAACTGTATTTTTTACAGGAGCTCAAATTCAACACGAAGCTTACCTCTTTATGCACCAAAAATTAACGGAAATCACTAACCGTCAATCTGCCATTCGAACTGAGTTAGAAGACCTCGACAAAAATATGAATCAACTAGAACAGGAAATTATTTCGCAAAGAGGTAAACCGGTGATAAATTATTCTGAAATTATTGTGGAAGTGGATGCAGAAAAAAACACGAATGCAAGCTTTGTTTTTAATTACATTTCTCCACGCGCAACTTGCAAACCTTATTACGATATGCGCAGCGATGGCATTGGAAAACCTGTTCGTTTGGAAGCAAAAGCAAACGTGAGTCAAACGACAGGAATCCTTCTCTTTTGGTAAAGACAATAAAATCAGTGTGGACAGAACACGTATCAAAGAGAAATCAAAAAGTAGCAACCTTGGTAAGCGTCAAAAATTCGAGGTGAATTGGGTGATTAAAATCAAAAACAATGGAGCTGCACAGTTTCCTTTAATCGTTAAAGATCAATTCCCGATTTCAAACAATGACGATATCAAAGTGAAACAAGGAAATTTTGGCAATGGGAAATTAGATGAAAAAACGTCAATAATTACTTGGTCATTCTTAAACGGAATCACAGGGACACAATCCCTACTTTTTGACTACAGCGTTGATTATCTTAAGGAAAGAACTTTATTCTTAGAATAACTTAGAAATCAAACTTAATAATTTCGATAATCGTTCCAAAGATTGGAGCGAATACCGATCATTGGGACAACCCGAAATTTATGGTCTTTTGCAGCGGAATCAAAGCGTAATTGGATTTCTCCGAAAGCTTGAAAATTTCCTTTTTCGGAAAGTTGATAGGCTCCAAAAAGATTCAAACGACCAAAGTAATTTCTTTCACCTTCGCCTATTTGTAAATGATAATCATAAGGGCGTTGAGTATATGGTCTATAAATATCTGATCCGTAGCTATAACCATTAATATCCCAACCTTGATATCCGAAAACCGCAACAGCTTTTACAAAAACGCGTTGATGTTGCCATTTTAGTTCGCCTAATAATTCAGCAAAGTTTGCACCTAAAGGGTGACTCAATATACTACCATTGTTTCCGTAACTTGCCATAGCATTGATATGTGCATACGTGTAAGGTCTGACAGCATTGATTTCTATACGAAAAGTAAAATTTTGTTTTAAGAATTTCATTTTTCCTTTATAACCCAATTGACCGCCGAATTTATTTCCCCACCATCCTCTTCTATTTCTAATTTCAGATAAAAGAAATTCATCAACAATTACTTGCCCATATAACATGGTTCTATTTAAAAATTTCACAGAAAAGCTAGCGCCAATCAACACATTATCAGAGGAGCCTAGTGAATATTCTTGCGGACGATAGAAAACTAAAGGATTCAAATATTCAACATCGAATCCTCGATTTAACAAAGTATCTTTTGGTTGAAAAACTACAGTTTCAAATAAACCAAAGTTGAGCCATTTCGTTGCATTCCAACTAATGTGATGCGTTGCCAAGAATTTAGATCGATTTTGATTTTGGTAATTCTCCCGCATAAATTGGTAAAGCATAGTATATTCAACGTGCCAAAATTTAGTTCTTACTTGCGCAAATGGGTAACTTTTTCCATAGTCACTAAGAAATAAAGAGCGCGACCCATCACCAATAAAATTCCTGTCGATTCCAGTTTGAAAATTGAAATGTTTATTGGGTGTAAATGCTAGTCGTGCAGTTGGCTGCAATTCGAATGTTGAATTTCCTAACGTTTGAAAATAATTAGAAGTGAGTAAACTATCTCCATCATTTAATATTAAATTCATTCCAGCACGTAAATACCATTTTGGAGAAAAATTCGATTCCCATATAAATCCTCCACCAGCTCGATAATTTATTCTTGAGCCATACTGCAAACCAGCATCTATTGTTGGAATTATCTGTGATTTATTTCCTATTCCAAATCCAATTTTTACGTCCGAAAATTGTCTTATTTTAGGATAAATAGCTGAATGGTCTTCATAACTCCATCTAGAAACAGAGTCAATAGCTTTTTCTTCATTTAACCAACCAACCGCACCTTGTCCCGAAACCAAAACAGGAGCCAAAAGCAAAAGAAGTAAGATTATTTTTGTTCTAATAATCATTGTAATGACTTAATAATGAAGTTCTCATTCCAGCACTCACAACAAAAGCTTGTGAATTTTCTGCTCCAGTTTGTTTTCTGTAGGTGATATTTCCGAAGAAGTTCCAGTTTAATTTTTTGTTCATTCGGTATCCAAATTCTAATTGATTGTGCGAGATTTTATCGTTTGAAACAGTGGTATAAAATTGAACTGGTAATAAATCATTTTTTGTGTGATTGACTAAGAAATAATTTACGGATTTAACATCTGCAAAAATTCGTTTCCATTCCCACCCTAAACGGACAACAATTTCATGAAATCCGTTTTCTTTTGGATGTGCAAGTGCTAGGTTGTAATGGCTAAAATTTAAACGATCGGTTGTCGCTTTATACATTTTTGAACTTGCAAAATTGTATTCAATTTGAGTATATAAATTTTTAATTTTAAAATAGTCATTTCCTCTATAACCAACTTGAAAAGCAAATTGCTTGGTTTTCATTGAACCCACTGCAAATTGTCCATAAATGCGCGCATTAGGATGCAACAACCAATTAACATTCACACCTTGAATGGCGCTGCAAATTGAATCATTTAATAGACTTGAAATAATAGGAATTGGATTATAAAAAAGAGGATGAACTCGTTTTGTTGTTAAGGAATCTCCCATCGACCATGTTGAACCTTCGAAAAGCGAAATGTTTAATTTATCAGTTGCTTGAAAAGATAAATAATTTACAGCAAAACCTTTGGGTTGATAATATGCTTCGACGGTTGTTTTCTTTAATTTTCGAACAACATTCATTGCTCGTGTTTTTAGTATAGTGTAAGACCAACGATTACTTATTCTGTAATCTAAGCGTAAATAAGGCGCTGCAGAACTATTGTCAGACAGTAACATTGATCGGTAACCTGAACCAATAAATTGCTGATTATTTCCAACAATTATGTCCACTTTTTTGTGTGGCTGATATACTACATATCCTTGAGCAAAACCGTAATCATAGCCATCTACCCTAAATTTCTTTGTTCGCGTCCCTCCAGGCACAACTCCATTTAACTGTTTGTAGTAACCAGGATAAGTATAAAATTCTCCATGTGAGGAGATAAAATCAGACTCATAATTACTAAAACGAGCTTGATTTTCATAGAAAGTTGTGGCAAAAGAAAAGTTCTTTGCAATATCTCCTTCAATTATAAAACCACGTGTATTTTGAAATAAATTACGTTGAGCTGTATCTAATAAATCACGACCAAGTGAGAAGTTAAAAACAGGTGAAATTGTTAAATAGCAATCTTCCGTTTGTATTTCAAACCAATGTTTTTTAAAGGCTGTTTCTGCAAATTCATAATAAAATATGCTCGTATCTTTTAAATGCTTTTGAAGGTTGTAATTTGATTGGGTAACAGGTAAAAAAGAATTGCCATTGTAAGCTTCTATTCTTGAAGTTTCAAATAGTTTATCTCTGAAAAACGAATGTGTAGAAATCAAGTTATGTTGACTGGAAACAACTGTTGCCAAACCTAACAATACTATGATTAATACAAGTTTCATGGCAAAATATCTAAAAAAGGTTTTGTTTTAGCAATAAAAAATGGATTCAGTAAATTCTCTTTATTGTAGCTTAAAGGCAATCCCGTTTCGACATTGATTACACTTCCTCCAAGTGCTTCTAAAATGGCTTGTCCAGAGGCGATGTCCCATTCCATTGTTGGAGCAAATCGGGCGTAAACATCAACTTCTCCTTTCGCTAAATCAAAGAATTTTAAGGAAGAACCTTTTGATTTTTGCTCGTATTCTGGTGAAATTCGTTTTAATTCTGCGATAAATCCTTCCATAGGTCCAGAGCCATGACTTCTTGAAGCTGTTAAAATCAAAGGTGAATTTACTTTTTCTGGGACATTAATTTTTGTCCAATTACCATCTTTTTCAATATTTTTAAAGCTAGAAATAAACACTCCAAATTCTTTTGAACCGAAAATAATTTCTTCGTTTACAGGTGAAGCAATTAGGCCAAAAGTTGGAATACCATTTTCAATTAAAGCGATATTTACTGCAAATTCTCCATTCTTGCTTATGAATTCTTTAGTTCCATCCAAAGGATCGACACACCAACATTCAGTCCAGTTTTGACGAATAGAATAATCTAATTTCTCCGTTTCTTCGCCTGTTATAGGAATACCCAAAGGTTCCAAGTGGCGTTGAATTATTGTTGTTGAAGCTAAGTCGGCTTTTGTTAATGGCGAACCATCTTCTTTAATAATTGCTTCGAATTCATGGTTGTAAATATCCATGATTTTATGCGACGCTTCTACAGCTGCCACAAGTGCAGTTTGGAATTTTGGTGCTAGATTTATCAAGTTATAATTGCATTTCGGGAACAAATTCTGGAACCACTAAATCTCCTTCGGTTTTAGAAACGATTTCTTCAACACTAACACCTGGTGCTCTTTCAACCAAGTGAAATTTTCCGTCTTTAATTTCCAAAACAGCTAATTCAGTTACTACCTTTTTCACGCATCCGACACCCGTTAAAGGTAAAGTACATTCTTTTAAGATTTTTGATTCTCCAGCTTTGTTGCTGTGCATCATGGCTACAATAATATTATCAGCTGAAGCTACTAAATCCATTGCGCCACCCATTCCTTTTACCATTTTCCCTGGAATTTTCCAGTTAGCTATGTCGCCATTTTGAGACACTTCCATTGCACCCAAAACTGTTAATTGGACGTGTTGACCACGAATCATTGCGAAAGAAGTTGCTGAATCAAAGAATGAAGCACCTTCACGCACAGTAATCGTTTGTTTACCAGCGTTGATTAAATCGGCATCTTCTTCTCCTTCAAACGGAAAGGGTCCCATACCTAACACACCATTTTCCGATTGAAATTCTACCTCAATTCCCTCTGGAATATAATTGGCAACCAAGGTTGGAATTCCGATTCCTAAATTTACGTACCACCCGTTTTGTAGTTCTTGTGCGATTCGTTTTGCTATTCCTGTTTTATCTAACATGTTAATTTGAAGATTTGAAAATTAGTTAATTTGAAAATTGGGAATCCCATTTAAAGTTCTGTTTTTTGATGAAGAAATAATTTTATTTATGATTTTCGAAATGATTTCAATTTGATCAATTAATTCTGGATTAAAAGGATAAGAATCTATTTCTTTACATAGTTCTAACCAATAAATTGTTTCGTCACATTCTTTTGCTGCAATTTTAAATTTATGTATGAAATCATTTTTTGATTCTGCATTTTGAGCTTCACGGATGTTTGCTCCTATGGAAGTTCCTGATTTTAGAAGTTGTCTTGCAATTACATATTTTTGAATTTTTTCTAATTCTTCACAATACATAACTATAGAAACTGAAAATTTGAAAGTTAAATCAACAATAATATTTTCACTATCATTTCTCATTTTTATTCATTTTCAAATTTTCAAATCACCTCATTTTCAAATTAACTTCTCTTTCTAGTTGTTCGTTGTTCAATTCGTTTCTCAAATTTATCCCCTTTAAAAATTCGTTGTACGAAAATTCCTGGTGTGTGAATGTGGTTCGGGTCTAATTGTCCAGCAGGTACTAATTCTTCCACTTCAGCAACGGTGATTTTACCTGCCATTGCCATCATAGGGTTGAAGTTCATTGCTGTTGCTTTGAAAACCAAATTTCCTTCTGTGTCGCCTTTCCACGCTTTCACGATTGCAAAATCTGCTGTTAGAGCTTCTTCCAAAATATGCGGTTTTCCTTTGTAGATGCGCACTTCTTTTCCTTCAGCTACTTCTGTTCCGTAACCAGCAGGTGTAAAAAATGCAGGAATTCCAGCTCCACCAGCGCGGCATCTTTCTGCCAAACTTCCTTGTGGAATCAAATCCACTTCTAATTCTCCAGAAAGCATTTGACGCTCGAACTCGTCGTTTTCACCTACATAACTGGAAATCATTTTTTTGATTTGCTTCGTTTGCAGTAAAAGACCTAAACCAAAATCATCAACACCTGCGTTGTTGCTTATGCACGTTAGGTTTTTCGTTCCTTTTTTCACTAATTCAGCAATTGAATTTTCTGGAATGCCACACAAACCAAATCCTCCAATCATCAAAGTCATTCCGTCTTCAACACCAATTAAAGCCTCTTCAACGTTTTTTACTACTTTATTCATACTGTACTTTCTTAAAATTCAAATGGTATTTCTATTTCACTTGTTGGAGGTGCAACTGTTGTTTCGGAGCACTCAAACATTGTAGGGTCGTAATCTGGTGGTTGCCTGAAATCTTCAAACGTGCTGAAAATTTTATCACGATACGCTCGTTGCATGTAGTAACCGTAAATTGGCAACGCGGCTCGAGCCCCTTGACCCATTGCTGTACTTCGGAAACGCACTACACGATCTTCTGCTCCAACCCAAACTCCAGTTACTAATTTTGGAGTTAATCCCATAAACCAGGCATCTGAATTTCCTTGTGTTGTTCCTGTTTTTCCAGCAGTTGGTGCTGTAATTCCACCCCATGGTCTACCACTTCTCAAACTCCACCCCGTACCATAAGCGATACCGCCTTTCATCATTTTCAAAACTTCGTAAGCAACGGTTGAATTTAAGGCTTGATCGCGGAAGATTTTAGCATCGGCACTATAAATTACTTTTCCATTTCTATCCGTTATGCGCTCAATTGTCGTTGGTCGAACATAATAGCCGTTGTTAGCAAAAATACATTGTGCTGCTACCATTTCAAAAAGCGATAAATCCATTACACCGAGCGCCATTGAAGGTACTACGTCATTAGGATTTAATTTAATTTCCACTTTTTTCAAGAATTTCTCAACTTCATAAGGACCACCTTTTCTACGATAACTATTGAAAGAACCCATTGTTTGCATCACAGCAGCTGTGGTAGGATTAGAAGAAAGCGCTAAACCATCTTTTACATTTTTTGCTGCCTCACCAGCTGGTGTGTAACGACTTTTGACCGATCCATCTTCATTTTCAACAATCACAGCGCATTGTTCCGGCGTAAAGGTCATACAAGGTGAAGCTACTTTCATCGATAATGCTGTTGCATACACAAAAGGTTTGATGGTAGAACCAACTTGACGTTTTCCAAGACGGACGTGGTCATATGAGAAATGTTTGAAATTAACACCTCCAACCCATGCTTTCACGAAACCAGTTTGTGGGTCAATTGACACCAAACCTGCGTGCAAGAATGCTTTGTAATAACGGATTGAATCGTTAGGAGTCATCGTGGTGTCGCGTTCACCTCTCCAAGAAAAAACGCGCATTGCGCAAGGAGTTTCAAAATTTCTTTTGATATCACTTGCACTTGCACCAGCTTCAACCAATTTACGGTAACGTTCCGTTGAACGGCGTGCATTTTCCATAATTCGTTCAATCATTTGAGGACTTACAGAATTTGCAAATGGATAATTTTTTAGCGTTTTGTTATTTTGATCAAAAGCTGGTTGCATATCCTCTTTGATGTGACGTTCAACTGCATATTCAGCATGGCGTTGCAAAGTTGGATTTAGCGTTGTATAAATTTTTAAACCATCGCGATAGATGTTGTAAGGTGTTCCGTCTTCTTTAACATATTTAAGCGTTCCATCCTCGTTTTTTTCTTCTAAAATTTCTGTCACTTCATTTCGCATTGATTCTCTGAAGTAAGGCGCCATTCCTTCTTTATGATCGAGTGATTTAAAGTTTGTTGCTACGGGTGTAACTTTCAATTTATCAAACTCTTCTCTGGTAATTTTTGTACGTAATGCGTCGTTTTCATCTTCGCTATTTTTCAACCATTGATATAGAACTTGGTTTCTTCTTTCCAAGGCCCTTAGTGAATCAGCACTTCTTTTTTCGTTAATTTGAGCTAATGTCACATCTTTGAATGGAATACCTTCAGAATCAGCAATTTTTCTTCGGTAATTTTTTATTTGATAGGTATATGGATTGTATAAATCAGGGTTTTTACACATACCAACAAGCATTGCTGCCTCTGCTTTGGTTAAATTGATGGGTGCTTTATTGAAATATACACGAGCTGCATTTTCAATACCTACAGCATTATACAAGAAATCAAATTGATTCAAGTACATCGTAATTATTTCCTCTTTAGTGTAGCGTTCTTCCAAGCGCTTTGCGATAATATTTTCTTGTATTTTCTCGTTTATTCTTCTGAATTTTCCGAAAAAACCACCAACTCTAGCAGCCAAAGTTTCCCCTTTCGCACGAGCAATTTCTTCTTCTTGGCGTTTTTGTAAGGTAAACAACAATTTCGCCAACTGTTGAGGAATTGTAGAGGCACCACCTTTTGAACCTAAACTAAAAATAGAACGCGCCAGACCTTTGAAGTCAATTCCTGAGTGGCTCATAAAACGCTCGTCTTCCGTTGCAATTAAGGCATCAATCACAAAAGGAGAAATTTGACGGTATTTTACACTCGTACGATTTACCAACCAAAAACGACCAATTACGGTATCTTCTTTTTCACTTTTCTTAGCGATAATCAACGAAGCTTGAATTTCTGGTGGATTGTCTAATAACTCAACTGGAGGTAAATTATCCTCAGATTGAAACAAAAACAAGGAAGTAACTATCAAAAATGGAAACAAAGAAAGAATCCAAAAGTAGATGGTAAACTTTTTGTTTTCCTCTGGAGATAAAGAAGTTACAGGTTTTTTTGTTGAGGAGTTTTTATTTTTATCATTCATATAAACGATGCTATTTCTTTATTAAAATTACAGTAATAAAATCAAAATACAATTAGCTTAAATTGGAGGCTAAGTTAACAACTTTATCGTAAAACATCTTTGCGTTGGCTATCCAATTTTAGGAGGATAAACATCATCATTGAAAAGGACATCATCGACGAACCTCCGTAGCTGAAAAAAGGCAATGGAATTCCAATTACAGGAGCAAACCCAATGTTCATTCCAATGTTTATGGCGAAATGGTAAAACAAAATCATGGCAACGCAATAAGCATAAATTCGATTAAAGGCTGCCCTTTGTCGTTCCGCAATTACGATGATTCGAATCAACATAAACATGTACATAAAAATCAAAACGATAGTTCCTAAAAAACCCCATTCTTCAGCGAACGGACAAAAGATAAAATCCGTTTCAGATTCAGGAACGTGGTTACTTTCAACGCTTGAAACAGAAGCTTTGTTGTAGCCTTTTCCTGTTAAACCTCCTGAACCCACAGCTGCCATTGCACGATTTCTGTTGTAATCTTCACCATCTGGATCTTCTTTCAAACCGAGAAATAACTCAATTCTATCCTTTTGATGGGGGGCTAAACTATTGAATCCTGCGCCTACGCCAAATGAGAGTCCTCCACCTAAAACAAGACCCAGAACAATTATTAATATTCCGCGTGAACGGTCGCGTTTACTTCCAAATTGACGAATAATTAAAAGGCCAATGATTGCGAATAGAACTAAAGAAACCAAGACACCCATTGCCCCTGATACTTTAAAGGGAAGAAAGAAAAAGTCTATTTCAACAGAACTAAGTAATAAGGTAATTATACTTAAAAAAACAGCAACGAAAAGAATAGGAATAAAGTGACTTCCAACCCATGTGTATTTCATTTTGACCCCAGGAAAGGAATTAATGATTGCTAAAATAATTGGGTCAAATGTTAACCCTTCGCGGTACATCACAAATAAAAACGAGGTAAAAACTACAAACGAACCTGCATCTGGTTGTAATAAAATTAGTATCATTGGAACTAATAAAATCATAGCTGCACCTACCACATTTCCAATTGTTTGCTGCTTCACACTAATTTCACTAATGTATTTTGCTAACAATAATGAAACGGCAATTTTTCCAAATTCTGCTGGTTGAATACCCATCGATCCCACACCAATCCATGCTCTTGCTCCATTTATAGGAGGCATAAAAAGAACTAATACCAAAAGCGAGAGGACGAAAAGATAGATTGGAAAAGCAAATTTTCGATAAATATCTGAATCAATTAGAAAAACGATTAATCCTAAAAACAAGGAAACACAAAGCCAGAGAATTTGCTTACCGTATTTTTCGTCAAAACTGAAAATATTTGGATTTTCAGGATTGAAAGCTACAGAATAAACAGTTGCAATACCAAAAATTAACATCAGCATATAAGTGATGAATAATGGCCAATCGAGTTGTGCAATTATGGAATCGTTCTTTCTCAATCTGGTTGATTTTGATTTTCTTCTTCATCAGATGAAGCTTCCATATTAGAGAGTTTAGCCTCTAAAATTCGCTTTTCTTTTTCTTTATCCTTGATTTTTCTTCTTAAGTATTTCTCAATCATTAAACTCGCAATCGGTGCTGCCCATGTCCCTCCGAAACCTGAGTTTTCTACAAATACTGCAATAGCTATTTTTGGATTGTGCATCGGGGCGAAAGCAACAAAAACAGAATGGTCTTTACCGTGTGGATTTTGAACCGTCCCTGTTTTACCACAAACAATCATGCTGTCAATTCTCGCTAATCGTGCCGTTCCTCCTGCTTCGTTTACCACGCGACGCATTCCTTCAATTACAGGTAAAAAATGTTTGGATTCTACTTTTGTGTAATGTTTCACTTTATATTGTGGATGTGGTCCCTTTCTACCAATAGATTTCACAAAGTGAGGTGTGTAAAACCAACCTTTGTTGGCAATAATTGCAGCAATATTTGCCATTTGAAGCGGTGTTAATTTAACTTCTCCTTGGCCAATTGAAATCGAACGAATAGTAGAAAATGCCCAGCGGTGATGTCCGTACCATTTATCGTAATAAGCTGCATTTGGGATAACACCAGGACGTTGACCAGAAACATCTGCTTCAAGGCTTTTTCCTAATCCAAAACTCAACATGTAATCATGCCATTTATTCAAACCAATTTCAGCATCAGCAAATATGTTTTTCTTAACATTTTGTTGAATAATTCGGCGCATTACTGCATAAAAATAAGGGTTGCAGGAGTATTGAACACCAGCAGCAACGTTACTTGCATAATGTCCTGGGTGACAACCAACCATACTTTGATCACAAGGAAAACCAGATTCTGGGGTGATAACGCCTTCCTGTAGTCCAATAAGTGCTTGTACTAGCTTGAAAATTGAGCCAGGAGGATATTCCGCTTGTAATGGTCGTGGAAATAGCGGCATATTTTTATCTGTAGCTAATTTTGGATAATTCAAACTAATATTTCTTTTCCCTACCAATAAATTAGGGTCAAAGGAAGGTGCAGAAACCATTGCCAAAATCTCTCCGGTTGAAGGTTCAATTGCCACAATACATCCTTTTTTATTTTGCATCAATCGCTCGCCATAAGCTTGTATCAACATATCCATCCCCAGTTTTAATGGGTCTGCTTGACGAGCTGTTGTGTCGTATTTTCCATCTGCATAAGGTTCAATCGCGTTGTTCAAAGCAGAAGTTACAATGTATTTTATTCCTTTTATGCCTCTTAATTCTTTTTCATAAAATCGTTCAATTCCAGAGCGTCCAATGTTATTTCCAGGTTTGTAAAAACGATCTTGTTCTATTTCTTCACGAGTAACCTCTGATAAATACCCTAAAATATTTGCTCCATTTGAAAATGGATAATTTCGCATACTTGTCACTTCTTCATAAAATCCAGGGAAGTTTTCTAGATGTGGTGCTATTCTTGAAATTTCCTCTAATGTTAATTCCTTTATGAAAGGATATTTTCTGATTTTTTGATAATTAGAGGTCCTTTTTCCTGTGTGCGGATTTTTGTAAGTTCCTTCACCTTTTCGGATTTCATAAAAGCGATTGCGCACTTCTTCTCTTGTCCAACCAATTAATTTAGCAAATGCAGCGGTATCTAAATTTTTAATATCTGCTTCCACCATCATTAAATTGTAATAAGTGCGATTGGAAACGATTTTCTTCCCATTTCTATCAAAAATTACTCCTCTTGGCGGTGTAATTTCTTTACGTTTTTCGGCGATTTCTTGTGCGCGTAAAGTCCAAGTGTCGTCTATTACTTGCATATAAAAAAGGCGAATTGTATAAATTCCTCCAACTAGAAGAATAAAAGCCATTATTACATACTTGCGCGCATCGAAGTTCATCTACTTGGCTTTAGATTTTTTCATTAAAAAGATTTGTAGCAAAACACTAAGCAAATACGAGAAAATCAGACTAAAAACTGTTTTTTGAAGAATAAATAAAATTTGATCAATTCTAAATATTTCAATCAAGAAGTACCAAAAATGATGAATTAGCAATAAATATCCATAGACAAAGAAAAACCAGCGTCCGCCCATATCAATGAGTGATGGTTCTTTGATAGGGTCATAACCTTCTCGTGGACTATAGAATTTAAAAATAATAGGTCGGAAAAATGCCATCATCAGCAATGAAGAAGCGTACAACCCATAAGTATTAGAGAAAACATCAATAATTGCACCTAAAACAAATGCTAAAGTCATCAAGGAAAAAACACCTATTTCAAAGGGCAAGAGCATAATAAACAACGGGTGAACCATTAAATGTATTCCGAAACCTATTTCCAAGCGGTTAAATATCAAAGCTTGAACGCAGGCAAATAAAATAAATCGCAGGATATTTTTAGTTAAATCTGTCATTGCTTATTCGTCTTCTTCGTCTAATGGAATTTGTGCCTCTAGTTCTTTTTGCTCATCAATCATCAAGTTTTTGACTATATAAACGCGTTGTAAAGTTCTAAAATTCTCAGAAAATTTCACGACTACGTCCCATAAAGGTTCACCTTCGATTCCTTTAATTGATTCCACTCTTCCAACCGCCAAACCGCGCGGAAAAATTCCACTTCCACCTCGAGTTACAACTTTCGACCATTTTTTGATGCGCAAATCATTTGAGATTCCTGTGATTGATCCACGACGAGGGTTTTTACCATCCCATTTCAACAAACCAAACAAACCAATTGGTTCTATCATCACGTCAATGTTGATGTCTTTTGTTAGAACACTTTTTACTACGCAGTAATGTTCGCTCGTATTATGTACGATTCCAACTACACCTTTATCCGAAAAAACACCCATATCTCTTTTTATCCCCTGTTTCCATCCAACATCTAAGGTGAAATAATTATTGCGACGCGTAACAGTAGAATGAATTACAGTTGCTGGAATGTAAGCGTATTGTTGTTTAAAAGTTGTGTCATTGATTTTCAATAAATTTCTATCGATGCGATATAAACTTTGTGGTAAATTCTTGCGAAGGCGAATGTTTTCTTTTTGAAGCGCTAAATTATTCTTAGAAAGATTGAAGTGTTTAGTGATGTCATTTTCTGTTTCAAGCACTTTCGCTGTTATGGAAGAAGCAGTTGTAAGGTATTGACTTTTAGGGAATGACAAATACCTAACATAAATTGACAAAGCAATAATTTGTAGGAAAGCGAAGAATAAAAAGACTCGGAACCTTTTAAAAAAGGCGATCAAATTGCGCATAAATGCAAAGGTAAAAAAGCTGTGATTTTAAGCGCTAGAAAAACAAATAATGATATTAACAACGGGGAAGAATTCTTGAAGAAAGTTTGTTTGTCAAAGTTGAACTTAACTGATATTTAGAACTTTCAATACCGAATTCCAAATATGATTTTCAAAAAATAATTAAAACGAATTATTCAATCCTAGAATGAGAGTTAATAAATAACTCAAAATTTAACATCAAAAATTAATCATTAAAACTACCCTTGTGGCGAGCGATTTTCTTTTAAGGTTGAGAAGAAAATAATTCCATAGCCAATTGTCAACATTAAATGAAACGGAACCATTCCAAAGTCACCGTAAATTGCTCTGTTAACTGCTGTGAAACCAAACACCAACATCAAAATTCCTTCTGCGATATTGATAATCGAAAGGCTTTTTTTGTCGTATTTGTTCCCTTTGAATTCGTCTTTTTTAGCAACGTTGAATTTTGGTGTCCGCACGAATGAACTTTTGATTCCTAAATATCCTTCAATTACTGCCACTGCATTGCTCAATGATAGCGCCATTGAAACAGTTAAGAATTGAAAGAAACGACCAACGAAACGAATGAAGTTAGAGAAACCACTTCCGTTTTTGTCGCGGTAAGAATTCCAATAATAGAACGCTAAAAATACAGTGCTTGAGATGAAAAATGCGCCAAATTGAATCACTAAATTTAAGTCAGAGAATGAATCTTTGATGTGAAGCACAAATAAACTTAAGATGGAAAGAATTAAAATGAACACAAATACTGATGAATTGAATAAGTGAGCTAAACCATGAACACGATCGCTGAATTTAATTCCTTTTGTCGTTAAAATTCGTTTCCACATTTTGATGAAAACTTCTGCTCCACCTTTCATCCAACGATGTTGTTGACTTTTCAAAGCAGACATTGTAATTGGTAATTCAGCTGGAGCTTCCACATCTTCCAAGTAGGTGAATTTCCAACCTTTCATTTGAGCGCGGTAGCTAAGATCTAAATCTTCTGTGATCGTATCGTGTTCCCAACCACCAGCGTCTTCGATACAGGTTTTACGCCAGATACCGGCAGTACCGTTGAAATTGATGTAATGTCCATTTGCAGTTCTTCCACCTTGTTCAATAGCAAAGTGACCATTCAAACCAAACGCTTGTAATTCAGTCAATAAAGAATATGATTTATTCAAATGTCCCCAACGCGTTTGAACTACACCAATACCATCTTTGAAATAAGGCATTGTTCTCTTTAAGAAATCTTTATCTGGAACGAAATCTGCATCAAAAATGGCAATAAATTCACCTTCCACTCGATCCATTGCTTTGTCAAGAGCTCCAGCTTTGTAACCTGTTCGGTCTGTTCGGTGAATGTGTTGAATATTGATTCCTCTTGCTGCCACTTCAGCTACTTTTGCAGCGATGATGTCTTTCGTTTCATCCGTTGAATCATCTAAAACTTGAATTTGAAAACGATCTCTTGGGTAATCAAATTCTGCAATAGTATCTATGATTCGTTCTGCAACGTACATTTCATTGAACATAGGTAATTGAACGGTAACAGAAGGCGTTGTTTTTGGGTCGTAAACTGGTTTTGGTTCTAATTTTTTCTTTTTGCGATTGCGAACGTAAGCCACAGCCAAAGTCATTTGAACGCAACTGTAATAGAAAATCAACAACAAACAAAGGCCATAAACACCAAGAATTACCTTAGCTAAAACGTGTGACCAAAAATGTTCTTGAACATATTTTTTTCCAGATTTTAAAGTAACCGTTCTATCTCCCCAATTAAACAACCAAGAAACTTTAAGATTTACAAAAAATGGTTGTCCAAAAGTGAAATGTTCAAGGTGATCTTGAGTAGTTTCAAACTTAAAAGTCTCAGAACGATAATCTCTATCAACAATATTTAATTCGCATTTACCAATTGGTACATTTTTGAAAACGAATCTTCCGTTTTCATCTGTTCTTGCTTTGAAAACTTTCCCTGATTTCAACGATTTCAAGGTTACATCTACCTTTTCAGCGTCTCGTTTGGTTTTGTAATCGTCTAAATATCCTTCCACAATCTTTGAAACTTGTGCGTTTGATACTCCAATAACGAATACAAATAAGGCTATAAATACGTTCTTCATACAGGGAAATTCAATAGTAATTTTAAAAAAGAAAAAGCAAATATAAATTTAATCTTTCATTAATGTCATTTCGTCAACTAAGTGTTTTGCTCCAGAGTAAATATCCATCACCCACATTACGTAGCGAATGTCGACAACAACGTTTCTACAACGACTAGCATCAAACATATAATCGCTCATTGTTGACTCCCAAGTTCGGTCGAAATTCAAACCCATTAAATAGCCA
>CAZDKE010000001.1:45305-173040 GCA_964506255.1 uncultured Lishizhenia sp. | reverse complement strand
TAGCGGTCGTTAAAAGAGAAACTTATTCTTGGAAGTGGCCATTAATTCAGGTTGCGTTTATGGGTTTTATGGCTTATTTCGGCGCACTTTTCGCATTTACTATTCTTTCTTAATTAGAAAAAAGTAACTTTATAAGATGATTCAAGGCGTAATTGTATTTTTAATCGTAACACTTTCAGTCATTTACTTGACAAGGAAGTTTTGGCGTCAATTTTTCTCAAAAACAGAAAGTTGCGAAGGCTGTGCTATCGGTAAAAGTTCAAATGTCGTTGATTTAAAAAAAACTGCTTGAAATGGGACAATGTCAGCTTTACAAATACAATAAAAGTTTTTACTCTATAAAAAAAGAGACTTCTCATTACTTTTCTCAAGATTTTATAGAAAATGAAATGGATGATGACCATATTGCTTGGCTCAATTTTCACGGATTAGAAAGTAAAGAGGAAATAGAAGTACTATGTAAAAAACTTGAAATTGACCGTTTAAGTGTCGATACAATTTACAATCCAAGTCGAAGACCAAAAGTTGAAGAATACACTAATTACGTTTTTTTTAGCATCAAATCAGCTTTACCAACCGATCAAAATGACCTTCAACTCGAGCAAGAACAAATTAGTTTTATTCTTGGTAAAAACTATTTAATTTCATTTCAAGATAAATCTTCTGATCATTTTACTGATGTTCGAAATCGAATCGAAACTGCAAGAGGTAAAATTCGTTTGAAAAATTCAGACTTTCTACTTTTCAGAATGCTTGAAGCAATAATTGACAACTATTTTGAAGTTATTGAGGCTATTTCAACGACTATTGAAGAAATAGAAGAAAAACTTCATAAATCTGAAAGTAAATCTATTTTGAACCAAATTGAACGTGAGAAGCGAAAATTGATTGAACTGCGAAAAATAGCACTTCCTATGCGCGATATTTCTAGTCAATTGGAAACGAGTGAAAGTGTATTTTTTGAAAAATCAAATCATCAATATTTCTCTCATCTGAGGTCTTCATGCGTAAGCGTTTTAGAAGAAATTGACGCCAACAAACAAATCTTGGAAGGGATGGCCAATTTATTTTACGCTGCCCAAGGACAACGAATGAATGAAATTATGAAAGTGCTAACGGTGGTGAGTTCCATTTTTATTCCACTTACATTTATTGTTGGGGTATATGGAATGAACTTCGAAAATATGCCTGAATTAAAGTATTGGTATGGATACTACACTGTTGTTGCAGTTATGTTTTTGATTGCCTTTGGGTTACTATTTTACTTTCTCAAACGCGGCTGGCTTAAAAAATAATGCGTTAACATTATCAAGTCGAAATAAATTATAAATTTAGACCGCTGTTAACAATCTGTTAAATATAAAATGACAGCTTGAATGAAAATTACATTTGTTCTATAAAACTTTTAATCATGAAAAAATTAGTATTGTCTTTAGCTCTTATGTTTGTTGCCGTTTTGACAGCAAATACAGTATCTGCACAAATTGAAAAAGGTGCAAAAATTGAATTTAACAAAGAAACTCACGATTATGGAAATATCAAATATGATGGTGATCCTTATTGTACTTTTGAATTTAAAAACACAGGTGACGAGCCTTTAATTATTTCTAACGCAAAAGGATCTTGTGGTTGTACAGTTCCTGAATGGCCGAAAGAACCAATCGCTCCAGGTGCAAAAGGAACAATTCGTGTAAAATACGATACAAAACGTCCAGGTGCAATCAACAAAAGCGTTACTATAACTTCAAACGCAATCAACGAACCAAACAAAGTAATCAGAATTAAAGGTGAAGTTGGTCCTGCTCCAGAAGTAGGAACGCCTGTTAACAATTCTGGTGCACCAGCAAATAACTAAAATGAAAAGATATTTATTAATATCATTTTTACTAATAACCGCCCTTGGCTTTTGTCAAGAGGCGGTTTTTAGTCCTAAATACCCCATAGCTAAATTTCCAAAAGTTAAAGAGGGTAAAATTGTAAATTATGTTTATGAATTTACAAACACAGGTGATGCTCCTTTAGAGTTTTACTCTTACGAAGTAGAGTGTACTTGTACCAAAGTAGAATTACCAACCGAACCTACACAACCTGGACAAAAAGGGAGAATTAGCGTTTCTTTCGACACAAATGGAAAATCTTACTACCAAGATAGAATCATTTACCTACAAACTAATACAGAACGCAAAAAAGAGAAATTGCGTTTAAAAGTATATGTTGACCCAAAAACGGTTGAAAATCCAACACCAAAAACTGATAAAAACTAGATTTATTGCGCTCTAAAAAAGTCAATAATTTTAGAAGTTACATATTCCATTGGAACATCTGAATGAAGGGGAAGACGTAATAATCTACTCTCAAATTTCTCTGCATTCTTCAATTCTTTTCCTTCGTATTTATTTTTGAAATAACTGCTTTTATGTAAGCAACGGTAGTGCGTTAATGCATCAATCCCTTGATCTGATAAATGATTTTTTAATGCTTGAAGTTCTTCAGTAGAATTTAAAACCAAGTAGAAAATATGCGCATTGTGATTGGCAAAATCGGGTATTTGAGGCAATAGAATTCCTTTTTCTTCCAAAAAAGAAAGTTGTTCAAAATAAAAATACCATTGCTTTTTTCGTTCTTCTAACCAAGTTATACATTGCTCTATTTGCGCCACTAAATAAGCAGCGTTTAATTCAGAATTCACGTAAGAAGAACCCAAAGCAACCCACTCGTATTTATCAATTTCACCTCGTTTAAACGCTACCCTATTTGTGCCTTTTTCCCAAATTATTTCAGCGGGTTCTATCCATTCTTTTTTGTTGACAATCAAAGCGCCACCTTCTCCACAAGAAATATTTTTGGTTTCGTGAAAAGAAAATACTGCCAAATCACCAAGTGAACCTAAAGGTTGATTCAAATAGGTCGCTCCAAAAGCTTGGGCCGCTTCTTCGATAATATAAAATTTATGCTTTTCTTGAAGTTCTTTTAACTTTTGCCAATCTGACGAAACTCCGCCGTAATACATTGGTACAATTGCTTTCGTTTTTTCGGAAATCAATTCTTCCAAATGATCTAAATCCATATTCGGGTGATTTGCTTGACTATCCACAAATTTTATAGTCGCACCTCGCAACAAAAAAGCATTAGCTGTACTTGGAAAGGTATAGGAAGGAAGTATTATTTCATCACCTTCTTGAATGTCCAAGAGCATTGCAGAAATTTCCAATGCAGCGGTACAACTATTTGTTAGTAAGCAATTTCCACCTATTGAATTTTGAAGAGTTTGTTGTGCAATTTGGGTGAATTTTCCTCCTCCAGCTGTTTTACCAGAAAGCAGTACTTCTTCAATAAACTTCGCCTCATTTTTTGAACGATACGGTTTACTGAAAGGCACTTTTTCTTTCATTTACAAACCAAGTTTTGAGTTAATCTCAGAAAAATCGTGTACGTAATCATTCCAAGAAATTTCGGTACCTGGTCGAACTAACTGAAGTGTTTGAAATCCAGCCTCTTTTGCAGCTTCCAATTCTTGCTGAATATCTGATAAAAACAAGATTTTAGCTGGTAATAAGTTAATTTTTTTGGCGATTTCAATATACGTGTTTACATCTCGTTTTTGACCAGTGTTTGTATCAAAGTAATGCGAGAAATTTTTACTTAAATCACCGAAAATACTGTTCCCGAAAATAAGTTTTTGTGCAGCAATTGAACCTGATGAAAATACACCTAACTTCAATCCTTTATTTTTCCAATCTTCAAGTGCAGGCGGAACATCGTCGTAAACGTGACCTTTCAATTCTCCTGAATTATAACCATTTCTCCATAAAATTCCTTGTAAGGTTTTTAATGGGGTTACCTTTCGGTCTTCGTTACTCCATTTCTCCAAATATTTCAGTACTTCCTCACTCGTAGTGATTTGCTCATTTTCTTCTTCAGCAACAATTTCTATCACTTGTGAGAAAGCTTCTTTGACTTCTTGCAATTGAGAGAAATTATTGATCTCTTTGATATGTGCTTTGAAATACGGAAATAAAATATCGTAAACAAATGATACTGAAGTTGTTGTACCTTCAATATCCGTCAAGATGTATTTTATCTTTTTCTGCTCCACTTATTTTTTGATTTTAAAATCTTTGAATTCCTTTTCAACTCCCGACTCAGTGTAATGTGGCACCCAACCGCTCATATCGATAAAGATACGAATTGCTTTTACAAATGGGTTACTTTCTCCTGCGTCAAACCAATGTTTTGTTCCAGCAGGCACACTAATCAAATCACCTTTCTCACATAACAAATTGAAAACAGGTTCATTTTCTAAGTTGAACCAAAACAATCCTTGTCCATCAACAAAAAAGCGAATTTCATCTTCGGTATGTGTATGTTCCGCTAAAAATTTAGCTCGAATAGCTTCGTAATTTTCTGTCAACGAATTAATTGAAATCACATCAGCAGTTTGATAACCACCGTTTTCCATAAACGGAAATAAATCTTTAGAATAAGCTTGTAAGATATCTTCTTGCGTTGCGATGTCTTCAAAAACCTTATCACATTGCCATTGATTGAAATACAAACCACGTGCATTGAAAAAATCCAAAATTTCTTTTGGGTCAGATGTACTATAATTTCTTGTTGGGATTGATAATATTGCCATTACTTTTTAATTAAATTCCATTCACATTCACAAAGATAATCTAAAGTTTCCAAGTGTCTTTTGGCTTCGAAAAGGTTTTTACCCCAAGCATAAGTTCCATGTTTTCGAATCACAAAACAATGATTTAACAATGATTCTCTTATATAATTCAATTCGTTTTTGAAAAAATTCATATCCTGACTATTATCTAAAACAGGAATTCTAACCGATTCCTCGTGCGTTGTTTGTCCATCGAAACCTTTTTGAACTTCGTATCCTTCAAATTTCAATTCACTTTTAAAAATTGCTGACATCAAAACAGGATACAACGAATGACTGTGAAGAATAACTTTTGTTTCAGGAAACAAGGTATAGATAATACAATGAATCAAGGTTTCTGCAGAAGGTTTCACTATTGCAAATTCACCTTGAGGTATTCCATTTTCATCTACCCAAATAAAATCATTCTCTGTAAATTGACTTTTATCCACTCCTGAACGTGAAACCCAGATTTGACCAAGTTCGTTTTTAAAAGAATAATTCGTTGACGTAGCAGGCGACCAACCTTTAGAGTTATAGAGTCTAATGGTAGCAGCCAATTCCTTTTTTAAAAGTTCCTCTTGCATAAATGAATGATTTGGGGTTCCAAAGATACGATGTTAAAAAAAAGGAATGAATATAATTTTGATTAAATTCGGCTAGTGAATCTTTAACAAATGGAACGAATATTAATCTTACTACTTTATATTTCACTTGCTGGAATCGCCGGAATTCACAAACTTTTAGGTGATTTTCCTCCTGCTTGGTTTTATGGGAAATTCAAAGAAACATTTTTGAACGCCATTCCTGGGGGAATTTGGTTGAGCTTTGTTTTAATAGTTGTTTTAGAAATCGCAATTGCCGCTTTGTTTTCAATCGCCCTTATCAAAGGGGAATTCAAATCGCAAGCTAAACAAACTTTTTCTCACTTTGGATTTTTAGCTTCATTAGTGCTTTTTGTCATCTTATTTTTTGGAAGTTTCCTTGTTCAAGATTATGATAATGGCTTTAATGATTTTGTGTATTTTGGAGTAACTGTTTTTTTGATGAAGCATTTTATGAGTGGGAAAGAGTTATGAAAGAATGACGAATGAGAGAATGAGAGAATGAAAAATGATAGAATTTGAAAATGAGTCCGCCAATTCGTAATTCACTTTTAAAAACTCGAAAATTGCTAAACATTCCCAACAAAACATAAAGTTTCTGAAACTTCTTTAACTTTGAGCCACTATGGATTTTCAACTCGTTTCAGATTACGAACCAACAGGCGATCAACCTGAGGCAATTCGTCAATTAGTTGCTGGATTGGAAGCTGAAATCGAACACCAAACATTACTAGGTGTGACGGGAAGTGGAAAAACGTTTACGGTGGCAAATGTCATTGCAAAAGTAAATCGTCCGACCTTGATTCTATCTCATAATAAAACGCTAGCAGCTCAGTTGTATGGAGAATTCAAACAATTTTTTCCTCACAATTCCGTAGAGTATTTCGTTTCCTATTACGATTATTATCAGCCAGAAGCATATTTGCCTGTAACGGGAACTTACATTGAAAAAGATTTACAAATCAACGATGAAATTGAAAAGCTGCGACTTTCAGCTACCTCTGCCCTACTTTCAGGAAGAAAAGATGTGATTGTAGTTGCTTCCGTTTCGTGTATTTACGGTATCGGAAATCCAAGTGAGTTTAAGAACAGCATTGTCAATTTGAAAGTCGGACAAACAGTTGCTCGAAATAAATTCCTGTTTCGATTGGTGGAAAATTTATACTCTCGAGCTGGAGATACATTTGGACGTGGTATGTTTCGCGTGAGTGGCGATACGGTTGATATTTTCTTAGCTTATGCCGATTATGCGTTGCGAATAGCTTTCTGGGGAGATGAAATTGAAGCGATAACTTCGATAGACCCTGAGACGAATCAAAAAATAGAAACCTATAAAGAAATTGATATTTTTCCAGCGAATTTGTTTGTTTCGAGTCCTGAAAACACACGCCAAGCAATTGAGCAAATTCAAGATGATTTAGTCGCTCAGGTTGAAAGCTTTAAAAAAGACGGACGCTTGGAAGAAGCAAAACGCCTCGACGAACGTGTGAATTACGACTTGGAAATGATTCGTGAATTGGGCTACTGTTCTGGAATTGAGAATTATTCGCGCTATTTCGACCGCAGACAACCGGGAGAACGACCTTTCTGTTTGTTGGATTATTTTCCCGACGACTATTTGATGGTGATTGATGAAAGTCACGTGACTTTGCCACAAGTTCGTGGAATGTACGGTGGTGACCGCGCTCGAAAAATAAATCTAGTGGATTACGGTTTCCGATTACAAGCAGCAATTGACAACCGACCTTTGAAATTCGAAGAATTTGAAGGAATGTTTCACCAAGTTATTTACGTTTCTGCAACCCCAGCTGACTACGAAATTGAAAAATCTGAAGGGGTGATGGTGGAACAGTTGATTCGTCCGACTGGCTTGCTTGATCCTATTATTGAAGTGCGTCCGAGTTTGAATCAAATTGATAACTTAATTGAAGCCATTCAAGAACGCATTGCTGTAAATGAACGCATTTTGGTGACAACCTTAACCAAACGAATGGCGGAGGAACTACAAAAATACTTGGATAAACTCGGGATTTTGTGTCGCTACATTCACAGTGAAATTGATACGATTGAACGCGTAGAGATTTTACGTCAGTTGCGTTTGGGCGATTTTGATGTATTGATTGGTGTCAATCTGTTGCGTGAAGGACTCGATTTACCTGAAGTTTCATTAGTGGCAATTCTCGATGCTGATAAAGAAGGATTTTTGAGAAACGAACGCTCATTGGTGCAAACCGTTGGACGTGCTGCAAGAAACGTGAATGGTTTTGTGATTATGTATGCTGATAAAATCACGAAATCGATGCAAAAAACAATTGACGAAACCTTGCGTCGCAGAAAATTACAAATTGACTACAATGAAGCGCACGGTTTGGTTCCAACTGCTTTGAACAAATCGAAGGAAAAAATTATGGAATCTACAACAGTTGCCGATGGAGAATCTGCTTTGAAAACCTTGCGCTACGAACAATCACAAGAAGTAGCTTTGGCAGCAGAAGATCGTCCGCAATACAACAATCCAATTGACATTGAAAAACAAATGAAAGCAACGAAAAAAGCGATGGAGAAAGCAGCAAAAGAATTAGATTTCATAGAAGCTGCACGTTTGCGTGACCAATTATTTGACTTAGAAAAACAACTTAAAAAATGAATACCAATAACTTATTAAAACAGTTTAGAACAGTAGCTTTAATCGAAGGATTTTCTTGGTTCTTACTTATCATCGCAATGATTTTGAAATATGGATTTGAAATCCTTCAACCAATAAAATTTACAGGCTGGTTTCACGGACTTTTCTTTGTAATTTACTGTGTGCTTCTATTGTTACTATTTGTAAAACAGCGCTTTAATTTCAAAGATTCATTCATTCTTTTCATTGCTTCTTTCGTGCCTTTTGGTACATTTTGGGCAGAAAGAAAGTTTTTGAGAGGGGAATATTAGGTAAGCTGAAAGTGGAGAACTGAAAAATGAAAGTTAAAAGTGAATAATGAATTCATATTAATTTGTCATTTTTGTCAACTTACTACTAGCGATTCACCATAAAAATTGCGTTGACTACCATTAATTTTCCGTTTTCCCATAAGCCTCTGAATAAGGGATTATCAACTAAATAAACAACTGAACCTGAGCCCATAGGGTGAACACCAGCAGTTAATGCTTCCGATTGTGATTTTTTCACTTTTGAACCAACAAATCCATTTACAGGCAAGGCATCTTTTTTCAACTGAAAAACAGTTCCATCTGCCAATTGAAAAACTTCTGTAGTTAAACGCATTGTGTGGTAATTGGTGTATCCAAATGCTAAGGGATTTGTGTTGTCTATCGAACAAGGGTAAATCGCTCCAGTAATGGACGAACTTATTTGGTGACGTTCCATATTTCCAAAAGCTACTTTACTTTCTGCTGTGCTGTCATCGCTTGTTTTTCGTTTTAAACCAAATGCTTCATTTCCAGCAAAAATACCTGCAGAACTACCCATCACAATTAGTTTTCCACCATTTTGAATCCAAGTAATTAGTTCTTGATTTTCACTTAAATTGGAACTTCCTTCAGGGACAAAAAGTACATCCAATTTCGTCAAAGCATCAGACAATCTGTCTTCGTAAACTAAATGTAAAGGGTGATTAAACTGTTGTTCAAAGAAATGCCAAATTTCACCAACACTTAACGAAGAATAATTATCTCCTAATAAAACACCAATCGTTTGGTTTGGAATTGACTTCACACTGTAGGCTCCAAAATCATTACCTGAATCTGCAAAACCAGATTTAACAGCAGTCATTTCAACTTTTAGTTCTTTTGCTACTTTACTAACAACTGCTTCTAAATCAATTGTTTTATTTTCACCTTTCAAGACAATTAAAGTTCCAGGTTCATAATTTTTACCTTCCATTGAAAAGGCTTTTTCTGAGAAATAAACTTTTACCTTTTCAGCTTGTAATCGCGCTAAAACTTGAGCTGATTTCATTGAATTCCAACGGCAAACGTAAGCGTAAGGAACTTCCAAAGCTTTAAACTCTACAAACGTTGCTTTGGTGTAATTCTTCCCTACAACCTTTGTTTCAGACGCAAAAGCCTGTAAACCAAATCCGTAAGGAAGTGACCAAGCCGTAATGTCATAGGTCAAGGAATCAGAAAGTTTAGTTTGTGGTTCAAAAAGAACGTTTACCAAAGTTCCTTTATCTTGATCCGTTGAAACAAGTAAATCACCAGCAATTGTTTTATAGGTCTCGACTTTTCCAGTATTAAAATTCCAACCTTTAACAGCTGTATTTTCAATTGCAGCTTCGTAGCGAATTCCATTTTTATCCAATAATTCGAGTAACGATTCCAACTTGTATTGATTTCCACTTAAGACATAACTTTTGTATTTGTAATTTTTCTTTTTACAGAATTCACGGTATTCTTTTATAAGTTTTTCACTTTTTAGTGCAGCAACCTCGACTGTTGAAATTCCAGTTGTGACGTGATGGGTTACACGGTCTAAAAGCGACAAAGTATCTCCAACTTGTGTAAGAACTGAAAGTCCAGCGCGACCACTTCCGCCTTGTTCGTAAGTCATTCCTATTGAACCATTGAAAGTTGGATACGTGTCGCCATAACTTGGGTAAAGCAAGTCGAAAATTTCTTTTGAAAAATACAACCAGCCGTTTTTGTCGAAATAGGAAGCGTGATTTTTACCAATTTCTTTCTGAAAATCGCGTTGCCAATTGGTGATTACTTCGTGATAAGGTTCAGCCGCAGGTGGAAAATAATAAGGTTCGTTAATTCCTTGCTCGTGAAAATCAACGTGAACGTGAGGCAACCATTGATTATATTGTTTCACACGTTGTTGCGATTCAACTTGTGTCATCCACGCCCAATCTCTGTTTAAGTCAAATAAGTAGTGATTCGGACGTCCGCTTGGCCAAGGTTCGATGTGTTCAGCAGAAAAAGTGTGGACATCTGGCGTTTTATTTCCGTATTGATTGTAATAGTTTACGTAGCGGTCTCTTCCATCGGGATTCAAACAAGGATCCATAATGATAATCGTATTTTTTAAAAATTCACTGTTTTTGGTCAATAGTAAAAAAGCGGTTTGCATTGCCGCCTCTGTACCCGAACTTTCATTTCCGTGCACGTTGTAACTCAACCAAACAATGGCAACTTTCTCTGTTTCATCATTTGTTAAATGTGCTTTACGAATATTTTCAAGGTTGTTTAAATTTTCTTCAGTACCGAAATACGCTAAAATTAAATCGCGTTTTTCATACGTTTCTCCGTATTTCCAAACCAACATATTCTTTGAAAACTCTTTTTGAAGCTCGTAGAAATAACTAACTACTTTATCTTGACGAGTAAATTGTGTACCAATTTTATAACCTAAATAGCCTTCTGGCGTGAAATTACTTTGTGCTGCAACAATTGTTGAAAGCAATAAAAGTGAAATAAAAATTAACCTTTTCATTCTTGTTTTTTCTCAAAACTACTCTTTTTTTCGGAAAAACAATTATCACTAATTAAAGGGTTCCTTATTTAGAATGCGCTTTTTGAATTGATTTCATGCTTTCATAAAAAGTTTAATTTCTTAAAATCTTGGTTTTTTAAATCCAGAATTTTCAAACCCGAAAAAATTATATAAATTTGTATTACTGTAATATAGGTTACTGTAATTTAAATTACTGAAAAATGAAATTTTATAATAGAGAAAAGGAATTAGCTAAATTACAATCAATTAGAGGGTCCGCGGAAGAAAATGCTCAAATGACATTTATGGTTGGTCGTCGTCGAATTGGGAAAACGAGTTTGCTTTTGAAGTCGGTGGAGAATACAACTTTTCTCTATTTTTTCATTTCTAAAAAAAGTGAGTTTCTTCTTTGCCAAGATTTTGTGGAGGAAATCAAAGTGAAATTAGACACAGAAGTTTATGGCACATTTAAAAGTTTCCGCGAGATTTTTGGTTTGTTGTTGACTAGTTCAAAAACGAAATCATTTACTTTAATTATTGATGAATTTCAAGAGCTACAATTTATTAATCCCTCGATTTATAGTGAAATGCAAAATCTTTGGGATAGCTTTAAAAACGAATCGAAAATGAATCTTTTGCTTTGTGGCTCTGTTTATTCTTTGATGAAACGCATATTCGAAAACAACAAAGAACCTTTATTTGGACGGGCTACAAACAAAATTTACTTAAAAACCTTTCCAATCGAAACATTGAAAGAAATTCTTCGCGACTACAATCCGAATTATAAAAATGAAGATTTATTAGCGCTTTATACCATAACCGGTGGCGTTGCAAAATATGTTGAATTACTTATGAATGCTAAAGCTTTCACGTTCAAGAAAATGATTGAATTTGTGGTTGAAGATAATTCCTTTTTTATTGAGGAAGGAAAGAATGCGCTTGTCATTGAATTTGGAAAAGATTATGGAAATTATTTCTCGATACTATCTTTGATTGCTTCTTCCAAAACTTCTCGACAGGAAATTGAATCTGTTTTAGAAATGCAAACAGGAGGATTCTTAGAACGTCTCGAAAACGAATACGGAATCTTAAAGAAAACGCGTCCAATGTTTGCCAAAGATTCTGGTCGGATAGTGAAATATGCAATCGAAGATAATTTCCTAAATTTTTGGTTTCGATTTATTTACAAATATAAAAGTGCAATTGAAATTGGAAATTTTGCCTTTGTTCGCGAGCGTATATTTGAGGATTTTTCAACTTACAGCGGTAACGTTTTGGAGAAGTATTTCCGTCAAAAGTTAATTGATTCGGGAAAGTACTCTGCTGTTGGTAATTACTGGGAAAAAGGCAATAAAAACGAAATTGACATTGTTGCAATGAATGAATATGAAAAACGAATTGATTTCATTGAAATAAAACGAAATCCAAGTAAAATCAACCTTCAGAAATTAGAAGTAAAAGCAGAAAAACTATGCTTGAATTTCCCAGATTACACTTTCAATTACATTGCTTATTCGTTAGAAGATTTGTAGAATTTAATGTCCTTCTACATGTCCCTTTTCTCCTTTCGGAATATCTAAAATCCATGTGTAATACCCCACAAAATGACTTTGGAAATAACCCATTTTATGAATTTGACTTTTAGGGAAATACACACGATTTTCTTTACTTAAACCTTTAACCGCAACTTGAGGAGCAACACCATCTTGCTGACACGGTTTGTTTTTCCCTGGTCCAGTTAGCTTTGCACCATATTGCCAAACTTCTCGCCATTCGCTTTGAACGATTTTCCCTGATGATGCATTTTCAGGTGCTAGAATATAACAAGCTCCGAATTGAATTTTTCCGCGTAATTCTTCAATGATTCCAAGTGAATAAGCGTATCCCATACTGTGAGAAACAATATATAAGGTATCGTTTTTAGATTGATTCGGTAATTCATTCAAAATCTGATTCAAGTTTTTACCAGCAATACGACCTCGTTCTTTTCTCAATTTAAATCCTTCTCTATTGGGATTCGTCGCTAATAAATCCAAGGTCTTAACCTTCTTATTTCCAGCGATTGTGGTTTGATAACATTTATGTTTTTTCTTTGATTTACAAGGTTTTGGATAAATTCCTGAGTTGGTTGTGAAATTCACCAATGAACCGTGGTTAGAAGTTGAAACGGAATGATGACCGTCAGCATACCAAACTTCTCCTGGATTGATTCGATTTTGAAATAATAAATCAATTGCATTCCACGGTCGCCAATAATTGTAGCGGTCATAACTATACAGGTAGTTTTTGGAATTCGGATATTCCGTTCCTTTGTTTTGAATATCGGTTAAGTTTTGTTCGAGTGAATTACTAATGGAAACAGGTCGATAACCATTTACAAAAACCAAGATTCTTTTCGCTGGATCTGACATTTTGAAGCGATTACTCAAGTCTATTCCTAAATGATTATAAACACGCTCATTCACAATTTCACCAGTACTATCTTTATCTCTGAAAACGATATAATGACTTTTCGCACTGTGAACTAAATCTTTAGTTGTCAATTCCAAACGATTACTCGAACTTACCAATTTAGCTTTAAAAGTTCCATCTATTTTTTCTACATCGAAATACAAAACCTTATCGCGTTTGAATACAAACCAATCTTGATCACGGCGTTGGAAAATATAGCTTGAAACGGTTTTATTATACTGTTTTGCAAACAAATCTCTGTCGTTTAGTTTTACAAACAATTCTGCAATTGTCAACCCTTTGAAATCTTTAAGACGATGTGATTTTAAGACACTATTTTGATAAAACCAATCCACTAACCAAAACGCAAAATAAACCAACGCGACAGAGGAAATCCAAGCTAACCATTTCAAACTTCGCAAAGATTGACGTTTGAAAAAACCTTTCTTTTCTGCAAGTCTGTTGTTCACTTTACGTCGAATAATAAACACTAAAATAAGTGCAAAAACGACAGCCAAAATATGCATTAAACAGAACGTTTTTCCGAAATAGTTAAAAAGCGGATTAAAGAAAACATTATCAATTTTTACGTAGAAAAGCTGATAATTGCGTTTAAAAGGTCGAACAATTCTACTAGCTGGATTAAGGCTGTCCACTTCGAAATAACCGTCCTTATCCTCTTTCCAAAAGTAATAGGCATTTAAACCGTTGTTTGTGCGAACGAATTCATAATCATCAAAAAGAGAAAGTGTTATTGGATTCTTACGCAATTGTAAACATTGTTCCCAGGTCAATTCAAAACCACTTTTAGTAAACATTAAATTTGTGGAATCGGTTGATTGCTGTAAACCAAAAGACGACCCGATGTGGAAGGCTATTGTTTTTATGAAAGTTGAATCAGCTGTGTTTCTGATAAAAACCATTCCTTTTGTAGGAACAGAGTAGGCATTAATCTCTTGATTATTAAAACCTTTGATTACGAAAAAATAAATTGCGTTTGGATCTTTACTCGGAAAATTTTTGAAATAATCATCTCTGAAAATTTTCATTTCTCGAGAAAATCGCATACTGTCAGAAGGAGGATTGAGCCACAAATCAGTTGCCAATTCCTTTTCTCTTCGATAAACTGGAAGAACATAAGAATTGATGTTAATCTTACTCTTTAAGAAAGTAGATTCAATGTTTTTCTGAAAGCCTTTATCGACTTTTACATCTACAGGAACGAAGTAAACGTTTACATTTTTAAGTTGAAATTTACTTTGATGAAATAGGAGCGAATCCTCAGCTTGTGCTAAAGTTAAAACAGAATTTCCAAGGAAAAGTAGAGAAAGAAAAAGTAAAAGCGAAAATTGCTTTCTCAGTTTTAGAACTGAATTATAAGTGCATAAAATTTTTCTTTGCCAAAAGTTCGTCTTCAGATTCTCTGTATTCAGGGTCGTCAACGCAACAATCAACAGGACAAACAGCAGCACATTGAGGTTCGTCATGGAATCCAACACATTCTGTACATTTTTCATGGGCAATAAAATAAACGTCCATATTTACAGGCTCAAAAGAATGATCTGCTAGAATTTCGTCTCCATTTAAAGTGGTAATAATTCCTTTCAATGAAGTACCATCTGAATATTTCCATTCTGCACCACCTTCATAAATCGCGTTGTTTGGACACTCTGGTTCGCACGCCCCACAGTTAATACATTCGTCTGTTATTGTAATTGCCATTTCTTGAAACTATTATTTTTTTTGCAAATATAAGAACGCTTCGTGGATAGTTTTGTTCATTTAGTAGAAATTTAACGAAGTTTTCACTTTTGTTCTTAAGCGTATAAATTTGATTATCTCGGATGTTTCCAGAAACTCTAACAAAAAGTAAACTCAAATCAGAATAACTAAAACTTTAGAATTAAGAGTCGCTCCGAATAGTTTATGCGAAAATGCTTCGTATTTTCGCATGACGGCTACAAGGTGAGAGTACTTCCAATCATGGAGAAAAATCTTTTTCCTAAGAGTTTCTCAAAAAAGTAATTCATTTCATTTGCTTAAGGTCATTTTTGAATAGTACTTTTGCAATGTGAAAAAAGAAGAAATAATTGAAGCATTCCATCATTTAGGAAATTTGATGCGAATTCATGGTTCGAAATCGCCTTGGCCGGGCTTTGCTTGTGGTGTAACTGAAGATGAATTTTTAACCGTTGAATTGGCTATTGAACGACAAGTACATCACAATGGTTGGTTTACAGAAGAATCTGTAAGAACTTCATTGCTTAACCTTGGGAATTGGCTAACACGAGAACAATTAACAAATTGGACATCCCCCTACTCTTTCGCCGAAAATCCAAAAGTTGTTGCTGTAATTATGGCAGGAAATATTCCTCTTGTTGGTTTTCACGACTTTTTATGTGTCTTACTTTCAGGCAATAAATTGCAATGTAAATTGAGCTCGGAGGATAATAAGCTACTGCCGCTTTTAACTCATTATTTGTTTCAATTTGCTCCTGAACTCAAAGAATTTATTTCATTTTCGGACCGAAATCTAAGTAGTTTTGATGCCGTTATAGCTACAGGAAGTAATAATAGTTTGGTGAATTTTGAAAGTTATTTTTCTAAATACCCTCACTTATTTCGTCATAATCGCACATCATTAGCCATTCTGGATGGAACAGAATCGAAGGAAGAATTGAAAGCTTTAGGCGAAGATATTTTGAATTACTTTGGCAGAGGATGTCGCAATGTGACGCATTTATTGATACCTGAAAATTACGATTTGAACCGATTTTTTGAGGCCATCGTTGATTTAGGAGGATTGATAAACAATAAAAAATACGGAAATAACTACGATTACAACAAAACGATTCATCTTCTGAATTTAGAATCATTCCTCGACAACAATTTCTTGCTGTTAAAAGAAAGTGACAATTTGTTTTCGCCACTTGCGATGTTGCATTATCATTCTTACACTTCACAACAAGAAGTCGATTTATACCTTCAACTTCACCAAGATTCGATTCAATGTGTCGTTGGTCACAATTATCTAGCTTTCGGAACCGCTCAATGCCCAAGTTTGTCAGATTATGCAGATAATGTGGATACGATGTCGTGGCTTAACAACTTGTAATTTTTAATTATGAATGCTTAATTTTTAATTATGTTATTCAATTAATAATTTAAAACTAAACATTCATATCTACCATTCCTTTTCCCCAACAAAAACAGTTCCTTTGAAATGGGCAATTAATCGCTGATTTTGGTTGAAAATATCGACTTCGTAAACGCCCGTTTTTTTTCCACGATATATTTCCTTTGCGATGCTAGTAAGTTCGTCGCCCAACGAAACTTTACCTAAGTGTGAAATTGAAGTTTCCACCGAAACGCAATGTTGACCATGAGAATTTGCTGCGAATGCTAAAGTAGAATCTGCTAAAGAATAAGAAATCCCACCGTGAGCAATGTGAAAACCATTCAACATTTCTGACTTAACTTTGCATTTTAGCGAACACTTCCCTTGTTCAATCAATAACACTTCTACTCCTAACCATTGACTAAAAGCATCGTATTGCATCATCAATTGAACAATCTCTGAAGGCGTTTTCATCAAGAAAATAATTCATTGAAACTAAATTGTTCTCCCAATCTAACTCCTTTTTCTGTTTGAGTTAAGGTGCAACATTCATTTACACTATCGTGTTCTAAGAACAAAACAAAATTCTCAGCACTTGCTTTGTTCAAGAAGTTCTTTTTTTCTTCCATTGTAATTAAAGGTCGCGTGTCGTAACCCATTACATACGGCAAAGGAATATGACCAGTACTTGGCAACAAATCCGCCATGAACACAAGCGTTTTTCCTTGATATTGAATGTGCGGAATCATCATACTTTCTGTGTGACCGTCAACAAAAAGAACGTCGATATTTGGAAAAGCATTTTTAGTGAAATCGCCAGTTCGATCAATAAATTTAAGCTGCCCACTTTCTTGAATTGGTAAAATATTTTCTGCTAAAAATGAAGCTTTTTCGCGTGGATTGGGTTCAGTTGCCCATTTCCAATGTTGTTCAGTGCTCCAATAAGTTGCATTTGGAAACGCAGGACGATAGCCGTCTTTTGATTCGTTCCAATTTATTGCCCCACCACAATGATCAAAATGTAAATGTGTTAGAAAAACGTCTGTAATATCATTTGCATTAAAACCTAATTTTGCTAGGTTTCCGTGCAATGAATCACTTCCATACATGTAATAATGCGAGAAGAATTTTTCGCTTTGCTTGTCGCCAATTCCAGCATCAATCAACATCAAGCGATTTCCATCTTCGATTAAAAGTGAACGCATTGCCCACGAACACATGTTGTTTTCATCGGCAGGATTTGTTTTGCTCCACATCGTTTTTGGAACAACTCCAAACATGGCACCTCCGTCCAATTTAAAAAATCCAGTGTTTAATACGTGTATTTTCATGCTAAATTTATTTTTCTTCAACGAATGCTTTAACATTCAAAACCACCATTTTAGGATCTGTATTGGCAGTAACGGTAACGGTTTTGCTTTGTTCCTTCAATTGTCCAGGTTTTGGATGGAAAACCACTTCGATTTTATCTCTTTTACCAGGTTGAATTGCTTGCTCTGGTTTTGTTGGTGTTGTACAACCACAACTTGCAGAAACCCCTTCAATAATCAATGGTTTTTTACCTGTATTGGTAACATAGAAAACAGTTTTGTTATCCGTATCAACTTTTACTTTTCCGAAATCATGCTCCATTTTATCGAAACTCATTGAAGTAATATTACTTGCTTCGTTTTCTAATCGTTCTTTTTCTTCTTTTTCAACTTCAGAAAGTTCTTTTTTCAATTCAGCCTCGTTTTCATCATTGGCAACAACAGTTGAGACCAATTTTCCATCTTTTTTTGAAGAATTCTCAGATTCACAACTTGCTAAAAGCAAAATGGAAATAAAAAAATAAGTGATTTTCATAGATTATTTTTTTTGAATTAAAAATTGAAATAGCTTAAAAACTCAAGCCCAAATTTAAGAAAGATAATCGCATTTTGAATAGCTGTAAATCATTTAAAAATCCCGATTTATCCAATGAGGATCATTATGCGTCTCTTCGATTTTATCTTTGATAATTTGGATGCTTTTCGCTAAAATAAAAATATCTTGTGTTCCATGTTTTTGCAGCCACAACCAACTTTCATCTTCGTGATCAACAGCTTTGGCAATGTGATAAAGTGTCTCGAAATTATGTTGTAACAGCCATTGACCTGCGGCTTTATTTCCCTCGGCAGCATTAATCATTGCCATTAAATGGGGATAACCATTTTCTACCAACCAATCGCGGGCATCGTCTTGCAAATAAATCGCTAACGCCGCCAAATACAATTCTCTGTAACCGTTTTCACTTAACCACTTCTGCAAAGTAGCATCTCCTTCAATTGCTTTTGCCCACGCTAAAATCACCATCGACGAATAATTCATCGGTTTCATTGCTACATTCGTTATCGGAATAGCTTCCTGCGCTGCGGGCTTTGTTTCTTTTTCTTTCTTTTTAAATGGATTCCAACTCATTGTTTACTTTTTAGAAAAACCAACTTGCTACTAAAATAGAGGTTATCACACAAATCAAATCCACTAACAACATTGTTCCCAAGGTATAACGTGTATTTTTAATATTCACCGAACCGAAATAAACTGCAATTACATAGAAAGTTGTTTCGGCACTGCTTTGGAAAATACAACTCAATCTACCTGTAAATGAATCTGGTCCAAAATTGCGCATCGAATCAATCATAAATCCGCGTGCGCCACCCGAACTAAAAGGTCGTAACATTGCAACAGGTAAGGCATCGGTAATGTCTTTTGAAACGCCTAAATTTAAAAAAACATACGAAATTCCATTGCTAATAATTTCAAATAAACCCGAATTTCTGAAAAGCGAAATCGCAGCCAACATTCCCAAAATATAAGGGAAAATCGTGATTCCAGTTTTCAATCCATTTTGTGCACCCGAAACGAAAGAGTCAAAAATGGTTGAATCCAAAGCGCTGAATTTCTTTTCGTTGACAAAAGCAAAAATCAAAGTAAAACCAATGATTCCGACCAATAATAAACCTGAAAAATTATTCGTAAAGTAGTTTTTCTCTATTAAATTCAAGTGATTGATGTACAACAAAAGTCCGATAATTGCCGACAAAATTGTAATCAATGCAACTACCAACGAAGCACTTTTAAAATTCACTTTTTGACGAATTCCTACAATTAAAAACGCCGCAATCGTTCCAATAAATGAAGTGATAATACATGGCAACATCACGTCGGCAGGATTCGCAGCATTTTCAGCAGCACGGTAACCAATAATCGAAGTTGGAATTAAAGATAGTCCTGCGGCATGCAAGCACATGAACATGATTTGCGCATCGCTTGCCTTGTCTTTTTCAGGATTGATTTCTTGTAAACTTTGCATCGCTTTCAAACCGAAAGGTGTCGCGGCAGAATCCAAACCTAAAAAGTTAGCTGCAAAATTCAATGTCATGTAAGAAATGGATTCGTGATTCTTTGGTACGCTCGGAAAAACTTTGGTAAACATGGGACTTAAACGTTTAGCTAACCTTTCTGCAGCTCCAGAATCAATCAATAATTGCATGATTCCACAGAAAAAAGCCAAGTAAGCAACCAATGGCAAAATCAAATCTGTTAAACTGTTTTTACAGGTTGGAAGTAAACCGTCCGACTTTTGTAAACCTGAGTACACTTTGACCGTTTTGTTCGCATAAACATAAGTGGTATCAGCGTTTTTTGGATTTAAATTTACAATATACGTCGCTTCTGGACTTGCTTTCAAAGAATCTTGAATTGTTTTTGGCAATTGATGAATGAATTTTTCACTGATCAAAATCGGAGCATCTTTTTCTCCATTCAACACATAATCAATCGAATATTGATTCGAAGAAAACAGACTCACCACCAAAAAGAAAATCGATGAAATGAATATTACAAGCCAAAATCTACTTAGTACCATTCAACGAAATTGCTGATAATTTTAACGCTTTTTAAAGCTTCACTGCTTTTCTATTAACATACGTTATTGAATTACGAATCAGTGCTTAAGTTTTGAAGTCAGTTGTTTGTTCGTGCGTACATTTGTTTCATCAAATTAACAGACACATGAAAACAGTATTTCATTCCGAAGCTTCAAGAGGTCACGCCAATCATGGTTGGTTAAACGCTAAACATTCTTTCAGTTTTGCGAGTTGGCAAAATCCAGAACGTGTTCATTTTGGAGCTTTACGCGTTTTGAATGATGATATTGTAGCGCCTTCAATGGGTTTTGGCAAGCATCCTCACGACAACATGGAAATCATTACGATTCCATTAAAAGGTGCATTGAAACACCAAGATAGTATGGGGAATTCTTCAGTTATTGAAGTGGGAGAAGTGCAAGTGATGTCAGCTGGGACAGGAGTTCAACACAGTGAAGTGAATGCCAAACACGACGAAGCGATCAATTTATTTCAGATATGGATTTTTCCAAACAAGCATAACGTAACACCTCGCTATGATCAAATTCGTTACGAAGAAGAGTCAATGCGAAATAATTTTCTACAAGTCGTTTCACCAAATCCCGACGATGCAGGAACGTGGATTCATCAAGACTCTTGGATTCACCTTTCGCAAATGGAAGCAGGAACGCATTTAACGTATGAACTGAAAAAAAGAGGAAATGGTGTTTACATTCTGAATATAGACGGTGCTTATGAAATAGCGGAACAAACTTTGAATAATCGCGATGCAATTGGCATCTGGGAAACTGAATCCGTTATGATTCATGCAAACAAAACAGGTCGCTTGTTGTTTATTGAGGTACCAATGGAATTTTAACAAAAGGTAAAAATCCCTCGTTAGTAGATTTCTCCTTTCAGTCGAAATGACTTTTAACGGAGGTTCATTTCGAAAATGTAAAACATTTTCGCATTATCCTCTAACTACAAGTCATTCCGAAAAGATGGAAGAATCTACTTATGCATTAAATAAAACTAAATGATTTAATAGGAAAAAATGAAAAATACAATTATAGAAGATTTATCGTGGCGTTATGCTACTAAAAAATACAATCCTGAACTTAAAATTTCAGACGAAAACATCGAAATCATCAAGGAATCTTTGCGTTTGGTTCCAACAAGTTACGGCTTGTTTCCTTTGAAATTCATTTTTGTTGAGTCTAAAGAAATAAGAGAACAATTGCGACCAAAAGCTTGGGGACAAAGTCAAATAACAGACGCTTCCCATTTGTTGGTGATTTGTTCACACATTGAACTCGACCACGATTACATCGACGGACACATTGAATTGACAGCTAAAACAAGAAATATTGAGCCGAGTACCATTCAAGGTTACGGAAACTTTGTGAAAACAAAAATTGATGAAATGTCGGCTGAAAAACACACCGATTGGAATGTAAAACAAGCATATATTGCTTTGGGTCAATTGATGCATACGTGTGCTAGCTTGCGCATTGATGCAACTCCAATGGAAGGCTTCGAACCAGCAGCTTTTGATGAAATTCTAGATCTAGGAAAAGATAATTTGAAGTCAGTGCTCGTTTGTGCAATGGGTTATCGCTCCGAAGAAGACAACACTCAACATCTAGCGAAAGTTAGAAAAAGCTCGGGTGATATTTTTGAAGTGAGGTAAACGTTTTCACTAACTTTCCCTAAATTCGTTTACAAATAAAACCTAAACTATGAAACTTGTAGATGAATTTAAGGACTTCGCCATGAAAGGAAATGTAATCGACATGGCAGTCGGAATTGTTATTGGAGTTGCGTTTGGCAGAATTGTCTCCTCCATCGTTAATGACATTTTGATGCCTCCAATCGGTGTACTTATTGGCGGAGTTAATTTTTCTGATTTGAAATTTATCATCAAAGAAGCAAGCGACAAAACACCTGCGGTAACAATCAATTATGGCAATTTCATTCAAGTTGTTTTTGATTTTTTAATCATTGCCTTTTCTATGTTTATTGTGATCAAAGCGATGAATGTTGCTAAACGTAAAAGAGAAAAAGAAGCGGAGGCTGAAAAACCAGCAATTGTTGAAGAACCAAAGGATTTAGAATTACTTTCTGAGATTAGAGATTTGTTGAGAAAGAGCTAATGAACGTAAACGTAAATTTAAAGTAGCTATAAAGTCATTCTCTCATTTCTCATTCTCTCATAATGTCTTAAAATCCTAACGTCTTGAAGTCTTAACATCCTAATGTCCTAAAATCCTCCTTCAATAACTCCCCAAATACCTTCTCAAAAACCACTCTCCAGCTAGTAAAAGAAAGAGTAATAAAAAGATAGAAAAATAATCCATAAGGTCGTTGAAAGCGGTTTCTTCGTATTGAACGTTTGCGATGTCTTCTCTTTTTTCAATGTCGGAAAGCAACGATTCATATTGATTCAATTGGTAGAATTTTCCGTTTGATTGTTTTGCGAGTTGCTTCATTACGCCGTGATTGGCAGTTGTTTCAGATTTTTCAATTTGAATATCTTCGACCACAAAATAACCTTGCTTGCTGTATGACTTTCCATCATAAGAAGTTTTAGCCGACCAATTGTATTTTCCTGCTTTGAGTTTACCCAAGGAAAGTTTGTAAGAAGAACCAAAAACACCAAATTGAGAGCGGTAAACTTTCCCTTTTTCGTCCGTAACTTTCATGTCAATCAATGGTTTTGTAATCGGTTCCAAGGAAGCATTGTAGAACGAAGCATTCACAATCACATCTTCATCGATTGTAAAGCGTTTTTGAAATTCGACACGTAAACCTGCACCTTGTTGCTTCACTAATAAATAATTAAAGATTTTACTCCATAAATCTCTAAAAGCATCGTGACTACCCGTTCTAACAAAATCATTTAATTTCCAACGCCACAAACCTTCACCATAAAGTACACCTGAGCGCAAGTTATTCTGTTGCAAGAAAAACAAAAGCGGTTCTTTTTTTCGGATTTGTCCGATGCGCTGATACAACAAGATTTCAGCATTTCCATTCATTTTCAAACTACCGAATTTACTTTTCAAAGGCGGATAATAGGTTAATGCATCAGATACTTTATCGTCGATTTCAAACGATGAAAAACTTGGATTAAGAAATGCTTGATTGTCGTCGGTTTGATTTCCAGTAGCTGCTGCCAAACCTAGATTCAGTTTAGAAAGTACGCCGTTCGTTGTATTCGGACCGACCACAAAAAATAAAGGGATTTTTTTTCCTTGAATCGCATCTAAAGTTGATTGGTCAAAATTAACGCCTGGTTCGTGCCAAATGACCAAATTTACTTTGTCTAAGGATTTATTCCAATCTTTTAAAAGCACACTTTCTGCCTCAATATTTTCGTTTGCGTCCAATACTTCCTTCAATGCAGCGATATCAGGATGTGGAGCACCAGCTAAAATCAAGACTTTACTACGAGCATCAATTACTTCAATGTAAAAAGTACGTGTGTTATTTTTCAATGTGTATTCGTTGTCAATTGCTTCGAGCTTAACAGTGTAGGTCTGAAAACCAGGTTTGGTCGCATTTAATACAAAATTTGCTTGCTGAAAATCGCGTTTGCCGTTTTTATATTGCACAACTTGATTGCCAACTTTTTGTCCGTTTTGAAAAATTGAAACATTCACACTGCGAGCGCCGATTTTAAAAGCTTCTAAATCAACTTCAACAGGGAAATCATTCTTTAAAAAAGCAATGTCATTAACAGTTATATTACGAATTAAATGATCTTTTTTCGGAGTTGTATCTCCAACTGCAAGTGTGAAAACTGGTGTTAAACTGATTTTCTCAGCAGCATAACTTGGATTTGCACCAACATTGTAATTTCCATCTGAAATAAAAGCAATTCCACCAATGTTTCGGTTGTAATAATCGACATTTATTTTTTCAAAACCCAATTCTAGTGCTGAGCTATTTTCTTGAAAACTAGGATTTTCATTACCAACTTCCGATCCGACAGTCAGCGTGACCAATTCAAAACGTTCAGCATATTTTGCCTTCAATTTTGCAAGAAAATCATTGGTATTTTTGCGAACACTTCCGCTGTCCTTGTAATTCAACATAGACGAAGAATTATCAACGAGCGCTATAAAAACAGGTTTTTCTTCGCGGTAGTTCAAGGATTGAACAATCAGTCCGAGTAATAAAATACCTATGAGTGCTAAAGACGAAAAGCGCAAACCACGCAAAACCCATTGAAAGCTAGGTTTAACTTCAGCAAACCAACCTTTGTTTTGATAGTGAAAATAGGTAATTCCAGCTGCAACAAGTACGATTGGAAGTAACCACCAAATTGAAAAATCAGAAATTAGATGCATCGCTTCAAAAATAGTTAGAATAAAGAAAAGAAGCGAAATTTAATTTGAAAGGAAATTTTAAAATATCACAAAAAATACAGGGGTAATTGAAAAAGAATAACATTTTGTTGAATAAAGGTTATGTTGAATTATCTTTTTATACCAAGTTTTGTTGATGTATCTTTGCGACAATGAGCGTTTACAAAAGTCTTCAAAAAAAGTTAGAAGAAGGAATTTATTTAATTAAATCCAAACTAAGTCGCCGACAGTTTATATTGTTTTCAAGCATTGTAGTTGGCGCAAGTTCAGCAATTGCAGCGATACTTTTAAAACGATTTGTTCACGTCATTTTCGAATTCGCTACACACAACCGCATTTCTAACTACAAATTCTTCTATTTGCTTTTACCAATGATTGGTATTTTCTTAACTGTTTTCGTAATTGGAAAATTTTTGGGAGGTTCAATTAGTAAAGGTTTGGCTCAAATTCACTCTGCGATTGCTAAAAAGTCGAGTTTTATGCCAAGTCGAAATATGTTCGATCAATTATTGACAAGTTCACTAACTGTTGGTTTTGGTGGATCTACTGGATTAGAGGCTCCGATTGTCATCACGGGCGCAGCATTTGGTTCCAATTATTCAAAAACCTATCGATTAAATTATAGCGAACGCACCTTATTGTTGGCTTGTGGAATTTCAGCGGGAATCGCAGCGGCTTTTAATGCACCAATTGCAGGCGTACTTTTTGCGCTTGAGGTTTTGTTAGTGGACATCAGTATTTCAGCATTTACGCCTTTAATTATCGCTTCGGCAACAGGAGCATTGATTTCAATTATTACGCTGAACGATTCGATTCTTTTAAACATCAAATCAACTCAAAGTTTTAATTATTGGAACTTGCCATTCTATATTTTATTGGGTGTTTTCGCTGGTTTAGTTGCTGTTTATCACACGAGAACTTTTTTCAAAGTCGAACATTTTTTATCGAAGCGAATTAGAAAACCAATTTGGCGAATTTTATTGGCAGGATTTGTTTTAGCTGCTTTAATTGCTGTATTCCCACCGCTTTTTGGTGAAGGTTATCAAAGTATTAAGTTGCTTGCTGAAAAGCATCCGGAAGAATTGTTTAATAACTCAATTTTTCAGTTTTTAAGTTCAAATGAATTAGTTGTTATTGGTTTTGTTGGATTACTAGTTTTTTTGAAATCAATTGCAACAGCACTCACAATCGGAGGAGGAGGAAATGGCGGAAACTTTGCCCCTTCCCTATTTATTGGTGCTTATCTCGGTTTTTTTGTTTCGCGCATTGTAAACTATTTTAAAATCACAGAATTACCTGAAGGGAATTTCACATTGGTCGGAATGGCTGGAATTTTAAGTGGATTGTATCACGCACCTTTGACATCAATTTTCTTGATTGCTGAAATCACAGGAGGTTACTCACTAATGCTTCCATTGATGATTGTTTCATCCATTAGTTTTGCTGTTTCTAAATACTTCGAGCCCTTTTCAATGGATGCAAAAAACTTAGCTAAAAAGGGTGAAACGTTTACGACTGACAAAGATTTTAATGTATTAACAACCATAAAAACGAACGAATTAGTTGAAAAAGATTATCCTATGTTGTCGCCATTTTCGACGTTGAGAACGCTTGTTGAAGTTGTTTCACAATCCAAAAGAAATATCTTTCCAGTTACCGATGAAAATGGGAATTTAATGGGGGTTGTTCTCTTGGATGATATTCGTGAAATTATGTTTAAGCCAGACTCCTATGACAGTGTTCAAATCAAAGAATTGATGCGAATGCCTTTAGCAATAATTCAAGCAGACGAAAATATGAATCAAGTAATGAAATATTTTGATGAAACGGGAGCTTGGATTTTACCTGTTGTCAAAGACTATAAATTCGTTGGTTTTATCTCTAAATCAAACGTTTTCTCAGGCTACAGAGAGAAACTAAAAGATCACACGATTGAGTAGAATAAAGTTTTTTTCAAAACGCAAATTGCTTTATAGTATTTTTAAATCAATTAAAAGTTATGATTTGGAATTGATTTCACCCTAATATCAAAAACCAAATTCCTGTTACTAAACCCAAAAAACTTATTCCTATTATCAAAGCCAACCCAAACCTTTCGACAAATTGATGTCTACTCCCCAAAATCGGCAGCATTTTTAAACGGACTTCAGCGCTTTGATTGGTTGTGAGGAATAAAGAAAATTACAAAAGATCATACTACTTAAAAATTCCTTTTTTGAATCAAATAAAGCTCTTGAAATCTATCAAAATTATAAACTTCAAAAAGAGAAGTATCGATTTGATTGAAGTATTTTTCTGCGATTTCTTTTTTGTTTTCACTTTGATAAGCAAAAGTCATATAAACACATAGTTGATTCCAATTAACTCTGGTCCAAATAGAGAAAAAAATTGAGTCCTGACTAAGCCATCGCTCAAACAATTTTATCATTAAGCCAAAAGATTTGGCCTCGAACAAATAGTTAAAGAAGAAAAACATACTTGTAACACGATCCCCGATATCTGGAAACCAAGATTCAAAGTCAATTTCTAAAATTTTATGTTCGGCTTTTAAATCTCCTTTTTTGAGGTCGTTTAAAAAATGTACACCTAAAACTCTTGCTTTTAATATATTGTTGGGTTCACATTGGGTTTCAAGAAATTCGATTGTTTTATCACAAACTTCTAATTGAGTAAATTCATTGTTTCTGAACGATTTAATTGCTGCAACACAATTATAAAAAATCAATTTCTCAGGGTTTTCGGAATGTTTTTCTTTGTATTTTTCAAGTAGATTTTGATAATAAATCTGGTCTTCAGGAACATACCACTCAATAAAATAATCGAAATAAAAAGGCAAACCGATGTAATTTTTCAAGGCTATTTCTTGAAGCCAATTGTTCTTCTCTACAAGTTTTCCCAGTATTTGAATTGTTTGGTAAATTTCATACTTGAAAATAGGAATCCAATCAAAACCAGACTGATTTATAAAAAATCGTTCAAAAAATAAACTGTCTTTTTTATGAAAAGCTAAATGTATAAGCTGATGAATTGTTGAATAGTAATCTACACTCGGTTTTGATTGCTCTAACGCTTTCAACGCTTCAAATGGCAGTATTTTGTCGGAAGTACAATCCAGTATTTGTCTGAAAAAAAAGTGTTTTCCAACTAATATTAAAGAATTGATAAAATCATAATATCCTCCAAATCCAACATATTTAGAGAGTGTTTCTAAGGTGAAAAGTGATGGCTGTGATTTGGTGTCTATTAAACCAAAAAGACGTCGCAAAGTGTCGGTGCTTATCGATATTTTTACTTTTTCAAAAATTGAATCTGACAAACTAACACAATCGTTTAGACTTAAAATTTGTTTGCCAAAAGTAAATTCAACAAGCGATTTTAGCTCAAATAAATGTTCATCTTGAAATTGATGCTTGATGCGTGACATTTTTCAAAAGTAGTTACTTCGAATGAAGTTTTGAAAAATCAGCTAATGCTGAATTGAAGCGTTTATTTTCGTTTTCATCAATTCCACAATTCTTTCAGCGTAAACTCCGAGCACAAAATCATTGAAATTAATTGTTACTTCTTTTCCATCTATCTTGAAAGAATATGTTTCAGATGTTCGTGAAGCTATCTGTCTTTTTTCATTTATTGAATTGCATTTGCTCAAGTCAATTCGGATATCTTTCTTGGATTTAAATTCAGCAATATTATCTTTTAAAGTAATTTGATAATCTCCTTTTATTGCTTTTAAAGGCTTGGAAATATAAACGATTGCTATAACAGGTAAACCAATGAAAATAAACATTAGTTGATAAAAATCAAGTTTATCAATAGAATATAAATAGTAGGACATTCCTGCAATAAAAGCTGCATAAGGCAAAACATAAAACAATAATACCCGATTCAAACTAGGTTTAAAACACCATTTATCTTCTCCCATTTCAAATTTCTTGAACGTTTTATCTAAATAGATTTTATTAAAGAATGAATAAATTGCGAACCATACGACAAGACCTAAGATAACGTAAACATATTCCATAACTATTTTCTTACAAAGAAACTTAAATCAAAATGGTAAGGTCAATGATTTTTTAATTTGCACTTATTTGCATTTTTATTATTTACTATTTGAAATAGTTTTTTCTGAGATTTTTACCTCTTTTGTTTCCAAGATTGTTATTTTTTGAACCTTTCTTGCATTTAAATCGAATTCGACATAAACTGAATAAATATCTTCCAACTTTTCATTCGCTTCTAAAGGAAATGGAATCAATATTTGCTTAAAAATCCATTCGTCAGGCGTCCTAACAAATAGGTTATTTTGAGGTGAAACTTTCACATAACCTTCCACTTTTTGCCATGTTTTTCCTCTAGGTAAAAATAAACTCATGTCGTAAAAGTAAAAAACAAAAAACAATTGAAAAGACTATTCAATACTGACTTTTAATTTGAACTTATTTGCATTTTACTATTAGTTGACTGAACAAATATTAGTTAAGTATCAGAATTTCAACCACTTAAAACTTTATGTCTCTTGTGATTGAAAAAACAATTATGCATTGACGACGCAGAGCTGTCTCTGTAGAATTGTAAAGGCAATTCATTCCAAATATATTTGTTCAATGCCAATTGATTTAAAAAATACAACTTGTGCCCTTTGGTTACCTAAGGATTACGATCTCACTTTAATCAAAGAAGTTATCGATTCTATAAAGGGTAATATAACTAGTATCTCACGAAAAAATCTACTCGTTGGACTTTCTGATGTTATCATTTTCATTGATGAAGAAAATATTGATGAGCACTTTTTTAATGATGAAACCTTGTTAGATAAATTGGAAAAATTAAAGTTGTTTATTGTAATTGTTGGAACAACTAAAAAATTAAGACGTGTACCACCACAAGTTCAATTTATATCTAAACCAATAATCAGTAAAAAACAGGTCTTGGTAATCATCGAAATTTGGCAACGCTATCGTCAGAATTTGAATAAAAGGGAACAAGCACTTACCGTAAAATTGAATCGCTTATTTTTTATTTACCACAAGCTTTTTGAAGGTGAATATTTATACATAGATGATGTAATGAAATTAGCAAGTGTTACAAAGCGAACGATTTTACGAGACTTAAAAACACTTCGCGATGTTTTAGTGACGAAAGAAATCACGTTTGATGAGGAAAAAAGAGCTTATATAATGGAGGACATAAAAAAATAAGATGCGCTTAGTGAATCATTTAGGAGAAACATTTGAAATTAGAGTTTTAGATAACATCACAAATTCTATTGGTGAAAAAGTGGATTGGTGGTATCGAAGCTCTATTGTGATTTCTGAATGCGGAAAGAAACGCAAAACCAACTTGAAATTTTTAACAAATGAAGATTTAGTTCTTTTGGTGAGTTGGCTGAAAGCGATTTATGCAGGGAATTTTGAAAAAACAAACTTTCAATTTGTTGACGGACATGTCTGGTTTCGAATATGGAAAAAAGGAAGAGAACCTATTTTACGTTTTTTTATTCAAGGTGATAAATACCGAAAGTTTTACTGGGATTGGCGACACACCAAAGATGTTGACAGAAAATTACTGAATTACACGAATTATTTACTTAATACCACCAAAATATGCTGAAAATCAATGTACTGAAAGTATTTCTCAATCGTTTGCGTGATCGTGGATGGAAAAATCTAAATATTAGAGGTTTTACTAACAATGAGACGCAAGTTTTGGTTAAAGGCCAGAGAACCATTTTGGTGATTGAACATATTAATATCGATGCTTCTGTTGATATTTTGAGTCAAATAAATGATTATTTTCATGTCCTAATGAACCAAATCAAAAGAAACGACACCAACATCGAACTGTTTTTACCCGGAGGTGGGGAAATACAGATGCCTGATTTTTTCAGACAGTTTTGTGAGGAAAACAACATTCGTTGTCACATAATTGGGCTTGACAACTATCAGAATTATGCTAATTTTTTATGAGTATGCTAAAAGTTTTAATAAAAGATCCAAGCACAATGACACTCGAAAAGTTCATTAAACTTTTCGACAAAGAAGGCTGCATTGTATTATTGGAAGGAAAACGAGATGTTTTGAAAAGCGATGAAAAACGCTTAGTTGAAATAAGTCGTTTGTTGGCTTCGAGCACTAAGCATATTATTTTCAGAAGTGGAAATGCTGGTGGAGCTGATGCTTTCTTTAAAGAAGGTGTAATGTCTGTTGACCCCAAACGTTTTCAAGCAATTGTTCCGTTCAACGACCACATGAAAAGTGTAAAAGAAGAATCGGGATTGTATCAGCGCATTTCATTGGATGACATAAATCTAGTTAGGGAACCACAAATTTTATACGAATCAAAGCGAAATAAACAACAAAAAGGTTTAGTAGAATCCTATGAAAAAGGCGTAGATCCGAAAAACTCGGTAAAAGGTGCATACATCGTTCGAGATACCGTAAAAGTAACTGGTGCACCTTCTCAAGGTATTTCTCCTGCCCACTTTGGGATTTTTTACGATGATTTGCGTAATCCAAAATCTGGTGGGACAGGTCATACGATGGTGGTTTGCGACAATCAAATAGTGCCGTATGTGAATCAAAAGGTTTGGGGGGAGTGGATTTGAAAGAATGTAGAATTAAGAATTAAAAATGTAGAATGACATGGAAGGAGTACACAAAAAAACAAAACTTGAAGAAGAACTAATCTCAATTTTGATTGAAACATTTGAAAATCATGGTTGGACAATTGATGAATTACCTAATATTTTTGATTCTGATGAACAAAAAGTTATACCCCATTTAAACGAAATAGATTTCTGGGATTATGATAATTTTCTTGGCATTTATCGCAAGGTAAATAATAGTTGGTGTAATGAAGGTGAGGTTGTTTTGTTCACGGAAACCATTCAAAAGGTTGCTCAAGTATTTTTTGAAAAAGATAATGCACCAATGAGAAATCCCGAAACAGGTGAATTGATAAGAAGAGAAAATGGAGAATTAACAAGGAAAACTGATCTATTGCATTTCATGGTTCAAGGTCAAAATACAGACTATGGAATTACTTTAAATGATTCTATCGACTATTTAACAGCTATAGTTCTAGTTCATGAACTTACTCATTGGATGATTCATTGGGGTACAGATTTTAATCAAGAATCATTGCGATGTGACTTTCGATACGAAAATGGCGACCTAAAAGAGTTCCATGAAGGGCTAGCGCAATATTTCACGGACCATGTTTTAAGAGCATACGGAAACAGCAAAATATACGACATTTTTAACTTCTTAAAAGATAGACAGTCTGAACCATACCAAGTTTTTGAGGAGCTGAAAAAAGATTTAGATAACCATCCTATTGAGCTCGAATGTTTATTCTCAGCACTTGGAATTTGTTGGTCTGAAAACTTTAATCAATCATTTGACCAACTAAAAAAACACAATTATCTCTCCGTACTTTATTATCCCAATGATCACAAATTAACGTTTGAAGAAATAAAGGCTACAAAGCCCGCTATAGACCAAGAAAAAATTATTAGATGGTGGGATATTGAGCCGTTTAATAAAGATAAATTTTTGGCAAATTATTTTTCATATGAGAATAAAAAAATTAAAAGAGGTGGTATTATAGGTAGAAATTATGGACTCAATTAATAAAATATGCAACTAAAACATCCAACAGTAATCTTCCCTAACGGAAATGTATCAAACAATACGTTCTTAGATTTTGACCCTAATAATCCCAACCATTACCCAAAAGTAGCTGGGGTATATATTTATGGAATTAAAATAAAAGTGGATAATGAATTAAAATTTGTACCTATTTGTGTTGGGGAATCTCTCAATCTGAGAAAACGACTTTTCAACGACCATTATCAAGGGAAGTTTGTGAAGAATTACCAAAATATAATCAATGGAACGAATCAAAAAATCAAGGAAAATAAAGAACTCTGGAATTTTTCATTGCCAGAAATAACAATACTTCAAGTTGCTCATTTGTATTGTGATATGAGAATTTATAATATCATGAGAAATGAACGCAATAGAACTTCTAATCAATTTCTTGTGAGACTTAACGCCCTGAGAAATTTGATTTATTTCCAAAATGAAAATTTCTTCAAAATCAAGCATGGTCTATTATTTCAACCCAATCACTCCAATTTGTCCGCTTCTGAGGCGGCGCTTAAATATTCTGGATCATCAATGATGATTGAAGAAACGCTGAAAAACTTTTGTAAAAACTTCTATTTCGTCTATGCAGATGATATAGATATTGAAGATTATTCTTTCTCAAATGTAGAAGACCGATTAAATGTTGAGGTTAAACTCAAGGATTTTTTAGGTAACAACTTCGGTATATATACAACAGCTGACAGCAATCGAAAAGGCAGAGATTTTTACGTGAATTTTGACTTTACAGCAATTGAAAACGAATTGATTAAATTAAGGTAGTAAATTGATTGAAGAATGGCATTGCCACGCATCTGTCACCTCTCTTTTTGTCAATCATTTTAAATACTCTTCCTTTAAATTAAACTTTAGAAAACTACAAGAATTAAGCATAGATTACCCTTTTGTATAAGCCTTAAATTTTTAAAATATGTTTAAAATAAAAACCATTTGTTACAAAATTGTAATTTACACTTGTATCGTTTGTTCATTGTTTTCCATGGCCAGTATGGGATTTATTGCTGCCATCGAAAATACTAAAAACGCATTTCCATCTTGGTTGGTAAGCATGTGTGATTATTTCATTCCTAAACCTGATGGCTGGTATTTTTATTTATGGAAGGTAATTTGGTTCATAATTTTCATAATACTCGGTGCTTTTTTTTACCTTTTATGTTTGTACATGATAAACAAGAAAAATCAACATCTCAATTCGAGAAAATGAATAATTGATCCCCCTAATTCATTGTTAGCATGACGACAAAAGAACATTTCATCCATATTAATGAACAATTTATTAACGGGGTAAATTTACACTACCTCAATTTAAACGATGATGAACAGAAAATTGTCAATTATATCAGCGGCATTCGAGCATATATCAAACAAAACAGCAGTATAAATGAAAAATTAGTTTTATCGGAATTACAATTGATTTATTCAACACTCAAAATTGACTTATTCAACAAAGAAACGACCTTAACATATATCAAAAAGTGTGGAAGAAATAAACTGCTCGTTGAATGCATCTTATATACAAATCAAAAAATCAAACATAAGAAGCTTATCCGACAAACTGAGTTTTGGGAATTGTTTATTCATTCAATTGTATTGTATGAGAAAGATAATTTTTCAAGCTTCAAACCCAAACTTTTAACATTCATTAAAGTTTGTAATCACTTTTTTGGGACTTATGACTTCAGAGATTTCAAGGACCTTTTTGTTTTTATTTTAAACCACGACGTGGATGCTATAAAACATTTTCTTGGGAATGATTGTATACCCTATAAAGTAAGTGATTCCAAGTTTAAGGACATGGGAAGACTTTTCGAAATTCTTTCCATATTAAAAAGTGCAAATGTCGAATCAGATGTACTTCAACACCTATTTTTTTTATTTGCGAATTATGAGAAAGAATCCATCATTTACGAACCGGAATTTTTAGATTTAATTCATTTCTTACTATCAAAATTCCCAACAAAACCGACCTTAACTGCAGATCGCACCCGATTTACCAAATTGTATTTCTTATTCAAATTAAATCCTCAACTTTTCGAAAGAATAGAAATCAATAACGTTTTAAAAGATTCATACTTTACTCGTTATAGCAATTTAAGACACCCAGTATTTATTGCAGAAAGAATAATTATTGAAGTTCTAAACAAATTTAATATTTCGTATTTTTTTGTCAATAATTTCATTCATTATTCGACAAATTTAAACGAACAAGAATTAGAATGGTTCAAAGATGTTGTTCAAGGTAAGAACCTCGTCTATTCTGAAAATCTTCCGTGTAAACTTTCAAAAAAAATTATCCATAAATTCAATACTGTTATTCCTGATTGGGAATGGGAGGCCAACATTGAGGAATATACTTTCTTTCCAGACTGGGAAGACGCCATAAAAAACTTATCGGTAACCGAGGGATTGATCTGGAGTGCCATTATGTATGAAGTTAAAAACATACCATATACCTCCCAAGCCGTAGAATGCATTGCGCACAAGGAAAACACCAATTTTTGGGTGACAGTAATGATACAACTCTTTAGAAATAGTTTCAGAGAGGATGACATCACACATGAACTCATTGATTACATTGAATATCAAGTATTCAGACGTAGAAAAAATATAAATTTTAAAAACAAAAAAAGGCATAACCTTTTAGAGGAATCGCATCAATGGCATGTTGAAATAGCCAATAAGGCTTATGACAAAGGCAAAAGTTTTATTAAATTGCCTATCTCAGAAATAAAGCCTTTTTACATCGAAATGAATGAAAAAAAGTATTTGATCAAACAGCTTAAAACGAATCAAGATTTAAATTTCGAAGGTTACAATTTAAAACATTGTGTTGGAAGCTATGACTATAACTGCATAAAAAACGGATCATTCATTTTTTCCCTACGTGAAATTCAAAAAAATAAAAAGGAAGTGAGTTTGATTACCATTGAAGTTAATCAAAATCGAATCATTCAAAAAAGAGGAAAATACAATAGGAACTGTATTTATTATGAAGATGAAATCATTCAACAATGGGCTAAAGAAAATAATCTTCGAATGGATTAATTTCATATCATAAATAAGGTATGTCACGCAGTTGTCATACTAGAATTGACAAGTTTTTATCCTTGCTCTAATTTTACTTCAAATTCCATTCTGATCAGTTTGTTTTTTTAATTCAACTTGTAAGTCTTACGAGACTAACTGGTCGTTCTTTGACGTGTTGGTAAACTTTTTTTAAACTAAAAATTGAATTATGAAAAAACAATTTAAGCTTACGCCTGAACTAGGTATCGAATTCTTGATTACGAGAAAGAAGAATCGAACAAAAACAAATTTTGAAGTCACAGATGATTTTTCAGAAATCGATTTGTTCACAACAAAAAAGCAGTTTTCGGAAATTGCAAAAAACCTTCCTAATAGTCCTGGAATCTTGGTTATATCAAATAAAAAACAAGAAATCCTGAAAGTTATGGTTTGTGAATCCGATATAAAAGAGCAATTTCTTTCATTAAAAGAAGTTCAACAATATATAAAATTATTGTTGTTAATTCAAGAAAGTCGTTCAAAGTCATTGATTATCAATTATGCTCGTGAAAATCGGGCATAGTTGAAAGGAATATTAAATTAATTAAAAACTGAAAAACTATGAAAATCGTATTTAATACAGTAAAGGGGAAATATGGTTGGCTGGGAAACATGGCTCCATTTCCAATTCGATATCAAAATCAAATTTGGCGAACAAGTGAAGCATTGTTTCAAGCTATGCGTTTTGAAGACAAAACGGTTCGTGAAATGATCAGAAATGAAAAAAGTCCAATGGCTGCAAAAATGAAGGCTAAAAAAATGAAGCATTTAATGGTAGTTGAACCAATGTCGGATTTTGATCTCGAAAATATGGGAAAATGCGTTCGACTAAAATTTGAACAGCATCCTGAACTCGTAGAAGCATTGGTCAAAACAGGTAATGAAATTATTATTGAAGACATTGGAAATCGTAATGGAGAAAGGCATCTTTTCTGGGGAGCAAAAAAAATCAGTGAAACTGAATTTGAAGGGAAGAATAGGATGGGTGAAATTTTAATGGAATTACGAAAAGAAATGTGCAAACACAAGTATTAACCTTTTTAAAATCAATATTATGACTAAAGAATTCGTCGAGTTTGAGCAAGCATTAATTGAATTAAAAACTGATCTTATGAATAATCCTCAAACCAAGAAAGAACTCCGTTGGGGTTGGATTGGATTTAAAGCTCTTGGTGTGTTGACATCTACAATTTCAATTTTTATTTTAACCGGATTTACGATAATTCCAATATGGAGCTTCTTCACAATTAAAATAGGGTTTAGTCCTTTTTATAGCCTTTCATGTCTCTGCATACATTTTATTGTTTATCAGTTATTTATTCGCAGAATGCACGTTGAAGAAATTCAGGTTGTAAATAGATATTCTAGAGAAATCTCAGCTATTTGTAGAGAACGGCTAAAAAAAGTGCAGGTTTGCGAAAAAAACAAATCATAAATGACACTCTGTTGACATCATTGATTTTTATACCAAATTCTAACATCATATATTCACTAAAAATTTAAAAAATGGAAAAACAAATTTTATCTGTCGTTAAGTGGACCAAAATGATCGGCTTGACATTCTTCGTACTTGGAACTTTATTGAAATCGCTTAATTTCTATAAAATTGTCAGTGAAATTCCTGTGGCAAGTAACCCAATTTTGGTTATTGGTTGTATGATTTTATCAATGTCTTTTTTTCTGAAAGGGTATGTAATGAAAAACCTTTATTCCAGACTATTAAATATGTGTTTCAGTATTTTTCTTGTCGGAACTTTGTTCATTTTCATGCATTGGCCGGGAGGTAATGTTATGTTGACATTAACAACTATTTTAATCCCCATATTAATTTTGTTCATCTACCTAAGCGGCAGAAACAATCAAGAAAATGAAAACTTGATGAATGATTTGCTTACTATCATTGTCATTCTTTTTGTACTGGTATTTTTTCTTATTTCGTGGTTGATGCATTATAATTCCATTTTACCAACTATCAATGGAAACAACCATGTCATTTGACAATAATTTAGTTTTGCAAAAAGCACCTTGCTTTGCCTTAATAAAGAATTTAGTATTTATTGAAAGTGATTCTGAAAAGGTAATTCAATCGGGTGAAATTGTTTCAATTTCCATTGAACTGAGTCCACTACTTACAGAGTTGGGTATGGAGAATATTAGTCCAAAAAATGAAATTTATTTTTTTGGAGGAACAAATAATGACATTTTGTTTGGTTTCCTAAAAACCTATTTCGAGAACCACAAATGGACATCTGATATTCATACACTTTTAAGGGATATACGTTTTGATTTTTTTGAACGAATGATTTCAATAAAAGGAGAGAAAAAAAAACATCCGTACGATGTATGGCATGAATTTCTTTATTTCTTATATCATCAAGATTTAATTCAAGACGATGTTTTTGAGGAATATAGAGAGGATAAGTATTTCTAAAATTAATAATAACAATAGGAAATGAAATTTTCTTATAACACAATCTTGAGTGAAACTCCTTGCTTTGCGCTGATAAAAAACCTTAGATATAAAGAAGACGACCCATTGCTTCCTATCCGAAAAGGTGAAATAATCCAACTTTCAACAAATAAAAGTGAACTGTATAAATTGATTCCAAAGCCAGATGGCAACTTTAAAACAGCAAGACAAATCAAACGATTTCTTTTTAGAGCTGGAATTATTTTCGAATACAACACCGAATTCAAAGGCGTGGAATTATTGAACCAAATAGATCTTGATGCTACACTTTATGAAGAATTTTCATTTTCACCTGGAAAAAAAATCAGTGAATTATTGGAAGTAATGCGAGAAGAAAATTGGATTACAGAGGATAAACTTTATTACGACTTCTCAGGTTCAGCCTATCACGATGATTGCAAAATAAGAGATTACCAACTATTTGATGAAACCTATGACATTCGATTTTTTGCTGGTGCTGACAAAGAAAAGACGTATCAATTTGTGTTGAAATACATTCATAGTAGATTGGCTTTAGGCAAACCCATTTCAGGAATTCTATCTGTCGTTCAATCTGATTTTATGGAGTCAATGGATAATTTCAGTGGAACAGAAAAATTTTCAGGATACGATTGCTGGGAGTATTTGAACTATCGTTTGCGAAATGAACCAATTCCTGGAATTAAAGAATGCATTGATGAAAGTTGGGATTTTGTTGATTATATGGGAGATAAATAGTATGTGAAAATACTATCAGAATTAAGAATTTGAATGTGCGCTTTCGTACCACTAATCTTAAAGTAAGTAAAATTCATTTCTCTTAAAAACGATAACAATTTTGAGCAACTATTAAATTTTGCCTTTCTTTTTCCTTGATGAAAAAGAAACAAAAAATCAAGGCTCTGAATTTCTATTTTGTTCGCAAATAATTATCTAACAAATACTTATGAATCGCAGTGAACAATTTTAACTCCTTCCTGAAACTGGATTTTGGCGGATGTTTTTACAAAAATCCTTAAAATTTACCTGTTTCATTTCAGTAGTTAAAACCATGAAATTCAAGGCCATTTAAGTTCGTTAATATTTACAAAATAGTTCTTACTTCGATTAAATTATTGATTTTCAGAATAAATCATTTTACTGGTATGAAAGCGATTACTCAATTAAGAATTCAAAATTATTCCCCAACTCATCGCAATAATACCCAAAAACAAAATACCTAAACATATCGCTACCGCAAATCGTTTCACAAATGACATTCTGCTTTCCAAAATCGGTAACATTTTCAAGCGCACTTCTGTGCTTTGATTTGGGGTTAAAAAGGTGACTAGCAACCAAATAATTGTGGTTAAAATTGTCACAACTAACACACGCGATTCTTGCATTGGATATTGACTAAATAGTAAATCTGCGTGAAAACTAGGATAAAGCAATGTGAAAACTGCCGAACTCAACATCGCACTTAATTGTGACCACGCATTGATGCGAAACCAAATCCAGCGGAGAATGTATACTGGCGCTACTCCAGCGGAAATGGAGAAGGTAAGTTTGATAAGGCTTTGTAAATTGTCAACGTAGAACGCGAAAATAATAGCAAGAACACTAAGAAATAACATCATCGCAAATGACACTTTTTGTACTTGTTTTTCTTTCAGATTTGGCAACAAATTTCCTTTCACGACATCAATTGTTAAGAAAGACGCGCCCCAATTCAACAAGGATTCAGCTGTGGTAATAAACATTCCAAAAAAGCCAAGTAACACAATAGGTTTCAGCGCAACAGGAATAACTTGAAAAACGCTATCAACGTAATGAATTTCAGGATTTACTTGATTGCTTTTCAATCCGAGAATCAGTAAAATATGCCCCATCGTGATAAAGCTCGCTACAAATGAAATCGCAATTGGCAATAAACCCGTAAGTATAGCACTTTTTGTGTTTTTTACTGCTGTGAAACGCGCCATTTCAGGACCGCCACCGTCAAACAAATAACAACTCCACCATTGAATTCCTAGAAAAACAAACATTGAAAACCAACTATTTTCACTGGTCGGCAATAAGGATTTCTTCTCCGGATTTTGATTAAAAAAGGTAAAAAAATCTTCTTTGCTTCCTGTTAAATTCCAGAGTGAAATTACTATAACTACCAGGCTTGTAAAGTATAAAACGGCGTGTAATACGTCCATTTTGAGTTTTAGATCAAACACATTTTTTAAGGCAAATAGACAAAGAATCCCACCGGTAAGAAACAGTGCATTTTGTTGAGATATGTCAAAATAGATGGCTGTAATTCGTGCAAAACCAATCACGTGAAAACACAGTGCCAAAGCAACGACTAATCCACCGACATAGATTGCCCGAAATTGATGCAAGAACTTTCCACTTTTTCCTGGAAATCGAAACAAAAGAAATTGATTATCTGTCATAAAATCCATTTTTCGCCAAAGCGGTGCAAAAACAAGCGGAATGACAAAAATCCCCAACCAACCTGCCCAAATCATCCACATTCCTGAAATTCCATGTTCAGCGATGATTCCTGTAAGTAATTGTCCTTGATCGACAGAAAGGTAATGCATATAAAGGGACAATCCCGATAACCACCAAGCAACTTTTTTACCTGAACGAAAAACAGGATTTTGAAGATCTTTCTTTTGAAAAATCGTTAAAAACGCAATTAAACAGAGATATATTATTAGAATGAACAATTTTTAATTGAATTTTTTATGTTTTGAAAGTTAAGTCTATTAGCGTCTGTTGCTAAAAATAGCAATTAATTCAGATAATGTAATTTGAAGCTTTTCTTATCAATAATTTCTGAACTTTAAATTTAGCTTTCATAACCATTTCACTTTTTCAAAATCCCCATCACCCAAGCATGCTCATTGTTACTTGTGAATTTTCGTAGATTTTGTTCCATTGAATGCCGTAACGGACCTTTTGTGTAAACTAAAGCAGTAGCACTTTCTAAACTCAAACGCGTTATTTCCTCATTGAAAACTTGGTGCTGAATTCGTGTTGGTGGTGTTTGAACTAAGTGTTTCAATTTAGGTGAAGCATGCACGATAAATTGTAAGGCAAGCTCAGCATTCGAAAACATTTTTCCTTCTGAAACAACGAAAAGTTGTTCTATTTCTTTTTTTAATCCTTGATGATTTTGAACGAGTTCGTCAAATTGGCCTACAATAACCAATGCTTTAACAGAACGCATCAGGATCCATGTTTGATGTCTCCAAGGTTGTTTCGTCAGTGCTACTAGCATATCATCTAAGATTTTTTCAATCACAATTTTACGGTTCATTCCAGAAAATTCTGAAAGAATACGCATTTCAAACAAACGAGATAATTGGTGATAGTGCAATTCGTCCGTGTTAATAGAAGTGTCGTTTATGAACTTTAATTCTTGCCAATTAATCTTTTCACCTCGATAAATGCGCTTGGAATTCAAAAAGCTGTGGTAGAAAATTTTGTTTCCAATCTGATTCGTAAGGGGTTGATAGAACTGTTGCAAAGCATCTGAATAATAATCGTTGGGATTGTCTTCGTCTACAAACCATTCGTAAAAGAACTTTCGTCCAGTTTCTGTGTCGGCAAGTAGCGCCAACAATTGATTTTTTTCTTCGTGATTGCGCGCTTGTTTTCCAAGAAACCAAACCATTTCAAGTATATTAGATTTCGTGGAATCGAATGTTTCTAATATCAATCGTGTTGTTTTCCAATCGCCAACTTTTATCGCCAATTCTAGTGCGGGGTAGGCATATTCCCCAGCATCAAATTGTAATTGCGGATAAGTAAGTGCATATTTTACTAAATCGTTTGTTTCAGAACAAAAATGGTTAAAAGAGCGATAACCTAAGTAAACACACAATAAGTTCAATGTTGAAACAAAAGGTCTATGTGCCGATTTAGAAATTGAGAAGCAACGAGATAAAGTCAATGCGGAAACACTCACTCCTTCAAGATTTATTTGCTCCGAAAGACGTTTGCAATCGCTGAAACATTGCAGGTAAATCCCAGAACGTTTTTCAACTTGTCGTTTCAATTCTTGCAATACTAAATCTTCATTATCGAGGGTAAAATGTCGCGCCATATCCAAAGGAAAGAAGTTTAAAGATACGAAAATAAGGCCAAGTGAACTTGAAACAACTTGGAATTGAAAAATGGATTGTTAGGGGTTATTTTTGGGGAATTAAAAAACATACTCTTCATGGAAGAATTTGATAACATCATTAAAAACCTGAAAAATAATTTCTTATTTCAAGCTTCATTAGGCTCTAAGGAATTGTTTCATAGTAATATGTTGGCTTGGTTGCTCGAGCAAAAAAATGATAGAAATGAATTTGAAGTGTTGAAATTCTTTATAAAACAGTTTACTGGAGAAGATTCTCCAACTTTTATCGAACAAGAATTTCTAGAATTTCGCATTGAAAGGGAAGAGCAAAATATCGATCTAACTATTAAATGGAAAGATGGAGAAAATTGGAAATTCATTTTCATTGAAAATAAAATGAAGAGTATTCCTATTATTGAACAATTAGAAGAATACGATGGAAAGATTTTCAATTTGGTAAAGAGAATATTAAAACTCAAAAAAACTCAAAAAAATCAAAAAGAAATTATAGAAAAACTATCAACTAAGTTGTTATTGACACCATTCTTAAGTTCAATTAAAAATGAGGCAGAGTTAATTGGATGGAAGAGTATTACGTATTCTAATGAAATATTAACTTTTTTAAAGCAAATAATCAATTTTAATTACGCTATTGATGATGTTCCATTTATCTTAAACAAGTATATTTCTTTCATCGAAAATCAATTAAAATTACTTTCATTGTTTGCTTTGGATGACCTTGCTATTGATAAATATCTTGAAAAAAAGTATGACTATTACACGGAGAACAGTGAGGAGGAAGAAATTCAAACAAAAAATCAATTGTCTGAAGTTCGAAAACTTAGGCTTCATGATTTAGTTTTAAAACTAGCACATTCAAGAATAAAAGAAGAATTAGAAAATTCTTTTAGATTAAGTAATTACGAATTAAAGGTTGGAACAGCTTTCTCAAACTCATCAGGAATAACGACAGTTGATATTGAAATCATCAAAGGATGTGGCTATTTTATCGGACTTCAACTTCAAGGAAACCAATTAAGATATATACTAAGAACAAATAAGAAAAGTACAAAAGGTAATGAACTCTTAGCTGTTCAATTATTCATCAAAAAACTTTGGTTTTATGACCTTGATTCAGATGAATCATTAGAAGGTAAAGGTAGAAGGGTTGAACATTTTCAGTCATTAGGACTTAAAGATGAGAACGGAAAAGAAAGAGTTTTCTGTGAATATAATAATGGTGGGTTTTTGTATTTATATAAAAGACTTGATAAACAAAATGAGCTTCCAACTATCAAGAAACTAATTGATTTATTTACTCGCTCCTTTGATAATTATTACAAAAACAAGGATGAAATTATTCGAATAATTAAAGAGCTAAAAAATTAATTAGTTAAATATCAACAACTTTCTAAGAACTATTAAACAAGTTAAATATGAAAAGCATTATTAAAAATCAAAATAAATTGAACTATAATCAAAACATAAAGTATTTATTATCAACCTTTTTGATGTTCTTTTTTGTGCTATTTTCTAACCATAATTGTTTTTTTAGTCAATATAGTCTTAACGATAGGGAAAAGATTTTATCAGAAGAAATGGCTTCAATTAAAAAATTCAATGATCTTGAAAAAGGTATGGAAACAGATTTGTATTCCTTAATTCAATTATTCAATTCTATAGTTGATGGTTACCTTCAAAAAAAAACAGGACTTGACTCAAGAGAAAAAAGGATTCAAATAATAAACCAATATTCAAATAATGGAACATTAAAGAATTGGGAAAATCTGAAAGTTACATTTTGGAATGAAGAAATTAAACTTGCTAAACTTAGAAAAGACTATTTAGATGAAGGCTACAGACAAATTTCAACTTTATCAGAATACGATTTTAAGGTAGAAAAAATTATTGAGTTAGTTAAAGAATATGAAAATAATGATGGTTATTCATTCAAAGAGTTCTGGCCAATTATAAACAATGTAAAAAAAATAGATCAAACAACTCAGAATTATAAGTTGTTAATTGAATTGGCTCAATACTTTCGTTTCTTTGATGCGTTCGAAAATAAAGAAGATAAAGTAGCATTTGTTTACCGACAAGATCGTGATGGACAAATAAAAACAATTGTTAGTGAAGATTATAAACAGGATTATATTCTTCCTTTTCCAGATGTAGCTGAAACGAATTTAAGAAATAATATAAAATCAGGAAGCAAACTTAATCCATATATTTTTACTGATTTAAGCTTATTAATTGAACAACCAAGTGATATTAAATATTACGATTTTTCAAAAATAGCTAAACAATTAATTTCGGATGAAACATTCAGTTATGTTACTAACCTTTACTTTAATCCTGAAACAAAATACACAGAGAACATTTTAAGTTGTTTTTTAGTTTCCACCTTAATTGGGGAAGTTAAAAAAGATGAGGTATGGCATTACAAAGAAAATAGTAAAAAATCTGAAATATTCATTAATAATAAATCTGCTTTAACTGATTTTTATGCAAAAATTGGTCTGTTGAAAAATGAAGCTAGTCAATCATTTTTATTCACCCAATCAACAAATTCAAACGAATTAAGTCCAATATGTCAAAATTGTATAAGTATTGGTTATCTTGAAATTGAACAAATAGAATTATTAAAAAAAATGGTAAAAACAGATATGTTTTTAAATGAAATCCCTAGATTAATTTTTAATTTCTCCGATATAAAAAACATTACTGAATTAAAACAATCGATTAACGAATTTGATAAAAACATCTTAAATTCCTTTGAAGTTAAAGAAATGTATTTAGTTATTTTGAATAAAATTGAAAATCTTAAAAAATCAGGAAATTCGGTTAATATTACTTTTATAAATTCCTACGTTAATGTTTACATTGAACAATTAATCCCCGATTTTCTTAAATTAATACAGACAAAATATATTAATTGGAATATTGAAAAAGAAATTTCAGACTTAAAAAAATTAGATAAAAATATTGACCAATTACTAAATACGTTACAAACGGGGGAAAAAAAACACGTGAAAAAATTAATTAATAAACTTACTACTTTGAATTATTCATTAGAACGATTCAGAGCAGGGGCACCATACAATAGTCAGTTTGTTGCTTCAAAGCAGTACAGAAATGCTGTGTTTTTTGAGATAAATACTTTGTTAAATCAATAGAATAAATTTTACTTAATGATCAAAATCTTATTTTTAGTAGCTTTTCTTTGCTCATTTTCTTTAAAATTATACTCTCAAAAAAATGATTGTAAATCTTTAGTTAGTCAATTACAAGAAAAAAAGAACTTAAATAACCTGTGTAAAATATTAGATTCTGTTGTTTCAAATAGTGAAAGATATGAAGCTATTCAAAAATTGATGTGTATTAAGAATAATATTTCAAACAATGTTATTCTTAGTGAAGTTAGCTATCAATTTGCTGGTTTGCTTAATTCATGCAAAAAAGAAGGGAATTGCCCAGAATCTTTAATAATCTTGAATGAATTAGACTATCTTCAAAACTCGATTAAACTCAATCCAATGAATGCTCGAGCTAATTGTATGTTATCGATGATTTATTATGATCAGGATATTGAATTGTCATCTAAACATATAAATATAGCTTTGCAAAATAACAAAGATGAAAATATTCTAGTAAATTCTTGGGGAGCAACATTTAACTTATACCATCAATCCAATAAAAAAGTAGCATTTGAACTTATTGACAAAGTTTTTATTAAAAGTGCATTTGTAGACAGTAGTATTTTCAAGAATCTTATCCATTCATATGTAGATAGTCATATTGTAGAAATAATGATTGAAAGCGAGAAAATGTTTAAAAGCAAGGAAGTTCTTTTGAGTATTGAAAACATTAAAGTTATAAATCATTTTTATAAATCTTGGAGTGATAGAAAAAATTTATTCTTAACTGAAAAATACAAATCACTATTTGATAATTTTTATTGTTATGTTAATTCGAACTTAAAAGAAAGTGTTTCGGATTCTAGCGCTGAAGTTAGTTTATTGATGTCAAAAATTAAACAACTTGAATTAAAAATAGATAAAAAACTCAATTTGAAGCCCAAAAATCTAGAAGTTTCTGATAATAATTATTACGAAGATGCAGTTAATTATCTGAATAGAGGGGTTGATAAGAGTATTATGGACTCCAAGGCAGAAGTAACGTTGTTGTTGACAAGGCTCACACAAATTTACTCTTTCGTTTACTACGTAAACTTATTCACGGAAACGATATATTGCAAAAAAACATCGGAAATAAATTTAAAAAAGGAAGACTTAAAAATTATCGAAGAATTTATTTTAAATGAAAATAAAAAAATCAATGATTGGAATAAAAAAATAACAATTAAGTTAAATTGCCCTTGGATTGATCTAGGTATGACTATGACTGAATATATGGAGTATTATCATGAAAATAGCCCCAACAGATACTATGTTAATGGTTCAAAAATGATTCAAACTGGATCGAGGGGTGGAAGATATTATAAAACTAAAGCTGGAAATAAGGTATACATCAAGTAATTAAAATCTGACTTAGAAACAATATAATTCTATGCCAAAAAAAAGTAGATTTTGGGGCGGATTCTGGGGTGAAACTGGTCGCAATTCGGGTAAATGGTTGAGCAATAAAATCTTTGGAACAACAGGTTGGGCAACTCCTAAACGTCTTATTTTTGATAATGATACTGGTAATTCGGAATCCAATTCTCCGAATGAAAATAGTTCGGATACAGATGCAGAATGGGACGAGCTTCGAATAAACAACTTGTTGGAAGTTGCACATGAAATATCGTTTAATGATTCGAATGTTGAAAGTATCTGTAGCTCATTAGACAATTTATTGACAGCTGCCAGAAAGGCGAATAAGTATGCGCAAAGTAATAAGCTTTCATCTGACATATTTCAAACTAAAATAAACGCTGGTATTATGCGTCTTCGCAGATTAAGCGAGAAAGAATTAGCGGATTTTTATCAACTTGAACTCCAAATAGTCAAACGTTCAACCCTTTGGAAAAAAGCAAGTCCATTTGTATTTATGTTAGTATTGTTAATTTTTGTCTTTGGTTTGGGGAAATATATAGAAAGTCTACCAAAACAGCCCAATCCAATTGAAGAGTTTTTTAAAAGGAAATAATTTTATTTTCCACTTTCAGGTTGAAGTGGTGTATTAAATCTTTACCTATTTCATTGAGTTCGTCGAAAATAAATAGCACTTTTAACTTTCAACTTTTAACTCTTAACTCTTTGTTCTTCACTTTCAACTCTCAACTCCCAGCGTATTCCACCAAATTATTCTCTGTTTCCCAAAGTCGAATGGAAAGGCCGTATTTTGAATCTAATTTTGCGCGAAGTAGGTTCCAACAAACAACAGCAATGTTTTCAGCAGTTGGGTTTAAGTCTTTAAATTCAGGGCAATCCAGATTTAGATTTCGATGGTCGAAGCGTTCTTCAATTTCAAATTTCGCTAAGTCCTTCACGATTTTCAAATCAATAACATAACCCGTTTCTGGATCGATATTTCCTTCTATCCAAATTTCTAAAACGTAGTTGTGACCGTGATAGTTTGGATTGTTACATTTTCCAAAAATGGCGTTGTTTTGCTCGTCGCTCCAATCTTTTCGGTAAAGACGATGTGCGGAATTAAATGTAACTCTTCTACAAACTTTCATATATATTTTATTGGGATGTTTTAATGTCGAAAACTAAATTTCTAGTTGAATTTAGTTTTGACTTATTTCGTATTTCAAATGTTGTTGAATGGTGTCAAAATGTTGTTCGATTAATATTTTGAACCAAGCAGTATAAAATTGTGGATGTTCAACCATATCCTTCTTCAAATCTGGCATCGACATCCATTTGAATGCATTTGCTTCTTCTAAGTTTAAGTGAGGTGTTTCGTCTGAAAAACCAATCATCACGTGGTCTAATTCATATTCTGTTAAGCCTTGGTCTAATTCAGCTTTGTATATGAAACTGAAAGCTTGTGTTAATTCACAAGTCATTCCCATTTCTTCGTTCAATCGACGTAAGCCTGCTTCCAAAATTGTTTCTCCTTGTCGCGGATGACTACACGTTGTATTAGTCCACAAACCGCCAGAATGGTACTTTGAATAAGCTCGTTTTTGAAGCAATAGCTCGTTATTGGAATTAAAAACCATTACCGAGAAAGCACGATGAAGTAAAGCTTTTTCGTGGGCTTCCATTTTCTCCATTTGACCAATTACTTGATCGTTTTCATCTACTAAGACTACAAATTCCTGCATACTAAAGCAAATTTAAGTTATGTCGTAGATAAGAAGTAAATAAAATGCGAACTTTTCTATAATTAGGAATGCGAATACGTTCTGTTAAAATAGAATGTGCTGATTTCGTTTTGATTTTTTTGAAAAGCTTGAAGTAATATTTGTAAGCCATATAAACTCCAAAGCGCGCTTCTTTTGGCAATTGCAAAATTCCTTCATAACCTGCTCTAAAATCTTTTTCGATGTCAGTTTCGATTTCTTTTTTCACAGTTGCATTGAATTCTTGCATATCGATTCCAGGGAAATACGTTCTTCCTAATTCTTGATAATCAGCTTTTAAGTCGCGTAAGAAATTAATTTTCTGAAAAGCGGAACCTAATTTCATTGCTGAAGGCTTCAATTTTTCATACTCAGCTTCATTTCCATTAACGAAAACTTTCAAGCACATCAAACCAACAACCTCTGCTGACCCAAGAATGTATTTTTCATACGTCGCTTTGTCATAGATTTGTTTTCCTAAATCCATTTCCATTGAGTTCAAGAACGTTTCGATTAAATCCAATGGAATTTCATACTTATTTACAACCCACTGAAAACTATTCAATATGGGATTTAAGGAGATTCCTTGAGCGATAGCTTTGTAAGTTTCCACTTTGAATTCTGCAAGTAGATTCTCTTTATCGAAGCCATGAAATGAATCTACGATTTCATCTGCAAATCGAACGAATCCATAGATGGAATATATAGGTTTATGTAAGTCTTTACTCAAAAAACTAATGCCTAATGAAAAGGAAGTGCTGTAGCGTTTTGTTGTCAACGCACTCATTTCCTGACTGATGTCGTCGAATAATTGTTTCATAGTTCCTAGTTAAAGTTTATTAGTTTTTATTATTTCTTTCGCAACAACTTCTCCTGATATAATAGAAGGCGGAACTCCAGGTCCAGGAACAGTCAATTGACCTGTATAATAGAAGTTGTTTAAATTTTTATTTTTCAATTGCGGTTTTAGTATCGCTGTTTGTTTCAAGGTATTTGCCAAACCGTAAGCATTTCCTTTAAAAGCGTGGTAATCGTTTTTAAAGTCGGTGATACAAAAGCTTCTTTTGTAAACGATGTTGTCTTTGATGTCATTTCCAGTGATTTTTTTCAATCGCTCTAATAACATTTCAAAGTATTTTTCACGCGTCTCTTCGTCGTCTTTTAAATTAGGTGCAATTGGAATTAAGAAAAACAAATTCTCGCTTCCTTCAGGTGCAACACTAGGGTCGGTTACTGATGGTGCACTTAAATAGAACAACGGTGAAGTTGGCCATTTTGGATCTTTGTAAATTTCTTTTCCGTGAATGGTTAAAGACTCATCGAAAAACAAATTGTGGTGTTGTAGATTAGTTACTCGTTTATTAATTCCGACGTAAAACAATAAACAAGAAGGTGCCATTGTACGATTATCCCAATATTTCTCCGAATAATTAGCACTGCCATTTAATAATTTGGAATCCGTGTGTTGATAATCAGCTCCTGAAACAAAAATATCAGCTTCAAATTCTCCTTGATTCGTAAGAGCTGCCAATACTTTTTCACCTTCTTTTCGGAAACCTGTTACCTCGTGATTAGTTTTAATTTTAACCCCTTGTTCCAAAGCAATTTTTTCAAATGCTTCAATGAATTTGTGCATTCCACCCATTGGATACCAAGTACCAAGTGAGATATCAGCATAATTCATTAAAGAATAAAGCGCAGGCGTTTCGTCTGGCATTGCACCTAAAAACAATACTGGGAATTCAAGTAGAGAAATAATTTTTGGATGTTTGAAATACTTGCGGATGTATTTTGAAAAAGAAGAAAGTAAATGCATACTAAACAGTCCTTTCAAAATGCGTGTGTCTGCAAATTCTAGCACACTCAAACTTGGTTTATGAACCAAATCGTTCATCCCAACTTCGTATTTGTATTTTGCTTCTTTTAAAAACTGTTGCAATTTCTTTGAACTTCCTGGCTCTAACGATTCGAACCAAGCCTCTAATTCGGACATATTCGCAGGAACATCAGTATGTGAATGATCTGGCCAATATACGCGGTAAGAAGGGTCTAGTCTTTTGAGTTCATAAAAATCGGAAGCGGTGTGGCCAAATTGTTGATAGAATCGTTCGAAAACATCAGGCATCCAGTACCAGCTAGGACCCATATCGAAAACAAATCCGTCGGTTGAAAATTGTCTTGCTCTTCCACCGATTGTTGGATTTTTTTCAAGAATGGTAACATCGTAACCTGCTTTAGCTAAAAAAGCAGATGCCGATAAGCTGGAAATTCCAGCACCTAAAATGGTAACTTTTTTGTTCATAAATTAATTTGCTGAAAAAGCGTAATCAGGTAATAAATCCATCAATTTCTTGCGAGCGATGAAAATTCTGCTTTTAACCGTCCCGATTGGAATATTTAGCTTATCTGCTATTTCCTTGTATTTGAAACCTTTAAAGTGCATTTCGAAAGGCTCCTTGTAATCTTCACCTAAGGTACTAATTTTACTGTTAATATCCTTCGCTGAAATAATTTCAAGAGGCGTTTCTTCATGACCTGCTGAGTTAGAAATCAAGAATAAATCTTTAGAACCATCGAATATTGTTCGCGCTTTGACATTGCGACGATATTGATTGATAAAGATGTTACGCATAATTGTAAAAACCCACGCTTTGAAGTTAGTTTGAGGTGTGTAATAACTTCTATAAGTTATCGCCTTTAACATTGTCTCCTGTGTTAAATCTCTTGCGTCTTCGCGGTTTCGAGTAAAACTCATCGCAAACGATTGGAGATTATTTTCAATCCCAATTAATGCTTCGTTGAATTCAATTGTTGACATAACTTTATGTTTTTGTTTAACGTTTGTGATGTAAAGCTAAACAAAAACTGTTTAACGAAATCAGAAAAAGATTAAACAAAATGAAAATAATTTGTTTTTTTTCTTCAATCCTTTATGTGGTATAGGAAATAGAAAATAAAAAAAATGTTAATTGTTTTTAACCGGATATTTTACAAAAAAATAAAAACGAAAATCCAAAGGCAATTGATTGAATCAAATTCTAATTGTTACTTTTAACTTATGAAACCTACCTTAAATACACTTCATTCTGAACTTACCTTTAAAACAAGTCGTAGTGGTGGAAGTGGTGGACAAAACGTCAACAAAGTTTCAACAAAAGTTCTTTTAGAATTTAATGTAATGAATTCAAAAGTGCTTGATGAGGAACAACGAGCAATCATCCAATCTAAATTAGAAAGCAAAATCAATTCAGAGGGCATTCTTCAAGTCGTTTCACAAACAGAAAGAACACAACTCAAAAACAAGAAAATCGCCTTAGAGAAATTTAATTTATTGATTACGAATTGTTTCTTAGTACGAAAAGAACGCAAAGCTACAAAAGTTCCAAAAGCAGTTAAAGAAAAACGCTTAAACGATAAACGCATCAAGTCAGAGCTAAAAAGATGGCGACAGGGAAGATATTGAAGTTTTGAACTTAAATACTTCTTTTTTTTAATTGTTATAATTTCACTATAAACATTTGTTTTTATTTCTAATGTTTAGACTAATAAGTTTATATGATTGTCCGCATCTTTCCCCTAATGGAATTAAATGGATACTCAAGAAGGATTCCTCACTTCATTAGGAATAACTGTTGGGGTATGGGATACGGCGAAAATGCTTTGCATTTTCGTATTAAACCCCATTCTGTAGTCATTACGTGCAATGCGAGGAATCTTTATAAGCGTTTTCTAATTAAGGGAAACAAGCGGATTGTCATTTAAGTTTAATTTCTAAACTAAAAATAATTCTGGATTAAAAGCGTTTAGCTTTTATCTTTGCGCTCAATGAAACAGTTTTCTCTCCTATTTTTCTTTTTTCTGTCATTTACTTCCTTGAGTCAAAATGTACGCGTTGTTGGTTTATGTACTGGAAAAAATGGGAAGGTGCTCGAAAATGTACTGGTTGTTACAAAAACAACGCCTGTTCAAAGTACATTCACCGACTCAATCGGACGTTATGCATTTAACTTGAATTTATACGATACCGTAACTTTTGTTTATTCAATCGATGGTTTGCGAGAAATGCAAACAACTATAATCAATCAAGTAGGAAGTCAAGAATTGCCTGTGATTAGTTTTCCAATTTTGCAACAAAGCGAAGTTGTCATTTCTCAAAACAAGATAGATCCATTTGTACTAGAAAAAATGCCAACTGTTGATGCACAAAAAATTACAGGAAGCATTGAACGAACTTTAACTCTAACAACTGCTGCCACTTCTAACAATGAGTTAACCACTAATTACAATGTTCGCGGTGGAAATTACGACGAGAATTTAGTTTATGTAAATGGCTTTTTAGTTTTTCGTCCTTTTCTAACTCGTAGTGGACAACAGGAAGGAATGAGTTTTATTCATTCGGCATTAGTAGAAGATGTTCGTTTTTCGGCAGGAGGTTTTGATTCACAATATGGAGACCGTTTAAGTTCAGTTTTGGATATAACTTACAAAACTCCTCAAAAATTTAATGCTTCAGGTTTGGCTTCTTTGCTTGGCGTTGAAGCACACGTGGAACAAGAAGTTAATCATCGCTTTAATTATTTAGTCGGGGCACGTTACCGTTCGAATGGCTACTTATTAAACTCTTTGCCAACGAAAGGTTCATATAATCCCGTTTTTGCGGATGCTCAAATTTTAACTAATTACAACCTGAGCGAAAAATTAGTGCTTTCTTTCCTTGGTCATTATTCGTCTAATAATTTCAGATTTAGCCCAGAAACTTCAGAAACCGATTTTGGAACTGCAAATGAAGCTTATTCTTTCCGAATCTACTTTGATGGTTCCGAGCAAACACGTTTTCAAACAATGATGGGTGGTTTGTCACTTAAATATCAAGCGACAAAAGACACAAAATTAGATTTTTACGCTTCGGCTTTCAATACAGATGAGCGCGAATATTTTGATATTCAAGGGCAATATTACATCAATGAATTAGAAACTGACCCATCGAAAGAAGAATATGGCGATTCTATTGCTGTGCTTGGGATTGGAACATTTTTAAACCACGCACGGAATCGCTTAAACGCAACTATTTTTAGTGTTTATCACAACGGAGAACACAATTTTTTTACTGGTTTTTCTAACGACGAACATACAAAATTTAAAAGCTCTGTTTTGAAATGGGGTGTGCAATTCCAGCAAGACAACTTCAATGATGTGTTGAGTGAATGGAAAATGATTGATTCTGCAGGATATAGTTTGCCACAAATAAACAACAATGAGGTTGAATTATTTGAGACCATTAAAGGAGAACTTGCTCTTAATTCTTATCGTCTTTCGAGTTTTTTACAATTAAACAAAAGTTGGTCACACACAAAGAAAAACTATTTGGTTGCTGTAGATCAAAAGTTAAAAGTTGGCGACAAAAAAATAAAAAAACACTACGAAGAAGTCATTCGTGAGTCTAGTGATAAATTTGCGTTAACTGTCGGACTTCGAAGCGGATACACAGCTATCAATAATGAGTTTTATTTAACACCACGTATTTCTGTGAGTTATTTCCCTCGATTGTATATGGTTCGAAATGATCGCATTGCACGAAGAAATTTATCATACCGTTTCTCTACTGGATTGTATTATCAACCGCCATTTTACAGAGAATTTAGAACTTTTGATGGGCAATTAAATACCAATGTAAAAGCTCAAAAATCCTTTCATGCTGTTGCTGGAACTGATTTCTATTTCAATATGTGGAACCGCGAGCAACCTTTCAAATTCACAGGAGAATTATTCTACAAATATTTGTGGGATGTGAATCCTTACGAAATTGAAAACGTTCGCACAAGATATTACGCTGAAAACAATGCTGTTGCTTACGCTTATGGTATTGATGCCAATATTCACGGTGAATTTGTAAAAGGAATTGAGTCGTTTTTCAAATTTGGAGTAATGTCCACTAAAGAAGATATCATTGGCGATTCTTACAAAGAATTTTACAATGCAGCTGGCGAACGAATTATTTTTGGTTTCAGTGAAGACCAAGAAGTAGTTGACAGTGCAACGATTTACCCAGGTTACATTCCTCGACCAACCGATCAATTATTCACGTTTGGGGCGTTGGTTCAAGATCAAATGCCAGGTTTAGAAAATTTTACGGTTCAAATGGGAATGCAATTTGGATCACGTTTACCGTATGGACCACCTGATTATACGCGCTACAAAGACACTTTGCGTATTAAATCATATTTTCGCATTGACTTAGGAATGTCCTATAATTTGATTGATACCAAAAAAGAAAAAAAGTCGTTTTGGAATAAAAATTTCTCCGAAGCAGTTATCTCGCTGGAAATATTTAATCTATTGGGAATCAATAACGTTCTTTCTAAGCAATGGATTCAAGATGTGGAAGGGAAATATTACTCTATCCCCAATTATTTGACTGCAAGAAGATTTAATTTGAAGTTGATTGTTAGGTTATAGAATTAATTTTTAAAATTTAATTAGGGATTTTGGCTCGATAAAAGTTTAAAACTTTTTAATAGAATATTTAAGATTTAAATTGAGTGTTTGTGTTTTTAAAAATCTTCGAAAGTGTATTGATATCAACTTAATGCCATTGTTTAAATTAAGGTTTTTGTCAATTGGAAACGGTTAACATAGAGTAATTTCGATATCTCTGTTAAATTTTAATTATAAATACAAATTGATGTTGTAATATCAACACGACTTAATGAAAACCTATTTTATTTAGAATGGACAAATAAAGCTTCTTAAATCTGTTGAAGCTGTTCAAAATGAGATTATCTTTCTTAAATTTGGGCTTGAGTTTTAAGCTATTTCTATTTTTAATTCAAAAAAAATAATCTATGAAAATCACTTATTTTTTTATTTCCATTTTGCTTTTAGCAAGTTGTGAATCTGAGAATTCTTCAAAAAAAGATGGAAAATTGGTCTCAACTGTTGTTGCCAATGATGAAAACGAGGCTGAATTGAAAAAAGAACTTTCTGAAGTTGAAAAAGAAGAAAAAGAACGATTAGAAAACGAAGCAAGTAATATTACTTCAATGAGTTTCGATAAAATGGAGCATGATTTCGGAAAAGTAAAAGTTGATACGGATAACAAAACTGTTTTCTATGTTACCAATACAGGTAAAAAACCATTGATAATTGAAGGTGTTTCTGCAAGTTGTGGATGTACCACTCCAACAAAACCAGAGCAAGCAATTCAACCTGGAAAGAAGGACAAAATTGAAGTCGTTTTTCATCCAAAACCTGGTCAATTGAAGGAACAAAGTAAAACTGTTACTGTTACTGCCAATACAGATCCTAAAATGGTGGTATTAAATGTTAAAGCATTCGTTGAAGAAAAATAAATTTCGCATGAAGATACACGTATTAAACACTGGATTTTTTAAATTGGACGGAGGTGCCATGTTTGGAGTTGTTCCAAAAACGATGTGGCAGAAAACAAATCCTTCAGATGAAAATAACATGTGTTCGTGGGCAATGCGTTCACTTCTAATCGAAGATGGAAACCGATTAATGTTGATTGATGCTGGAATTGGAGATAAACAAAGTGAAAAGTTTTTCTCTCATTATTACATGTATGGAAACGATTCGCTACACGGAAATCTTGCAAAATTGGGTTTTCAAGCAAATAATATTACTGACGTTTTCCTTACACATTTACATTTTGATCACTGTGGTGGCGCTATTAATTGGAACGAATCTAAAGACGGTTATCGGCCTGCGTTTCCAAATGCAACTTATTGGAGCACAGAGCAACATTGGAAATGGGCAACTGAACCCAATCCACGCGAGAAAGCTTCATTCTTAGCAGAAAATATTTTGCCTATTCAAGAAAGTGGGCAGCTTAAATTTATTGATCGAACTGGCGATTTCACGAAAAATGCTTTTCCAAATATCGACGTGCTTTTTGTTGATGGTCACACAGAAAGTATGATGATTCCACACATTCAATATCAAGGAAAAACACTTGTCTTCATGGCGGATTTGTTGCCAAGTACTGGTCATATTCCTTTGCCTTATGTAATGGGTTACGACACGCGACCTTTAATTACAATGGAAGAAAAAAAGAATTTCTTGAACAAAGCAAGTGCTGAGAATTTTGTTTTGTTCTTAGAACACGATAGTGTAAATGAATGTTGCACCTTAACTCAAACAGAAAAAGGAGTTAGATTGGGAGAACAATTTAGTTTCAATGAATTATTTTCTTGATGAAAACGCCTTCAGAGATTGTTCAATTGATGATGCAATACGATGCTTTTAGTCAATGGTTAGGAGTAGAAGTGTTATTGATTGAACAAGGGAAGTGTTCGCTAAAATGCAAAGTTAAGTCAGAAATGTTGAATGGTTTTCACATTGCTCACGGTGGGATTTCTTATTCTTTAGCAGATTCTACTTTAGCATTCGCAGCAAATTCTCATGGTCAACATTGCGTTTCGGTGGAAACTTCAATTTCACACTTAGGTAAAGTTTCGTTGGGCGACGAACTTACTAGCATCGCAAAAGAAATTTATCGAGGAAAAAAAACAGGGGTTTACGAAGTTGAAGTTTTCAACCAAAATCAACGATTAATAGCCCATTTCAAAGGAACTGTTTATATTGGAGAAATGGAATGGTAACTCCAAATGTTGTATGATTTAAAGAACGAAAAAATGAAAAACCAAAAAGTGGCTTTTCATTTTTTAGTCCATACCTCCTTTGTTTGAATTTATCATTAATTAATAATTCCTAGTTCTTTTCCAACTTTAATAAAAGCAGCAATCGCTTTATCTAAATCAGCTTTTGAGTGAGCTGCAGAAATTTGGGTTCTAATTCTTGCTTGACCTTTAGCAACAACTGGGTAGAAAAATCCTACAGCATAAACACCTTCTTCCAATAAACGATTAGCAAATTTCTGCGATAAGGCAGCGTCGTATAACATTATTGGCACTATTGGTGAGTCACCAGGTTTAATATCAAATCCAGCAGCTTTAATGTGTTCTTTAAAGTAAAGCGTATTTTCTTCTAATTTATCACGTAATTCTGTTGTTGAACTAAGTAAATCAAATACTTTAATGGAAGCCCCAACAATTGAAGGTGCAAGTGAATTAGAAAATAAATAAGGTCTAGAACGCTGACGCAATAATTCTATTATTTCTTTTTTTCCAGTTGTATAACCTCCCATTGCTCCACCTAAAGCCTTACCTAAGGTTCCGGTAATAATATCAACTTTATCCATAACCCCACAATGTTCAGGAACACCGCGACCTGTTTTTCCAATAAATCCTGCAGAATGACATTCGTCTGTCATAACTAAAGCATCATATTTATCTGCTAAGGCACAAATTTCATCCATTTTAGCAAGATCACCGTCCATAGAAAAAACGCCATCTGTCACAATAATTCTAAAACGTTGGTCTTGCGCTTTTTTCAATTGTTCCTCCAAATCATTCATATCAGAATGTTTGTATCGATAACGATGAGCTTTTGCCAAACGAACACCATCAATAATAGAAGCATGGTTTAATTCATCTGAAATAATTGCATCGTGTTCACCAAATAATGGTTCAAACACTCCGCCATTTGCATCAAAAGCCGCTGCATAAAGAATTGTATCCTCAGTTCCGTAGAATTCAGCAATTTTTCGCTCTAATTCTTTATGAATATCTTGTGTTCCACAAATAAAACGCACGGAAGACATGCCGTACCCATGAGTGTCTAATGTATTTTTGGCTGCTGTTATTACTTCAGGATGGGAGGAAAGACCTAGGTAATTATTCGCGCACATTATTACCACTTCCTCTCCAGAATTGATTTTCACATTCGCACCTTGTGGAGTTATAATTATTCTTTCTTTTTTCAACAAGCCATTTGACTCAATTGAATGTAATTCTTCCGATAAATAATCTTTAATTTTTCCGTACATACTTTACCTTTTAGAACGTTCTTTAATTTGTTTTGTGATTAGATTATATAATAATTGTGATTCTTTCTCATTCAATTTTCTACCAAATCGAACCACTTTATCAAAGTATTCAAAGTGTAATCTCTCACCTCCATTTATCCATGGGGAAGATTCCCAAAGTGATTGAATTGAATTTGATTCAGGAATTTCAAATTTTAAATTTTTTATATTTTCAAAATAATAGGGTACTGATTGCCCATAATTTTTAATAGACTTTTTAATTGTTAATGAAACTTCATCGATTTTAACCAATTCTTTTCCGAATAAAAGCCAAAGAAAGGATCGAGAAACTCGAAAAGCATAATAAAACCAGAAGACTAAAAATACATAAAGAATAATTTGCTCTTGTTCCTTTAATTTTAATTCAGAAAGTGACCAAATTACAATTACACCAATTGTTAACCACATAGAAAGCCAAGCGCCCATTAAGGAATTAACCAATCCATTTTTATCAGGTTCAATAACAACAGTAAACTTTTCTTTGGTGTCATTAAAACTTATGCGCTCACTTATTAATTTCATTTGACAAAAATAAAAAAACCCCACCAATAGAATTGATGGGGTTAGAGATTTAAATTAAAATTTTAATAATTCCAAACGTCATGTTCCCATTTACGCATGTCATCTTTGATTTTCTCTGCTTCATAAAGCGCATCAACACCATATTTAAAGTCTTCTAATTCTCTGTCGAATTTATCTGAAACCTTGTAAATTTGAGCAGTGAATTTTCTTTTCCAGAATACATCGTCAAATGACATCCATTGGGAATCAGACTTATCATTATAAACATAGTAGTTTACCATTATATTTCTTAATTCTGGAAAATAAAGCCAAAACATTTCACGTTCATCAACTTTACCTTTATACTCCTCAAATGTATTTGTATTTGATTCAAATGCCATTGGAACACCAGTATTTGAGTAAGTAAGAATTTTACCTCTTTCAAACAATAAAGTTGTTGTGTCGTCATCGTAAGTATATCTAGCAACAGGTGCTATTGAAATTATTCTTCTATCAATCATCGAACGTTCTTTATCAAAAAACCAATCTTCTTTAATATTGTAGGCAATAATATTATTCGAGGAAATGTAATTTGAAATTCCATCTTTTCTCAATAGTCCATTTGGATTTGCTGCATTCCACCATCTTTCAACATCGGCTTTATCAAAACCTTTAATTAACTCTTCATAATCAGAGTCTAAAGCTAATGAATCATAAAATACTTGAAAAGTTTGAGTCGTTTTTTGAATAGGAACAGTATCCTGTGAATTTGATCTATAAATTTTCAACTGCGGACCTTGACCTCCAGCAGATAACAAACGATTTATTTTAGTCTTGTAAACTGCTGATTCAAAGAAATCGTTTTTTGACTGTCTTTCAATTGGATATTTCAAACTATACCCGTCTTCAACAAATTCATTACTTTCACTAGAAACGGTATATACAGTTAGTTCTCCTAACATAATGTGTCTCATGATAACTGTCCAAAGTGACCAACGTTTTTGATCCTTAAACCAAGAAGGATCGTCAATTTCTGAAGCATCTTTTGGTCTGTATAATGAACTTACCCCATCGCTTTCGAAGTAATCATATGGAAAAAACAAATCGTGGTTCATTTTTTCTCTACAATCTATTCTTGAAAAAACTCTTTTCGACCAAACATAATCTGCAAGTCTTACGTGTTCATAAGGAATAGCTTCTCTAACAGGTACTTCATCTTTTATTACAACACCATCTACTACTCCACCTTGGAGAATATTATAGGGACCACGAGGCGGTTGATCCTGTGAATAGATTGAAAAAGCGCTAGCACTTAAACAAAATAAAAGAATTAAATTTTTCATGATCTCTATAATTAAATTATTATTGAACTACTCTTAAACTTGATGAAATCGGAACACCTTTTACACCGTTTCTTGTATAGAATACATCAATTGCAACTTTTTTGTTAATCTTAGCTTTTGCAATAGCAGAGGCAGGTACTCTATCACCTGTAAATGGCGTTGTAACATCACCTACAGTTATCTCACCACCTGTAACAACAAAGTTCACACCAGTAAATGGACTATCTGCCCCTAAACTTACTATAACTTTCGTACCACTACCTTTAGAAATTGTTCCTCCTTGTACTTGAGGAGACGGGAAAGGTTTCACTTTGTACTTAAATGAACCGAAATTAATCGCCTTTCCTGTTCTATCTTTTCCAATCAAAGCAATTGTAACTTGTTTAGTACCTGGAGATACATTAACGTAATAGCCATCAAACTTTTGCCCATCCGCTGTCCAAGATTTCTTTGATTTTGTTCCACCTTGTACATTAATATCAGAACTAACAGTACCAGAAGTAACAGGTACAACTTTATTATCCCAATTTGTATAAAGTACAGCTAATTCAGGTAAAGAAATACTACCAGCTTTTGATGCAACTTGAATTTTAGTTTCATAAGGCATTTCCTTTATTTCGCCACGTTTGTTTGCAACACCAACAGTTCCTTTAATAACCATTTCTCCATTACTTGGGGCAGTTAACTTTAAAATTGCTTTACCATCTTTTGGAGGACCAACTAACGAACCATTTTGAGGTTTTACCACAGGTTGTTTATCAGAATCAAAAGCAGCCATCATAACTGTTACTTCAAATTGATCACCTGGATTTAGAACTGAAGTTTCTGGAAAGGCAAGCCCTTGAATTTTGTTGAAAGAGAAATCACCACCTCCTAATCGAGAACGAATTAAACTTACAGCATCTGCTCTTGCTGTTAATATTTCCTTTTGTAAACTAGACAAAGAAGCAATTGCAGCAACAGAAGGAGCATGATTAAAAGTTTTAGCTAACCAATGTACACCACCTGGCTCATGCTCATCCACCCATGTTTCATTTTTAGTTAAAGCAGTGTATATTTTAACAACTTCTTGAAGATCGTCAGGATTTATCTTCGATTTCTTTATTGCTTCGTTTACTTTCTTTTGTAAATCAGCTTGGTCTTTGTAAGCATAAATTTTTGGGTCTACAAAAGAATACTTAACTGAATCAGAAGAACTTGCAACTAATATTTCACACAATTTACCTCTAAAAGAACTCATTTGATTCCACAATTCTATCCCCCCTTTAAGACCTGGCTTGTGCTTACAAGCGTATTCTGTTGGTGTTTTCAAATTTTTGTCAATTCCAAAAATTCGCATTGATTCATCATACTTATCTTTGTTTGTAACATGCGTAAGGTTCATTCTGATTGGTCTTAATGGAAATTTTGAATCAAAATCAACTAATATAATCGATTCAGGACCAGCTTTTAACTTTGCAGGCTCTTCTTTGATTTCATTTAAGATCTCCAATTTCAAACCATCTAAATATTGGATTTGTTGAGCAGTAATTTTATCAATCTGATCAACATACTCCATTAATTTTTTTGCTTTAGCCTTTACTTCAGGAGTATCACCAGTTTTCATTTTTTCTTCTAGTTCAACTCTTTTTTCAAGTCCTCTTGCATGCTCATTTTGTGAAGCGATTTGTATGTTTTCTTCGATTGCAACGAAAGCATCAATAATACTTTTCGAAACGTTCAAAGCTAACATCGCCATGAGCACCAAGTACATCATCCCAATCATTTTCTGTCTTGGGGTTTCCTTACCACCTCCCATATTTTCTTATATTAACTTATTAATAAAATATTTTAATGATTAAGCTCTCATTGCTTTCAACATGTTACCATATACATTATTCAAATCTGTCAAGTTTTGAGATAACATAGCCATATTTTCGCGATAGATTGTTGTATCTTTTGCAGAGGCAGACAAATCAGTCATAATGTTTTTGATATTCTCTTGCAATGCCCCCATTTCAGACAAACCTGTTAAATACTCTTGAGAACTTTTTAATTGTAATTCATAAACATTATTCAATGCAGAAAGATTTTGACCCATTTTTTGCATTTCTGCACCAAAATTTCCGTTACCATCAGCTGTTATTCCTGCAATAGCGTTAGCAGAGGAAGCGTACTGTTCTGTTAATTTAGTTAAACTATTTGAAGCTGTTTCTAGACTTTTAACATATGAATCTGTAGCACCAGCCGCAGTTGAAACAGCACCCAAAGAAGCTGCGTTTGAGGCCAAGTTTGACATTCCGTCTTTCAATTTCGCCAATAACTTTTCATCAATTCCTGCTTCCTCTAATTGTTTTGCAACCAAATCAGCATTAGATGAACCACCTCCTTGACCACCAATCATAGCGTTTGGTGACATTTCATGTAATTGCTCAACTGTTAAGTCTGGATCTAAAATTGGGTGAACTCTTTCCCAGTGATAATCAGGATGGTCTGGTACGAAAATCATTACGACGAAAATTAACGCCTCTAATCCTAACCCCACAGGTAACATAATATCAGAACCTGGATAATGCATGATTTTGAATAATGCACCAATAATTACAATCGCTGCACCCCACCCAAAGAAATGCTTCATAATCGTCTTAAAAGACTTACTGTGTAAAAAACCACCTTTACCACTCATAACACTTGATTTTAAATTAAACTTTATTTATAAAATTAAACATGAATTTACTATTTCAATTGGATATCACTTTGGATTTCCTCACCATTTTCTTGATCGATATCTTTACCACCACGTCCTAAATGTGTCATTACATTTCTAAAACCAACATAAGATTTAGCAGTATCTTGATATTCATAAGTTCTAGTACTATTCATCAAATAATAACCTATATCTTTCCAAGAACCACCATGAATTACTTTTCTTTTCTTCACTGGGTGATCACCATCTTTTGCTTGGTAATCATAATCGGAACTTAAGTCATGTGAAAACTCATACATTGATTCATCAAAAGTAGTGGAACACCATTCTGCAACATTTCCTGCCATACAAAACAATCCGAATCCATTTGGATTGTAAGAATAAACTTTTACTGTATGAAAACCACCATCTTCGAAATATCTTCCTCTTAATGGTTTAAAGTTAGCAAGGAAACAACCTGAAGAGTTTCTAATGTATGGACCTCCCCAAGGATATTGTGCCAAATCTAAATCTCCTCTTGCACCTCGCTCCCACTCTGATTCAGTAGGTAATCTAAAGTCATTCACAAACAAATCACCATTTGCTTGCAACCAACTATGGTAAACTTGTGTTCTCCAAACAGAAAATGCTTTGGCTTGAGTCCAAGTTACACCAACAACTGGATAATTATCATAAGCATTATGCCAGAAATAATTTTGGGTCATTGGCTCGTGAAACGAATAAGTAAAATCTCTTACCCAACATAATGTATCAGGATAAACATTGATACGCTCTTTTATAATAAAACGACTTCTGTCAGTATGCCCACGAATTGCATTGTGTTGTCCTTTACTATTGGTATAACCTAAATCCAAATCTTGACCTGGGTTCTCTAGTATCGTACCTTTTAAGTTGTTGGTGTCATTAATACTGTAAACCGCTTTATCTACTAAACCACCTTGTGGATCTCCAAACTGACGTCCTTTATTATAAATGGTAGTATCAACCCATACTTTATTAGTATTTTGATCAACAGTATATAAAGTTGAACGATGTTGATCATTTGTTTTATAATCCTTATTTAATGGCTCTCTTCTTCCTCTTTGATAAAGTTGCGTTCCGTTATCAGCACTTAAACTATCATAGGCATACATTTTTCGAGCATCAACTGATTTTGTAATCACTTTACCTTTTTTAGCTGCCTCTTTGTAATCAATCCAATAGTAATCAAAGAATAATAAACGTGTATCAATTTCTCTTCTTTTGTAGAAACGCTCTTGCTCACTGTAGTACATGTCAGCAAGTAAAAATGAAATTTGGGGATCGTTGTAATCAATTAGTTCTTCCCAATTTAAAGTAAAATATTTTCTATTTTCAACACGACCGCCTTGTGTGTAAACAATTTTGCTATTAGCACCTTTCAAGGTTTTGTCTGCTTTATTTTTACTAACTGCTTTTCCTGAAGATGCGCCTGAGTACATTTGCATGATACCTCTTAACTCAGCTTCTGAAACGACTACATCACCTGTGTTTTTTGCATTTGCGTTTGATGGGTAGTTTTTTTGGTCAAAAGAATATCCATTTAAAAGTTTTTTACCTTTTCCTTTTCCTTTTTCATAGTTGCCCATCATTGTTAGCAAAGTCTTATCAATTTCAGCATTGTTAATAGTGTCATTGATAAGTTGGAAAGAAGTATTACCACCTTGAACATCAGAACCCATATCAATAATTGTTCTGTAGGGTTCTTTGAAGAAATTATCAGGAACGTTAATCCAACGCTCAGCTTCATCATCGAAACTTCTTCTGTATAATTTTTCTCTTGCAATTGAGTCTCTTACCCAATGTACAAATTGACGGTATTCATTATTTGAAATTTCGGTTGCGTCCATATAGAATGCAGGAACAGAAACTGTTCTCATTCTTGCGGTGTGCAAGCCCATGATGTCTTCATCATCTTCACCTGTTTGGTAACCACCTGAGGGAACGTAAACCATTCCAATTGGCAATTTACCTGGGCCAAGTACATCAGGATACCAAGTATCTCGTCGAACGCCAACAAGGTTCCCTTCAACTTCACTACAAGAGTAAAGTAAAACTAATACTGTAAAAACACTTAATAACTTTTTCATTTTATCTTTTTTGGTTCTACCAGTTTCCAAATTAACTTGCTACAGGATTTTGGGTTTGGATATAACGGAAGAACAGTACAAATGGTTACACTTTTCTTTTTAATCTTTTTTACAACCATCTAGGATGACGAGCATTCTGTTTAGGTGGTGGAGGTAAATAGTAACAATATTTAACAACAAGTTCATGCGAACCTCTTGAAATACTTGCTAATTTATTTAATGTTAGGTCATAAGAATAACCTACTGTTAATTTTGGGATAGGTGTATAACCTGCCATGATTGCAAAGGCATCTGAAGATCGGCCAGTTATTCCTCCATAAACTTGTTTGTTACCTGCTAGCTTATGAATATATCTAACATTCAAATCTCCAGAGAATTTAACTAAATCAGTTCTTAATAATAGTTGAGCGTCAATAGACCCGTTATTACTGCCAATTTTTTTGAATTGCTTTCCACCCATTAAATAATAATGTCTAGCAGTTTGATAATTCTGTTCAAATCCAGCAACATCTTGTTTTAATAAAGAAGCCGATAAATGTGTAGAAGAGAGACCTGCATAAAAATCTTTACCTTGAAAATATAAACCAAAATTTGCATCTAGGCTAGTGGCTGCAAATCCTGCAGGTAATGAATTATCGGGATTTTGGGTTGGTGGAACCCAATCAGGATCCAATCCATAATTCATAATTCCAATTCCAACTCCAACACCTAAAACACCCGCACGACCTATTTGAATTGGATAAGAATAATTTAATAAAAGATTATTTTGTCTTGCAAAACCTATTGCATCATGATAAAAAGCAACACCTACACCACCCGGGAAAAACTTTGTTAAGTTTGCTTCTATGTTTAACACTGCTGAATTAGGTGCTCCATTAACTTTATCCCATTGGTTTCTATATATCGAAGTACCACATATACCATTGTATAAATCAATACCTGTCTTACCTGGATTGATGGTCATTTTATCATAAATAAAATGTGTTAGTAACTTATCTTGTTGAGCATGAATCCCAAAATAGAAAAGCGCTACAAAGAAGCTTAAAAAACTGTTTTTCAATAGCATATGGTTTATTTAATGGTTTGCATTAGGAATCAACACACAATATCTTCCTAAATTAGGTGGCTAAAATAGGTAATATTTATTAAATATAGAAAAATTAACAGAAAAAAGTTACGACCAAGATCAACTCAATTTATGATAGGTTTTCCACCATAAATCAGGAATTTCATTTTTCATTGCATTGTCGTAGTCTTCTTTATTGCATGGAATTATATAGTGTCTTTCGTATTTTTTTCCTTCAGATGGTGGATAAGGAACCTCTAACCACCAACGTTCTGACTTATTACTTTTGTAAAATATCAATTCATTATTGGATTCTTCTTGAAAAACTCGAAATTTTGTATAATCAGTTTTGCTTCCAATAGGAAAATCTCCTTTTCTACTACCTACTCCATCTAAGAAATACCAAATAATCTGTGCCAACAATTTGTCAGAAACATCATTTATTTTGCTGTAATTGAAAATCCCAAAAGTTGTTGATTTGTCTGATATTCCTGCGTATTTAGCTATCTGACATATTTGCTCAGCATAAAATCCATTTGGTATTGCTTCATCATTTAATACCTCAGATGCCTTTATACATTCAAAATCTATATTTATGATATCTGCATTCCTTAAATGTGGCTCTGCCTTTGTGAATGAATTATTATATTCACCTAATCTACATATATCGAAGTAAAGTTTATCAAATAACTCAAGTTGTTTTGGATTTACAAAAGGTATTTGTAACCCAATTGTTGCATGGTTAAATAAATAACAAGGACGATTTAAGAGTATTTGACTTAAATATCTATTAGATTTCACTTCCTCTCCTGGTTCACCTAAATCCAAAGCGTGATCAATTGAGCAAATATTAATCAATTGTTCCAATTTTTCATAACCTTTATATACAGAGAAAATTAAATCTTGACTTCCTCCAATAATAATTGGTATTGCATTTATTTTAACCAACTCAGCTACCACATTAGAAACAGCATAGTAAGTATCTTTCAATTCATTACCTGGTAGAATTTCTCCTAAATCGAATAATTCAAAATTCCAATTTCCTCCAAAATAATGTAAATAAAATTCTTTTCTAAAATTTCTATGTTTTGACTCATTTATAGTCGTGTGATGACCACGAAATTCAGGCACTGAAAAAACGACACAACTATTTTTATTTACTTCTGGAAAATCGTGTTGATTTAAAATAATTTTCGAGCCAATTTGATCATCTTCAAATTTCAAATTGTCCAACTCAACTGGGGTAAAATAGATAGAGATATCTTTCATCGTACTAGTACATAGATTATTTAAATCAAAACTAATTATAAGAATGAAAGCTATTTTTCTACTTCAATAAAGAAATCAAGTCGAGGACGTGAATAACTATTTTTCTAAAATAGATTTAATGTCTGGACGAAAATATAAACTCGACTTCAAGACTTTTCCATCTTCACGATAAATTGGTTTTCCATTTTCATCCAATTTACTCATATTAGATCGTTGAATTTCTTGAAAAACTTCCTCTATTTTTGATTGAAGTCCATGTCTTAAAATAGTGCCACACAGAATGTATAATTGATCTCCAAGAGCATCAGCTATTTCGACTATATCTCCATTTTTAGCTGCCTCAAGGTATTCCTCATTTTCTTCTCTCATTAAATTGAATCGTAATTCAACCTCATCAACCGTTAGTTCTGTTGTTGGAGTATAATTATTTTTTATTCCAAAAGCATCATGGAATTTTTCAACATTTGATATTGTTTCTTGAATTGTCATTTTATCTAATTACTGTTATGTGTCCTTGGAAAATCTCACTTCTTCCATCGAAGTAACCCAATTCTACTTTATAAAAATAAACACCATCAGAAACATCTTCTCCTTTGGTCGTTTTTCCATTCCACTCACCATTTAAATCGTTGAACTCATAAATTAAAGAACCCCAACGATTAAATATTTTACAGTTAAAAGTTTGAGTGCAAGTTGCTGATACTTTCCAAACTTCATTTGTTAATTCATTGTCACTATTTGGAGTAAATACATTAGGAATGTAAACGATTGACAAACCAGCTTCCATAGTTAATAGGATATTTTCACTTGTTGTGCAGCCGTATAAATCACTTGCAACAATTGTGAAGTTTCCATTTAATAAATCAGATTGAATTAAATTTCCAACAGCTTGGTTGTTGAAAGTATAAGTGTAAGGTGCTACCCCTCCTACTCCTTCTACAATTTCGATTACTCCGTTATTATATCCACAATTAGGATTTTGTTTTGTAAATAAAATTTGTGATGGACCAGGTATTTCAGGAACTGCAAATGTTTCTTGATATTCACAACCATTTGCATCCTGAACAGCTACTGTATAATTTCCAGCACCTAATGAGTCTATCGACATAATATTACTAAAACTCATCCCAGAAAAACTATATTGATACGGTGCTATTCCCCCATCGGTCTGAGATATTTGGATTTCTCCATTGCTTGTTCCACAATTTGATGCTGTAATATTTGCCAGTAAATCCGTTGGAGTATATGATTCATTAACAACAATTGTAGTGTCGTAATAACAAACACTATCTGTAACATTAATAACATAAGTTCCACTAGCTAAATTAGTTGCAGAATCAACAATTGAAACATTTGAAGTCCAAGTATAATAATATTGACTTGGTGGATTTACATCAATATTAATAGCTCCATCACTCTGTGCACAAGAAGTGTGTGTTATTTGAGCGGTTGAACTTAACTCCTCACTTGATAAAATGGTTACATTTTGAGTAGTTCCACAAATATTGTCTGTAATTACAACAGTATAATCTCCAGCTGGAAGTGCAAATGCGGAATCAACTGTAGAAACATTAGGTGTCCACGTAAAAAAATAAGTTCCTGTTGACGGAGTAACCTCAACATTAATCGTTCCATTGTCAAAACCACACGTTGTATTTACCTGACTCACGGTTGTTGTAAATGCAGCAGGATTAACTAAGATAACTGTTGTATCAAAAGAGCATGTTCCTTCAGTAATAGTTAAATCATAAGTTCCAGGAGCAAGGTTACTCGCAACATTTGTTGTTGAAACATTTGGCGTCCAAGAATAAGTGTAGGTAGGTTCAAAAGGTGTAAAAGCGATTGAGCCATCATTTGTATTACAACCAGGTTGAACGATTGTTGCTGTTAAATCGAAAGGATCAGTAGTAAATGTTGCAGAGTAAGTTTGTGTACATAAATCTGCATCGGTTACTAAAACTTGGTAAACACCATCGCATAAATTTGAAGCTGTTTGTGTTGTTTGATTTAAAGGGTCATTCCATTGGTAAGTGAACGGTGGTGTTCCCGATGTTACATTAACCGTTGCTGTTCCATTACAGTTTGCTATTGCGGTAATCAAAGCACAATTGGTTGGATCATTACAGGTTGCATAAGTTGGTGTACTTGGTCCAATCCATGCTCCTCCATCAGGAATTCTACGAATTGATTGGCCTGTATGACTACTTGCATCTACAGTTGTTGCTTGCGCTTTTCGATTACTAGGGATTTGATTATAACTAGCAAGTTGACCACTAAAGTTACAAGGTGCTAACTGAGCAATACATGGATTACCGGCCTTGTCTTGTGTACTTCCTCCACTAGCCCAACTAACAGCATCTTGAGGGACTCCTTGAGAATCGTAGAATGCAAACCATCCCCCTGCGTTTGGAAACCAAAGTCTAGTTGCACCTCCTCCAATACATACTCCCTGTTCATTCGTATTATATGGAACTACTAATTCAACAACGTTACCTCCATTTTGAACTAATAAATTTGCAGGAACTGGGGTAGCATTAAATCCTCTAATCATTGCTAATCCAAGCGGAGGAATAACTGTTCCTTCCGGAATTACATAACCACCAGGTTGTGTACCAGAACCTAATCCTCCTCCAGGAGCACTATTTCCTAAATAATAACAAGAAATATCTACTGAATCACACCAATTGGGATTAAATAATTCTATCCACTCTCCTCTACCATCAGATACACCCCCACTTCCACTCAGTGAGCCATCAAAAGCTGAAGGAGATATCATTAACTCATTAATTAAAATCGTTGGACCACTATAATTACAAGGTGCACAAGCGGAATTTGGAACAACACTCATTGTTGCAGTTACGTTACATCCGCTACAATCTTCGGTTAAAACGATAGTTGTATCTATTGAACAACCAGCAAAATTAGTAATCGTAACTGGATAAGAACCTGCAGCTAATGATGTTGCGTTGCTTAATGTACCTGTACTTGGGAAGGGCCATGCATAAAAATAAGTGTCTGTCGGAGAAGGATTAAAGGAAATTGCCCCATTGTTGTTACCGCATGTTGGTTGTGTAACAGTGGCGTTTATTAAAAAAGTAGGAGAAACAGTATTGCATCCGGCATTACAAGCATTAATTGTTGCTACACCATTTGTTGCCCAAGTCGCAGCTCCGTCGTTTGATCTGTGAATAACTGTTCCAATTGTTGGAGCTTGACCAGCGTAACTAACAATTCCTGAACTTAACGGAACGTCACTTGGACCGAGTAATGTTGTAACTAAAGGACAAGTTGTTCCTGCTGCAATTGTTGTTGGTGCTAACTGAATATCTGTATCTGTTCCCCATTTTGTACCTTCATTTGCATTTACTGTCCAATAAACAGCATCAATAGCAACACCATTCTCATCCCAAAGCATAATGTAGCCATCTCCATTGGGAATGTACCATCTATCGGCATCTGTTACTAAGTTCGCAGTTGTGCAAAACGATGTTAAGTTAATTGTGGCTCCTGAATTCGGTCCTCCAATCGATAAAAATCCATTGGCTGGAATTATTGAATTCGTTGGAAATCGAAAGGTTCCCTCTATTCCAGTTGAAAAATTTCCATTGAATCCAATCAAGTAACAGCTAATATCAACCGGACAAGAAGAGGAATTATAAAGTTCTATGTATTCATTCCCATAAGTTACTTGAGAACACATTTTCAAAGACTGAAACTGAGAACTCGTGGAACTTGTTTGCGGATTTATCATTACTTCATTTATTACTACCTGAGAATAGGTTGTATAAGAAAAAATAATCAATCCAATGAATAATAATTTGGAGAGTGAAACTTTTAAATTCATTTGAAAGGATTTGAAATCATTAACTCAATTTTTGATAAATAAGTTGCATTTCTATTGTTGGATTAAAAGTTCAAAAGCTCATTTAAACTTGCTTTAACTTTCTCTGCATTTGGCAAAAGTTCTGCTTCAAGAATAGAATTTAAAGGAATTGCAGGCGTATCAATTGAACCAACAATTGAAATCGGAGCATCTAAAAATTTGAAATTATCTCGTTGCAATCTTCCTGCTAAACCAAGTGTGAAAGAAGACTCTATTGATTCTTCAGTTACAAAAAGAATTTTGTTATGTTTTCGACATAACATATTCATTGCTTCGTGATCTAAAGGATTTAAACTTCTCAAATCTAAAATCTCCACTTGTCCTTCAAACGTTTTTGCAGCTTCTAAAGTCCAATAAACACCTCTTCCGTATGTAATTACACCACATGAATTTCCTTTTTCAACTTCAGTTTCATTTGCCTCCAAAACCGTTCTTGCTTTTCCAATCGGAATTACATAATCTTCACTTGGTTCAATTGACATTGCTCCTTCAGTTCCTGGGATTTTTGACCAATATAAACCTTTGTGTTCTAAAATAACAACTGGATTTGGGTCGTAAAACGCTGCTTTCAGTAATCCTTTCAAATCAGCTCCATTTGATGGATAAACAACTTTAATTCCTCGAATATTTGTTAAAACAGATTCAACGCTTGAAGAATGATAAGGACCGCCTGAACCATAAGCTCCAATTGGTACACGAATCACACAACTCACTGGCCATTTACCATTTGAAAGATAATAGGAACGAGAAACTTCTGTGAATAATTGATTTAATCCTGGCCAAATGTAATCTGCAAATTGAACTTCAACGAATGGTTTCAATCCAACTGCTGACATTCCAACCGTTGAACCAATAATAAATGCTTCTTGAATTGGTGTGTTAAAAACGCGGTCGTCACCAAAAGTTTGAGCTAAAGTTGCTGCTTCTCTAAAAACACCACCTAATCTTCCTCCTACATCTTGCCCATATAATAATGCTTCAGGATAACTATGCATAATTTCTCGCATAGCAAACAAAGCAGAATCAACCATTACTGTTTTCTTTTTTCCTGCAGGTTCGCGTTCGCCTTGTTCAGCTGTAATTGGTGTAGGTGCAAAAATAAAATCAGTCACTGAACTTGGAATTGGGTCTGCTGCATTTAATGCTTTCGCATAATCTGAATCTACTAATTTTTGTACTTCAGCTTCAATGTTTATAATTTCTGCTAAACTCACCCCATATTCCTCCAAATTCGCTTTGATTTTCGGATATGGATCACGTGTTGCAGCTTCTTCTAAATCGTCTCGGTACCATTCTTTTCTCACACCTGATGTATGATGTCCTAAAAGTGGAACTTTTGCATGTACTATAAATGGTCTTCTTTCATTTCGAACAATTTCAAAAACCTCTTTTATGGTTTGGTAAGAAGTTAAAAAGTCACTTCCGTCAATTGTTCTCACTTCAATTCCATGAAAACCTTTTGCATATTGTGAAATATCTTGTGCTCTTGTTTCTTTCGCATTTGCTGAAATATCCCACCCATTATCTTGTACTAAATAAACAATTGGAAATTGCTTCAACGCTGCCATTTGAAAAGCTTCAGAAACTTCGCCTTCTGTACACGAAGCATCGCCAAGCGAACAAACAACAACTGGAGCTTCACCAGCTTCATGAGTTGAAAGGCCTGTTTTTTCTTTATATTGAATTCCCATTGCAATTCCTGTTGTTGGGATGGCTTGCATTCCAGTTGCAGAAGATTGATGTGGGATTTTAGGCATATTTTCTCTGTTCAAAGAAGGATGCGAATAATAAGTTCTACCTCCTGAAAATGGATCGTCTTTTTTTGCAAACACTTGTAACATCAATTCATAAGGTTGCATTCCGATTCCCAACAAAATACTGTCGTCGCGATAGTAAGGAGAAACCCAATCTTGTGGTTTTAACTGCATCCCAACTGCAAGCTGAATAGCTTCATGACCACGGGACGTTGCATGCACATATTTTGCAGTAATTTCTTTGTTTGCTTCGTATTTTTCTGCCAACGTTTTTGCTGTTGCCATTAACTTGAAAGCTTTTATTAACTCGAGCTTTTCTACTGCAAGTTGTTTTTGTTCTGTTGCTATTTCAGACATACTTTTTAATAAGAGTCCCAAATATACAAAACTCGAATGACTTTGAAAGCGAAATATTGTATGTGTAAATATACTTGTATTTTTGCGGAAAATTTTTGAAGATGCTTGGTTTAAAAATGGCAACCGACCCAAGATGGGTAAATATCGTTGAACGCAATTTGGAGGAAATATTAGTGGATCATGCTTTTTGTGAACAGAAAGCAGCAAGCAATGCAATTTCTATGATTGTTCAATATCCGCATTATTCAGATTTAGTTCAAGCGATGACGGCTATTTGTCAAGAGGAAATGGAGCATTTTGATAGGGTGCATCAAAAATTATTGGAACGTGGATTGAAATTGGGTTTTGAAAGAAAAGATCCTTATGTGAACGATTTATCTGTTTTCTTAAGACAAAGCAAAACGAATAGTTCTAAAAAAGGTCTTTTCGTGAATCAAATGTTATTTGCTGCAATGATCGAAGCCAGAAGTTGCGAACGTTTTAAAATTCTATCCGAAGAATTAGAAGATGCAGATTTACGCAATTTTTATCGAGGTTTGATGGAAAGTGAAGCTCGGCACTATACTACATTTCTGAACTTTGCTCGTAAATATGGAGAGGGAATAAATGTTGATGAACGCTGGAAAGCTTTCTTAGAATTTGAAGCAAGTTTGATGGAAAAATACGGTAAAAAAGAAACCATGCACGGTTAGTTTCCTAGTTATGCATGGTCCTCAACTACTAATCAAAGGTATAATCTTAAATGTACGTGTGCACTTTCTTTCAAGCAATATTTAAAATCATAATCCTAATTAAAGCCCTACATCGAACAATTTTAACTCCTTTCTGAAACTTAATTTTTTTTAAAAATGTTCTTGCAGAAATTTTAAAAATTATAAGTTTCAGTTCAGTAGCTAAAACCAAGAAATTCAATGCTGTAGATTATTCGCTAATATTCACTAAATAACCCTTACTTCGATTAAATTTTTAATTTTCAAGCATTTTACAGTTTCGATTGCGAACACTCAAAATCTTAAATGCTATCTTTAAAAATTCAATAGAATTCCTGCTGAAACAGGTGCGTAACTGGGTCCTTTGTCTTTTTCAAACACTTGAGTTAGACCATAGTTTACATAAAGGCTAATATCTCCGTACCCAACTATTGCTGTTGCGTGAGCTTCAAAAGGATTGAAATTATAGTTGGATTTAACTTTGTCTTTGTTCGTTTTTCCATCTTCTTCCCATTTCGTTTTTAAACTAGAACCGATGCGAATTCCTCCGACAACTCCAGCAGAAATGTGCCAAGCTTTATCATTATCTTTATTTGTTGTGATTTCAAGCAACAAAGGAATTTGTAAATACGTTGAGCGTAGCACATTTTTCTTATAATCAACTGTTGTGTTTTCTACACCATAAGTTGAATCGGCACTTACCATTACGTCAACATTGTTTTTTAATGCAAAACGATTCCATTGAATTCCCAAACCTGTTGTCAATCCAACATATTCTCTAAAAATTGGAAAGCGTTTTTCTACTAAGTTAAAGTTAAATCCGATGCTTCTTGCGTGGTCTAATTCTAAAAATCCAGCATCACTTCCTGTAGCGATTTTACCATCTGCATTTAAAAATCCGTTTGTGTTAACTCCAAATCCAGCCCAATGGCCTTCTCCATTTCTATTTTCTTTTTCATCATCTTCATCATCTTCGATAGAAAAAGAATCCTCTTCATCTTCAATAATCACTCGCTCATCGATGATAACTTTCTTTTCTCCATTTTTACCATCTTCTCTTTTTTCAACGATAACGATGTTTTTCTTTCCTAATTTAATGCGAGTTGTGTCACCATTATTGTCAACTGTTACTGTTTGATTTACAGTATCAATTGTAACTGTTCCTTCTTGTGGTTCGATTGGTTCTGTAACTTGAGCGGTTAAACTAATACAGCTCATTGTTGCGATTGTAAGTAAAATTGTTTTCATTTTTTTCTCTGTTTTGCTGTAGGACGACCTCGTCTTTTAAATGTTACAGCGATTAGTTACTTTTTTTTCTGTCGATTGAAAATTTTCCGATTTTCAAGTGAAATTCCTTATTGGATCTAGATTTTCTTCTTTTAAAATCAAACGAAATTCCTGTTGCTGTTGATACTTTTTGTGAAAACGAAGCGTATTTCTCTTCGTCGCTAGGATTTGACTTACCAAAAAGCACTTGATTTACTTTTTGAACAAAATAAGATTTTACTGTTAAGGTTTCAACTTTAGGTGATGAAGACTCTATTGTTGGATTTGTTGTTTCAATTGGCACAACGAATGCAAAATCTTGATTGTTATTTTCAAAAGTAAATTTAGAAGAATCCACTTCTTGCGCAACCAAAATAGGTTCTTGTGGAACAACTGAATTATTTGTTTTTGGCAAAGAATCGATGGAATTAACCTTAGATTTTTTTGTTGTATTAAAATCGTTAGCAAATTGAATTGACTCTTGTTTTTCCTCAATTGAGTTTGGTGTAATTTGCTTTTCGTTTTTAACTTTCTCTTTTCCAGCAGTCTTTTTCTCCTCCTCTACTTTCGGACTTGTTTTAAAAAACAGGTAACCTGCAAATAACAAAACACTTGCTGCAGCAGCATAAGATAAAGCACGTTTAAAATTAAATAGTGGCGTAATCACTCCAACTTTTCTTAATTCGTCTTTATTTTCAAAAATCAATGAATTATCAACTGGGATAATTGTTTTGGAAAAGGCTTTAAACTGTGCTTCAAAATTTTTATCTGCTTGAAGTGCTCGATTGAAATGTAATTCTTCCGATTCGTTTAATTCATTTTCAATTTTCGCGACAATGAAAAGTTCTGTTTCATTTTCGTGCAAGGAATCGAAAACGGATGGTTTAATTGCTTTTGTTTTTTTAAGGCTTGCTTTATCTGAGAATTCAATCGAAAAATCAATCGGAAGTGGTTGAATATCTAAATCGTCTTTATACTCTGGATGCAACGCAACAAAATCCATCAACTCTTTGATTTGAAATTGACTTAAATTTCCTTCTTGAAAATCAAGTAAATAGGCTTCGATATTTTCTTTTGTTATCATCATATTACTGCCTCTATTGTACCAATATATTCTTTCAAAAACTTTCTTGCTCTGAAAATATAAACTTTCACTTGTTGCTCACTTAATCCAGTTATTTCTCCAATTTCTTGGTAGGAATATCCTTCATAATCTCTGAGCAGAACAACGTTTCTTTGTATTTCAGACATTTCATTCAACCCTTTGTTCAATATTTCATGCAAGTCAATTGCTTGCAATTCAGAAATAGGATTTCTATCAACTTGCTCAGTATAAACACGCGTGCGTTGTTCTTTTCGTGAATGGTCAACTATTGCGTGGTAAACTGTTGTAAACAAATAAGATTTTGCATTTTCAACTGTTTCAAGTTTAATCCATAACTTTTCGAACGCATCTTGTACAAAATCGCGCGCCATATCACTATCGTTAATGCTTTTTAAAGCAAAACGATATAAACCATCAGCGAACTGATCTACAGCTTGATTATATTCTTGAATATTCATCCTAGTTGCTCGTAGGACGACTTCGTTTTGGAAATGTTACAGAGAAATCAAAATTATTTTTGTTTTTCTTCATATTTCTTTTTGTACTTATAGTAAAGCTCTGTTTGAAAATTAGTTACGGGTTCAAATTTTCCGTTTACCAAAATCAAACTTACTTTATTTGTTCTCATATCTAGTGCTGGACCTTCAGATACAAAGAGTGTTGCTGACTTTCCAACTTGAATGGAGCCATATAATTTATCTATACCTAAAATCTCACAACTACTCAACGAAATTGAACGTAAAGCTTCTTCCTCCGTTAATCCATAAGCCATTGCTGTTCCCGCTAAAAAAGGGATGTTTCGTGCATTCATCGTTTCCATATCTCCTGTATTTTGAAGACAAAATTTAATTCCTTGCTGTTGTAATAAATACGGTAATTTGTAAGGTAAATCAACTGCATCTTCATCCATTTCTGGTAAACTATGAACACGTGTAAGCATCACAGGAATATTTGCATCTTTAAATCTTTTACCAATTAAATGTGCATCGTAGCCGCCAATTATAACTGGATATTTAATACTAAATTCCTTAACGAAATCCATCACGTCTAATAATTGTTGAATATCATCCGCATGAAAGAAAACCCTTTTATTTCCGTTAAAACAAGCTTTCATTGCTTCCAATCTCAAGTCAAATTTTGCATCCTTTGCATTTGAATAAGCTTGTGCTAATTTGAAAAATGACTTAATCTTTTGTTTTTCTTCTTCATAGTTTTCATTTCTCTTTTTGGGAGCAGGTTCAGCCCACCAACCTCCACCTTCTGTGCTTGAAGGCCAATTCAAATGAATCCCATCATCTTTTTGAATCGTTGCATCTTCCCAATTCCAACCACTTAAAAACATAACTGAAGAGGTTCCTGAAATAATTCCACCCCTAGGAGTTGCTTGCGTTATCAAAACGCCATTTGTTTTAACAGTTGAAATTACTTTAGACTCTGCATTATAGGCAATTTGTGTTCGAACGTGGGGGTTGAATTCACCAACATCGTCAAAATCTCTTGTTGCACGAACAGCATCAATTTCTGTTAATCCTAAGGTAGAATTAGGAGCCACAAAACCCGGGTAAATGTGTTGACCATTTAAATTTATAACTGTATCCCATTCTTGTTTAGTTATGGTTGTTGCCAACGAATTTTTGACAGAAATAATTTTTCCATCAACAATTCCAACTAAAGCAGATTCCATCGTTTCGCCGTTGCCGACGTGTAAAAATCCGTTTGTTAAAAGAATGCGTTTTGGTTGAGCCCAAGTCAAAAATGATGACCCAACAACTAGTATTATTGCTAAAAATTTCATCTTAATGTAAGTTTTCTTCTTCTGTACCTTCTTCTCCTAATGTATCACAGTGGTAGTGTTTTCTTCCTTTTTTAACGAAAGGTTTTGAAGGCTCCCCTTTTTCATTTGATTCGAGCATTTTATTGATAATTCTTGCTCTTTCAGTTGTATTTCTATCTTCTAAAGTTTTAGCATTTGCACTTTCATATAGAATTTTTCCATCAATCATTGTGACTTCGACTTTAGCTTTTATACTCAATGGATTATCTGACCAAAGAACGATATCTGCATCTTTTCCTTGTTTAACACTTCCCATTCTGTCGTCCAAGTGTAATAATTTTGCTGGGTTCAGAGTGACCATTTTCCAAGCTTCTTCTTCCGACATTCCGCCATATTTAACACTTTTCGCTGCTTCTTGATTTAATCTTCTTCCCATTTCAGCATCGTCCGAATTTATTGCAACCACCACCCCTTGATCGGCCATCATTTTTGCATTGTAAGGGATAGCGTCATTCACTTCAAATTTGTATGCCCACCAATCTGCAAAAGTTGAACCCCCAACTCCGTGCGTTTTCATTTTATCTGCTACTTTATAACCTTCTAAAATGTGAGTGAACGTATTAATCTTAAAATCCATCGAATCCGCAACGTGCATCAACATATTGATTTCAGATTGAACATAAGAATGGCAAGTAATAAAACATTTGCTTTCTAAAATATTAACCAAAACATCCAATTCTAAATCTTTTCGAGGACTTCCCTCTTGTTTTTTTGGATTTTTCAAATAATCATCCCACTCTTGCTTATAAGCTTTTGCACGAGTAAATCCATCGTAAAAAACTTGCTCCACTCCCATTCTCGTCTGCGGAAAACGAACAGTATTAAAGTCACCCCAATTTGCTTGTTTTACATTTTCACCAAGCGCACATTTAATAAACATTGGTGCATTTGGAATCAACATTTCGTCTGGAGTATGTCCCCATTTTAACTTAATCAAAGCAGACTGTCCTCCAATTGGGTTTGCTGAGCCGTGTAATAATTGAGCCGCCGTAACTCCTCCTGCTAACTGTCTGTAAATATTGATGTCGTCAGCAGTAACAACATCTGAAATATTTACTTCGGCTGAGATTGATTGACCGCCTTCATTTACACCTTTAGAAATAGCAATGTGTGAATGTTCATCTATAATTCCAGCAGTAAGATGCTTTCCTTTGGCATCAATAATAATTGCTTTAGTTGGAGTTGCTATTGAATTTGTTCCTACATATTTAATTTTGCCGTCTTCCGTTATAACGGTTGCATTTTTTATAATTCCATCTTTTTCATTTGTCCAAACGGTTGCATTTTTAAAAACAACTGTTCTCACTTCTGGAATAGCGTCATATCCAAAAGCTAAATTAGGAAACCAGTTTTTTGCTTTAAAAGTTGTATCGATTTTTAATGCAGTAGGTTCTTTCTTGTCTTCAGGTTTGGTGGTTTTTATTCCAGACCAAAGTATCCATTTTCCGTTTGGCAAAGTTCCATCACCTTCAAACACACTCCCATTATTACTGATTTTTGCGTGTAAGTTTATGCTTCCCTTGTAATTATCATCATCGCAATTAAACTGCAAATTGATGTCATTTTGAATAACAGTTACCGCTACTTTTGCATTAACAGTGTCTTTCTTAGAAGAATTATTTGTTTTTAAAAGTTGAATTTTTCCTTGGGGTTTTTCGTTTGATTCAGTCAATTCTAGTTGATAATTTTTCCCTTCAATATTCAAACTATACGTCCCAATAACTGAAACCAATGCTTGCGTTTTAATAATTTGTTGAGTTCCTTGGTTCCAAGATTCTAACAAAGTTGCTTCTGTTAAAAAAGGGTCGCTTGAAAAAACAGTGAAGCTTGCCAATTTTCCTTTGTCTAAGGTTCCGATTATTCCATCAGCGCCAATTAATTTTGCTGGATTTAAGGTTAAGCTGGCTAATGCATCGCTTACTTTTAAACCTCTTGAAATGGCTTTATGTAGATTTTTCCAAAATTGTTCTGGTGATTTTAATCCATAGGTTGAAAAACAAATAGTTACACCTTGGGAACTCAATAAAAAAGGATTAGACGGAGCTAATTCCCAATGTTTTAAATCGCTTAATGGAATTTGTCTTGAAAGATATGGGTCATTAACATCGTAAGCTTCAGGGAAGTTTAAAGGAAGAACAACAGTCGCTTTTTCATCTTTCAACTGTTTTGCTATCACATATTCATTTCCTGAACCAATGAAACAATAGCTTTGATTAAATTCTTTAGCGATTTTAAGCGCGCGCAAAATTTCCCATTTATCTTCTGTTTTAAAGAAAACTGGGAGTTTTTGATTTTCTTTCCATTTTTCTAAAGAAAGTGATTGTTCTGCATTTTTATTTTCAGAATAATATTTCAAATCATATAAAGCTTGGCGTAAAAGGGCAATTGATCCCATTTGGGAGGAAGGATAGGTTTGACCAGAAGATCCTTTTGCAAAAGAATAATATTGAGCTGAATTGGAAGAAATCAGTTGTTTTCTTGTGTTCTCATATCCCAATCCAACTAATGCACCAGTTCCTCTAACTATTCCGTCTTGAACGTGTGTTACAGCAAATCCAAAACCCATTTTCGAAAAATTTTCGGCTGATTTTGCATCCACATCAAAAAGAATGGAGGCTTCCACTTCAGGACGTATGGCTTCATTCCAATAATAAGCTCCTTTTTTTGAGGTTTCAATTTGTGGTCTTTGTGAATAATTTCGTTCGTTCGATGTTGGTAAACCAATATTTGAATACAACTCTACAAAAGCTGGAACAATAGTTTTTCCTTTAAAATCATATTCTAGAACTCCTGTTGGAACGGTTATTTTTTGTCCGATTTCAACTATTTTCCCATTGGAAATAAGAATTGTTGCATTTTCAATTTTACTTGTTGGATTTACATAAACAGCAACATTTCTTAATGCTATAAATTCTGATATGGACTCCTTCACTCCATTTTCAGGTGCATACTGCGAAAAAACAGAACTTGCCACCAGAAAACTAAAAAACAATAAAATACTAAACTTCATTTTTACAAATTGAAGTGTGAATTTAGAAAAACTAATTGATTTGCGTTGTAGATTATATAAGTAGTGTTAATTCTACTTTAAATTTAGGCTTAAAATTGGTTGAACTATATTTAATCCCTAATTTTGAACGGTTTTTCATTGTTCTCCTTGATACGTGAATTTTAACGTTGAAACCGATGAAAAATAGAATATTTTTTTTTATTACCAATGAAACTCTATTTAATTGGAATTTTTAGTTTATTGATTTCTCATTTCGCTTACAATCAAACACTTATAATCAACGAAGTTTCTCAAGGTCCAACTGGAGGAACAGGAGTAAAAGAATACGTTGAACTTTTAGTAATCCCAACTTCAACAACACAAAACTGTGAAACATGTATGGATTTAAGAGGTTGGATTATTGATGATAATAGTGGTTATTTCTCGAACGGTAATACAACTCAAACAGGTGTAGCTCCTGGAGCTGTTCGATTTTCATCAAATAATGCTTTTTGGTCTTGTGTACCATTTGGTACTTTAATTGTAATTTATAACCCAGCGGATATAAACGCTGCACTTCCAGCCCAAGATTTAAGTCTAACTGATAATAATTGTCGATTAATAATACCAGTAAATTCTAGTTTATTGGAATATCAAACAGTAAGTCCTGGAGCTGGAAACACTACTTATCCAACAAGTGGCTGGACTGCAGGTGGATCACTTTGGAATCCACTTGGAATGTCGAATAATGATGATTCTTTTCAAACTTATGCGCCAACAAATACCTTAGTTCCAACTTTCGGAGTTAGTTGGGGAAATAATAATTCAAACAATATTATTTACTTTACAGGTGGTTCTGGTAATACTGTTTTCTACTTAGCTAATACCAATTCAAACGACCCTTTCTTACAATCTAATTGGATTGCAGGAACTTGTGCATCTCCAGACAATCAAACACCAGGTTTACCGAATAATCCTGCAAACGCAACTTATATTAGCCAATTAAATAATAGTTGTCAACCTATTCTTCCAATTACATCGACATCTGTAATTTCAGATGAAACTTGCAGTTGTAATGGTTCAGTAACGATTACGCCAACAGGTGGAATTCCTTCTTACACTTTTAGTTGGACAAATGCTTCAAACTCAGTTATTGGTCAAACAGCAACTTTATCAAATTTATGTGCAGGAACGTACGCTTGTGAAGTTACAACTTCGAATGGTTGTACTTATGATACCACGATAGTAATTCCATTGAACCCTGCGCAAACAACACCAGTTTTTGACCCTGTAGGTCCTTATTGTTCAGGAACAAGTTTCACTTTGCCTAGTTCTTCAACTAATGGAATTTCTGGAACTTGGAGTCCTGCAATTGACAATACTGTTACAACAACTTATACATTCACGCCTACTGATTTATCGTGTGCTTCTACCACAACACTAACCGTTCAAATAAGTAATTCTGTAACACCTGCATTTAGCCAACTTGGCCCTTATTGTGTTGGTGATGTTTTTACACTTCCAAATACTTCAACTAACGGAATTCAAGGTGTTTGGTCACCTGCAATTAATTCAACACAAACGACAAATTACACTTTTACACCTATCAATAACACGTGTGCAACTACAAGTACAATGACAATTGCAATCAATCAAACTATTACACCTTCATTTACTCCAATAAATCCAATTTGTTTAAATGGAACTGCACAAGCTTTACCTTCAAGTTCAACAAACGGCATTACTGGAACCTGGAATCCTTCAACTATTTCAACCACAAATATTGGGAACTTTAATTATACTTTTTCACCTTCAGCTGGACAATGCGCAAGTGTTACTTCTATAAATGTTTCCATCACAAACCCTTTGACCCCTACATTTTCTTCAATTGGTCCATTCTGCATAAACACAACGCCAACGAACTTACCAACACAATCTTTCGAAGGAATCACTGGTACTTGGAATCCGAGTACAATAAATACTTCAACAGTTGGATCAAGCAATTATGTTTTCACGCCGAACAGCGGTTTTTGTGCAACCTCCTACACAACAGCGATAGTCATCGGTTCAACAGTAGCAAATGCTGGAAACGACACCTTAATTTGTATCAATTCACCAATTACATTGTCTGGAACAGGAACAGGGCCTTTTACTTGGAATAATGGTGTTGTTGATGGCATTCCTTTTATTCCAACTCAAACAACAACTTATACTGTTTCGTCAAGTTCGAACGGATGTACTGCAACTGATAACGTTACAGTAATTGTTGCTGACCCTCAAGTTGATTTTACACTGACTCCGACAGGTGGGAATGCTCCTCTAACCGTTACTTTTACAAATAACAGTACAGGTGCTACAAATTTCACTTGGGACTTTGGAAACGGCACTACTCTACCAATAAATTCAACAACTAGTGTAAACTCGATTTACACCAACGAAGGAGTTTATACTATTACTTTAACAGCTGAAAACGGAATTTGTAGTGAAACAATGAGTTTAGAATTGATTGTGCTTCAGAATAATACGATTTCAATTGAAACTCCAAATATCTTTACACCTAACGGTGATGGTGCTAATGATAATTATACGATAAATCTAGTCAATGCGAAAAGCTTCGAAGGTATAATTTTTAATCGTTGGGGAAATGTTATTACTGAATTGAATTTAACAAAACCTCTTTGGGATGGAACTTCTAACGGAACCGATTGTCACGAAGGAGTCTATTTTATTAAATTTATGATAACCGACTTCAATGATATTCAATCAGAAGGGCAGCAGTTTATCCATTTAGTAAGATAGATACTTCGACGCTTCTCTTTTGGCAAGACCAGTTAATTCTTGAATCTCCACTACATTTTTTACCCACTCAGGATTCCATTTAGAAACTTCTCTTAATGACCAACCTATAGCTTTTTGAATGAAGAATTCTTTGTTTGATTTGAATCTAGAGATTTGTTGTAGAAGTAAATCTAAATCTGTTTTTTGCTTGTACTTCAATTGAAAAATCAACGTTGAACGTTGTAACCAAAAATCATTTGTTTCTGACCAACTTTCAATAAGATCGTTTCTAAGTTCTGGAAATTTAAGTAGTAATTTACCTAAAAAAGTACTAGCCAACAAATCAACTGTATCCCACCAAGGCTTACTTTGAAGAATTAATCTTAGGTTAATCGCATCTTCAATTTGCAAAGTTTTTATATTCCAAGAATTTATCCAATCCACTGCAACATAATGCAATTCTCTTTCTTCTTGTTCCCAAAGTTCAAAAACCAAATCCCATTTCTGGTCGAAGTCTAAATTCTTAGGAAGTGTATTTTTCCAATCCTTATAAATAGCTTTACGTGGCACACTTGAAACACCAAAGAATGGAGCTATATTTTTCATATAAGTAGCCATTCTTATTGCTTGAGAATGGTTTTCTACTTTCTGAAAACGCAATCTTATATCTTCAACAAATTCATTCATAAAAAAAGGCAAATCATAAGCCGGGTTCTGTATCAAACAAGGATGAATCCTCATTATTATCTATCATTTATCTAGCACTGACATCACTATCAGCGTCCATCAACCTACCCTCCGAGATCGGGCGAGCAACCCTTTATGAAAAATTTTTCAATCGTTCAAGCCTCGGTATATTTGGTCTTTCAGTTCGTAAGGTTTACCTTGCCTCCTTCATCACTGAAGAAGCGGTGAGCTCTTACCTCACCTTTTCACCTTTTCCCAGTCGAAGCAAGCTTGACCAGGTAGTTTTCCTTTCTGCGGCACTTTCTGTTCTTATTAGATTGATCCAATAAGACCTTCCCGTTAGGAAGTACGATGCTCTTCACTGCCCGGACTTTCCTCTCTCCGTCAATTGACAGACAGCGATAGACTGATTTGCCTTTAACAAAGATAAGATTAAAGCTTAATTAATTTTTGAGTAGCGGTAAATTTACCAGAAGAAACTTCTACAAAATAAACACCTACTTGAAGCATTGATATTTCAATTACCGCTTTAGAAACATTATTTGCGTTTTGTTTTAAAACAACCGAACCATCTAAACCGATTATTTTAATTTGCTCAATAGCTAAATCAGACTCTATTGAAATTAAATTATTCGCTGGATTTGGAACTAAATTAAATTCAAATGAATTCTCCTCAACACTTGCATCTAAGCCTAAATAAACATCTTGATATTCTATTGAGCGAATTTGTGAGTTACCATTATTTTCAACAGCCACAATTTTTAACATGGCGTCATCCTTTCCTTGTGCCCACCATTCGTATTCGGTAATAACAGTTTGCGGTAAAACATTCCAACTTCCACCACCGAAAAACGTTTGATACACAGAATCTAATTCGTTAATTACACTTTTTAATCTTAACACTTCAAAAGTTCCAAGTGGCGTTATCAAAGTTCCAAAACCATCTACTACACTAGTTCTTTGACGATATTGTTTTAATTTAAAATCAGTTACTGGATTCAAATCAATGTAGGTGTAACCTCGCGTTGAAAAAGTATCCTCAAAATTAGTTGGAAATTTATATAACGTTTCAATAGTATCGGACTTAAACGGTAAAGCTTGACCATTTACAGAAAGTGAATACCCCAATGCGGTAATAGAATCTGCTGTCTTTCTTGAAAATTGATTTAAATCAGATAATTCAGCAGGTAAAAATTGATTCAATTGATCAATAGGAATATCACGCGATTCTAAGAAATATGTCGCTTTGTATTCTGTTGGAGCGGTAAAACCATATTCTGCTTGTACCAAAATTGTACTATTCGAAATGGGTTGGAAATACTTCAAGTATTGCGATGCTGCTGTTAATCCACTAAAATCCCAACTGAAATTCGGACCCGTCAATGTGTAATCAATCACAGGATCGATTGTTTGACTTATTCTAACTGTGTCATTTGCACCTGCAAAATCATTTCCACTAAGGGTAATTTGTGAAAACAAACTACCCGTTAAAGCGAAAGAAAAAACTATTGAAAATAATTTCATTATCTAATTAGGTTAACGTGACCTGTGAAGTCGTGTATTTTATTATTTTGTGAATCTTGGAAACGTAATGACCACGTGTAACTTCCGATTTGTACAGGTTTGCCTTTGTAAGTACCATCCCATCCATTTCCAATTATTTCACTATTGAAAATTTCTTCTCCCCAACGGTTATAGATTTTAAACTGCCATCCTTCTGTTCTATCATAACCAGCAGTTAAAACTGGTAAAAAGACGTCATTCAATCCATTATCATCTGGTGTGAAAGAGTTTGGTACGTAAACTATTACCTCATCTCTTACTTTAATAACAATCACTGCTGTATCTGTACATCCATCTTGAGCAGAAGCTACTAAAGTAACCGAATATAATCCTATTTCATCATACGTATGGTTAGGGTGAACTGCATAAGAGCTATCATTATCACCGAAGAACCATTGGTAACTCGTTGCATTCTGAGAAGTATTATTAAACTCAAAAGTAGGATCAGAAATTGGTTGTTCAAATGAATCTGGAACAAAATCTGCAATGATTTCATTCACACAAACAAAGTCTTGTTGTGTCAATGATGATGAACAGCCTTCTGGCGTTGTACTTGTTAAAGTAACATCATAACAACCATAATTATCATAAATATTAATCGCAGAATCTAATTGGTTAGAAGTGTTTCCATCACCAAAATCCCAAGTTACACTCGCCGATGAAGGACTACTCAAATCATAGAACGTAGGAGAGAATGGAAGACAACCGCCAAATGTAATATCAGAGGAGAACAACACAACTGGGTTTGGATTTACAGTTACAACGATGTCTGCTGTATCTCGACATCCATTCGCATCTGTTCCAATAACTGTGTAAGTATTCGTTACATCAGGTACAAAACCAACACTATCAATTACATTGTTATCCCAAGTATAAACTGCACCTATTCCAGCTCCTGAACCCCATAAAATAGTACTATCTCCATCACAAATGAAATCATCAGATGCATTAGCTGTAATTATTGGTAACGGATTTACTGTTACAACAATTGTATCTTTTGAATAACATCCATTTACATTTGATGCAGTTGCAATGTATGATAAAGTTGTATCAGGTGTAAACTCTTGACCATCAAAAACTCCATTATCCCAAACAAGTAAATCTGCATCGTGAACGGCTGTTAAAGTGATACTTTCACCAAAACATAAAGCTGTATCTAAACCAGCAAATACTTGAGGTGGTGCAACTTGTAAGTAGGTAACAATTAAGGTATCTACATTTTGACATAAGTTAGCATCCGTTCCAATAACTGATAAAGTTGTTGTGGCATCTGGATAATAAGGCAGACCATTTAACGGCGTTGTGTTTGCTGCATTAGAAGGCGTTGCAGTCCAACTATAAGTAATTTGAGGACCAGCAATACTGTTTCCTGAGCCTTGAGGAATAATGAATTGACCTAAACATAAAGTTGTATCAAATCCTGCATTGATTATTGGTAAAGGATGAACTGTTATTGAGAAATTTATTGGAATTCCCGAACATCCATTCGCAACAGGTGTAACTGTAACAGATGCAATATTATCCAACGATGGATATAAATTTGGACCTCCTTCAAAAACAGGGATACTATTCACTCCAGATGTAGGAACTAAACCTATTGAGGCATTATTGTGAGACCAGTTATAAGTAGTATTTGCTACTGGTCCACTAAATGTAATTGGAGTACTATTTGTTTCCGCACACAATGATTGACTTGGAATAGGATTGACAATAGGCGTTGGATTCACTGTAATTGTCATCGTATCATTGACCCCTGGACAACCATTAACTAAAGGTGTAACAACAATTTGTGCTATTTGAGGAACTACACCGCCAACTGCTGTAAAGCTTGGTAATGAATGTGGAGCAGTCAAAGAAGTTCCAGAAGCTGGTAAACCAATTGAGATATTGTTATTTGTCCATGCATAAATCGCTGTTGGACTTGGGCCATTTATAGGTAGTGGTGGAACTGTAACTCCATTACAAACTGTAATATTATTAACTGTAACTGTTGAAATAGGATTTACAATAATCAATAATGTATCTCTTGCTCCAAAACATCCTTGACGCTCAGGTCTTGTTATTATTGAATCAACTAATATTACTTGTGAAGTATTAACCCCAACAAAAGTTGGAATTGAATCAATCCCGTTATTTGGATTCAAGCCAATGTTTGTGTTTCCAGACCAAACGAAATCCGTTTCACTCGTCATATCACCTTGGAAAGTAGTTGTCGGAACAGTAACTCCAGCACAAATATTTATATCAGGAACTGAATACACATTTGGTATTGGTTTAGTAACAATCATAAAGGTATCAGGTATTCCAAGGCAACCATTCAAGGTTGGTTGAATAATGATGTATGCAGTGTCATTAACCAAACTTGAATTTGTAGCAATAAATGAAGGTATACAACCAGTCCCTGAACTTGGTAAACCAATTGCCGTATTACTGTTTGTCCACAAATAAGATGTAGCAGGGTTATTACCATTGAAACAATTTTGTGGTACGACATCACCATGACAATAAGCGTAATTCAAGTTAGGTAAAACAACTGTTGAAATTGGATTTACTATAATAAACGCAGTACCAGTATCTCCAATACAACCATTTAAAGATGGAACTACTTTGATAGTTGCAGTTTGAACAACATCAGATGAATTTGAAGCCGGGAATGAAGCTATATCACCATTGTTAGCAGCTGCTAGTCCTATTGATATGTTATCATTCGTCCAATCATATTGAGTTCCCGTTAGCGTTCCTGTAAATTGCACTGTTTGAGTAGCTCCCCCGGCACAAAGTATTTGTGTTGGAGGTGTAACAAATACCTGAGGTACTGGCTTAACATTGATTGTAAAAGTTCTAGCGTTCCCTTGACAACCTAAATACCAAGGTCTAACTGTTATTGTAGCTATTTGAGGAGTTAAAAAACTATTTGTCGCAGTAAACGAAGGTATACAATGATTTAACAATGGATCTGTTGTTCCATTTGCAGCTAATCCAATTGTTGTGTTATCATTCGTCCATACATAATTAGTAATTGGATTTCCTCCACCTGTAAAACAAATCATATTTGTAGATTGACCTGCACATAAAGTTTGACTTGGAATCGTATCAACAATTGGGAAAGGACTTACAGACTGAATTGAAAAACTCATCGTATCTCCAATACAACCATTAAGTTTTGGAACAACCTCAAATACTGATGTAATAACTGTATTTGGAAGAGTGCTTACAGGGAATGAAAGAATATCTCCTGTACCAGTTAAAGGTTGTCCAATTTGGTCATTGCTATTTGTCCAATCATAAACTGTTAAACTTGTTCCTGGATTATTATTTTGGTTTCCTGTAAATAAAACATCAGCAGTTAAAGAGCCTGCACATAAAGATTGATTTGCAATTTGATTTACTGTAGGTGTCGGTTTTACTGTTAAGTTAAAAGTTGTAGGTGTACCTGAACATGTATTAAATCTTGGAATACAAGTAATTGGAATAACCACAGGAACTGATCCAGAATAAACTGGAGAAAAGGATGGTAAAACATCAGATCCTGAAACAGGAATACCTGTTGAGCCTAATGTATTAACATATGACCAATCGTATGTGGTAGCAGTTCCAAAATTTCCTGTAAACACTACTTGTGTAGTAGGTTGACCAGGACAAACACTTTGATCTGGAACTGAATTTACAGTTGGTCGTGGGTCAACTGTTATTGTAAACTCAGAAGTGTCACCTATACATCCATCACTACTTGTAGGATAAACTTCATAAATTGCAGTTTGTGTTGTTGGTGGATTAGTAGTCGTATTTTGACCATCAAATGATAATAAATCTCCATTAGCGCTAGTTACATTATTATAAATTGAATTATCTTGAATAAACACATTATTTGTATTTGTCCAAGTATATGTAGTATTAGCTACATCTCCTGTAAATACAACTGGGATTGTTGGTGCTGCATGACAATTCCCTTGACTTTGTTGACTTATATATACATTTGGTTTTGGACAAACTGTTATTGTAAAGTTTGTTTGAACCCCCTGACATCCGGCTAAAACAGGTGTTATAACTATGTTGGCTGTTGTACAAAAATTTCCAGTTTCCATAGTCGAATCGGGAAATCCGCCCGTTCCGGATTGTGGTAGATTGATTGCGATATTATTATTCGTCCAATTGTAAACAACACCTGGAACATTTCCTGTTATGGTGAAAGGTGTCAATTTTAGTCCTTCACAAATGGAACGATTTTGTATTACATCAGCTCTCAAAATAGGATTTACTGTTATCACAAATGTCTGTGGAGAACCAACACATTGGTCAAATGTTGGTGTTACCGTAATTGTATGTGTCTCAATTATTTGTGAAATGTTATTTAAGGCCGTGAACGATGGAACAAAGTTCACCCCATTTGCACCAAGACCTAAGTTTTGTGTTGGATTTGAATTAACATTTGTCCAAGTAAAAGTTGTACCAGAAGGTAAAGCATTAAAGTTTACTTGAGATGTTGTATTTCCTGTACATACAGTCTGGTTAGCAATTGGTTGTAAGATAGGTGTTGGTTTTACAACAATTGTAAATGTTTGTGCCACTCCAATACAACCATTTAATGAAGGTGTAACTGTAATTGTTGCTGTTTCTGTATTAGGAACTGGATTATTTGGTGTAAAGCTTGGGATATTTCCTATTCCAGATGCACCTAAATTAATATTTGGATTATTATTTGTCCAATTATATACAGTAGCTGGATCACTTCCTGTAAAAATGATTGAAGGTATTGTTTGACCAGCACAAATTATAATATCAACAGGGTCGACAACGGTAGAAATTGGTAAAACTGTAAAACACATTGTGTCTGCAATTCCTGAACAACCTTGGTTTAATGGTTCAACTCTTATACAAGCAACTTGTGTAACACCAGAATTATTTATTGCGGTAAATGATGGGATTTGACTATTTCCATTCGGACCTATTCCTATTGATGGAACAGTATAATTCAAATAATTCCATGAATAGGTTCCACCAGATACATTGTTTTGCCAGTTTGTTACCTGAGTTGCAGTATTAGCGCATAATAATTGATCAGTAACATTCGAAATCGATGGACGAGGAACTACAGTTAAACTTATTTGTAATGGTGTTCCAACACAACCAGATGCTAAAATCGTAGGTGTTACTGTATAGAGCACGGTTTGATTAGTTGTTACACCAGGATTTAAAGTTAATACATCAGAAATTAAAGAGGTAGTTTGAACTCCAACTGATTCTCCTGAAACATTGGGATTATCATTTGCAAACCAAGAAAAATCAGCAGTTAAGCCTCCACCAACAATTAATTGCAAGTTAATTGGATCACCTGTACAACCAATTGCAGTGTTATTATTCAATAAGAACGGTGTACGATTGATTGTAATTTCAACAGTATCTCCAACAGGACCGCAAGGACCAGCAGGATCGTTTGTTCTATAAATTAATCTAACTCTTCCGTTGTTAATATCAGTTTGGCTTGGTGAGTAATTAATTGTTGCTGAATTTGCATTTGGTAAAATAACACCAGGTGTTGAACCATTTTCAGAGACATAAACCCACGATGCTGAACTTGCAGCACCGCTAAAAGCTCCTGTAACATTGACAGATTCTCCTTCACAAATTGTATCATCAGGGCTTACTGTTGAAATTGCAGGGTTAGCAAAAGTAATGGTTACGTTTGCATCAACCGCTAGACATGGACCAATTGGGTCGTTTGTGGTTAAAGTTAAAGTGAGATTGTTGTCAATAAACTCCTGATCTGTAGGCGTATAAGTTCCAGTTATTGCATTGGCATCTGGTGAATAAACTCCATTACCACCCGACCAAGTTGCAGATGTTGCTGAGCCACCAATTACACCTGGTAACTGAATTGGAGAACCTGAACAAGATACGAAATCTGTTCCAGCACTTACAGTCGCAACTGGATTTATTGTAATTGAAACATTACTAGATACTGCTGTACAAGGACCTGCGGGATCTGAAGTAGTTAAAGTTAGTGTAACAAATCCACTTGTAATATTCGCGGCACTTGGTGTATAAACGGCATTTAAAGAGTTGACATTATCAAAAGTTCCTGTAGCTCCTCCACCAGTTACAGACCATGTAGGGATTGAAGCTACACCACCTAAAGTTCCTCCTAAAGTTACTGTAGAATTAGAACAAATTGTTTGACCAAGACCAGCACTTACAACTGGTGCTTGATCTATTGTTACGATTACTTGATCAGAAACATTAGGGCAAATTCCAGTTGGATCAACTGCTGTTAAAGTTAAAGTTACTGTACCAACATCACCTAAGCCCAGAGTATAAGTTGGTGTTAATGAAGATATACTAGAAAATGTACCTGTTCCATCAGACCAAGTTGAAGCAGTTGCACTTCCTCCTCTTGTACCTGCAAGAGTAACTGGTGAATTGGAACAAACTGTTTGAGCAGGACCAGCATCAACTGTTTGAACAGCTTTTACTGTTATTGTTAAGGTATTACTTGGACAATTTGTTGCTCCATCTGTAAAGCGAAAAGTGGCAACACCTGGTGACAATCCAGTTACAACTCCATTGTTGTCAACAGAAACAAATGTTGGACCAGTTACAACTGCCCATGAACCACCTGTTGCTGGAGATGCAGAAATAGTTTGACCTTGACAAACATCAGCTGGAGCAGAAGCCGTTGGAACAGAATTAATAGTTACTGTAAAACTTTCTTCATCAGAACAACCTCCTGGTGTTGCTGAATACATATAAATTGTAGTTACTCCAGTTGCTGAGATTACTGTTCCAACAGGAAGGACAGTACCTGTTCCGCCAGTTCCTGTCCAATATTGTGCGTTTGTAAGATTAGAACCTGTAATTGCAGGTAAAGTATAAGTTGTTCCACACAAAGTTTGGTCTGCTATATCAGTAACATTTGGTGAATTTGGATTTGTTAAAGTAATAACAACCTCTGCTGATGTACAAGTTGTAACAGGATTAGTTGCAGTAACAGTATATGTTCCAGCACCTAAACCTGAAATCGTAATTTGACCTGAAGCATTTGTTGTTGCTGTAATTGGTCCAGCGGATGTTGGTCCTGTATAACTATAATTGAAACTTGTATTAGCAGTAAGTCCATTGATTCTAATTGTACCATCTGTTCCATTACAAACAGTTGGGTTTGTTCTTGATAATGTAATAACAGGATTTGCAATAACTGTCATGGATGAAGTAGTTCTTGAGCAAGTTGTAGTCGCGTCAGTGAAAGTAAAAGTTACACTTCCCGCAGCAACACCTTCAACAACACCTGAGGTTGAAACTGTTGCAATGTTTCCATTACTTGTTGCCCAAGTTCCACCAACTATTGGAGAAAGAGTTACAGTACCACCTACACAAACTGATGCAGGAGCTGTAACAACAGGTAAAGCATTTACGGTAATTGGTTGTGAATTTGCAAAACAACCTGTGAATGGATTTGTATTTACCAAATACGTAGTGCCAGCTGATACACCTGTAACTACACCATTTGCGGCTACTGTAGCAATAGTTGTATTGTTACTTGACCAAGTAAAACCTGTTCCACCTGTATAATTTACAGTAGAACCAACACACACTTGTGATGGTCCATTCACTGTTGGATTTGGATTTACTGTTATTGTAGAAGATGTATTTGAACAACCTGTTGATGTACTTGTAAATACAAAAGAAGTTGTACCTACATCCTCACCTGTTACAACCCCACTAGGTGAAATTGTTGCAACTGCTGGGTTTCCTCCAGACCATGTTCCACCAGTTGAAGGAGTTAAACTTATATTAGCGCCTTTACATACTTGTGTTGGACCTCCTAAAACAGGTAATGCATTTATAACAACAGCGGAAGTAGTATCTGAACATCCTGAAGAAGTTTCCAAGAAACTAAATGTAACACTACCCGGATTTGCAGGAGACGCGGGAGTTATAATTCCACTTGTACTGCCAACAGTAGCAGTACTTGTAGCTAATGATGTCCATGTTCCACCAGTTGTTGGGGAAAGAGTACCCGTACTTCCCACACAAACAGAAGCTGGTGAAGTAAGAACTGGCTGTGGTCTAACTGTTACTACTGAAGTAGTATTTGTACAAGTTGTTGAAGTATTTGTAAATATAAATTGAACTGTACCTGAAGTAATTCCAGTTATAACACCTCCATTTGTAACCGAGGCAAACGATGATCCTGGTGCTACCACAGCCCAAGTCCCACCTGTTGCTGGTGTAAGGTTCGCTGTACCATTTACACAAACGAAAGTAGGAGCAGTTATAGTTGGTCTTGCTATAATTGATACAACTGCTGTACTCGAACATTGTGTTGTATTATCAAGAACTGTTAAAGTTACATTTCCAGAACCAACTCCAGTCAATACGCCAGCATTAGTAACTGTTGCTCTATTTGTATTACTACTTGTCCAAGTAACATTCGTACTTGGGGAAAGTTGCGCAGTAGCACCAACACATAGTGAACTAGGTGCAGTTATTGTAGGGTTTGAACTAATAGTAACTGTAAAACTTTCTTGGTCAGAACAGCCTCCTGTCGTAGGGGTTCTTGTCCAAATATAAATTGTTGTAGTTGAAGAAATTATAGTTCCTACCGGATACACCGTTCCAAATCCTCCGGGTTGAGATGAATAAACTTGATTTCCTGGTAAGTTTGTTCCTGTAATCGTTGGTAGAGTATAAGTTGTACCACACAAGAATTGATCGGGAATATCATTAAGGTCTGGTGCATTTGGATTGTTTAAACTTATATCTTGAGTTGAAGAAGAACAACCTGAACTAACTAATTGTACTGAAAAGGTATAAGTTCCAGCTCCTAAATTGGATACAGTTATTTGACCACTACTGCTACTTGTAGCTGTTGTTGGTCCAGTTGTATTACCGTTTAAAATATAAGTATACCTGTAACTTACACTTGGAGTTAATCCAGTGATTGTTACCGTACCATTTGTAGCATTACAAACAGTTGGATCTGTTTTTGTCATTCCAAAAGTTGGAAGGGCGTTCACAGTAATAGCATTTGTTGATCGTGAACAACCAGTTGTTGAATTTGTAAAAGTCATTATGGATGTTCCTGCTGTTAAACCTGTAACTAAACCAGCATTGTCAACTGAAGCTACAGCGCTAGTACCAGAGGTCCAAGTCCCACCAGTTATTGGAGTTAATGTTGTTGTTCCACCAATACAAATTGATGTTGAAGCTGCTGTTACAGTTGGAAGAGCATTAATTGTAACTGTTGATGTTGTTCTTGAACAAGTGGTCGAAGTTTGAGTAAATGTAAATGTTACGTTTCCTGCTGCTACTCCAGTCGCTACACCCGCATTAGTAACAGTTGCTCTTGAATCTAAACTTGATGTCCAAGTTCCACCAGAAGTTGGAGAAAGTGTTGCAGTTGAACCAACACATATAGAACTTGGTGCAGTTACTATTGGTAAGCTATTTATTGTAACAGTCGATGTTGTTCGACTACATCCTGTAGATGTAGGTGTAAAAATAAATGTTACTGTTCCTGCTGAAACTGGAGTAATAACACCAGCGTTTGTAACTGTTGCAACAGCAGTATTTGTACTAGACCAAGTACCTCCAGTTGTTGGAGACAAGGTTCCAGTCGATCCCATACAAACAGAAGTTGGTGATGTTAACGTTGGCAATGCATTAATTGTTAAATTTCCAGTTGTTGCTTGACAACCTGTTGAAGTCTGTGTAAATCTAAATGTTGCTGGACTAGTTGCAGATGTTGTAGCTGTAATTACCCCTCCATTTGTTATTGAGACTCCAGTTCCTGAAACTACTGCCCAAGTACCTCCAGTTGTTGGTGTTGCTTGTGTTGTTTGTCCTTGACAGATTGTAGTTGGACTTAGGGTAACAACAGGTAACGCATTTACAGTTACATTAGAAGTGGTATTCGAACATCCCGTTGCAGTTACTGTATATGTGAAATTAACTGTACCAGGGTTTGCGCCTGTTACTACACCTGTTGCTTGTACTACAGTAGCAATATTTGTGGCACTACTTGTCCAAGTGCCCAAAGAACTCGGAGATAAATTAATGGTTCCACCAACACAAACAGAGGAGGAAGCAGTAAGTGTAGGAAGTGGATTTACAGTTAGAACATGGTCTCTAAAACAACCTGAAGTGGTTTCAGTATATCTTAAAGTTGTTGTTTGAGTTGTTGATGGACTTGCTACACTCACAATACCAGATGGAGTAATTGTTGCTGCTGATCCATTTGAACTTGTCCATGTTCCTCCTGTATTTGGAGTTGTTGTTACTGTTCCTCCAACGCAGACAGAGGTTGTACTTACTGTGGATACAGGTCTTGGACCAACTGTAATAGTAAAGTTTGTTGGTGAACCAGTACAACCATCAAAAGAAGGTGTCACGGTAAATACAGAACTTACTGATGTTGACAATGTGTTATCCGTTAAAAATGAAGGAATATCTCCTGTACCTGAGAGTGCGAGTGGTGAAGCACTAATATTTGTATTTGTTCTTGACCAAGTATAAGTTGCTCCAGGTACATTTCCTGTAAAAGTAACTGCATCTGAATTTACACCAGCACATTTTAATTGATTAGATATTGAAGTTACAGTTGGTGTTGGTTTGATGTTGATTGTTTGTAAAGCTGGAATAAAACCATTACATGTTCCATTAGATATATACAAGGATGGTGTTCTTGTAATGGTTGTTGAACCAGTGTTACAATAAGAATAAGATACGTTTTGAGTTGTGTTTGGTGTTAAAACCAAGAACTGACCGTCACCATAAAGTAATCTTGCCTCTGTTACATTTGATGTTGTAACTGTCATTGTCGCAGTATAACATGAACAACCTGTCAAATTGGAATTAGTAACATTTACTGTTCCAGATGGACCACCTATTGTTACAGTAGCTACTTGTTGAACAGTTGATGTACAACCAGTCAACGAACCTACTTGTAATGTTACAATATATGTTCCTGGCAAAGAATAAGAAACAGATGGTTGCCATGTATTGGAAGTTGCTGGACTTGTTCCTGTTCCACTATTAATATTTGTTGAATTGAAATTCCAAACAGCTGTGGTATTATCAACATTATTAGTGGAAGTATTTGTAAAAGTAACGTTCGTAGGTGGGTTAAAACAAGATACTGCACTTGGTGATGCAGTTGCTGAAGGTGCAGGATTTTGTACGGTTATTGCGATTGTTGAGTCTTTAACACATCCTAAATTATCAGTTACAGTTAACTTAATACTTCTACTTCCTGCTGTTGGAAAGGTAAATGGAGCAGGACTTATACCAGTTGCATTTGCGGGTGTTGCTGTTGGAGCAGCCCAAGCATAAGTTGTTAATCCTAAACCAGATGAATTATTTGTTACAGCTACTGTTTGTCCAGGGCAAATAAAGTTTCTGTCCACAGAAAAACTTGCGAAAGGTTTTCTAACGATTACTTGTTTTGTTATAATTCTAGTACAACCAAAAGCATCGGTTGCTGTTAAAGTAATCGTATATGTTCCCGCGTTTGTGTATGTATGAGTTGGGCTTACAACATTACCTGTTGTATTTGCTGTGCCGTCACCCCAATTCCAAACTCTGCTTGCAATTGAACTTACAGGAGCTGCCATTGCACTACTATTAACAGTCATACTTGCATTCGCACAAACTGTATCAGCTACTGTAAATGTTCCATTTATTCCATGAACTTTTATATAATTTGTTTTGGTTTCAATTTCAAAACATTGGTTATTTACATCGGGATTATCACGTCTGTTTCTCATTGAAACATTATACGTTCCTGGAACCCAATCAACATTGAAGTTGTTTGTATTACCAGTTTCTAAAAAACTATAAGTATTTGGATTTCCACGCACAGCAGTTACCGTAGACCAAGTTGGATTAATATTATTAATGTTCCAAACAGTGTGCGCAGCTTGAGTTGCCAACTGTGGAGAAGGAGTTTCATTATAAAAGGATAAAGAACCATTTAAACAAACTTCTGTGGTTACAACTCTTGAGGCTGTTGTATTGTTATAGGACTGAAATGCTGCGGTATTATTTGGATAAGCAAAAATAGAGGTTGTTATGGCTGAAGCCGGGCAACCTGTTGATGCATCCGTAACTGTTAGTCTAACCGAATAAGCTGTAGATTGCGTTTGTGTAAAAGTGTGTGCGACTGTTTGTAAAGTTGAAGTGTTATTTGCTCCAGAAGCTGGATCTCCGAAATCCCAAGCATAGGTTGCTGAACCAGTTGTTCCTGTGGAGGTGCTCGTGAATGTTCGAGTTCTTTGATTATCACAATCAATTGTACTCAATGAATAAGAAGCAACAGGACCTTTTATAACAACTGAAAAAGTTGCAGCAGTACCTGCACATCCTAATTGGTTTCCAACTGTAGTGTAGGGTGTAACAACAACGGTATAATTCCCTGCATTTGCATAGGTATGACAAAAAGTTCCAATTTCATCAGTTCTTTCTACAGTTGACCCATCTCCCCAATTCCATAACAAAGTATCCGTATTAGCACCTGTAAATTGAAAACAAACACTATTGTTTGCAACTGCGTTGGCTGGTGCCGCAATTGAGGAATAACATTGAGTTAAAGGTGTTGTAGCAGTGAATGTACCCGTTGGTGTAGCCCCCGATCCTATTGTAATTGCATTGGGAAAAACGGTTGTATTCGTACAACCTGCAGCACTAGTTGCAGTTAATGTAACAGAAAAATTACCAGATTGACCATATGTTACACTCGGAGTATTTGATGTTGAACTTGAAGGAGAACCACCTTGGAAAGACCAAGAAACTCCTCCAGCAGCATTCGAAGAAGTGTTTGTAAAGGTAGTAGTAACCGGCGGCGAACAAAAATTAGAAACTGCTAATGAGTAACTTGGAGTTGGTAAACCTAAAACCGTAATTTGAGTTGAGTTAGTAGTAGAACAACCAGTAGTATAGGTAAGCGTATAAGTTGATGTAATTGGTGGAGTAACTGTTATAGTAGATGTTGTTGCCGAAGTAGACCAAAGATATGTGCCACCCGAAGCTGAGACATTTGCTGAAATTGTAACTGAAGCACCTGGACAAATTGAACCATCGTTTGCAGTTCCTGACGTTTCAGTTCTTGTAAAACTTGAAATAGTTGGTGGAGTTGTAATTGAAACCGTTGATGAAGCTGGTGCACTTGAACAAGTTCCATCTGAATAAGTCACTGTTCGAACTCCCGCTGTTGAAACATTAATGGAAGCAGTTGTTGCAGCAGTCGACCAAGTATATGTCCCGCCTGAAGGAAGACCAGCAGCTGTTAAAGTTCCAGTTTGTCCTGTACAAATTGCAAGGGTTGCACCTTGTGTTATTGACACAGTAGGCAATGCTCGTACGGTGACCACCACATTTTGTGTTCTTGAACATCCATTTGCGGTAACAGTCATCGCATAAGTTACTTGCTGGGTTGTAGCAGAAGTTAATGTTTGACTTATTACGCCAGATGTTCCAGTACTTGTATTTGAACCAGAACCAGTTACTCCCGAAGGCAAGGTTCTTACCCATGAATAAGTTGACCCAGAAATAGTACTGGTTGGGGTATAATTGAATGTTGAACCACTACAAATTGAGTTTGGATTTAATGGGCTTGTTAAACTCGGAGAGTTTGTAACAGTTACATTTGTTAAATCACCTGTTGTGAAACATCCAACTGAGTTTGTTACTGTTACGGTTGGTGTAAAAGTACCTCCAGTTGTGAATGTGTGCGTAAAGTCTTCAGTTGAATATGAAGTTCCTCCAGCATTGGCTTGAAACGTAGATAAGGTTCCGCTGCCAGGTGTACAACTTCCATTGAAGGTAACTAACAATGGAGAACAACCTGTGGTTGGAGTAACCGAGTAATTAATAGTTGGTTTGCTGTAAACTTGAATAAAATTGTTTTGAGTATTATTAGTTGTTGTTACACCATCAGTAACAGTTAGTCTAACAGTGTAATTACCAGGTGTAGCTAAAGGAAAAGCAATTGAAGATCCTACGTTATTGAATGATTGGGAAAATGAAGAAGGCCCAGTTATTAACCACGAATAATTCGAGCTTCCATAAGTCGTATTTGTGGCAGTAAGGGTAAATAAATTATCTGGACATTGGGTAGCGTCAGGGCTAGAAAACGTTGCATCCAGCTGTGAAAAACTTACAAACGAACTCAAAACAATCAAAAGCATAATCCCTAAACTTCTGATTTTCATTATTGAAAATTCCACTCTCATCTCCTTAAATTTATTTTGTTTAACTGCAGCATCTTTTTAAAATACATAACTTATCATTAAGTTACAACTACAAAAGTACACTTTTTATCTTAGCTTCAAAGAATTGACGTACAAAGTTTGGGCGCGTTGCCTTGTTTTTTTTGATTTAAAAATAGTAATTAAATTTACAACATAAAATGACTATTTATCAACGTTTAGAGGAGTTCAAAAAACAGTTTTATCAATTCTCAATTGATGATTCTTTGGTGAATTTCAATGTTTCAAAAGCAATTCTAGTTAACCAAAACTTAAAATTTGAAAAACAATCAATAAAATCAATTTTAAAAGAAGCTGTTTTTTTTGAAAAAGAATACGGTATCAATTCCTTGTGCATAGTTGAAGGATTAATCAAATTAAATTATCACCAAAGACAAATAATTACTCCCGTTTTCATAAAAAGCTGTCATTTTTCAGAAAACAAAATCAATGAAACTATTTCCTTCAATTCAGATGAGGAATTAATTGAGATAAATCCCTTTTTAAACTATTTTCTCAAAGATTTTTTTCAATACGAAACTAAATCAAATGAGGATTGTAAACAATTTTTAATCGAAAAATTCAAAGAGGCATATAATCCACTTGATTGCTTCGTTAGTAATCTTCACCCACATCGTCATCGTTTTCTTTTCGAAATAGATACTATTCTTTCATCTGATCAATTTTCTAAACCATTAAAACATCTTTTTGGAGATTTAACTTCAAGCTATGAAACACAGGATTTAACCGATAAAGTTATTTTCAACTGTGATGAAGACCAACAAAAAGTTAAAGAATTAATCGCTAAAGAATCTTTAATAGTTCAAGGCCCACCAGGAACAGGAAAATCTCAAACTATTACCAATACGATTTTCAAATTTTTGGAATTAAACAAAACGATTCTTATAATTTCAGAAAAAAAAGCTGCCCTTGATGTAATTCATTTTAAACTAAAAGAACGGAATTTAGATTTAATTTCTCTCTTAATAACTTCTACAGAAAATAATCAGGAAATTTTTAAAAGCCTTAAAAATACTTGGATTTATTTCGAAAACTATCAACTTGAAAAGCAAAGTACTCCATTAAATAACTCAAAAGATTTAAAACAAATTGAAGTGTTGATTGAAGGTTTTGAAAACAAAGAAGCGATTGATGGGATTTCTTTAAAGAATTTCTTTAATTCATTTTCCAAGATTGATTTAAATTCTATTAAAACAAGTGGAATTAATTTGCCTAAACTCAATGAATATGGTAACCATAAAAACACTATTTCAGAACTTTCGATAAATGATTTTGAATTAATTAAATTATTGAATTTCAATTGTTTTCAATTAGGAAACGCTGAATTAGGAGAATCAATTTCCAACTGTTATAAATCCATAATAGAACTCAAAAAAACGTTTCATTTCAACCAAATTGCTGACTTAAATTTATTGATTAATAAAGCTATTTCGTTTCAAAGTTTTAATTCATCTGTATACAAAAAGTATGGTGGAATTTTAACCAAAAACACTAAAAAATTTCTTTCGATTAGAAAAAAATGGAATCAACTTTCAATCAAAATTACTAACTATAAAATTCAAGAAAATCATTGGTTGAAGAAACCAACTTTTGATGAAATAACGATATTAAAAAAGCAAGCAAATTCTGAGAAATTATTTGACAAAATTGTATGGAAAAGTAGATGGAAAAAATGGACTCGAAGTCCAGAATTAGATGCTATTAAACAATTAGAATCCTATGAAAAGACTTTGTTAATCAATCTTGAACTTGGGAAAATTAAAAATCAATTACTAGAGTTGGATGTTGCAAACACAGATGAGATTGAAACTATTTATACCCTTATCAAAACAACCAATTTATCGGATTGGAATGATTTCATTGAAACAGATGAAGAGCAACTAACTAAAATCCTTAACAGTCATTCAAAATTGAAAAATTTACAAGTTGATTGTTTGTCTTTTTTAGATTTAAAATACTTCGAAACATTAGAATCTTCAATTGAAAAACTTTATACTAATTTGAATGAATTAATTGAGATAAAAACGAAGTTAGCAGGAATTTCAAAATCAGTTTTTGAAAGTTTAAAACAAGCATCCAATTTTGATGCTTATGAAGAATTAGTTTATGCCAATGCTTGGAGAAATTACGTATTAGAAAATCCAGTATTTCGGAACTTTGAATTTTCAGAGTTATACTCACTCTGCAAAAAAGTAATTGCTGAAGAAAAGGAAATGTCGATTAAAAACAGCCAATTAATAATCGAGAAACAAGTAGAGAAATTCAGGTCTTTTCACGAATTAATAAATACTTCAAACAGTAAGTTAAAAGATGATCAAAAAGAATTCAAAGCAAGACTTAAAAAAGGAAAATCTATTTTAGTCAAAGAATTTTCAAAACAAAGAAATCATTTATCATTGCGTCAATTAATAGAAACAGAAGCAGAAATTTGGCTTTCCGTTCTTAAACCAATTTATTTAACTAATCCTACCAAATTAGCAGTAAGTTTCCCAATGAAACAAGCGCTTTTTGATTTGGTAATTTTTGATGAAGCTGGACGAATTCCATTGACACATGGTCTAGGTGCAATGCAACGTGCGAAAAAGGCAATTGTGGCTGGTGATCCTCAACAAATGGGGCCTTCAACTTATTTCGGTGAAAATCAAATCGATGAAACGGATTTACTTCATCAAGCAACCTATTATTTTAAAAATGTTTTCTTAAGTAATCACTACCGAAGTAAATCCAAAAGTTTAATTGAATTTTCAAACAATCATTTCTACGACAACAAACTAAAAGTATATCCAAACAATGATTCTTTAAATGAGCAAGTTGTTCAATTTAATTATGTCAAAAATGGCGTATATAAAGATGGTCAAAATGAAATTGAAGCAAGGCAAGTAGCCTCTGAAATTGAAAAACGATTACATCTCCCTGAAAACCTTGGGATAGTTGCTTTTTCAGAAACGCAATTGAATTTAATTTTCAGCAAACTAAGTAACAATTCACAAGAGTTACTACTCGAACGGATTTCGAACGACACCGCTTTTTTCAAAACACTAGAACAAGTACAAGGAGACGAATGCGATTTACTTTTAATTAGTTTTGGTTATGGGAAAAATGAAGAAGGGAAATTTGAAATGCGATTTGGACCATTAAACCAACACAACGGAAAAAAGCGTTTGAATGTACTTTTCACAAGAGCTAGAAATAGAATTTTATTTTTTGCGAGTGTCAATGCATCTGATTTTCCAATTTCAGATAATGAATCAGTCAGATTACTATGGCTTTGGTTTTGTTTTATTGAAAAGTCTCAGAATAAAATAAGCGGAGAAGCAATTTCTAACGAACTTTCATTTAAAGAATTAGTGTACACTTCAAAAAGCAGGATTGAACTTTTAAATAAAATTTCAGTTTGGGAAGAAAGAGGTTGGAGATTTACTTTTTAGTTTCCTTCTTAGGAACAGGATCATAACCAAAACCTCCTCTTGGATGGCACGATGCAATTCTTTTCACAGATAAATAAGTTCCCTTTATTGGTCCCCATTCTTTAAGTGCTTCAACAGTATAATGCGAGCAAGTTGGTGCGTATCTACAAGTAGCTGGAAATATTGGTGAAATGATGTATTGATAAATTCGAACCAAGACAATTAAAGGGAAAACCAATACCTTACTAAGCCATTTCATTTATCAAAAATACAACTAATTCACAAATTTATGTTGCTAATAATTCTTGTAACAAGTTTGTATTTTTCCGCTTAATACTTATATTTAACCAAACCAAAATGATATGCGCGCTCTCCTCCTAAGTATTATTTCTTGTTCATTTATTTACTCTTCTCATTCACAACCACTTAATAATTGGAATGATGAGAAAATTGTTGTAAAAAAAGAAAGCAACGTAAGCACAATAATGCACGCAGAAGATATTTTCAAAGATCGTTGGGATGTGTTAGCGCAAACTCAATTTTGGAAACAAATAATGGTTTTATCTCCAGACTCATGTATCGTAAATGTTGGAAATACGCGCCAAGTGCTTTTTAAATTATCCTCTAAAGAATGGAATTCAAAAACCGAACTTGAAAAAAATGAATATAAAGCAGCATTAAAATTAGAATATAAATTACCCGAGGAATCGTTTATCAATGTTACTGTTGGTAAAAGTGATTTTTACCGATTCAAAGATGTTTATCCATCTATTTCCAAAGGAGTTGCTGCATTTGAAAAACAAGGAGTTGATCCATGGTATGCACAAGCAATACTATTAATAGAAAGTCCTGGGCAATTAAAAAAATCGTCTGCTGGAGCTTACGGCGCTTTTCAATTAATGCCAGATGTTGCACGTTCAATGGGTTTGACAGTTACGGATAATATTGATGAACGTAAAGATTTTGACAGATGTGCTTACGGTGCAGCACGTTTGATTCAAAAAATTTGTATTCCAGAGGCTAAAAAGATTTTAGATAGACATCAAATGGTTTATGATGTAAATGATTTATGGTTTCGACTTTTTGTACTTCATGTTTACCATGCCGGAGCTGGAAACGTAGCTGCTGTGGTTGCTAAAATTCAACCGAAAGAAGGTTCACAACAATTGATTCTGGATATGTGGCAAAACAAAGCTGCTAAATTTGGAAACGGCTCTCAAAATTATACGCAACTGGCTTTAGCTGCACAATTGATACTTAATGAAATGATTTACGAACAATGTGATGAAATCTGTGATTTTACTGCTACTCGTTAAACAAAAATTCTTTTCAAATAACCTTTTTCGATTATCAAATCTGTTGGTAAATTATTGGTGTAGAGTCCACCTGTACCAAGTCCTTGAGGGATTGAAGTTTCAAATTCACCAGTAAATTGTGCAATAGCATTTAAGCCAATTGAAGATTCAAGTGCAGAGGTAATCCACCACCCAATATTATTTCGTTCAGCTAGTTGAATCCATTCATACGTTCCAGCAATTCCTCCATGAAGACTTGGCTTTAAAATAATATACTGAGGCAAAATTGCAGCCAATAATTCATCTTTCTCAAAAGCTGTATTAACTCCAATCAACTCTTCATCTAAGGCAATTGGAATACTATTTTCAGCACAAAGTAAACGCATTGATTCAATTTGTCCAACAGCAATTGGTTGTTCGATAGAATGAATTTCTAAAGTTTTTAATTTCCTCAAAATCTGTAATGCTTCATCAGAACTAAAAGCTCCATTTGCATCAACACGAAGCGTTATTTCATCTTTTGAAAATCGCTTTCGAATTGCGTCTAAAAGTGCAAACTCTTTTTGAAAATCAATTGCTCCAATTTTCATTTTAATTGTCGAAAAACCAGCTTCGAGTTTCTCTTCTATTTGCTTTTGCATAAATTCTTCTGAACCCATCCAAACTAGACCGTTAATTGGAATTGAAGCTTTCGCACGAGAAAAGTTATTGTCAAATAAAATACCTTTTTCTTCAGTAATAAAATCCAACAAAGCCACTTCCACCCCAAAAACAATGGAGGGAAAAGCTACAATATCTTTAAATAATTCTTGTAATTCAAGATTTAAAAACTGATAGTTTGATTTGCTGAATTCAATCTTACCAATGCTATTTAACTGCTTTTGAAGCTTTAAACACGTTTCATTTAGAACTGATTCATACTGAATTTCATTTATAAAATCTGGTGACAAGCCTTCAATAATACTACACTCCCCTACTCCTTTTCTATTACCATCTGAAATTTCAAGAAACCACGAAGACTTATGTGTTAAGATTCCTCTACTTGTCCCGCTTGGATTTTTAAATTCTAGGAGGTATTTACGGAATGAAACTACGATTTTTCCATCCATCTTGCGTGCCACATTTGAAACATTAATAAATACCAAAGTTTCACATCCAGTTCTTTTTTACCTTTATAAAAGGAATCTAAAATTTCTTTCACTTGTGGCCAATTGAAAATTCCTTGCTCTGTAATTCGTTTTTCGTTGACATATGTAAGTACTAAATCTTTCAAATCTTTTTGTAACCAATCTGCAATTGGAATTGCAAAACCCATTTTAGGTCGATCCATCATTTCTTTAGGAACATATTGATGCGTAATTTCCTTCAAAATAAACTTTTTACTTCCATCATGATATTTGAAATCATCAGGCAATTGTGCAGCCCAATCAATAATTCGATGATCTAAGTAGGGCTCTCTTCCTTCCAAACTGACTGTCATAGTTGCTCTATCTACTTTCTGTAAAATATCGTCAACCATGTATGTTTGATAATCAATAGCCATCATGTAAGCTAATGGTGTGTAATTCTCTTTCAATAATTCCTTTGAGTGATAAGCTGTTTCTAACTCATCAACTTTGTTTTTCATCAATTTATCCAACTGATTATTCGTAAATTGCTGACTTAAGCTCAACATGATACTTTCAGGTGAAGGGTTACGCAAAATACCTTTCAACTTCTCGTAACGATTATGAAAATTGTATTTATTCTTTAAAATCGGCAATGCGCTTGAAGGAATTACATCCATTGTTCCAGCCATTAATTTACGTACTGGGCTTGGAATGCGATTGATTTTTGGACCAAAGCGATATAAATAATCATAACGATTGTAGCCTGCAAAAACTTCATCACCTGCATCGGCACTCAAAGCAACAGTAACATGTTGACGTGCTGCCTTACTTACAAGTGTTGTTGGAATCGCACTACTATCGGCAAAAGGCTCATCGTAATAAAAAGGCAAATCTGGAATTAAATCAATTGCTTCTTTTTGAGTACAATGTATTTCTGTGTGATCCGTTCCTAAATGAGCAGCAACATCTTTGGCATAAGGCGCTTCATTTAATCCAATGTCAGGAACTCCAATCGTAAACGTTTTTAGTTTTTCCGTTCGGTCTTTTTGAAGTAAAGCAGTGACAGAAGCACTATCATAACCGCCACTTAAAAACACACCAACAGGAACATCAGCCACCATTCTATAATCGCAAGCAGATTTTAAAAGTTTTTCTGTTTCCGATTTCGCTTCTTCAAAAGAAATGTCTAATTTTTTCCTGTTATATGCATCATAAACATTCCAATATTGTTTTTGATGTGCTAAAGAATTATCAAGAACTTGCTTTGCATTGGCTAAATTAAATTCTATGAAATGTCCAGGTTTTAATTTTAAACAATCATGAAAAATACAATAAGGAGTCGGAACATTTCCGTATTGCATAAATGCATTAACTGCTTGAAGATTTATTTTCTTTTGAAAGTTAGGATGTTCATGAAAAGCTTTTAATTCTGAAGCAAACATAAAAAGTCCATCTTTCCAATAATAGAAAAAGGGTTTGATTCCTGCTCGATCGCGAACGCAAAAAACATCTTTTGAATCAACGTTGTATATTAGAAATGCATACATTCCTATGAAACGAGATAAACAAGCTTTTCCCCATTGGATATAAGCATGGAGAATAACTTCTGTATCGGATGAACCTACAAAAGTGTGACCTAAGTCAACCAAATCCTTTTTGATTTCATCAAAATTATAAACTTCACCATTAAAGCAAATCCAATAATTTTGGAAACGCATCGGTTGTTTTCCTGATTCTGTTAAGTCAATGATTGACAAGCGAGCATGACCTAAACCAAGAACTGCATTTTCATCTTGTAAAATTTCTGTACCACTTGCATCAGGACCTCTGTGATGCAAAGAGGCTGTCATTTTTAAAATTGTCTCGTTATTTGAACTTTTATTAAAGTCGATAAATCCTGTTATTCCACACATATTTTAAACTTTTTCAGTTAGTAGATTTTCTTCGGGTTTTTTAATCTCCTCAGGTTTGGTTGTAAAGATAAGAAATAAGAAAGGTAATAATGGGGCACGAATACGAACCAATACTCCATAAAGCACAGATGTATATCCAGCCATGAAACCAATTAGCAATGTAAAAACAAAGGCAAAAATTAAAAATTCATTTGACCTGACTCGATTTATTTTCTTAAAAATGTTACCCACAAATAAAAAATTCAATGTCATTATGACTAGTACTAAACTCTCGATCCCGTTCAAAATTAAAGTTGGTGATAATGCTTCGTATATAAAAGGTTTATAAACACCATAAAATACTGAGATTGGAAAAGCTCTTATCATTCCAGTAGGTGTACCATCAACTACACCAATATCATATTTTTTACCAGTATAAGTTTCATTTTTTTTAAAATCATTTTGTACAACTGATGCTTCTTGCGCTAAATCTGCTACTAGACTTGAGGAGAAAACAGCAATAAATCCAAATGCACCAAAACCTAGAAAAATAATTCTAAATGCAAACTTTGCAAATAAATTCGTTGAATATCTGTTAGTAATTCTTGTACCAAAAGCTGCTAATAAAGGCGCAAACGTTGCAGCCAAAGCAAATGATCGAATTTGAGAAATTAAAAACACGAAGAAAAGAATACCAAAAATATGTTTGAGTTTAATTTTATTTTTTAAAATCAAAATGTCAAGACTAAAATAGAGAATGTTTAGAATTGATACAAAGATAACTGTGTCTTTTGCAATTCCCGAACACCAAAAACCTACTGAAGGAACATACAACATGCACCATGCTGCAATCCTTACTGTATGAAGGTTTAATTTTGTGACTAATTCAAATATTTTCCATGTTGCTCTTGAAACAAAATATGAAAATATAAGAACCGCTGGAAAATAGGATCTAAAGGTAATTATTGAAATAACAGAAGCAATTTTTGAAATAAACCAACCTTGTGCCTCTCTGTAAATCCATCCAGGAGGAAATCCAGTTTCAGAATTGAAATGAACTAATCTGTTTTCTGGTGAGGGTGGAGCAAGTAGGGCATCAAAATACAAACTTGGAGATTTGAAAAACAGCTTATTTAAGACAACAGCTCCATCCCAATATGCTTTTGTATCACCTCCACCATAAACAATCAAATAAACAATTGTAAATGAAATTCCATAAAAAACTTTGATATAAAAATTCCTTATATAGTAGGGTTTCAACTCTTGATTTTCAAGTTTTGAAGCTTGATTATTTACAATTATTGACAGAATGCCCAACCACAATAATGTAATCAAAATGTCAATAAAAGTTAAATATGCTGATACCAAGTTTTAAAAATTAAAAAATTAAATCATTCATGATGGTATGGCTCACCTTTCAAAATTGTTTGGGCTCTATATAATTGTTCTAAAAAAATCACTCTCACTAATTGATGAGAAAAAGTCATCTTAGAAAGTGAAATTAATTGATTGGATCGCTCGTAAACTTCTTTTGAAAATCCAAATGCACCACCAATAACAAAAACCATTGAACGAGTACCTTCATTTACTTTTTGTTCTAACCAATTTGCAAAGTTAGTTGAAGAAAACTGACTTCCATTTTCATCCATTAAAACTAAAAAATCTTGATTTGTTAGTTTTGATAAAATCAATTCCCCTTCTTTTTTCTTAAGTTCTTCTAATGATAGATTTTTTGGGTTTTTAATATCTGGTAAAACTAATTTTTCAAAAGGTAAATAATGAATTAATCGTTTTTCATATACCGATTCGCCTTCTTTCACAAAGTCAAAAGCAGATTTACCAACAACGATTAATTTTATTTTCATTTAACTAATTAAACAGATTCAACTGCCTTTACTTCTGGTGCAACTAATTTAAGGGCATCTTCTAATCCCGCTTTCAAAGTCATAAAGCTCATAGAACAATCACTGCAAGCTCCCATCAAACGTACTCTAACGGTTGCATCATCAGTAATCTCTACCAATTCCATATCGCCACCATCTGCATGTAGAAACGGACGCAGTTGCTCCATTGCTTCTATAACTTTGGTGGTAATTGCTTGTTTGTCAATAATCGTCATATTTATTTACTTGAGTCTTTTATGCTATTTAATTGCGCAACAAATGTATTAACTAAATCATCAAATGCCTTAGCAATTGGTGTGTTTTCTTGAAAAACAGCTGGTTTGCCTGAATCTCCCGCCTCACAAACACTTTGTACCAATGGAATTGCACCTAAAAATGGCACTTTCATACCTTCCGCTAAATTCTTTGCACCATCCCTCCCAAAGATATAATACTTATTATCAGGTAATTCCGCTGGTGTAAAATAGGCCATATTTTCAACAATACCAATAATTGGAACTTTAATAGTGTCCATTTTGAACATATTCACTCCTCTACGAGCATCTGCTAAAGCAACTTCTTGCGGTGTACTTACAATCACAACCCCATCCAAAGGCACCGTTTGAACTAATGACAAATGAATATCACCTGTGCCAGGAGGTAAATCAATCAACAAATAATCTAATTCACCCCAATTCGCATCAGTTAACATTTGCGTCAATGCTTTTGCCGCCATTGGACCGCGCCAAACAACCGCATTATCTTGGTCAGTGAAAAACCCTATAGATAAAATCTTGATTCCGTTACTTTCAACAGGATTAATTAAATTATTTCCGTCAATTTCTGCCATTGTAGGACGTTCATTAACCACGTCGAACATTGTTGGCATCGAAGGTCCATATATATCAGCATCTACGATTCCAACAGAAAAACCTGCCTTTAAAAGCCCACCTGCAATATTAGCAGTGACTGTTGATTTACCAACTCCACCTTTTCCAGATGCAATTGCTACAATGTTTTTAACATCTGGAAGCACTTTTCTTCTGGCTTTCTTATTTTCATTATTTAAGCCTTTAACGGTACAAACTACTTGTATTTCTTGACCAAAAAAACGTTTCAAATTAAATTCTACTGCTTCTTGCATTCTTTTTCTTGCGTGTAAAGCAGGATTAGAAAGTGAAACAGCTAACGTAATTTCATTTACAGAAAAAGTTAATTCTTCTATCAAATTCAAGCTTACAATATCTTTTTTTAAATCTGGTTCAATAATATTCCCGAGTACTTTTAGTATCTCATCTCTAGTTAGTTCCATTTGTTATTCGTTTATTTTTTTGATTGATTTAATCGATTTAAACATAAAATCTATTTCTTTTCTAGTATTTCCTTTCTCAGTATTGGTTATTTGATAGAAAACATCATCTAATTTAACCACTGCATAAATATGAAAAGTATTATTCTTTTTTAAACCAATATCTTCTTTTAAAGTTTGCTGATAAACAAGAATTGCGCCCTCTTCTTTCAAAATGGTAGTTTTATATACTTTATTAGCCAAAATTTCTTTCTTCTTTTCCTCAAACAAATACTTAAAATCACCGAAGTCCTCAATGTCGAGAACAAAGTAACGACCGACTTTTATTCGCCATTTGTAATCACCGACTTCGTGTTCAATTAATGGTTTAAAAGATGTTCCAATTCCTGCACTTGCATCAGGTAAATACATACTTGCTGGAATATCGTATTTGCTTAAATTGATTTTTTGAAATTGATAATAGTCGATATTTTGTTGAGCTGAATTTTGTTCTTCACCTTTGCATGAAAATAGAAAACCCAATAAAAGAATAGCTGAAAAACGCATCATAAAAAACAAAGATAAGACTTTGAGTTCATATCTTTTTTCTCAACTTTGCATTATGAACAAAAGAATTGCAATTACGAGCCTTGTATTATTCATTTTAGCTATCATTCTAGGAGCATTTGGCGCACATGGTTTGAAAAAATATTTGAGTTTAGAACAACTAAATTCCTACGAAGTTGGTGTTCGTTATCAGTTTTACCAAGCAATTGCATTATTAATAATCGGCTTCAATGCTGATAAATTCAATTTTTCTTTAAACAAATTTTTACTTTTTTCTATTCTTGGAATCGTTTTTTTTAGTGGTTCTATTTATTTGTTGAGTATTGCTAGTATTCTTAATTGGAATAAAGCTTTCATTGGCCCAATTACTCCAATTGGCGGACTAATATTAATTCTTAACTGGTCATTCCTACTTTATAAAATACGAAAAAATTAATCAACTATTTTTTTTATTTTTTGTTTGAATATTGAAATTTGTTTTTACCTTTGATTAGAAACTAAACTAACAAACGATTATTATTTAAACGATTATGGAAAAATTAAAAATTGGAGCATCGCTACCAGCATTCAGTACGACTGATCAAAATGAAAAATCAATTACCTCACAAGAGTTGATTGGTAAAAAATTGGTAATTTACTTTTACCCAAAAGACAATACACCAGGTTGTACCGCACAAGCGTGTAATATCCGTGACAACTACGAAACATTACTTGCAAATGAAATTCAAATTTTGGGTGTAAGTGCTGACTCTTTAAAATCACACCAAAGTTTTTCAAGTAAATATGAATTACCATTTCCACTAATTCTCGATGAATCAAAAGAAGTAATTAATCTTTTTGGTGTTTGGGGAACGAAGAAATTCATGGGCAAAGTTTATGATGGCATTCATCGTAACACCTTCTTATTTAATGTAGAAGGCAAATTAATTTCAATAATTGAAAAGCCGAATACCAAAAACCACGTGGAAGAAATATTAAAAGAATTTGGAATTTCTTAGTTGAACATAAATAGATTACGTTCATACCAATATACATTTGCAACAACCAAAACAAATAATAACCCGAGTTAACCACTCACAACAACAAACGATATGGCAGCAAAAGACGCTAAAGATTCAAACGCAGCAAAAGAAGTTAACGCTGAAAAATTAAAAGCTCTCCAATTAACAATGGAGAAACTAGACAAAGCATACGGTAAAGGTTCCGTTATGAAATTAGGTGACGCACCTGTGGAAAAAGTAGATGTTATTTCTACTGGATCAATCTCACTTGACATTGCGTTAGGTGTTGGCGGATTCCCGAAGGGACGTGTAATTGAAATATATGGTCCAGAATCATCTGGTAAAACAACACTTGCAATTCACGCAATTGCAGAAGCACAAAAAAGCGGTGGAATTGCAGCTTTCATTGATGCAGAACACGCTTTCGATCAATTTTACGCACAAAAATTAGGCGTTGATGTTGCAAATCTATTAATTTCTCAGCCAGACAACGGTGAGCAAGCTTTAGAAATTGCAGACAATTTAATTCGTTCAGGAGCAATTGACTTAATCGTTATTGACTCTGTTGCAGCATTAACACCAAAAGCAGAAATTGAAGGTGAAATGGGTGATTCTCAAATGGGATTACAAGCTCGTTTGATGTCAAAAGCCTTGAGAAAACTTACAGGTTCAATTAATAAAGCTGGTTGTTGTTGTATTTTCATCAACCAATTAAGAGATAAAATAGGTGTGATGTTCGGAAATCCAGAAACGACGACTGGTGGAAATGCATTAAAATTCTATTCATCTATTCGAATTGATATCCGTAAAGCAGCTCAAATAAAAGATGGTGAGGAAATTTCCGGTAACCGTGTGAAAGTAAAAGTTGTAAAAAACAAAGTTGCACCTCCTTTCAGAAAAGCTGAATTCGACATTATGTACGGTGAAGGAATTTCAAAAATCGGTGAAATTATAGACCTTGGTGTAGACCTAAATATCTTAAAGAAAAGTGGATCTTGGTTCTCTTATGGGGAAACTAGATTAGGACAAGGAAGAGACTCCATTAAATCGATACTTCATGACAACCCTGAATTGTGTGAAGAATTAGAGAAAAAAATCAAAGACGCGCTCAGCAAACCTGAAGTAATTGATCAGATTTTGCAAGACTAAGCGCATATCGTTTGGTTGGTTAAAAGCGAAGTTCTTTGGAGCTTCGCTTTTTTGATTTATTTCATTACATTTGACAAAAAAATATTCTATGAAAAAGACACTTATTTTATTATCTGTTGCAACTATCGGCGCAATGACGTTCGCGGGTTGTAAGAAAAAAGGATGTACAGATTCAGCTGCTACAAACTATAACTCTGAAGCGAAAAAAGATGACGCTTCTTGTGTTTACGCCCCAATTATTACAATTATCGGAGCATCTGACACAACTGTAAATGTAGGTTCAACATATTCAGATCCAGGAGCAACAGCCGTTAATAAAGATGGCTCTTCTGTTGACGTTATTGTTGAACAATTAGCTGATTCAGTTAATACAGGTACGACAGGTGTTTATTATGTTAATTATAAAGCTACGAATGCGAATGGTTCCGCAACAGCGAAAAGAAAAGTAAATGTTATTATCGGAAAAGATAATTGGTTAGCAACTTGGGAAGTTACAAGTAACTGTGGCGCAACAAGTTTTCCATTAGCTGGCTCGCCTGATGTAACATCTGGTGCAAATGCAAATGAATTAGTAATTGACAATATGTTTACACTTGTTGGTGGTACGGCTTACGCAACTATCAATGGTGCAAACATAACTTTACCAGAACAAACTATTCCTGTTACTGGTGGTGAGGTAACTTTCTCTGGTAATGGAACAATGACAGCTACTGGAAATATTATCAATATCAATTACACTTATATCAATACAATTCCATTAATTGGAGGTGAAGGTAATTGTGTTGCTACATACACAAAACAATAAATAAAATAAATATTTAGAAAAGGCGGTTCGGTTGAATCGCCTTTTTTTGTTTATGAAAAAAAATGTGGTGCTAAGTTCTATTCTAACAAATCACGTACAAAATTTATAAACAAAAGTAACTCTTAGTATAAGGTCAGTAGTATATTTGTTTTGAATAAACATAAATTAGGTAATGAATATTAAAATATTTCTAGCCTGCGAAAAAACAATATTTTAATTTGAATCTTTATTAAAATGTGTTTCCAAAATACTACATTTACTGAATGAATATATCGCTTCAAACAAATAAAATCAACAACTTACAAATCATGAATTAACGAAATGACTTATGTATTGAACTAGACGATAAAAAACTTCCTAGCTTACTCAACCAATATCAAAATCTTCTCATTCTGAATACTTAAAATGTAAGTTCCAGCTTTAATATTGTTATTTAATTCGAGTGTATTCTGAACTGCACCTTTTTGAACAAGCATACCTTTAAAATCAAAGAGGTAATAATCACAAAGGATGGAGTTATTTGGTAAGTATAAAATTCGCTCTTCACCAATTGGATTTGGGTAATAAACAAAATCATTTTGCAAACTCTCTAAACCAATAGTGTTGATTTCTAGGTTGATTGTAACTGAACTATCACAATCATTAACTGAGGTGAAAAATTGAGTGTAAGTTCCAGAAGTAGTATAAACTGTTCCGTTCCATTCAAAGCTATTATCAACAGTTGTATCTAATGCAATACTGTAAATTGGATTGATAATTAAATTTAAAGTAACTATTGAGTCACAACCATTACTAGTTTGGAAAGTATCTACATATACTCCGCTAGACATATATGATTGTCCATTCCAAGGATAGGAACCACACGTTTCAACACTCAATGATTCACTAATAGTTGGATTAACTGTTAAATTCAAAGTAACGATTGAGTCGCATCCATTGCTTGTTTGGAAAGTGTCAATATAGGTTCCAGATGAAGTAAAAGTTTGACCATTCCAGTTATAAGATTCACACGTTTCTAGGTTCAAGGTTTCATTGATTGAAGGCGAAATCACTAAATTGAGATTAACTGTTGAATCACAACCCCAAACGTTTACACCAGTGTATTGATAGGTTCCACTTTGAGTATAGGTTTGACTATTAAAGACATACGAAGAACAAGTTGTTACATTTAGTGTATTGGTTGATGAAAAATGCTGTGTCAAACCTAAAGTTGTCGGGTTACTTAATCCACACGAGTTTTGAGCTTGGACGGTCAAATTACCGGTTTGAAAATTAGAATTATAAAGGACATTAATTGCGTTGGAGGTACTTGAACCTGTTGCGCCATTTGGTAAGGTCCAAACATAACTTGTTGCGTTTGAAACTGGAGGAACACTATACTGTAATTCAGCATTCGAAAAACAAAAACTTGTGGAACCATTAATGGAAGCGGGAGAAGCAGGAATAGTATTTACGGTAACAGTAACTGCCAAACGATTGGTAGATTCAACTCCATTTACGGTTTGTGTTGCATAATAAGTACTTCCATTTACTAAAGCGACATTATTTAATGCTGTACCTCCTGATGGATTAGCATACCATTGAATGGAAGTTCCTGTTGCATTTAATTGAGCAGTCGTTGCGCCAGAACAAAATGTTTGCGAAGTCGAACCTGTTGGTGCAGCTGGTGGAGGAACCAATGCGAGGTTAGCTAAAACAGCTCCCCTATTTGAACCACCGTGATAACTATAAGAAAAAGAAGCTGAATTAGAACGTGCCCAAATTAAACTAATTGAAGTTGGACTAGCGCTAAAAACATAATCGTTGGCATCGCCTGTATTCAATGCTCGCGTTGCAATAACCGTTCTTACAGTTCCTGAAACTACATCTGAGTTGATTGTCCAATTTTGAGATGCATCTGTATTAGGAGCGCTAAATCCCGATAATGAACAGTCAAAAGCGTTGAGATTCGTTGCACTATGTACACTTACAACATCAGTACCACTTGTCATTGTAGTTGCATTAAAACCTACAGAAAACCAACGTCCAACAGGACCGGTTAAAGTTATTTTAACTTGATTTGTCACATCGATTTTGGCGGTCATTGCAAGTCCACTTGTGCTACTTAAATTAACCACTCCTGTTGAATAAGTTTGACTAAAGCTACTTTTAAGCAAACCAATAAAGCATAAAAGCAACAAATAGGTTTTCTTAGTTTTTGATAAAGATCTCATCAAGTTTTGGATTTTTGTATTGAATTAATAACTCATTAATTGTTTTTCCTTTGGGGTCTACAACTTTCAAGGAAGGATTATATTTTAAAAGTAGTTCTATTACTTCATAGCGCTGCAGTGTCATTGCAAAATGCAAAGGGTAACCGAATTGTTCAAATTGACAAGTGTCATCAATAGTAGCGCCTTTTTTAAGAATTGTTTCGAGCAAATCAAGGTTGTTTTTATAGATTAAAGCACAAATTAATGAACCTTCAGCATAACATTCATTCAACTTTGCACCCTTATCAATCAGTACTCTCGCCACATCATTATTTCCGTAATATGCAGCAAGTAGTATAGGACTTGAACCTCGTTCAGAAAGAAGATTCACGTGTTCTGGGTGATTACTCAGGTAGCTAATCATTTCTTTTTCAGTTCCTTTTCTAGCAATATCAAAAATAGTTTGAGAGAAAAAACTACTATAAACGAAAACCGACATGAGAATAGTCCAAGTTGTTTTGGAATGGATTCTTAGGATCATGGTTTTCATCATTTTTTCAATTGGTGAACTAAGTTAAAGATTATTCGAAACAAAATGATGATTAATTAGGTTTAAAAATCAAAGTATCTCCTCCAACTAAAAACCCTGAATCAAAAAAGGATTCATCACTAAGTTACTAATGACAACTTTTGATATTTGAATTAAAGTTCCTCTTTTTTAAAGATTCCTCACTTCGGAAAGACATCCGACAAAGGGTAATTCCGACTGAAAGGAGGAATCCTTTTTAGTTGTAATTTCAATTTATGCTGTTTAAAAAAGTAACCACTCGGAATGATGGATGGGATGAGATTGCGAAAATGCTGCTCATTTCACCTAGTTTACCCGACCCAAGAGTCATTGCGATTGGATAAAGGAATCTCTTCAAGTTTAAACCCACAATTCAACATTAAAAATTAATATCCCCAATTAAAAATCAAAAATCAATCATGGTGGGCTCAAGAAAATAAGACTCGGATTTTGATTGACAGTGAGTGTACAATTATTTGTTGCTTGGCAGTTATCCACGGAATTAGTAACAGTTACAATGTAAGTAGTGGTACCTGACGGAGTTGGTGATATAGATGCATTAGCACTACTTGAAGTATAACCTGTAGGGTTTGATGTCCAAGCATAAGTGTAAGTTCCTGGTGGAGTAACTGATGAATTAATTGTGTGTGCAGGTGAGCTTAAATTTGCACAAACAGGCCCTCCGCAATTAGCAGTAATACTCAATCCATTGTAAAGAATGTATGGGTTAGCAGAAAAATTATTCCATGAAGTTTTTGTGGCTACTGAAAATGGGGCAGTAGATGTGGTCGTTGAACTTCCAGTAATAACACGCCATGTATTATCTACAGAAGGCAAATTCCAACGTGCTAAACCTTGCCAATTTCCATCATCGGCTGCAATATAATATACTTTAATATCAGCATCAGTTCCAGACGAGCGATTTATTTGGTGGAAGAATAAGGGATTGGTGGTACACATGACAATTTCTTTATACAATCGATTGTAACCAACTGGTGAATTTTCTGAAGTTGTGCTCGCATCTAAATTCGCCATACGAACGGTGTAAGAACTTGCCGTTACGGAGTTGGGTACAATTTCCACAGGACGATAGCGATCATCGGTTGTTGGTGCTGTAGCGACATTGGTGCTTAAATTAGAAACCGAACCTACAGGAAATAAATAGGTTCCTGTAGAGTTTGTAGCTCGAGACAAAAATCCTCCATTAGCACTGGAAACAAAACCTTGGACGCTTTCAGGCAGTGCAGGACTTCTTAAAATGGCATTGATTGCTGGATTTTGCACATACATACCAAAAGTCGAGGTGTTCAATTCCAAGCTTTTTAAATCGAGGACTCCATTCACATATTTATTAATTGTTTGGGTTTTTACCCCTGAACCATCTAAAGTTAAATTAAAAAATGTCGTTGGTGAAGTTCCACTTAATAGTTGGTTTGCTCCTTCCATAAAAACGGTTCCAAGTGAAGAAGTGTAGGTATTGTTATCTATCCAATTTCCTAGTAAGCGTATGTAACCGTCTGCATTGATGGTTGCATTATTGATAACATCTTGTGAAACGTATAATTCAGCGCTTGATGGAGTACCGTTACCATTTATTGTTACAACTCCAGAATAATCATTTTGAACTGAACCATTTACACGTATAAATGAACCAGGCATAGATTTGATAAATCCACCGTTGTTGGTGAGGGTTTGGGAGGATATGTTTAACGACCAAAAAAATAAACCAATAAACAGAAGAAGGTTTAATCTCATAACTTGTGGGTAACTTTTAAATAAAATTATTGGTTTACCAATGTAATTGAATTGCTCATTATTTTGGATTACAAAATCTACTTTTTTTCGAGAATTTCGATTCGTTTCTGTAATTCTTCAATTATTGCTTGCTGTTCTTGTATTGCTTTTGTCAATAGTGGAATCAAAGAGTCATAATTTACAGCTTTAGACTGCAAAGATTGAACTTTATTATCATTTTTCATACCAACCTCTTTTCTTGATACCAGACGAACATCAGAAACTGCCATTGGGATTACTTTTTCAAGATTTTGAGCAAGAAATCCGATTTGATTTTTTCCTTCAACGAACATACTATACTCGTCTTTAAAATCGAAATAAACTGGATTTATTTTCGAAATAAGCATAATTGCGTTTTCAATTGGTACTATGTTTGTCTTCAAATTAGCATCAGAAGGGCTAAACCACCCTCCCGTAGAATAACCTCTTCCATATGAATATATAGCATAAAGTCCATTTGCATTTGGCGATGGGATTTGCGCATACAACCCATTCCCCACGTTTGAATTGGAAATAGCACTGACTCCAATGCCCCAACCAGTTGCTGCCGCACTCAAACCATATATGCCAGAAGGGGTATTTCCGGTAGTATTATAGTTTATTCCACCTTCAATCGCATTATAAAAAGTCGTTGTAGATGTATTTTCGAAATAACCAGAACCACCTCCTTCTGTTGTGTTTATGCCATTATTTGCCCAATTATTTGAAGTACCCCCAGAAGATTTATACACGGTAAAAACATCACCTGCTAAAGAAGGACCAAGCAATGTTGTTCCTCCCCAAATAAATTCACCTGAATTCAATATTCTTCCTCTAGCTATATTGTTACTTAAAAATTCAATATTATCATTGGAATTTGTCCCAAATCTATAAGATTGCCCAACTGTTCCGAAATTATTACCTCCAACAATCCATGCATCCCCATTTCCTGTTGCAAACCTTTTCCAAATCGGTGCAGCAGGTGTATTTGAATTGTAGTAATATCCTGGTAAAACGTTATTCGGAGTGGTTCCTGCAGTGGCGGTATTATATACTAAAAGAGATGTAGCTGGAGATGTTATTGGAGATGCAGCATTTGTAGCTGTCAATGACAATCTTGGAATTAGAATTCCTCTGTTATTCAATGAAGAAATTGGGTCAAGTGATGTTATATCTAAAGAAGCAGAAACATCTGGAGTTCCATTGAAAAAACCAATGTTATTAGTTGTTCCATTAACTTGCATCGCAACGTAAGGAGGAGAGCTGGATTGATTAATTATATGTAAATTCCCGCCATTTGTGGATTGAATATCAAAGGTTCGGGCGCCAACAGTTGAATTTTCTAATCTCAATGCAACATTGCTTGCTGTTCCTTTTAAGTGCAGAATACGTTGCGGGTTGATTTCTCCAATCCCAACATTTCCACCACTCAAAACTCTTACTTTCTCGGTATTATTCGTCCTAAATACCAAATCAACGTTATCTGTTGTCCCCAAAAAATTTGAGCTAGCATTTGTTCCAGAATTACCCAATAACTTCCAATCTCCAATGTTATTTCCTGTATCAAACCTATTCCATTTATTGTTTGCCCAATGATAAAACCCAGGTGTTACATCCCCCGAGGTTGCTGTATTGTAAACTAATAATGCTGTAGCTACTGTTATTCCATTTGGAATCGGACTTTGATTCGTCGTTGAAGTCAAAGCAACCCTTGGAACCAAAAGCCCTTTAGTGGTAGAGCTTACATCCAAAACACTAGAAGCATCAGGTGTTGCACCATTCACGTCAGAAATACTCACGTTTTGCTGTGCGTGCATTTGTAATGACATAACAGCCATAAATAAACCATAAAATATTCTTATTTTTTTCATGATTATCAGAGAATTATGAACTTAGTTGGATAAAATTAACAGAAATTATAAATAAAAACTAATTTATTTTTTCTTGAAGTTTTGCAAGTGATTAATGTACTGCAAGTTTAAACCCTAATAAAAACATCAACTCTTCGATTTATATTTTTAAATATCACCTTACTACTTTTCTTTAAACACCGTTAATAAATTAAATTAAAAATGAAAAACGCCTCATCGTGGAAAGAATCAAAATAACTTCTTTGCATTGAAAACCCATTTTTCACTATCGTTTAATTTACGGTGGGCTCAAGAAAATTATACTTGGCAAGTAAATTACCGTCCATGAAACCAATGTAGTAAATGTTTCTGCTGAACCATCACATCCATTTCCTGAACAATCTCGTTTGCCCTGAATAAGAACCGTTGTGCCACTTCCACCTGCTGTGATTATATCTCCTGGAGAATAAGTTAACCATGTTGCGCCACCATTCGTGCTGTACTGATAAGAGTCATTACAGTCAGTTCCACCTGTTCCAACATTGAAAGTTGCGGATAATGCTTCACCTGGGCAAACGCTACTAACATTTGGGCTAATCACATTTATAGTTGGTAAACTTGGATCAGCGACCACAGTCCATGCGTATTGAGTTGCTGAACTTATGTCACAACCATTGCCATTACAATTTGTTCTCAATTCAATAATGTTCATGCCTACACTTGCCGTGAAATATGGAACTGTCGTGCTCCAAGCTGTCCAAGAACTACCATTATCTAAAGAATAGCGATACTCAATGTTACAAGTTCCTGTTCCTCCATTTCCTATTATAGGTGAAGTGAGTGTTATGGCTTGTCCATCACAGATTGTGGTAGCTGAAGGCGACATAGTTGCGGTTGGCGCTAATGGGTCGGCTACCACATTCCAAGAAACTAATGTCGTGAATATTTCTGCAGAACCATCACATCCATCTCCTGAACAATCTCTTTTTCCTTGAATCAGAACAGTGGTACCACCTGCTCCAGCAATTATGTTATCTCCTGGAATATATGCTGACCAAGAAGCTCCTCCATTGATACTGTATTGAAAAGCATCTGTACAGCCTGTTCCACCTGTTCCTGCGTTAAATGTCGCAGATAAAAGTGTTCCTGAACAAACCATACTCTCACTTGGGCTAATCACATCTATTGTTGGCAAGTTTGGATCTGCAACTACAGTTAACAATACACTTGAACTAGTTGCGTTACACCCTGAGCCATTGGCCGCAAGATACCTACGAAAATAATAGGTACCTGCTGATGTAATTCCATTAATAGTCATTGTAGCAGTTGCTTCATTTGTGTAGATTGCACCAAGTGGCGTACCGTTTATAACACTATTCCAAGTTGAATTATCTGATGAATACTCCCAAATAGGTGTTTGAGAACCTGTACCACCCGATAACGTTGAAGAAACAGCTGTCGTTCCTCCCGAACAAATAACAGCATTGGTTATTGTTGCATCCGTTAAGGTAGGGTCGCTAATAATCGTAAAAGTTATAAAAACGGGTATACTCCAGCCGCAACATTGTTCTCTGATTTGTAAACGTACGGTGTAAGAACCAGCAGATGTAAAAGGACCAAAAGTTGGATTTGCAAGTGCTGATGTAAACAAAGGACTTCCTGGAGAATCTACTTTAGTTGGAGCCAAATCGCCACTATAAACTTCCCATTTATATTCTAATGTAGTACCAAATGCAGTTGCAATGTTTGAGGCATTAATGTATCCATCTGCGCAAATTTGATTAGAGGATAATGGATTTCCATTTATGTCCGTCAAACCAATTATTGGTAGTGGACGATCATCTGATTCAAGGTCTAAGTAACTATTAAACACCAAAGTGCCCGATTGTAAATTATAGTAACCTGCAACATTGTTCGTTGGATAAATATCTGCTGGAGTTGAAGAATTGCCAAACTCGGATGGTGTTGTTGTGTTTTGATATGGCACATAAGAGAAATTTGAGGGTAAAGTCCAATCTCCAGTACCTGAAGTACGACTAATTGAAAGAACAGAGTTTTCACAAATTTTCATGTTATTGTTGTAGGTGATTGCAATTGAGGGGGAGGAGCTTATGGAACCTCCAGAAGTAGAGTTATTAACTGTAATTGCTGGGGAGATATTGGTAAATGTAGGATTTAGTGATCCAGAACTAACGTATACTGCATAATTAAATCCAGAAGTAGCTGAGGCACCCGAACCTCCATTTCCTCCTTTTTGTCCAGTACCTCCAGCACCTCCATCCCCTGATTCCCCACAACTATTTCTATTTGACCCTCCTGCACCTCCATTTCCACCTGTTCCACCACTTCCTCCAATTCCACCGTTTCCAGCTGCACCAGTAGACAATGTAGAATTAATTATACTACCTATAGAATTATTATTCCATAGAAATACCGCAAATGAAGATCCTCCACCACGACCTCCACTACCTCCACCACCACCACCACCACCTTGACCACCACCACCACCACCATCACCACTTTCATCACAATTATTATCTCCACAACCACCACCACCACCACCACCACCACCGCCACCTGAAACACCACCTGCACCACCAGTACCATAACTTGGAACAAAATACCCTGCAGTGAAAGATGAACTAATTAAAGTTCCATTCATTACTGTAATAGAATTTAAAGTAGCAGAACCACAACTACCGCCTGTACCACCATTTCCTCCAGAACCTGTTCTTGCACCTCCTGCACCTCCATTTGCACAAATTGTGGCTGTACCTGATCCCCCAGGTTGGCAACTACTAGATTGTCCCCCATATCCTCCAGCACCTCCAGCACCTCCAACACTACCATTACTACCATTACTTGTTCCATCTCCAAATGTATGCCCAAGGCCAGATCCACCTCCAGAAGATCCTCCAGTACCTCCGGGATTATTACTACCATCTTGGCAGGCACAAAAACCGCAATTACAATTACCTCCAGTACCTTGAGAACCATTTGAACCTACAGATCCGTTTAATCCATTTTGTCCATTTAAACCATTAGATGCAGTGTTTGATTGAATACTACATCTTATAAATTCATAACCTGTAGACCCATTCGCTAAATACACCCCATAATTCGATTTCCCATTTCCACTAGCAGTTTGACCAGAAGCTGCAACGGTGATAATATTCAAATCAATTAATTTCCAATTGTTATCTGCATCACTTCTAAAGCCCATTACATGTTCTACATCTGCACTCACATTTTGAGTGCCGCTACAAGTAATATTTGTGCTTGAATTTGAACCTTTAACCCAAGTTACACTTGATAAGGTATAACCTCCTTCTATAATCAAACCTGTTTGTAAATCAACGATGGAGGTTTCTGAATAAGCTCCATTTAACATTTTAATATGATTCCTACTACCGCTAACTTTTGCTAAAGCACCATTTGTACCTGATAAATTCAAACAAGGGTTTCCAGGACCTCCACAAGCTGTATTATTTACACCAGAGGGTGAAACATATATTGCATCACAAGGAGGGTCTTGAACAGTCGTAACACAAGTAACAGTTGCTGGATTGGGACAACCGTAATTATAAGTTAAACTAATTGTTTGGCTTCCTGTAGTGGCTGGTGAAGTCCAATCAAAAGTTGTTGCAGTACCATTTGATAGAGTAGTTGGAGTGCCACCTGTTGCTGTCCAACTGTAGGTAGAAACATTTGATGCATTTCCAGCGGTAGGTGGTTGTAAAGTACCTAAAGTAACTGCTTGACTAGCTCCCACACTCCCCCCACATATTGAACTTTGAATAGGGGGGGCAACATCTCCACCACCGTAAGCTCCAGTTGAGACAAATGCATAAGTAACAATATAGGTAGCTGAGATAGCAGTGAATGAATTAAAGTCAGCTGAGCAATTAGACGTGACTAATACTCTGTAATAACGCGTTCCTGAAATCTGAGCAGGAGTGTAGGAAATAGTTGTTGAAGTGTTTGAAACGGCGCTTCCAATATTTGACCACGGACCATTTGGTGTTGTTGCAATTTGCCACTGGTACCACCTTCCTAACGAACGTCCATTTGCATCAGCATTGACAGTTGCTTGTAGATTTGTTGGGGCCACACCTTGACACCTCACTTGATTTACAGGTGTTTCTGCCGTTAAAACGGGTGTAAAAGCATAACTCCAATAGGAGCTCCAATAAACACGATAGTCACCATTGTCACTCCCGCAATTTCTAGTTGCAGTAAAATAATTCCATTGACATGGCGGAGAATTGAAAGGTATAACTGTTTGAGTGGTAGAATATCCTCCGCAAGAATTATCATCACCACCACATAATCCACTATCACTTTCCCAACCGTTAATTTGAACTGCCACACTTGTTGTTGCGGCTACAGTGGCAGCATTATACCATGTGTAATTGGTGTTTCCTGACCAACCACAGATTTCATCTGTGTCAACATTCCAGTCATAGTTTCCGCCATTTATTATAGCTCTAATGCGCCATCTAGGATCGGGATTACCGTTACAATCTGCACAGCCAGGTTCACTGTAATACAGATTATCTCCATCTACTTCAAGTACAATATTTTGAGCACTAAAAACGAAACAATTTAAAGTTAGCACTAGTGTTAAGAAGTTAATAATATTAAATCTTAATTTCATTTGCAGTTGAAAAGCTATTAAATAATTCAATGAACACCTTCTTTTGTGAAGTAAATGTTTGTGAATTCTTCGTTTAAACCAATCCATTTTTGTTTACAATCTTGAGGAATTTCTGTATTCCAAATAGCTATAAACCGAAGATGTAAAAACATAGCTGGATCTATGGAAATAGATTGAATCGGGTTATCATATAGACCAAGGTAGTCTAGTTTTTGCAGTTTATTTATTTCATTCGATAATACTGAAAATTGGTTACCACCTAAATTTAAATATTCTAAATCTGGCAGGTAAAATAGTTCACTTGGTACCGATTTTAAGCTATTATTTTGGACACAAATTTCTTTCAAATTTTGAAGCTTTTTTATATCTGTTGGTATTTCGATCAAATTACTAGACCATATTTTTATTTTTTCTAAAGTTGAAATTTTAAAAATAAAAGTTGGAAAAAATGAAAGATTGGAGCAATGAAGTTCTTTTAATTTTTGGAGATTTGCCATTGAGGCAGGAAAATTGAAATCCTGTTGATTGAATTTAACAAGGAGTTTTTCAAGATTTCTAAGTTCCGTGATTGTCTCTGGTAGGGTTTTTAAAATGTTTTTTTCAATTGTAAGTACTTTTAGTTTTTTTAACTTCGAAATAGTTGATGGGATTTCTTTAATTTGATTGTTTGAAAGATCTAAAACCTCTAAATTTTTTAGAATTAATATTTCTTTTGGAAACTCATTTAAATTTTGATTTGATAAATCTATCCTACGTACAATTTCTTTATGTTTTAAAGCATGTTCTAAATTTGTGAAAGGAATTTGCTGTTGTTCAGCAAGTAGAAACATATCTTTTTCCATTTGCAATGCAACTTGCTCTTTATTCTTAAGAAAACTATGATCCTGACCCAATAAATTAATTGATAGAACTAATGAAAAGAACAAGGCGGTTAACAAAGAACTATTCATATTTTAGTTTTAATCTTCAAAATTAATAGAATTATCTCTATAATAAAAAGAATACTTTTACTTTGGATTATCTTAAAGTTATATTCAATAAAACTTTTTTTCATTCTTAGAGAAAATAAATTCTCTTAAAAAAATCAGCATTCCATTAACTTCCATACATCATCAAAAACGATTTCAAGAATTGATCGATTTCTCCGTTCATTACGCCATCAACATCGGAGGTTTCAGTGCCTGTTCTTACATCTTTAACTAACTTATAAGGTTGCATTACGTAGTTTCTAATTTGAGAACCCCACTCGATTTTCTTTTTACCAGCTTCGATTTCAGATCGTTTCTCCATACGTTCGCGCAATTCCAATTCGTATAATTGAGAACGCAATAATTGCATTGCCTTTTCTTTATTCGCTAACTGTGAGCGCGACTCCGAGTTTTCAATGATAATTCCTGAAGGAGCATGTCGCAAACGAACTGCGGTCTCCACTTTATTCACGTTTTGTCCTCCAGCTCCACCTGAACGGAACGTTTCAAACGAAACATCAGCAGGATTGATATTGATTTCAATATTGTCGTCAACAAGTGGGTAAACGTATACTGAAACGAAAGAAGTATGGCGTTTTGCATTGGAATCAAAAGGAGAAATACGCACCAAACGATGCACGCCATTTTCGCCTTTCAAATAACCAAAAGCAAATTCACCTTCAAATTCTAAGGTTACTGTTTTCACACCTGCAACGTCACCATCTTGGTAGTTTAACTCGGAGATTTTGTAGCCTTTTTTCTGTCCCCACATCATATACATACGCATCAACATCGAGGCCCAATCGCAACTTTCAGTTCCACCAGCACCAGCTGTAATTTGAATAACGGCACTTAAAGCATCTTCTTCGCCTGAAAGCATATTTTTAAGCTCCAATTCTTCAATTTCAGCAGTCAAAACTTTATAAGCCTCCTCCATTTCTGCTTCCGTACTCACTCCTTCTTTGACAAACTCAAACATCACTTCTAAATCATCTGCGGCACCTTTTACTCTGTCGAAAGTTTCAACCCAAAATTTCAAGCCGCGAATATCTTTCATTTTAGCCTCCGCTTTTTTAGGATCGTCCCAAAAAGAAGGGTCTTGCGTACGTAATTCTTCTTCGCGC
>CAZDKE010000001.1:0-45295 GCA_964506255.1 uncultured Lishizhenia sp. | reverse complement strand
TGCATTCTTTTTTCTTCAATTTTCAAATAAGATTGAATTGCTGAAACACGTTTTAAAAGCTCTTTATGTTGTTCGATTGTCATGGCGCAAAGGTAATTAATAAATCGCAAGGGAATTATGAGGAATTGCTAACTAATAATTGCAAACGAAAAAACGAAGTTATTGGGCACAAAAAAAAGCGCCCATTTCTGAGCGCTTTGCAATTATTTTGATTCAATTTTAGTTTTTAATTGGCTCTGGAGCAATTATCTCTGGGGTTGTTGGTTGAGGAAGAACTGTTCCTTTGATTGTTAAAACAACTGGTTCGCTAACATCTGAAGTGATTGTGATTGTTTTTGTGAAAGGACCAACTCTTTTTGTGTCATAAGAAACACTGATTTTGTCTTTTTTGCCTGCTGGAATTGGTGCTGTTGGCTTTTGAGCAGCTGTACAACCACAACTTGTTTGCACGTTTTGAATAGTTGCATCTTGCTTGCTAACGTTTTTAAATTCAAACTCAAACAAATCTTTGCTATCGTATGGAATATTTTCTCGAACGATTTCTAAAGTTGTGAATTTCAACCCTTCTTTTGGAGCTGGAGTTGTTGTTTCTGTTACTTGTGCGAATGTTAATCCAGATAAGATTAATGAAAATGCGAAGAATAAATGTTTCATAGTTTTTTGATTTTGTTTTACAATAGTATAATTTAAAAAGTTAATGTGCTAAAGTTTAACACAAAATTAAGAAATCAAATAGTATTCCAAAACATCGCGAACAGAAGAATAAGTGTTCTTTTTAACTTTTGACAGTTGATTTTTCTTTAACCAAACAACTTCTGTAATCCCTTCTTCTGCTTGTGCTTCAACCTCATTCGATCCTTCATAATTTAATATAAACCAAGTTGTTTTTTTAAGTACTGATTGTTCGTACATAAAATAGCAATGATAGGTTTTCATCAATTTTGATTCAATTGTTAAAACTCCTTTTAAGCCACATTCCTCTTGAATTTCACGTATTGCTGTTTCACGAGATTTCTCTTCTTTTTCTATTTTCCCTTTTGGAATATCCCATTTTCCATTTCGTTTGATGAAAAGTTGTTGGTCGTCGGATTTAACGATTCCACCTGCTGCTTTGATTTTTTTGAAACTCGAAAAAAAATACTTCATCGCACTTTTAGGGTTTGGACTAACAAACTGATAGACAGGCTCAACCAAACTTTCTTTTAATGCTTGAAAATTTTCTGGTTCTAAACCTTCATATTTTGGGAGGTCCAACATTTCTTCATTGGTAAAATAAATTACCTTTTCTTCAATGAAAACTTTATACTTTTGTGCCATGATTGAAAACAAAGATATAGCTTTAAAAGTTGCAGAGTTGCTTTTGAAAGTAAAAGCGGTAAAATTACAACCAAACGAACCATTTACGTGGGCTTCCGGCTGGAAATCACCCATTTATTGTGACAATCGTGTAACGCTTTCTCACCCTAGTGTTCGCACTTATATTCGCCAAGCTTTTTGTGAAATGATTCTTGAAATGTTTGGAAAACCAGATGTTATTGCTGGCGTTGCAACCGGTGGTGTTCCTCAAGGAGTTTTAATTGCACAAGAGTTAGGTTTGCCTTTTATTTACATCCGTAGCAGTGCAAAAGCACACGGAATGGGCAATTTAATTGAAGGAGCATTTGAACCTGGTCAAAAAATAATCGTGATTGAAGATTTAATTTCAACTGGCGGAAGCAGCATCAAAGCGGTTGAATCTTTAAAGGAAGCTGGATTAATAGTAAAAGGTTTAGCGGCGATTTTCACTTATGGTTTCAAACAAGCAAGCGAAAACTTCAAAAATGCCGATTGTCCTTTCATTACCTTAACTGATTATTCTGTCTTGATTGAGCAAGCTTTAAATTCAAATTACGTATCGGAAAATGACTTGGCAAATCTTCAAAATTGGAGAGAAAGTCCTTCTACTTGGAAACAAAATAACTAGAAACTATGGAATTAAACAGTAATAAAGTTATTGTAGCAGCAACGAAAGCTGAAATCATCACTTATCTTTCAAATGCTGAAAATATTTGGGATTTATTGCCTCAAGATAAAGTTTCAGATTTCAAAGCGACAACAGAACAATGCTCGTTCAAAGTTCAAGGAGGAATTACGATTTCTTTGATAGAAAATGGCGCTACAACGGATGAATTATATTTAAAGTCAGGTGAGAAATCTCCGTTTCCTTTTAAATTAACGATTAAACTTTCGGAAACTGAAGGTGGAACAGAAGGATTTATCCATTTTGATGGTGAAGTAAATATGTTCTTAAAAATGATGGTCGAAAAACCCTTAACTGCGTTGTTTAATTATATGTCTGAGAAGTTGAAAGTGAAGTTTGGATAGAATTGTGAATTGCAGATTGGAGGATTGCAGATTACAAATTATTTTAATCCCAATTTTCTCATTTCCTCAGATTATCATTTTCTCTTAATATCCTAAAGTCTTAAGGTCTTAATATCCTAAAGTCTTAATATCCTAAAGTCCTAATGTCTTAATAACCTAAAGTCCTAATGTCTTAATATCCTAAAATCCTAATGTCTTAATGTCTTAATATCCTAAAGTCCTAATGTCCTAATGTCTTAATATCCCAACGTCTTAACGTCCCAACGTCCCAAAAGCCCTTTAAAAAATCTTCCCAGGATTCAAAATCCCTTTAGGGTCAAAAACAGTTTTTATTGCACGCATTAGATTTAAGGCAACTTCGGGAAACGCAATGTCCATGTAGCTTTTCTGAACCAAACCAATTCCATGTTCACCAGAAAGTGTACCACCGAGTTTCACTACTTCGGTAAATAGTTCTCGTATCGCTTTCGGTAATTCTGTATCCCATTGCTCGTCGGATAAATTTCCTTTTATGATATTCACGTGTAAATTCCCATCGCCCGCATGTCCATAACACACTGAATGAAAACCATACTTTTTGCCAATTTCCTTCACGTGAAAAAGCAGTTGAGGCAATTCAAATCTCGGAACAACTGTATCTTCCTCTTTATAAATAGATTGGGACTTAACAGCTTCTCCTACTTTTCTTCTTAAACTCCAAAGTGTATTTTTCTGCGCTTCCGATTCCGCGAAAAGAATTTCATCTGTTTCAAATTTTTCTAATACCGATAAGATTTTCTCACATTCTTGCATCAATACTTCCGCATCAAATCCATCAACCTCAATTAATAAATGAGCTTGATGATTGGCTGCTACTTTTATGGAATAATCCTTGGTGAAATCTTGTGTCCACAACAACGCATCACGTTCCATAAATTCTAAACCACTTGGTGTAATTCCTGCTTGAAAAATGGATGCAACCGCTTCGCATGCTTTCTGTGCATCGAAAAAAGGCACTAACATCAACATATCAGTTGTCGGGTGTGGAATTAAGCGCAAAACGATTTTTGTTATGATTCCAAGCGTTCCTTCTGAGCCGACCAAAAGTTGCGTTAAATTATAACCTGTAGCATTTTTCAAAACATTTGCTCCTGTCCATATTACTTCACCAGTTGGCAACACTACTTCTAGATTTAACACATAATCTTTGGTGACACCATATTTAACGGCCTTTGGACCTCCTGAATTTTCTGAAACATTTCCACCTATAAAACAAGAACCCTTACTCGCAGGATCAGGTGGGTAAAATAAACCTTTTTCTCTCACTGCATTTTGCAAAACTTGAGTAATGACTCCTGGCTCTGTGGTCACTTGATGATTTTTTTCGTCGATATCTAAAATGCGGTTAAACTTTTCCATCGAAAGTAAGACCCCACCATCGATTGGTAATGCACCACCACTCAAACCTGTTCTTGCTCCAGCAGGTGTCACCGGAATTGCGTGTTCATGGCAATAGCGCATAATAGAAGCAATTTCTTCCACTGTTGTTGGTTTCAAAACAATTGAAGGAGGAAAATTCAAATCTTCCGTTTCATCATGACCGTATTCGAATAGAATATCTGGAGAAACAACTGCATTTTGAAGCAGTAGGTTTTGGAAAAAATCAAGGTGTTCTAGCTTTAAAATCATAAAAAATTATTTTTTAACACTTGGAAAATTTTTAATAAATAACTCACTGAACCCAAATGGGAAACGACCTAAGTTTGCATCTGTAGTCATTAAAACAATCACTTCATTCTCAGCAATTTCCTTTTTAAAGTCAATATCAGCAGCTAAGGTTGGTTTTTTGTAATGATCGGGATAAACTTCATTATTGTAAAACCAAAATTTACCGTTTGCGAAAACTTTTTCTGAAAATCCGCTATTAAAAAGACCCCAATAATAACTATCGGCAATAAATGTTGTTTTATGCGTATTTCTTTCTGGATATTTAATTTCGAAAGTTGGATAAGCCATTGGAAAAGTAGCTGTCTGAAACATCAAATTCAAACCTTCGCCAATGTCATAATCTCCATCTTTGTTTTCTGCGGAAACTTCAACTGATTTAATTTTTATTCTTGGATACTGAATGGATGCTTTCTGCTCAATGAATTTAACAATTGAATCCATAGCTATCAACTCTCCATATTTACTCCAATGAATACCTGACTGCGGAAAAAGTGGATATTTAGTGTTTTTTTTCATGCTTAAAAACCACGATTTTAAGTCCACAAAATTTAAATTGTTTGCCCGCATGGAACGCAGCATTTCTACATAGTTTGTTTTTCCAACAATAGATTTACACGAATCTGGAAAGTATTCTGGATAATAAGAACCTTTACCTGGAGCCAAAACTATTATGAGCGTTTTATTCATGGATTCCAAAGTTTCTTGAACATATTTCAATCGTTCGATGGTGTTGTTAATGCTGTCTTTTCCGATGTAATCTGTTCCGTAGTAAGCTTTTATGTAATTGTACTCATATAAATAACCTTCCTTTCCGATTATTACACCATTAGCTTGTGCTTTGTTATACAACCAATATTTCAATTGATTGTGCAAACGAATAAAACTAGAGCGGAAACCAAATTTCTCATTAAAATAAGTTTCATATTGCGCTTGAAATGCCCCATTGTTCAAACTATCCATTTTAAAAACAGGTACTGCTGTTTCAACTATTGCTCCTTTTAACGCTTTTTCGTTAGAAAAATGAGTATAAAACTGAATCAAAGGCACACATAACCCAAGTACCAAAAGGTAGAAAAAGAGTGTTTTTATGCGATTTGTTCCTTTAATTTCCATCAGAATCTAAAATAAATAAAAGGATTAAAACCTGTCGCAGTGATATAACTAGCTGAAATTCCGTAAAGTAGCACCCCAACAAACAAGACAATAAACGCTTGTAAAACAGAATAGTTATCTTCTTTATAAATTGTCGTTTGAAGTTTCATTCCTAGTTTACTTAAGCCAATAAAGGAAAACAACACAGCAAAAAACAAAGTTGTATAAAACTCAATATTGATACCCTCTAAATTGGATTTAAAATTGAAGGAGAAGAGAATTTTAATATAATTAATTGCATCTCCAAAATTTTCAATGCTAAAAAACACCCAACCTATCATTACCACTAAAAAAGTAAATAAAACACTTGGTATCGTTCCGACGGCAGCTAAAACACGTTTCAAAAACATGCGGTCTAAAATCAAAAACGTTCCATGAAAAGCTCCCCAAATGATAAAATTCCAACTTGCACCATGCCATAAACCAGAGAGTAAAAAAACTAAAATCAAATTAGAATAAAGTCGCGATTTACTCGAAACCTGGTTGCCTCCAAGCGGAATGTAAAGGTAATTTTTCATCCAATCGCCAAGCGTCATGTGCCACCTGCGCCAGAATTCTGTAATACTTCGTGAATTGTATGGATTATCGAAATTTTCAGGAAATGAAAAACCAATTATTTTTCCAATTCCAATTGCCATATCTGAATAACCTGAAAAGTCGAAATAAATTTGAAAGGTGTAGGCTAAAATTCCTAACCAAGCCATTGAAGTATCCAATTGATTAGCAGGCAAACTCATCGTAGCGCTTGCAAATTCTCCCATCGCATTAGCAATCAACACTTTTTTTGCAAGTCCAATCGAAAAACGATAAAAACCAAAAATGCGATTATCAATCGTTTCATTTCGATGTGGAATTTGGTCGGCAATATAATTGAATCGAACGATTGGTCCAGCAATCAATTTTGGAAAACAAACAATGTAAAGTAAGTAATGATGAATACGTTTTAATGGAGCGTGAACTCCTCGATATACATCAATCGCATAGGTTAAAGTTTCGAACGTGTAAAAAGAAATTCCTATCGGCAAAGCGATGTTTATCCATGAAACTTCGGAAACTCCAATAGAATTTAACGCTGAATTGAAATTCTCCACAAAGAAATTGGCATACTTAAAATAAGCTAGCAAACCCAAATTCAAGGATAAAGATGTTATCAAAAATAGTTTTTTCCGAGTGGGAGTTTTAGATTGATAAATTCCATTGATTAAGAAGAAATCAACAATTGTTGCACCGACTAAGATGTAAATGAATAGTGGCGCTCCCCAATAATAAAAGGCTAAACTTGCGAGTAATATCCAACTGTTTTTGAAATACTTTGGTAGTAGCAAATAGCCTAGTAAAAAGGCTGGTAAAAAGAAAAATAGAAATAAGGAGCTACTAAATACCACGAGCAAATTTAATTAAATAGAAAGCAATTTGAAGGTAAAACACTATTTTCGTTTAAAATAAGTAAAAATGAGTAAAAAAGTATATATCGTTGATGGTGTTAGAACCGCAATTGGTAGTTTCGGCGGAACTTTATCCACAATGCGAGCAGATGATTTAGCTGCGTTTGCTATCAAAAGTTTAGTGGAAAGACATCCTGATTTAGATTTGAAAGCAATTGAAGATGTGATTTTAGGTTGTGCCAATCAAGCAGGAGAAGACAATCGCAACGTTGCAAGAATGGCGGGTTTATTGGTAGGTCTTCCTGTTGAAGTTGCAGGTGAAACGGTGAATCGTTTGTGCGCATCAGGAATGGCTGCAACTATCAATGCTTCAAGAGCAATCAAGGACGGAGCTGGCGATTTATACATTGCAGGTGGTGTGGAACACATGACAAGAGGACCTTGGGTGATTTCTAAAACGTCAAGCGCTTTTGGTCGCGATGCACAAATGTTTGACTCTTCTTTTGGCTGGCGTTTTATCAATCCTAAAATGCAAGAAATTTACGGCGTTGACAGTATGGGTATGACCGCTGAAAATCTAGTTGATAAATACGGGATTGAACGCGAAGCACAAGATAAATTTGCTTGTTGGTCGCAAGAAAAAGCAGCGAAAGCTCAAGCTAACGGTTTTTTTGATGAAGAGATTGTTGCTGTTTCCATTCCTCAAAAGAAAAAAGACCCAATCATATTCCAAAAAGATGAATTTGCTCGTGCTTCAACTACAATAGAAAGTTTAGCTGGATTAAAACCTGCCTTTAAAAAAGATGGAACTGTAACAGCAGGAAATGCCTCTGGATTAAATGATGGTGCTGCGGCATTGTTAATTGCTTCTGAAGAGGGAATTTCAAAACATAAATTAAAACCATTGGCTAGAATTGTTAGCGCCGCTGTTGCAGGTGTTGAACCGAGAATTATGGGAATTGGTCCTGTTTACGCTTCTCAAAAAGCATTAGACAGAGCAGGTTTGACATTGGCTGACATGGATGTGTTGGAACTGAACGAAGCATTTGCGGCTCAAGTTTTAGCTTGTACAAGAGCAATGGGATTGGCTGACAACGACCCAAGAATCAACCCAAATGGTGGCGCAATTGCTTTAGGTCATCCGCTTGGAATGTCTGGAGCACGTATTTTACTAACGGCAGCTAGACAACTTAAAATAACTGGAAAACGCTACGCACTTGTAACAATGTGTATTGGTGTTGGACAAGGTTATGCAACGATAATTGAGAATGAAGAGTTTGAAAAATAAATTGTGAATTGCAAATTAGAAAATTACAAATTGCAGATTAATTTTCAAATTGTCATTCTCTCATTTCTCATTCTCTAATTTATCTTTGCCGCGGCGGACCCTCATAAAGTCCTAATATCCTAAAGTCTTAACATCCTAAAGTCCTAATGTCTTAACATCCTAAAGTCCTAAAATCCTAATGTCCTAAAATCTTAAAATCCCCAAAATGAAAAACCTCCTCCCACTCCTCTTCCTCTTTGCGCTAGCTGCTTGTAAGAAGAAAGACACCACTTGGAATACAGATTGGGTTGCGCCAGCTGTGAATGATACGTTGCGTTTGACATCTCTTTTCAACGATTCGACTTTGGTGGCAGGAGCAAGTAATTCCATAAATGTGGATTTGACACGTACTATTTTAAACATCGGACTTTCTGACTTCTTATCTATACCTGACACAACGATTAAACAAAATTTCAATCCAGCTTTGAGCTTGAACAATGTTCCTCCTGGCTATCAATTTGTCAATTCGATTGAAGAGCATGAAATGAGTTTAGACCCAGTTCAATTGAAAAAAATTCATGTTTCTCAAGGCGGGATTCGTGTAAAAGTTTCGAATCCTATTGGAACAAAAGCTTTTTTCACCGTTCAATTACCAGGTGTAACAAGGAATGGAATTGTTTTTGAAAAAAATTATATCGTTGATGCAGGTACGACTTTAAATCCAGGTGTGGCTGAAGAATATTTGGATATCTCAAACTACGATATTGATTTAAGAGGAGAGCAAGGAATTGGATATAATCTACTTCAATCTAAATTAACAATAAAAACAGATCCCGATGGACCAGCAATTTCAATCTCAGCGAGTAATGTTTTTAGATTCGAAGCAACCTTTACAGATATTAAAATAGATTACGCCAAAGGTTATTTTGGAAATCAAACTTTTGAAGAGGTGAGCACATTTGATATTCCTTACTTCAACAATATCACAGAAGGTTCAATCACGCTGCCAAACACCGCTTTGCAAATCATTATTGAAAATGGAATGAAGCTTTCTTTAAAAGGAAAAATCACACAAGCATCCAATACAAATGTAAATGGAAACACCGTTAACCTCAACTCAAATTTGTTGAATAATACGTTTTATGTTTCACCCGCAACTGGCGTTTGGAACACGCTTACGCCAACATATCAGCAATTAAACTTTGATGAAAACAATAGTAATATCAAGAATTATTTAGAAAACTTAGGTTCTTCTCATCAAGTTGGATATCAACTTCAATTAAATCCATGGGGAAATGTTTCTGGTGGAAACGATGAAATTTTTCCTTTCAGCAAAATTAAATTGAAAGTTAAAGCGCAATTGCCCCTTTCGTTGTCTGCTAATGGTTTGACTCTGAAAGATACTTTTGATTTGGATTTAGAACAAGATAATTCAAAAACTCACATCGAAAGTGGAACAATAACCATGAAAGCAACGAATGCTTTTCCTTTATCGTGCGATGCTGTTTTATACCTGATGGATTCTAGTAATGTGATTTTGCATTCAGTGGTTGCAGGAGCTCAAATTTCTTCCGCTTTACTTGGAATCTTAGATACTTCAGACGGTTTGTACAAGAAAAAATCAACGGTTGAATTTGTACTAACAGATGCCATTTTAAAAGACATTAATAAAATCAAAAAAGTGATGGTTGAAGCGCGTTTTGATACACCCAATCCAAGTACAGGTTTAAGTGAAATGCAATCCATTCCTTTAGGTGCATTTTTAGCTGTGAAACTGAATGTGAAATTGAACACTAAAATTATTCTGTGATGAAATTTAAATTCTTATTACTTCTTTTATTGGTTCAAGCTTCAGCATTCGGACAGCATTTTATCCCGATGAATTTCGATACCTTGATTGAGCCAAAACAAGAACTTATTCTTACTGGAATTGGAGAGGCAAGTTCAACAGCTTTGGGATTTGATATTGCCAATAAGTTTCTTTTTGGCGGTGAAATTACCTCGGAAATGAAAGACAAATCTCTTGAACGTCACAATAGTTTGAATCGCTTTGGTTCTGATGTAAATGTAGAATTAGAGTATCGTAACTATAAAGCCAAACTTTTTAAAAGTGAAGAATTTGGTTTCTTGATAAAGGCTGGAATGTATAATTTCAACCAACTGATTTATTCTAAAGATGTTTTCCAATTGGCTATGTATGGCAACGAAGGTTTTTTAGGTGACACAGCCAATTTATCAGGATCACAATTCAAAAGCACGACTTTCCAAAAAATAGGTTTTGGTTTCATTGATAAATTCTCAAAATCTTCGGTTACATTAAATTTAGTTGGTTTGAATAACAATTCTTCCATTAACTTAGATAGAGTAAAAATGTATCAATCTGCTGATGCGGACACTTTGAAATTAGATTACAGAGGAAACTATAATTTTTATGAAGACGCGGCGTTTCTGAGAGGAATTGGAGTTGCTTTAGATTTCGACATTCGCTTTAATAGTAAAAATAAAAAAGGCGACGCGATGTATTTTCAAATATTGGGTCGTAATCTTGGATTTGTGAGTTCAATTAGTTCACAGTCAACTTATTCATCCAATAGTCAAGTTGCTTACACAGGTTTTTCCTACGATGAAATTATAAATGGAGGTTCAATCATCAACGATAATGTCGCTTTGATGGATTCATTGGGGATTGAAGAATCAAACTCCCAAAAGTCGGAATTTTTACCCGGTTTATTACAAGCTTCTAAATTGGTAGATGTCAATTCAAAACGCAAATTACAAGAGTTTTACGGCGGAAGAATGTACTTGAGTAAAATTGCCATTCCGCAAGTTTTTGGTGGTTTAAACTATCACCCAATAGATTTCTTAAATATAGGAGCGTGTGTAACTTATGGTGGGTTTTCTGGCTTGCGAGGTGGTGCTTACCTTTCTTACAATTCTTCAAAAATAAACATTGGAATTTCCAGTGAGAATTTATTTAGCAAAATTGGTGTTTCATACTTAATTCGTTTACAATGCGCATTTTAATCCAACTTTTTATTTTGTTTGCATTAACAAATGTGAGCGCTCAAATTTCCTTTTATAAATTGTATTCTGGAAACAGTTTCGACAAAGGGGAAGGTATTGTTCAATTAGAGGATTCTTCATACGTAATTACTGGCTCTTCAGGAAGTTGGCAAGAAAGTTCACAAGCTTTTCTCTTGAAAATTGATAGTTTGGGCAATTATAAATGGAGTCAACAATACGGAGGTCCAGAATCAGAATCTGGAAAGCGAGTGCTTTATAACAGCGACTTAGGTTTTTACATTGCCGGATTTACGAATTCATTTGGCACTGGAGATTTTGATGCCTATTTAGTTAAAACTGACTTAAATGGTACGAAAATATGGGAGAAAAACTACGGTAAACCCAATTATTGGGAGCGAATTAATGACGCTGTAATGGCTTTAGATTCTGGAATTGTAATGGTTGGAGAGAGTATTGATTTAGCAAATGGAAATTCAGATGTTTTCGTTATAAAAACGGATAAAAATGGCGACACACTTTGGACTAAACGATTTGGTAGCGTTGGAGAGGATATCGCTAATACGATTGTGAAACTGAATAATAACTATTTAATCGGTGGTCAGTATTTTATACCTGATTCAAATATGATAAAAGGATTCATCCTTGAAATGAACGATAATGGTGCAATAAACAGATTTGATACGATATCACACCTATCAGGAAATTATGTTGTCAATGATATCTCCGTTGGAGTAAATAAATTTTATGTTTCAGGATATAGAATTGTAAATTCCTCTAATCACGATGCTTATTGCGGTGTATATGACATATCGGGTCAATTAATCAACCATTATACAACCGGAGATGGTGGAGAAATTCGAAATGAACGATTTATGCAAATTGCTTATAATTCAATTAAAAACAAAGTAGCGATAGGTTACCAAAATATGAATTCAGGAACATTTCAAGATAATTTCGACTTGGTTTTTGCCTATTTCGATCCCACAGAATTATTCTGGTTGAATCAATTTAAGTCGTTGAATAATGAAGGATTGGATGAAGTAAATGATGTTCTTTGCACTTCTGATGGTGGTTATATCGCAATAGGTACGAATGAAAGTACAGGAGAAAGTGAATTTACGAACAATGGTGGTTCTAATATTTACATAATGAAAATTGATAAAAATGACGTTTACCCATCCGTTTCTGGAACACCTATTTTTAATCAATTAGTAGGAATCGAAATCAATTCGGATATATTCATTGGAAAAGTATTTCCTAACCCTTTTAAGGATGAATTTACCATCAAATTAGAAAGTCCAGAAAAAACGAAAGCGATTTTATTGAATAATCTTGGACAAGAAATTGATTCATTTGATTTTCAAAGTGCAATCACCTACTCTACTTCATTTTTAACAAGTGGAACTTACTTTCTAAAAATCGGTAACTCGGTAACGAAATTGGTGAAACTGGATTGGTAATGTTGAATTTTTTAATGTTGAATGTTGAATCAAAAAATCTTTTCTTCGACATAAAGTCCCAATAAAACAGTAAAAATTAAGAATTAAAAACTCCTTCCTTCGAGTGTAGATTCACAACGATTTTCTTCGACGAGTAATCCCAATTAAAAATTAATAATTAAAAATTAAATAGACTTTCTCCTCTCCAACTCTCTCATAATCAACGAAAGTTCTCTTCCCGTTTGACCAGCAACAGAGGTGTTTTCGTCGGCTCTTCTCAACAAATAAGGCATTACTTCTTTAACTGGACCAAAAGGAACATACTTCGCAACTTGAAAACCAGCATGTGATAAATTGTACGAAATATGGTCACTCATGCCCAATAATTGTGCGAAATAAAAATGCTTGTTATTTGGTGAAATATTGTTCTCATTTAATAATTTAGTCAAAATCAAAGAACTTTCTTCGTTATGAGATCCAGCGCAAAGTGCAAAAATATCTGCATGTTTAACAATGAATTTTAATGCTGCATTATAATCAAAATCCGTTGCTTCCTTTGTGGATTGAATAGGCGATGGATAACTCATCAAAGCTGCGCGCTCGCGTTCTTTTTCCATGTAGGCACCTCGAACTAATTTTACACCATAAAACACTCCGTTTTCCTTTGCTAGTTCGTAACAATCTTTCAAAAATTCCAAGCGATCATGCCGATACATTTGTAAGGTATTATAGACGATTGGTTCTTCTTTGTTGTATTTCAACATCATATCAAAGGTCCAAGTATCTATCGCATCTTGAATCCACGATTCTTCAGCGTCAATAAACAAAGGAACTTTAGCATCGTAAGCAGCTTTTGCAATTTTGTCAATTCGATTGATAATTACTTGAATTTCTTTCCGTTCCTTTTCAGTGAATTTGTGCTGTTTATTAGATGCTTTCTCCAGTAAATCAAAACGTGCAATTCCTGTCACTTTAAAAACGGCAAATGGAATATTAGGGTCATTTTTCGCACGTTCAATGGTGCTGATGATAATATTTACTGTTTTATCGAAATCTTCGTCAGAAGTTTTTCCTTCAACTGAATAATCTAAAATAGTCCCAACTTGAAATGAACCTAAATGCTTAATCGTTTCGGTGCATTCTTCAATCGTTTCTCCACCACAAAATTGTTTGAAAATTGTGGCTTTTACTGGTTTGCGAATTGGTAATCCAATTTTTAATGCCAAGTTGGTAAAAAACTTCCCAATCTTCACAATTGTTGGAGAAGCAATTATTTTAAAAAGCCAATAAGCGCGTTTTAAATCTTTGTTCGTTTTGCTTTGAAAAGCTACTTCGGTGTTATCAAAAGAAACCATGCGTCAAAAGTAATTGCTTTTTTAAAAACAGAATTCAATCTTTAAAGTTTAATTACTTTTGAGCCACAATTTACGTATGAAAACGCTCTCCAACTCACAAACTCAAGTAGAAATTGGTTCCATAACAGAAGGCTCCTTAAGTTTAGTTCTTCAAGCCTACCAAAATCACAATTTAATCATCATTGTGGATGAAAACACGCACGACTGTTGTTTGGAATACATGATTACTTCTTTTCCTGAATTAGAGCGAGCGGAAGTGATTTTATTGCCAGTTGGTGAAGAAAATAAAGTAATGGAAGTTTGTTTTCAAGTGTGGCAAGCCTTTACTGAATATGGTTTTGGTAGAAAAGACTTAGTGATAAATTTAGGTGGAGGAGTGGTTACAGACATGGGCGGATTCATCGCTTCCATTTTCAAGCGTGGACTTAAATTCATCAATATTCCAACTTCACTCTTAGGAATGGTTGACGCTGCAATTGGAGGAAAAACAGGAATTGATTTAGACCACTATAAAAATCAATTGGGAACTTTTTCACATCCAACGCATGTATTTATCGACCCGATTTTTTTAAGCACTTTGCCTGGAGAAGAAATTTTCAATGGTTACGCTGAAATGCTCAAACATGCATTAATTAAAGACAAAGAATTGTGGTCAAAAATAAGAACGATTCACTCCGAAGAAGAATTGACGACACCTGAAAGCATTTACACATCTATTAAAATCAAAAACGACATCGTTGAAGGTGACCCAAGCGAAAAAGGGGAACGTAAAATTTTAAATTTTGGTCACACAATTGGTCATGCACTTGAAAGTTATTTCTTAGATAAAACTCCAATTTCCCACGGGCATGCTGTTGCTTTGGGTATGTGTGCAGAGTCATTTATTTCAATGAAAAGAGAGTGGATTAGCAAAGAAGATTTTACTGATATTGAAACAACAATCACAGCAAGTTTCCCAATGATTTCGTTGAATGCAGACGAAGTTAGCGCCGTGATTTCGCTAATGTATCAGGACAAAAAAAATGAATCTGGCAAAATTCTCGGGAGTCTTTTAAATGGAATTGGGAGCTGTTTATATGATATAGAATTAAGCGAAACAGAAATTGGCGAATCTCTTTTCCACTTGAGTTTATTGGCTAATCCAATGAATTAGAACTATTACAACTCATCACTCGCATAAACGATTTCTCCTTTAATAACTGTTTTCCAAGAGAAGTTTTGTTGGAAATTAGGTTGTGAACGCAGTGGATTTTCAAATATAACGAAAGTTGCATCTTTTCCTTTTTTCAAAGTACCAATTCTATTCTCGTCGAATGAGGCGAAAGCTGCCCAAATAGTCATTCCTCGCATCACTTCTTCTAAACTTAGAGACTCAGAAGACAAGAAACCATTCATTGGTTGATTTGAAGCGTTTTTTCGTTCCACAGCTGCATGAATCGTTAAAAAAGGATTGGTCAATTCCACAGGAAAATCAGTTCCAATAGCCAACATTCCATACTGTTTCAGCAAGGTTTTGTAAGCATATGCACCTTTGAGTCGTTCTTTACCAATTCTACTTTCTGCCCAACGTTGATCGGAAACGGCATGTGTTGGTTGCACAGAAGGAAATACTGCATATTCAGCAAAACGAGCAAAATCAAGTGGGTCAACAACTTGTGCATGCTCTATTCGGAAACGATGGTCTTTTTTGCGCTCGAAAGCATTTTTATAAATCGATAAAATCAAAGCATTTGCGGAGTCACCTATGCCATGGGTGTTCATTTGATAGTTGTTATTCAAACAAAAATCTGCAATCGACTTAATTTCAGCAATAGAAGTCAACAACAAACCATGCGAATGATGTGCGTCTGAATAGGGTTTTTTCAACAAAGCACCTCTTGAACCAAGTGCGCCATCTGCATAAACTTTAAAGCTTCTAATATGTAAGTTTTTGTAACGATAAGGACCATTTTTTCGAGCGAAATTAAAGTTCTCTTTCGATGGCAACAACATAGCATACAAATTGATTTTCAACTTATTATCTCTTACTATATTTTTAAATAAATCAATGTGTTTGAACTCAATTCCAGCTTCGTGAACACCTGTGATTCCATACATTAACAGCTCATTTTGAATCTCGAGTATCGCTTCCGAAACTTCTTTATCCGTAAATTTTGGCAAGTGTTTTTGAACCAAGTTAATCGCATTATCAATTAACAAACCGCTTGGCTTTCCATTGATTAGAACAATTTCTCCGCCTACTATCTTTGTGTTTTCATCAATTCCTGCTTTCTTCAATAAATAGTCATTTACCAATGCTGCATGACCATCAATTCGCACCAAACAAACTGGAATTGTTGGAAAAAGTTGGTTTAATTTTTCATTACTTGGCAAAGCTGAATTTCCCCAAAGTGACTGATCCCAACCTCTTCCAATGACAAACTTTTTATTTTTTCTACTGGCATATTTCTCACAGCGAACTATTACTTCATCAAAGGATTTGGAACCTACCAAGTCAGCACTTAATCGCTGCTCAGCATAAGAAATGAGATGTCCGTGAGCATCTGTTAAACCGGGATATAAATCTTTTCCTTGCGCGTCGATTGATTCGTCGTATCGGTATTTATTTAAAATTTGTCGCTCCGGACCAACTTCGATTATTTTTCCATCTCGAATTGCCATTGCTTCTTCAACGGTGTTTAAGTCGTCCATTGTGTGAATACGCGCATTGTGGATAACCATATCAACTTTGATTCCTTTCATACAGGAACTTAAGAATAGCAAGAGGAGAAGTGGGAGGTGTTTCATTTATTTTGACTTTAAGACGTTAGGATGTTATGATATTAGGACTATAAGACATTAGGATTTTAGGACATTAGGATATTAAGACTATTGGGAAATTAGACATTTTAGGAAAATTAGAGTAATTCGCAATCCATAATTTGCAATCCGTAATCCGCAATTGATAATCCGCAATCTAACACTAAAAAGGATAACCAATTCCAAAGTTAATAGACGGTACAAAAGGCTTAGGCATAATTTTCTTTACTTGATCTAAAGTCATTCCGAACGCTGACATTCCTTCTTCATAATATGTTTTTCTAAAATTTTCTTTACTAAATAAATCTTGGAACACCCATCGAGCACCATCCGCAAAAGCCGGGTTATAAATCGGGAATCCGAAATCTAAACGAATGATGAAGAAATCTAAATCCATTCGAATTCCTGCTCCTGCAGCAACGGCAATTTGGGGTAAAAAAGTCTTGAATTTAAACTGACTTCCAATTCGACTTTGTTCTTCTTTATACGTCCAAATATTTCCAAAATCAGTGAAGACTGCACCTTTCAAAAGTGAACCCATTGAAAAACGATATTCTAAAGAGCCACCAATTCGTATATCGGCAATTTGAGTTGATAAACGATTGGTATCTAAATGATATTTATAAGCGCCTGGTCCTAAAGAACGTGCTCTCCAACCTCTGTTATCATTCGAACCACCTGCAAAAAAACTGTAATCGTAAGGCATTGAAGTTTTCGTATTTCCATAAGGAATTCCGAATCCAGCGTTTAATTTAACGTGACCTGAAGTATTGTGAGGTAATTTCCTTGTCAGTATATATTGATTGTCAAAACGTACAAATTGAGAGTAAGGTAAATCAATAAATAAATGCTGATTATTTGCTGTATCTTGACGTTCTTTAAACAATGAAAGTGTGTTTCCTGCAGCGTCTAAGGTTGCTGTGTAGTAAATCCCAGCATTTAAAAAGCGTTTTTTGCCGTCCTTGAAATCCTTGTCTTTGTTGTTGTATTCAAAACTGAATTTCATATCCTGCCAAATAAATTGATTGCTATACGTATTCGTTAAAAAAACGTCGTTAATTTGGTTCAATTGATTCGTGAAAGCAGTGCTTTTGTCGATATTCACAAATTTAATGATTGAAGCGCCAGGTAAACCAATTTGAAAAATTTGGGTCTTACCAACTAAAAATTTCCATAAATAATTAAGTTGAAAAACTCGTCTGTCGAAGATGTCGCGATTTTCCCAGTTCATAGCTAATGCCATTAATGTTCGTGGTTTTTGACGTTTAGACATCTTGGTTACAGGAACGGGAAATAATCCTGGCACATCGAACTTAATACTTGGCCCAATTTCAAATGTGTTAAAGGTACGTGAACGTGTATTGTCATCAAAAACTTGAGGCTGAGATTCAAAACCACCACCAATTGAAACCGTCAATTTTTGCGCACCATTTGCTAAATTTTTGTTGGTGTAATTAACTGAAGCAGAAACTCCTAACAAACCATAAGATGTTGTGAACTTAGGTTCAAAACCAAAAGAATTTCTTTCAGCTGCTTGAAGAAAATAGTGCACATCAACTTTGTTAGTCCCTGGAATTTCAACTAATTCAGTTTTTATAGAAGTAAAAATTCCTAATTGATTCAAGCTTCGATAACTTCTATCCAAATAATATTCTTTGTACTTGTTGGTGTGTTCTAAATAATTCTGAAGCTCTAAAAGACCAGGACGCACCCATGGACTTTTCCCATTATAGGTTACTATAATTTCTCTGTAAGGATCCTTACTACCTTTTGGTAACTTTTTCTGCTTCAACTTCTTAGTTGAATAGTTTATTTCTTTGTATCTGATGGTATCGAGCGTAATCAAGTATTTTTCAAACACTGGATTTTTATTTGTGTAAATTTCTCTTTTAATCAGTTCCTTATAAAATTCTCCTTTATAATTCAAGGTATCCGCCAAGTGAAAATAAACATCATTTATTACCGTAGCTTTAAATGGCACACGGATAAGTGAATCACTTTTGTTTGGTGCAGGAACATAACGATCTTCAAACTTCATGACAAGATTAACTTTCATGGTCGTTTTGAAAGTGTCAGCTAAAAATTTAATATTGGAGCTATAAAACTTATAGATTTCCTCGTCCCGCATAAATTTTGCAACCGTTTCGCGGTATTCGTCTAAATAATTGATATCGAAAGGTTTTCCTATCAGTGGGTTTTCACCCGTACCTTCTGAGTATCTTTTCTTTAGGAAAATATTGTACTTTGAAATAATCAAAGAAGACCCTTCCAATTTTACTGAATCAATCATATAAACTGGTCCTGATTTAATGGTGAAAGTTGGAATTGCAAAACGCTTCTTCTCATTAAATTCGACGGATGCACTAACGGAATTGTAGTAATATCCACTTTTCTTTAGATACAATCCTAATTGTTCAACGCTTTTATTGTAGAGAATTGTGTCAAATACAATTGGTTTTTGGCCAAATTTATACTTGATTCGTTCACGAAAAAGGACTTTATCATAAACGGTGTCTTTATAAATTTTTTCAGTGTACTCTGTTCTTTGCTTTTTACGTGCTTTTTCTATTCTTCTATTGTTGATTTCCTGTGTTTTTAGCTTTTTGCGCTCGACTTTTGAATAAAAATGATTAATTTTTTTTTCCTTTTTAGTTGCGACTCTCGCCGAATCTATCGAGTTGAAAATGCGCAACTTAAAATTAATCCCTAATGTTTTTTGATTCGGTTGTTGGCGAATTATTGGCAAAACATCATCTAATAAAATCGTTTTGTTGTCAATGTTAACGACATTAGCCTTGAGTAAATAACGTTTTTCGGGAACATTGCGTGTGATATTACAAGCGCTCAAAACAAGCAACAACAAGAGTAGATTTATATTTTGTAATTTCGCTTTTTTCAACATATTCAAGATTGCAAATTTAACATTATTCACTTGGAAACTATTTCGATTCAAAAGATTAAATGGATTAAGTCACTTCACCTTAAAAAAAACAGGGAAAAAGAAAATCTCTTTCTCGTGGAAGGTGAAAAAATAGTGAATGAGTTGATTCAAAATTTTCCAGAATTGATTCGCTTGATTGTTTGTAAAAGTTCGTTTGCAGAAAAATCTGTGGAACTAAAAGCAATCCGAAAAGAGTACGTTTTCCAAGCAAATACGGAAGAAATGGAACGAATTTCGACTTTGAATACTGCTTCAACTGTTCTTGCTGTCGTTGGAAAATTTCAAACTAAAGCTATTGATACCTCAAAAAGTTTGTTGCTTTTGGATGGTATTCAAGACCCTGGAAATTTAGGGACGATTATTCGCACAGTAGATTGGTTCGGAATTGACCAAATTTTATGTTCACCAACAACCGTAGATTTATATAATTCAAAAACACTTCAAGCGACGATGGGCAGTTTTTTGCGCGTCAATGTAAACTATGAAGACTTAAAACCTTTTATAATTGAAAATCAAGATAAAGTATATGCAGCATTGATGAACGGAATTCCGTATCAGCAAATTCCAAAAGAGAATGTAAAAATGATTCTATTGGGCAACGAAGGAAAAGGTATCAGCCCAGAATTACTTCCTTTAGTAAAAAATCCACTAACGATTCCTGGAAAAGGACAAACTGAATCCCTGAATGTTGGCATCGCTTGTGGTATTTTGTTGAGTTATTTTTGTGGGGAGTGAGAAAAATGGACTTTAGGACTTTAGGATGTTAGGACTTTAAGACTTTAGGACATAATGAGGGAATGATAAATGAGGGAATGAAGAAATGAGAGCGAGAATGAGAAAAAAGGACATTAAGATGTTAGGACAGTAGGACTTTAAGACGGTATGACATTTTGAGGGAATGAGGGGATGAAGAAATTTTGACTTACGGAGGAAATTTATATAATATTTAATTTGTAATCTTCAAATCCACAATCTTAAGTCTAAATCCTCCTATCCAACAAATACAAAAAGCTAGCAATTCCAGCAGCACCGAGCTCTAATTCTCTTTTATTTACGCTTTCAAATACATCACTTGGGGCATGATGAAAATCAAAATAACGCTGAGAATCAGGAACAAAACCAAAACAAGGAATACCAGGGAAAGAATCTTTTAATGGACCAATGTCAACACCACCATAGCCCTTTTCGAAAATGTGTAAATCGTAATCTTTAAATAAAGGCGCAAAGGTTTTCAAAAATGCCACTTGTTTATCGCTTCCGTCACACGTAAAACCTCTTGGGGCAAATCCGCCTCGGTCACTTTCTAAGGCTGCAATGTGCTTCTCCCCTTTTTCTTTTACCCAAGTTGCATACGTTTTTCCTCCCATATTGCCATTTTCCTCATTCATAAAAAACACCACTCGCAACGTATGAGTTGGATTGTAGTTCATTGTTTTCAAGATACGTAAAGCTTCTAAACAGTGAATGACACCAGCACCATCATCGTGTGCTCCTTCGCCGGTGTCCCAAGAATCCAAATGTCCGCCAAAAGTGATGATTTCATTTGGGAATTTCGAGCCTGTCAATTCACCGATAACATTGTAAGAAGTAGCATCTGGAAAAACACGACAATCCATTTCTAAAACCAATTCAGCTTTTCCTTTTTTCAATTCTTCTGAAAGTAATTGTGCATCTTTTGTTGCCAAAGCTCCCGCAGGAATTCGAGCAATATTTGCTTCATAATGCATTGAACCGGTGTGTGGGTGATCGTCTAAAGGCAAACCTAGTGAACGAATAACAACAGCTTTTGCTCCCAATTTTCCTGCTTCAACTGCTCCATTTCCACGAATAGCGTAACATGCACCATACGCTTTAAAGGTTTGAATTTGTGCAGCATCCATTTCTTGATTCAAAAAGACAATCTTTCCTTTCACTTGATTTTCAGTTGCTTTCTTTAAATCTTCAATTGTTTTAAATTCAACAACTTCGCCTTGCAACAAACCATCGGTACCAATTGAACCTCCAAGCGCTAGTAAATGTAATTTGATTAATTTTCCCGTTTTCGTGCGAATCCAAGCACTTTCTTTGGTGCCTCGTTCCCAATGTGGTACTTTAATTTCTTGCAAATAAACCTTATCGAAACCATATTCCTTCATTTTTTTCTCGCTCCATTCAACTGCCATTTGGGCTTCTGCTGATCCTGATAGACGCGCACCAATATCTTTACATAACTGACGTAAATCCTCATGGGATTTTCCACGTAGCAATGCTTCATCATAAACTTTACGAATGAACACAGAATCAGTTTGCGAAAAAATTGAAACCGAAAGAAGCAAGCTTATGCAAAGAAAAAAGAGTTGTTTCATTTGTTTTAGTTTGAAGTACTACAAATTTGATTTTTAAATAGCTTGTAAATTTTATAGGTTTCCACCTCGATAAATATCTTGTGTCATATAATTATTTGAATGCTTGTTGAAAAAAGTTATCTATAAAATTTCAGTTCTTCGCTTTTAACTTTTCACCCTTCTTAGTCCTATCCGTCAGCTGACGGAAGGAAACCTATTCATCTCTCAACTTTCAGTTCTCAGTTCGCCGCGGTGAGTCAGTTTTCAACTTTTTTAAGTTTGAATCACACCAACATTATATCTTTTTTCAATAGGAGCATGGTTTGCCATTTCGATTCCCATAGAAATAATTTTACGTGTTTCAGCTGGGTCAATGATTGCATCAATCCACAAACGACTTGCAGCGTAATAAGGTGAAATTTGCTCGTCGTAACGATTCTTGATGTGGTCGTACAATTCTTTTTCGCGCTCAGGAGTTATTTCTTCCCCTTTTCCTTTCAAAGTCGCTACTTCAATTTGTAATAATGTTTTTGCAGCGGCAGCACCACTCATCACAGCGATTTCGGCAGTTGGCCATCCAACAATTAAACGTGGATCGTAAGCTTTTCCGCACATGGCATAATTTCCAGCGCCGTAAGAATTTCCCATTACGATTGAGAATTTCGGGACCACAGAATTTGCCATTGCATTCACCATTTTCGCACCGTCTTTGATGATTCCGCCTTGCTCACTTTTTGAACCGACCATAAAGCCAGAAACATCGTGTAAGAAAATCAATGGAATATTTTTTTGGTTGCAATTCATAATGAAACGTGCCGCTTTATCCGCTGAATCAGAATAAATAACACCTCCGAATTGCATTTCACCTTTCGCATTTTTAACGATTTCACGGTTATTTACCACAATTCCAACGCTCCAACCATCTACACGTGCATAAGCCGTAATTATTGATTTTCCGTAAGTTGGTTTGTATTCTGTATATTCTGAATTATCAACTAAACATTTCAAAATTTCTTTAGTATTGTAAGGTTTTGAACGGTCAGCAGGCATAATTCCATACACATTTTTGATGTCCACTTGCGGAGCTTCTGCTTTTATTCTGTCAAACCCAGCATTTTCTTTTTGTCCAACTCTTCCAATCAAATCACGAATTGTTTTCAAACATTCTTGGTCGTTTTCAACTTTGTAGTCGCAAACTCCAGAAATTTCAGTTTGAGTTGTTGCGCCACCCAAAGTTTCGTTGTCAATACTTTCACCAATCGCCGATTTCACCAAATAAGAACCTGCTAAGAAAATTGTTCCTGTTCCATTAACTATTAATGATTCGTCGGACATAATCGGCAAATAAGCGCCTCCAGCCACACAACTTCCCATTACTGCAGCAATTTGAACAATTCCCATTGCACTCATTTGTGCATTATTTCTGAAAATACGTCCAAAATTTTCTTTATCAGGAAAAATTTCTTCTTGCATTGGTAAATAAACACCGGCAGAATCCACTAAGTAAATAATTGGCAATTTATTCTCCATTGCAATTTCTTGCGCTCTTAGATTTTTCTTTCCAGTTATCGGAAACCAAGCACCAGCCTTCACTGTAGCATCATTTGCAACAACGATACATTGTTTTCCTTTGATGTAACCAATAACGACCACAACACCACCAGAAGGGCAACCTCCGTGTTCTTTGTACATTCCGTAACCAGCCAATGCGCCAATTTCTAGGCGTTCTGTATTTGGGTCTAATAACAAATCAATACGTTCACGTGCAGTAAGTTTACCGCTTGCGTGCAATTTTTCAATGCGTTTTTTTCCACCACCTTCATATATTTTTGAAAGCTGTTGTTCCAATGCGCTAATTTTTAAACGCATTTGGTCATCATTGAAATTGAACTCTAATTCTTTGGAAGAAATTGCCATGTTTTTTAATTGGGATTCAAATATAACAAAAGAACTTTGAGTTAATTATACGAATTGAGAGGAATAGCATTCCAAATATGATTTGGTATATTCGATGATTTCAATCGCAACCAAAAAACTAAACCTTGATAACAAAAAAATCTCTGCTTAAACTTAGATTTATTTTTCAATTCTTTTGCTAGATACTTCGACTGGCTCAGTACAAGTCAAGAATCACCACGAAGTAGCAGCGAAGCTAAAAATCAAGGCTCTGAATTTCTTTTTGTTCGCAAATATTTGTCCTATAAATAGTTAAAACTCGTTGCGAACAATTTTAACTCCTTTCTGAAACTGAAATTTTTTAAAAATGTTCTTACAGAAATTTTAAAAATTAACAGTTTCAGTTCAGTAGCTAAAACCTAGAAATTCAAGGCCGATTATGTTCGTTAATATTCAATAAGTAGATTTTAGTTAAAAGCTAAAATCACTAGTATAAAGTAGGAATTCAAAACATAAATTCGAAAATTGAATTAAATCAAGAATCATTAACTTGTTTATTTTTTCCTAAATTCACGAATTATTAAAATTTAAATGAGAAGTATGAGTAATCATCACATGAACGAAAGCGTTGAAAAAAAGCCAAGAAATTTATTAACTGTCTTTATTCTTGTTGCTATGTTGGTTGGAGCAATTTTGGGCTCTATCATTCACAATTATTACGATGTAGAAACTGCTCAAAAATTCAGTACAAACATTAAGTTATTAGCTACCGTTTTTATTCGTCTGGTTCAAATGATAATTGCGCCATTGGTTTTCTCAACTTTGGTTGTCGGAATAGCAAAACTTGGTGACATTAAAGCTGTTGGGAGAATCGGAGGAAAAGCACTCGCTTGGTTTTTTACAGCTTCTTTTATTTCATTAGTTATTGGTTTGGTTTGGGTGAATCTTTTGAAGCCAGGTGAAGGTTTAAACTTAGCTGATATTGATTTAACTGCTGCTTCTGAGGTTACTGAAAAAACCCAGTCGTTTTCAGTACAAAATTTCGTGGAGCATATCATTCCTAAGTCGATTTTCGAAGCAATGGCAATGAATGAAATCTTGCAAATCGTCATCTTTTCTATCTTTTTTGGACTAGCAGCAGCATCTATTGGCGATCATGCAAAACCTGTTATAAATGGTTTAGATAAGTTTTCGCATATCATTTTGAAAATGGTAAATTATGTAATGAAATTCGCACCGCTTGGTGTTTTTGGAGCAATCGCAGGCGTTTTTGCTGTGAAAGATGTGTCAGATCTTATGATGACCTACACAAAATTCTTTAGTTCATTCTTAGTTGGTATTGCTTCGCTTTGGGTGGTATTATTGATTGTGGGTTATTTGTTCTTAGGAAAACGATTGAAAACCTTATTGCAACGTATTGTTAGTCCCTTGGTTATCGCATTTGGTACGACAAGTAGTGAAGCTGTTTTCCCGAAATTAACGGAAGAATTAGAGCGTTTTGGAATCAAGGATAAAATCGTTTCTTTCATGTTGCCGTTGGGTTATTCCTTCAATTTGGACGGAAGTATGATGTATATGACATTTGCAAGTTTGTTTATTGCACAAGCTTATGGAATTCCGTTAGATATCGGAACGCAAATGACGATGTTAATTGTTTTGATGCTTACAAGTAAAGGAATTGCGGGTGTTCCAAGAGCAAGTTTAGTGGTGGTTGCAGCGACTTGTGGTATGTTCAATATTCCAATAGAAGGAATCGCTTTGATTTTACCAATAGATCATTTCTGTGATATGTTCCGAAGTGCTACAAACGTTCTCGGAAATTCAATTGCAACCTCTGTTGTAGGGCAATGGGAGCAAGATAAAGAGTAATGATTGATATGTATAAAACCAAAAAACGCCTTGAATTTCTTCAAAGCGTTCTTAACAATTCTCTTTAAAAATTAACTTATTAACCTGAGTTCGATAGTAAAATCGGAATTCGGATTGACATAAAAATCTGTTAGTCAAGTCGTTCAATCGAAGTTTTAGCCGGCTAAATCAAGAGGGAACAACGATGGATAACTGGTTTTTATGCAAAGTGATTAATTATTCCGCTGATAAACAACGATTTACTTCATAACCCTTTCTCAATGTATCCCGATACATTGAGAAAGTGTTATTAGTAACTCATTGTTTCTGAGCGGTCTGAATCCAATTTTAATAATCGAACTCAGGTTATTATATAGTAAGTTAAGAGAATAATATCTATTGATAATGCTACTGCTGTTGAAGTCATTACCCATTTCATAGGTGAAACAGCCAGCAATAAACTTAAGGTAATCATTGTTGGGATTACAACTGCAACCAAAGCTGCGGTGCTTTCAATAGCTCCCATTCCAACGGTAAGTCCACCTAAGCACCCAACTACAAGTAAAATAATAGCAATCCAACCAAAACGATTGAATTCCATGTCATTAGTCAAATTTTGAGTTTCCATAGCGATTAATTTTATTTGACAAATTTCTCAGAATAACCCACTCTAAAAAATGACTTTAGGTCAATTTAAAAACTGATTGTCTTCGTTGATTTTTACTGATATTTATCATAATTCTAAACTTTCATAAGTCCAAAATTATGTTTCACAATGTAAAACAGTCCATTCACAAACTTTCATTAAAACTTCCAATGCTTTATTTTAGTTTTAACTGATAGTAATCATAACCAGAAACTAGTGAGGAATAAAAAGCCCACTCAAAGAGGCTTATTTTGAGAGAATAAGTAGTTATAGTTTTTCATAAGTTTTAAGATAAATCCGTATGTTAAGTGCTTACGGATTTTTTTTAATTGAATTCTTAACAAAAAAAAGATTCCTTGACTTATTTCCAATGACAACTTTTGGTTATTGTATTTTTAATTCTTCATTAGTCAAGGAATCCTCAACTTTTTAGGGCATAAAACAAAATTCTATTCGTGAGTATTGTTTTACTTTTATTTTATAAAAAGTAATATCCCAAAATCAAGCATCCAACATACAACATTAAAAATTCAATATAAAATTAATTTCCCCAATCAAGAATCAAAAATCCAAAATCCACATTTCTTACTATTTTTGTCTAAAACCCACCCGTGGAAGATTCATTCGATTATAGAGAAGAAGCGCAAAGTGCAGGCGAACAAGATTACGACAAAGTCTTACGTCCCAAATATTTATCAGATTTCTCTGGTCAAGACCCTGTTGTTCAAAACCTTCACATTTTCGTTCAAGCAGCTAAATTGCGAAACGAACCACTCGATCACGTGCTTTTACACGGCCCACCAGGATTAGGAAAAACAACGCTTGCAAATATTATTGCCAATGAATTAGGTGTTGGATTTAAAGTGACAAGTGGACCTGTTTTGGATAAACCTGGCGATTTAGCTGGATTATTGACAAATCTCGGGGAAGGTGACGTACTTTTTATTGATGAAATTCACCGCTTAAGCCCTGTTGTTGAAGAATATTTATACTCAGCAATGGAAGATTATGTGATTGATATATTAATCGATTCTGGTCCCAATGCGCGAAGTATTCAGATAAGTTTGAATCCTTTTACCTTGATTGGAGCAACAACTCGCTCTGGATTATTGACAGCGCCTTTACGTGCTCGTTTTGGAATCAATTCGCGTTTGGAATACTACGACGTTAAAACCTTGACTTTAATCATTGAACGTTCGGCAAGTCTTTTGAATATTGGCATTGATGAAGATGCGGCTTTCAAAATAGCAAGTCGTAGCCGTGGAACACCAAGAATTGCCAACGCACTTTTACGTCGTGTTCGTGATTTTGCTCAAATTAAAGGAACTGGTAGAATCGACGATGCCATTACTGAAATTGCACTCAACGCCTTAAATGTTGATGCCAATGGTTTAGACGAAATGGACATTCGTATTTTGAAAGTAATTATAGACAAATTCGCTGGTGGTCCAGTTGGATTAACCACAATCGCAACCGCAATCGGTGAAAATGCAGGAACTTTGGAAGAAGTTTACGAGCCCTTTTTAATTCAAGAAGGATTTTTAATGCGCACACCTCGTGGTCGAAAAGCAACCGAAAAAGCATTCAGACATTTAGGAAAAGATTTCGGCTGGGTTCAAGGTGGTTTGTTCTAATGCAGACAATGTTATACAGGTCGATATTAAACATTTTGAATTTGTTATTCTAACAACAGTTTTGTTAGGTTTACGTTTTTGTAGAAATATTCATAACTAAACTTAAAATTATTTGTTAAAGCTTTAGTTTAATTTTTGCCATTCTTTTGCTTGATCAAAAGAATCACCGCGCAAGCAGCACCGAAGGTAAAAATCAAGGCTCTAAATTTCTTTTTGTTCGCAAATCATTCTCCTATATCCATTTACAACTCGTAGCGAACAATTTCAACTCCTTTCTGAAATAGGATTTTAGCGGATGTTCTTACAGAAATCCTCAAAATTCACCAATCTAGATAAATTTCAAGTTGTTTCAACTTAGAATTAAACTCGTATTTTAATTAAATCATTTTTTTATCATTTAAAATAATTCAACCTACTTTAATCATTTTTACGATTTCACAACAACTAAAATTTCTCATTTTTTATTATTTTCGATTGTAAAAATGTGTCAAATAATGATTGAAGAACTTAAAAATAAAACCAAAACCACACGAGAATTAACCCAAAGATTTAGAAAAACTTTCGCTTTAAATAGAGCTTCAGCGGGTTTTGCAAAAGATTTAAAGGATTTAACATTCACCTTGCATTGTGAGCAATCAGATGGAGCATTTATCCATGATGTAGACGGAAATCAATACATTGATTTAACCATGGGATTTGGTTCAATTTTGTTCGGACACAATTATGAGCCTTTGAAAAAGGAAATTATCAAACAATTGGAAAAAAATTGGTCGGTTGGACCTATTACTCCTTTGGCAGGTCAATTGGCAGCTAAAATCAATCAATTAACAGGTGTAGAACGTGTCGCTTTTTTTAATTCAGGTACTGAAGCCGTAATGGTAGCGCTTCGTCTGGCAAAAGCCACGACAAAAAAGAACAAAATAGTTTTCTTTAAAGGCGCCTACCACGGAACATTTGATACATTATTATCCTTGAAAAGTAACTCTTCGTATCAAGCTCAAGAAATAGTACCAGGTGTTACGCAATCAATTCTTAACGAATCTTTTTTATTAGAATATGGAGCTAATGAATCCTTACAATTTATTAAAGAAAATATACACGAGATTGCAGCAGTATTAGTAGAACCTGTTCAAAGTCGAAATCCAGCACTGCAACCAAAAGAATTCTTACAGCAACTAAGAGTCATAACAAAAGAAGGAAATTCAGCATTGATTTTTGACGAGGTAATAACAGGATTTAGAATTGGAATTGGAGGAGCACAAGCTTTTTTTTCTGTTCAAGCAGATATTGTAACGTATGGTAAAGTTATTGGTGGAGGTTTACCGATTGGAATTGTGGCTGGTAACGCAAAATTTTTAGATGCAACTGATGGTGGCTTTTGGAAATTTGGGGACGATTCTGCACCTAGTGTTAAAATGACTTTCGTGGCAGGTACTTTTTGTCATCATCCTTTAGCAATGGTAACTGCATTAAAAACACTTGAACTTTTGGAAGAAAACCAAGGCGAAATTTTAAAGACATTGAATTCAAAAACAGAAAAATTTTGCGCACGATTAAACACTTACTTTCAATCGATGAATTATCCAATTATTACTAATCATTTTGCATCCTTGTTCCGATTTACAACGCCAGGAAAAACAAGTATTCTCTACAATTATTTGCTGTTAAATGGAGTTTATGTTTGGGAAGGAAGAAATTGCTTTTTATCTCCTGCACATTCTGAAGAGATACTTGAAGATTTATTTCTTATAATTAAAAAAAGCTGTGAACAGATGGAACAAGATGGATTCTTAATACCAAAAAAAAAGAAATGAGAAAAGAAGTTTTATTTACTGAAGGTGAATATTCTATTGCACGTTATGAAGGAATACCAGAACATGCACTTACCTTTTGGAAACGAATTTCATGGGGAAATGAAGGGGCGGTTTATCAAAACATGAAAGTTGCAGAACACATTCCTTTGATTATCAATCCCAAACTTTTAGCAATTGAAAAAAACAACGAAATTCAAGGAACTGGTGTATTTAGTAACATGACCGTTTTAGCAGGGCAATCAGCTTATAATTGTCAATATATACGTTATTTCGCAACAGATCCAGCTGTTAGAGGGCAAGGGTTGATGAAAAAATACTCTACAAAAACAATGGAATTAGTAAGTGATGGTGAAACTCTAAAAACGGTTTATTTTGCGTTAGTTGAAAAAGGGAACAAAGCCTCCTTCAAAGCTGTTCAAAATACGGGTTACTCTCACGTTGGGACAATAAAGACAATAGGATTCAGTCGTTTTTTTCCAAAAGAAAAAGCTAACCTTCATCGCATAACAACTGAGCTTGATAAAAAACGAGTTATTGAATATCTTTCAAGTTTTTACAGTCAACATTCACTTGTACAATTTAACCCTATTTTTCAGCACCAAAACTATTATGTTCTCAAAAATGAAAAGGGGGATTGGATTGCTGGGTGTCAACTACATCGTTGCCATTGGAAAGTTAATCGAATGCCGGGGAAAATTGGAAAGTTTATCGTAAGAACTTTGCCTTACTTACCACTATTGCGCAGAATTTTCAATCCGAAAAGATTTGAATTCTTAGCTTTTGAAGGTATGTTCTATAAGCCAGGGCATGAAAAAGAACTTGCTGAATTATTTGAGGGATTATTAGCGAAAGAAAAAGTAAATTCAGCAATGATGTGGGTAGATGAAAAAGATCAATTACTTAAAAGCATTGAAAAAAATAACAAATTAGGTTTAATACATTCTTTTGTTAAAAGAAATGATGTGATGATGATGCAAGCTTATTTTGATTTATCGAGCGATGAAAAAAACAATTTTATTTCCAAACCATTTTATGCCTCAGCATTTGACTATGCTTGAAAAGTTGCCAATAGTACATTTCTAACCTCTAGATTTCTGTAACCATTTCAAGTTATTTCATTTTAAAGAAAAAAGGATATGCAACATCTTTACTTAAACTATTTTCTAAAAATTAAGCAAGATGAAAATGTATATTTTTCTAATAGCGATAGTGTTTCATTCATTCTATGCTCAAAATCAAACCCGAAGAAATAAAAACATAGGGCTCATTTGTGCCTATAATTTTGGACAAAATAATCTACGAAATGCTTCTTTTCAAATAGGAATTACAAAACAAATTGGTAAATATTTATTACCAGAAATTGGTTTGCGTTTTGAGAATAAAACTACCTTCTCAAGTTTTACTTCCTACACAGGTGCACTGCAATTTCGAAAAAGTCTTATCAAATTAAGGGTACGAAATCGAAGTGGAATTTGTAAAGCGGAAGTTGTAGAATGTTTCGTTACACCCGAATACCATTACATTGAAAACGTCAGTCGAACTAATCCGCAAAATCAATTTTCAATGCGTTATGGCTTGAGTATTTATCATTTTAAAAGTGGAGGCTCAAGGAATTCGAAGTCGTGGGTGACAAAAATAGAAATCTACAACAGAACCAATTTTACAACCAAACAAAATGAAATGGGAATTGCACTTCGTGTTCAATGTTTTAGGAAACGAGGGTGGTGATATTTTTTATCGTCAACCTATTTACAAATAAATTTAAATTTTCGAAAAATATCATATAGTTGGAAATAGATTTTAACTCCATTTCTAGGTTCTAGAGGCCTATTTGTTTTTCCTGATTTAAGTGAAGAAGCTTTAAAAAAGTCATTTCCAAGAATGACAATTCAAAAGAAAAAAGAAATGAATCAGTTCACAAGTGAAACATTCGACAATAGATTTGCATAAAATTCATAATTAGGTAGCATCCAATAAAGTGTGTAAAACTGAAAGTTATTCTAAAATTTTTTAGTAACTCAAACCCATTGAATGAAGTAATTTGATGCCTTAAGCAAAGGGTTTTTAAGTCAATTTAGGACAGGAGAGGACTTATTTGCATTTATGAAAGAACTCCAAAAACGAGGAGTTGAACAGTTTTTAGAAGCTGAGATGAATGAACATTTGGGTTATGAAAGAGCCAAATTAGTGAGAACCACAACGCCAGAAATGGGCATTCGACCAAGAAGATAAAAATATCTTTTGGGAAACAAGAAATCCAAGTTCCTCGCGATCGAGATGGAAGTTTCAATCCAGTGATAGTTCCAAAGCGTAAGAATAAGATAGATGGTTTAGAAAACATAATCATCTCCTCTTACACTAAAGAAATGAGTATTAGCGATATCCAAGAGCAAATAAAGGATTTATATGAATTTAAAGTTTCAACTTCTGCTATTTCACGGATAACGGATCGAATCTCAAACGATATCAAAATTAGAATTCTGAATATTTAAAAAAATGGAAACAACAATAACATTTAATAGCAAAAATCTAAATAAAGGGATAATCTTGTTTTTAGAATAAACTATTACTTAGATGCAGTAATATAACGATCTAAATTGTGGTTTTTTACCAATTCATCGCCACCAATAAGTAAAAGATTTTTACATTTTGATTGTTCAGCCCATAAGTCAAGGTTTGACATACCAACCATCAATGTACCGTTGATGTCAATTTTATGAACTGCTTTTTGTTGTTTGTCGAATAGTACTTTAATTTCAGAAACCTCTTTTGTTAATGTTTGATTTTCATTGAATATTAACATGCTATCAAACAAATCAAAGGATTCATGTAATTTTTCAGAAACCGTTACTACTTCCTTAGCTCTTTCAGAAGCCCATTCGGAAATCCTTTCTGAAAACTTACTATTCGCTTTTAAATAAATTTTTTCAACCTTCATGTCCCTTACCTCTTACGCCACAAATATAAGATTTTATTATGTTAACAGATGAATAAAAAAAATTAATATCCTAAAATTTTAAGATAATCTGCTGCTGTTTGTTCTTCACTGAAAATTTCAGTTTGAATTTTACCATCTTCATCTCTTGAAATCAAGATATGCTTCGGTTCTGGAATCAAACAATGCTTCAAACCACCAAAACCACCAATTGTTTCTTGATAAGCCCCAGTGTTGAAAAAGCCTATGTAAAGTGTCTTATCCTTGTCAAATTTTGGCAAATAAATCGCATTTGAATGTTGTTCCGAATTATAATAATCATCGCTATCACAAGTCAAACCACCTAATAAAACGCGCTCGTAGTCATCGTTCCAACGGTTGATTGGCAACATTATATAACGTTGATTGATTGCCCAAGTATCTGGTAAATTCGTCATAAATGAAGAATCAATCATATTCCATTTTTCACGGTCGTTTTGTTGCTTTTGGTGAATGATGCTAAATATTGCTCCACCACTCTCCCCTACTGTGAATGATCCAAATTCTGTGAAAATATTCGGTTCAGGAATATCGTTATCCGTACAAACACGTTTAACTTGTGTCAAAATTTCACGCACCATGTATGCATAATCGAAATCAAACGCCAATGATTTTTTAATTGGAAAACCACCGCCAATGTTCAATGAATCTAACTCTGGACACAGTTTTTTAAGGTCGGAATAAACACGTAAACATTTTGTTAACTCATTCCAATAATAAGAGGTGTCGTTGATTCCTGTGTTAATGAAAAAATGCAACATTTTAACACGAACTCGTGGATTATCCTTTAAAATCGTTTTGTAAAATGGAACAATTTCACGGTATCTAATTCCTAGTCGAGAAGTGTAAAACTCAAACTTTGGTTCTTCTTCTGACGCAATCCGAATTCCAATGTTTAATTCTTTTGTTGTTAGTTTAATTAAACGTTTCAATTCGTCTGTGTTGTCAACAACTGGAATCACTTTAAGAAAATCTTCCTCGATTAACTCAGCGATTTTATTCAAATATTGAACGGGTTTGTAGCCATTACAAATGACGAATTTACCTTCCTCCAATTTTCCTGTTTCAACTAATCTTCGAACGATATCAATATCAAACGTTGAAGAAGTTTCTATATGTACATCATTTTTAAGTACTTCATCTAGCACAAATGCAAAATGGCTCGATTTCGTACAATACGAGTAATGGTATTTTCCAGCGTAACCTAAATTATTGATTGCTTCACGAAACCAACCTTTTGCGCGTTGAATATTATTAGAAATCTGGGGTAAATAATTGAATTTCAGAGGAGTTCCGTACTCATTAATCAAACGCATTAAGTCAATTCCGTGAAAGAAAAGTTTGTCTTCTCTAAGGTTAAATTCGTTTTGCGGAAAATCAAATGTTTGATCAATTAAATCAATGTATTTTGTTCTCATTTCAATAAAAATGAAGCTGAATGCTCCTTTAGGTTATTCAATTATTTTTTAACTTTCTCTATTAAATTCTCAAGTGGTCTTGCAATTACTGCAAACTTGTCTCCTACTACGATTGGGCGTTCAATAAGTTTCGGAAATTTCATCATTAAATCCAAAATTTCATCTTCACTTAACGTTTCGTTTTTAATAAATAGATTGTACTCTTCTTCAGACTTGCGCACTAAGGTTGAAGCTGGAATATTCAATTGTACTAAAATCTGTTTAAGTTCTTCTTTCGATAATGGATTTTTAAGGTATTCAACAACCTCAAAATCAATATTGTTTTCCTTTAGCCAATCAACAGCGCAACGACTTTTACTACAGCGAGGATTGTGATATATTTTCATTTCCAAAATTGAGCGACAAAGATAATAGTTTATTCTTTCTACTATTTTAATTTTATTTTAAACCCAAACTGAAAATCTTTGCTCGAACCAGTATTTTTTGTCTTTGCACCTATAGTTGTTGGAACGCTTAACCCACTGTAATTATAAACTGATTCATAAACTTTATATAATCCAAATTGCTGGCGATAATTGAGTGTGAAGTAAAAATTGTTTACGATTCTAAAATCTTTTGAAAGTCCTAAATACAAAGAAGTTAGCACGTTTGAATTTACGCTTGAAACAGACGTATAATCATAACTAACTGGATTTCCGTTAATTGTCCCATTCATTCCTCCACCACCCCACACTTGAATAGCATTTTCATCATTTCTTGCCCCGTGAAACCCAAGTGATAAGCCAGCATGAATATTGAATACAAAAAAATTGTTTTTTAAAATCCATCGATACGAACCTCCACCAGAGAGTTGAACTGCATAAAAAGCATCAGAACCACTGCTTGAATATTTACAGTTTTTGAATCGACTTGATTGAGTGTTTGCAGTTCTTTGATGCGATTATTTTTTTTGTTTCCTGTAATTACGTAACTAACACTAACATTCAAAAAACTTCCTTGATTGAAATATTGCCCTATTGAATTTCAATCGTAAATTGAGTAAGTTCCATTATAGATATTTGAAAAGGTATAGTCGTAACTCAATTTTAAAGAAAGCAAATCTTTGTTTTTTTTAATTTTTTGGTTGCTTCAATTCCAAGCGTTAAAAACGATTTTAGTTTATTGTCAAATTTCACATTTAGATTATAAATTTTAAAATATTGACCAGGTGAATCTTGAAATCCTCCTGAAGAAACGTATCCAGAACCACTGTAATAGCACAAACTAGTACCTAAACTCTATTTTAATTCAATTTTGTCAATGATCTTTTGGTGGTATGCACTTGAGGCTTTTAATCGAAAAAAAGGATTAATATAAGGTCTTCCATAAAATCCACTGCCAAAAACATCCGTTCCTACATAATTTTCAAAACTTCTCACCTTAATATTAATGGATAAAAATCCGAAACCTAATCCTGTAGCTAATGAAAATTTTGGATTCAAAATTCGAGTATTGTGAAAGTTAAAACCGTGAACGACGCTTAATGCATTTTCTAGACTGAGCTCTCCAAATTTAATTTTGGTTGCGTTTCTATTTAGTCCATTTACCAAAGAAAATGTGTATTTATTTTTCGATTCAAGAGGATTCTCTTGTAAGAAAGCTAAACTAACAGCTAAAAGTAAACTTAAAACAACTAAAAGTCTCATACTTCATTTTTGTCTTAAACGATTTGTAAATATTTTGATTACTAAATCCGTCATCACAAGGAAGTTATTAATTCTTAAGTATAAAAATCCTTTATTTTTAAATTCTTCATTCTAAATTTTACATTCTAAAATCCCAACTTATTCCTATTATCTTTGCACCAATATGAAAATCAAAGATGCAGTATTTGTTGTTTCCAATTCGGATATTAGCAAATGTCCAACGGATGAAAAATTTGAATTTGCCTTTATCGGCCGCTCAAATGTTGGTAAATCCTCGTTAATCAATATGTTGACGGGAAAGAAAAACCTAGCCAAAACTTCTGGAACGCCAGGTAAAACGCAATTAATTAATCACTTTTTGATTGATGAAAAATGGTATTTGGTGGATTTACCGGGATATGGTTACGCTAAAGCTTCAAAAACAGCGCGCTTCAAATGGGAGAAATTTATTTCCGAATATTTAACTAAACGCAAAAACTTGATGAACACGTTTGTGCTATTGGACGCACGTCTTGAGCCGCAGCAAATCGACCTTGAATTTATGAATTGGTGTGGTGAGAAAGGACTTCCTTTTTCGATGGTTTTCACTAAAATTGATAAACTTTCCAGTACTGCACTTCAAAAAAACCTAGCGAAATACCGCAAAGAAATGTTGAAATATTGGGACGAATTACCACCTGTTTTCACAAGTTCAAGCGAATCTGGTTTTGGGAAAGAACCAATTTTAAATTACATCGGAGCGATTTTAGAATAATAATACTAGATTTCAAAAGTTTAAGAGTAAAAAAATCTGTGTTATGTGATTTTAGTCACATTTACTTCATTTCCATTGCTTTAGATTTGTACTAATAAAACAATTTTGAATTATTGTTCAAACACGGTTTTAAAGCAGATTAAATTTTAAAATTAAAAATCATGAAAGCAAACATGGGTACCGCAGACAAAATTATCAGATTGATAATCGTCGCAATTTTCGCAACACTTTATTTCACAGGAACTGTAACTGGTACAATAGGAATTGTACTTCTTGCATTGGGTGGAGTTTTCACTTTAACTAGCTTGATTGGCTTTTGTCCTTTATACACCTTAGTTGGATTCTCAACTTGTCCAGTGAAGAAATAAGATATTCTTCAAATTCTCTTTAAAAACCATGAGCTTAGTTCGTGGTTTTTTTTTGTTTTACAAAAGAAATAGTTCACTAAAGAATAGATTCCCAAAGTTGTTTTTTATACTTTTAACTTATGAAAAAATTGTTTCTGCTTTTTATACTAGTTGGATGTTTAGGTTCCATTTCTTTTGCTCAAAAAAATTGTCCTGTAATTCCAACACCTGCAACGTATGTACAACCTAATCTTGATACCGAGGGCGCTCTGTTAGGAATTCCTTTTTCATTGGGAGTTGATACTACTAATTTACCTGAAAACCTGTATAATCAGTTAAGCTATTTATTGGATATTAATCATCAAATGAGCGCGTTTGTAACGAAAGAAAATCCAATGATTCAATTCAAAAAATTGAAAAATGTCATTGAAGATTCCTATTCCTTAAGTGTTACAAAAACCATTTTGATTTCTTACTCAAGTGAACGTTCTTGCTTTTACGCTTTACAATCTTTAATGCAACTAATTGAAAATAAGAACAATGAACCAACAATTACCAAATGTTACATCAGCGATTATCCCAATTTTAAATGGCGAGGTTTGCATTTAGATGTTGCACGTCATTTTTTCACTGTAGAAGAAGTTAAACGTTACATCGACTTAATGGCAATTTACAAGTTCAATACTTTTCATTGGCATTTAACCGACGATCAGGGTTGGAGAATTGAAATTAAAAAATATCCGAAACTGACAGAAATTGGTGCTTGGCGTGATAGTACAGTAAAAAATCATTACACTACTTCACCAAGAACTTATGAGAAAAAACTCTACGGTGGATTTTACACACAAGAAGAAATAAAAGAAGTTGTAAAATACGCAGCAGAAAGATATATCACCATCGTTCCTGAAATTGAAATGCCTGGGCACGCAAGAGCAGCATTAGCAGCCTATCCAGAACTTTCTTGCACTGGGAAACAACAAGGAGTGGAAGGATTATGGGGTGTTTTTGATGATATCTTTTGTGCAAAAGAAGAATCAATTTTCTTCTTACAAGATGTGTTAGCTGAAGTAATTACACTATTTCCAGGTCATTTTATACATATTGGAGGAGATGAAGCTCCAAAAAATCGCTGGAAAAAATGTGAAAAATGCCAACATATTATTCAAGAAAACAAGCTCAAAGACGAACATGAATTACAAAGTTATTTCGTTCAGCGAATGGATAAATTTCTTGTTGCAAATGGAAAAAAACTAATCGGTTGGGATGAGATTTTAGAAGGCGGACTTTCGCCTAACGCTGCAGTTATGTCTTGGCGTGGATTTGAAGGTGGAGCCGAAGCTGCAAAACAAGGACATGAAGTAGTGATGTCTCCTGGTTCGCATTGCTATTTTGATCATTATCAAGGACGAGGAAAAGCGGAACCACTTGCTTTTGGTGGTTATACCTCGCTCGAAAAAGTGTACGATTTCAACCCCATTCCTGAAGACATGAAGCCAGAACAAGCTACGTATATTTTAGGTGGACAAGCCAATCTTTGGACGGAATACATTGCTGATTTTCAAAAAGTTGAATATATGGTTTATCCACGAGCAATTGCATTGAGTCAGGTTTTGTGGTGTCAAAATAAACCTAACTTCGAAACATTTGAAAATAATTTAATAAACTACCATTTACCTTTATTGGAGAAGCGAAAAGTTAATTACTCCAAAACATTTCTTGCTGCAAGTACACAAGTTACAAGAACGAAAGATGGAATTGCGGTTCAAATAAATTCCAAGCGAAATGAAGAATTTAAGGTGAAGAAAACGCCAGAAAATCTTGAAAGCAATTTAAAAGCAAACACTTCCATTGCTATCAACAGAAGTCAAAAGCCACAAGAAGATGCAATAGAATTCACTTCAAGCGAAACTCAAATCACTGAAAAAGTAATAATTAAAAACTCGCCGACTTTAGGATTACCCGTGAAACTAATAACATCACCGAATCAACGTTACAACAACGGCGATTTAACCTTGGTGGATGGAAATTATGGTGCGCTACCTTGGAAAGGAAATGAATGGTTGGGTTATGATACATCTGAAATAATTATAGAAATTGATTTATTAAAACCACAAAAAATCAAAGGTCTTGAATTGTCATTTTTAAAAGATGAAGGTTCTTGGATTCATTTGCCAACCTCGATAACTGTAAGTAAATCAGATGGAAAAAAATCAAAAACCATTTTAGGAAATACAACTAATTACCAAGTTTCTTTTACAGAATCAAAGCAGTTTGTTCCTTTTTCTGGAAAGGTTTCAAAAATTCAAATCACCATTCATTCAAAAACTAAAATCGAACCCGGCTTGGCTGGCGAAGGTCACCAACCTTGGACTTTTATAGATGAAATTCGGATGGTTAAGTAGTTTAAACAAATTTCATGTTTTATTAAAGTCGAGTTAGCTTTGTTTGAGGGGTCTGCATGATTTCACAGAATTAGCACTCCATCGAATTGAAGCATTGGTGGCATATTGGAACACTCCCTCTTTGAAATTGCTTGCCCGCTATGGCTTTAAAAAAGAAGGTACGATGCGCGAAGATTATGTGGTGGATGGTGTTTCTGAAAATTCCGATTGCTACTCGCTATTGAAATGGGAATGGGAGAAAATGGAAATTGATTTTAATAGAAATGAGTAAAAGAGAGAATAAAAATGTAATTTACAATTTGCGAATCAACGAATCTGCAAATTTGCAATTTTACATTTCAATTTCCAATTTCACTCTATCTTTGAATCAAAATCAACCAAATGCGATCGATTCTTTTTTTCATATTTTTTAGTTTTCTAAATGGAAAAATTTGCGCACAATCTACTACTGGTTTAGGCTCATGGAATATTTTAAATCTCAAGTATTCCTATTCAGATAAACTTAGCTTTTTTGGGGAAGCTCAATTGCGTTCGTTGCGTTTCTACAATCATTTTCACTATTACGAATTTAAAGGTGGATTTAACTATTCTTTTCATAAAGCAGTTACAATTTCTCTAGGTGCTGGAAGTTATCAAACCTACAAAGAAGGTGGAAGTTTTGTAACCCCAAAAAACAACGATGAATTCCGACTTTGGCCGCAACTTGTAATCAATCAACAAATCAATTCTTTAAAACTTGAACAGCGTTATCGCCTAGAAATGCGTTGGACATCAAATGGTTACCGCAACCGTTTCCGGTATCGAGTAGGCGTCTCCTACCCTTTTGGAAAAGCCAAGGAGAGCTTCAAACCCTTTCAAGTTGGAATAAGTAACGAACTATTTTTCACGAATAAAGAACCCTATTTTGAACGTAATCGACTTTTGTTCAACTTTAACTTCAAACCTACAAAAAGTGCCACAATCCAAATTGGCTATTTACAACAATTTGATTATCAAATAAATGATGAAACAGGACGTGATTTTTTTGTGATTGGTTATTATCATGAATTTGGGAGAAAAACCGAAAAGCAAGCTAATTTTCTCGATTAGTTTTTCTAAATAAATTTGAGCTACTATAATTGTAGGGAATGATTATTACCTAAATCCTATGGAATAATCTTCTTATTTAATTTAAATAAATTGGATTGCTTATTTTTGAAAAATGAACAAGCATCTTATTTTTATTGTATTTTTCGGACTGTTTTTTACCTGCTCCAAAAATGATTTTTTAGGCGAGCAAAAGAAATTCGAGCGTGTTCGTGTTGCAATTGCTGAAAAAGAAAGTTCTATAAAATCGGAACTTGAAAAAAATAAAATTGAATTAAAAAACCTCCACATCATTCTTGTGGCTTATAAATCTGAAGGAATTTTAGATCTATACGCTAAAAATAAATCACAAAGCACTTATAAAAAAATCAAAAGTTTTGCTGTTTGTGCAAGTTCAGGCACGCTTGGTCCGAAGCGAAAAAAAGGCGATGGTCAAGTTCCTGAAGGATTTTATCACATCGATCGTTTTAACCCAACAAGCAGCTATTACCTTTCTTTAGGAATAAATTATCCAAATTCCGCTGATCGAAAAGCAAGTTCTGCAATTGATTTAGGTGGAGATATTTTTATTCATGGTTCGTGTGTCACAATTGGTTGTCTTCCAATGACCGATGACAAAATCAAAGAAATTTATGTGTATTCAATTCACGCAAAAAACAATGGACAAGAACGCATTCCTGTTTACATTTTCCCTTTTAAAATGGACGATTTCAATTATTTAGTTAACAAGAAATATTATGAAGGAAATAAATCCCTCATTACGTTTTGGTCGAAGTTAAAAGTTGGATATGATTCTTTTCAAAGTGAAGCAAAAGAATTGAATTTCAAAATCGATGAAAAAGGGAATTATATTTTTTGATTCAAATTTTCTTAATAACAAACTCATTCCATAGTTTTGATTGTTCGTTATTGAGCACACGCGGCATTTTGTTTTGACCTCCAGTTTTACCTAAAGAGGCAAGAAAATCATAAAACATCGTCGGCGAAACTTGATGAATTATTGGTTCCTTTAAATTGTATTTACGGACATAAGCATAATCGTCATTCAATTTGCAAAGTTTCGAATCGATAAATTGCATAATCTGTTCTTTATTTGCTGTCTCATTAACACCTAAATACCAAATATGGCGTTGATCTATTTCATCGGCATAGATGGTAAATTCGTCCACTGAAATCGCTAACTCTTCATTTAAAGAAAGTAAAGCTTGGTTGATATTATCCAACGACAGATGCTCACCACATAAACTTAAAAACTGTTTAATTCTTCCTGTGATTAACAATTCGTAATCATCAATATTTATAAATCGAACCAAATCACCAATTAAATAGCGCCATAAACCTGCATTAGTAGAAATAACCATTGCATAATCGACGCCTTCTTGAACTTGACTAATTGTCAATGCATTGTGCTTGTCTATTAATCTTCCATTTTCATCAAAATAATCTGAATTAAAAGGAATAAACTCGTAAAAAATACCGCAATTCAACAACAATTTCATTCCTTTTCGAAGCGGAGAAGTTTGATAAGCAAAATAACCCTCAGAAGCTAAATAGGTATCTAATAATTGAATTTTTTTTGTTCCTAATTTCTCCAAACGATTGATGTAAGGATCCATAAAAACACCACCATGCACATAAACTTGAAGGTTTGGCCATATTTCATGTATAGAATTAAGTTGGTAATGTTCTTTGATTTTCTCCATTAACAAAATACACCAACTCGGAATTCCAGCAATGATTCCAATATTCCACAGAGGAGCTTTCTCAATAATTGCCTCCAATTTTTCATTCCATGTTTTTAAATCCGTGATTCGTTTCCCAGGTTTTGTGAATGGAGTTGCAACTAATGAAGTATGCTTTCTCAAAATTCCACTTAAATCCCCTTCGATGTGCTTTCCAACTTTATTCAATTTTGTGGAACCTCCAACAGTTAAAATACTACTTCCGAAAAAGGATTCAGGCAAGTCTAATTCATGTAAAACGGAAAGTTGTCGTAAACTTGTTTTTTGAAACGAACGAATCATTTCTAGGGTAACAGGGATACGTTTACTCGGCGAACCTGTTGTACCTGATGAAAGAGCGAAATACCTTATTTTTCCTCGCCAAGTGTGATCTTTCGCGCCATTGATTGTTTCCTCTAGCCATAATTTATAAAAAGTATCGTAATCAGTTAAAGGAACATTTTTTTGAAAATAAGAAACTGCATCTACTTTTTTTAGCACCTCATGAAAAGAGTGAACAAAACCAAATTTCGTATTTTTCGCACTTTCTAGTAATTTCCGAAGCGCTTCTAATTGGTGTTTATATTCAACCCCTTTTTTTGCATTTCGTTTATAACTTATTGCTGTTGTTTTCTTTATTAATTTACCTACGATAGCCATAGAATTAGATTTTTCGTGCCTATTATTTACGTTTTAGTTAAGAACGAAAATAAAGGTAAAAAATTTGGCTTTACTTTCTGAGTTTCTTTTAAATTTGCAAAAACCAAATTTTATGAGCGTTAAAACTTTTATTGTTCCTCACGATTTTACTTCCGTAGCTGATATTGCATTAGAGCATGCGATTGTAACTGCAAAACCTTTGGAAGCAACGATTCAACTATTACATGTTGTTTCAAAAGAATCTCAAATTCCAGAATCTATCCAAAAATTGGAAGCAATTATTGAAAAACACAATAAACAAGGAATTACAATTGTACCAAACGTTCGAATTGGAAGTATTTTTGAGGATATAGGTGGATTTGCAGCTGAACACATGGCTGAATTAATCATTATGGGTACACATGGAGCTCATGGTTGGCAACACATTACTGGAAGTAACGCATTAAAAGTAGTAACAAGCTCTCCAGTACCTTTCATTATCGTTCAAGAAAAAGAAAAGAAAATTAAACCAACGGGATACGATTCTATTGTTGTTCCTATGGATTTACATAAAGAAACAAAACAAAAACTTGCAGTTGTAGCAAATCTTGCAAAATACTTCAATTCTGAAGTGCATGTAGTTACTCCTGATGAAAGTGATGAGTACTTGAAAAATCAAGTTGTTTCTAATATTACTTTCGCTCAAAAGTTTTTCCAAGAAAGAGGAATTAGCATTAAAACTTCTATCATTCCTAGTAGTGGTTTTGATAAAGAAGTTGTTAAATACGCAACTAGTGTCGATGCCGATTTAATTGCAATTATGAACCTTAGTAATACTGGTTTATTCACTTTGCTTTCAAGTAATTACGAACAATACATCATTACGAATGACGCTTTGATTCCAGCTTTGATTTTGAATCCAATAGAAACAATGTCAGAATCAGATACAAGCAGCATTTTCTCCATGTAATTTTAATTAATTAGTTAGCCCGTCATTTGACGGGCTTTTTTGTTTAAAACAACCTCATTTTATGTCTAAATTAATTACACTTCAAGATTTTATTTTAAAAAATCAAGCAGACTATTCGTTTGCTACTGGTGAATTTTCACGATTGTTAAACGATATCGCTGTTGCTTCAAAAATTGTTTCTAGAGACGTTCGTCAAGCAGGTTTGGTTGATCATATTTTAGGAGCACAAGGTGGACAAAATGTACAAGGAGAAGACCAACAAAAACTCGATGTTGTTGCAGATGTTGCTTTCATTAAAGCTTTTGAACAAGGTGGAGAAGTTTGTGGAATTGCTTCTGAAGAAAATGATGATTTTGTTGCATTCAAAAACGAACAATCTAAAAACGGAAAATACGTTGTGTTATTCGATCCATTAGATGGTTCAAGTAATATAGATGTAAATGTTTCAATAGGAACAATTTTTTCAATTTATAAACGCGTTTCACCAATTGGAACTGAAGCAACTTTAGAGGATATGCTACAACCTGGAACTGCGCAAATTGCAGCGGGTTATGTACTTTACGGTTCTTCAACAATGTTGGTTTATACAACTGGAAATGGAGTAAATGGTTTTACTTTAGATCCATCAATTGGTGAATTTTGTTTATCTCATCCAGAAATGAAAATGCCAGAAATTGGTCGAATGTATGCAATGAATGAAGGCAATATTTTCGAATGTGAACAAGGCTTGAGAGATTACATTAATTACTGTCAAAGTAGAGAAAACCAAACCGGAATGCCTTACTCTGGAAGATATATTGGTTCATTAGTTGCTGATTTTCACAGAAACTTAATCAAAGGTGGAATTTATATTTACCCAGATGTATTAAGTGCCCCTGAAGGAAAATTGAGACTTCTTTATGAATGTAATCCATTAGCTTTCATTGCAGAGCAAGCAGGTGGTTTAGCCACAACAGGAAGAAAAAGAATTTTGGAAATTAAACCAGAGCGTTTGCACCAACGAGTTCCCTATTATGTTGGCTCAAAATTGATGGTAGAGAAAGTGATGGAGTGTATTCAAGCTACGGAAAAGTAAAACATTCTTTGTTGTTAAAACGTTTCTTTTAAAATCAAAAAATGTCCACTTCTTCCCTTTTTGACTTTGCTAATTTCTATGCTTTCCTAGGTTGGTTTTTCTTATTCAGCGCACCCAAATGGAAACATACTCAAACAATTGTTAAATATGGAATTCTAGTTGTACTTGGATTAATTTATTTTGTGTTAGTTCTTAAAGGAATTGAAAATTTTAGTGTTTCAGATTTTTCCACTTTATCAAACGTAAAACAGCTTTTTTCAAAAGATGAGGCTTTATTAGCTGGATGGATTCATTACTTATGTTTTGATCTTTTTGTGGGAGCTTATATCGTTCGAAAATCTATTGAACTTGATATTCCTAGATTGATTTACAGTCTTATTCTACCTTTTACATTTATGTTTGGCCCTATTGGTTTTGTAATTTTCACATTAGTATCGCTTTCAAAATCAAAACGCTAAACGCTAATACAAAAAAATCAGGTATTAACAAATTCAGAAAAATCTACCTCAAAAAAAACAACTATGAAATTTAAAATCAATTAGGTTTTTTAATTGTTAAATTTTACTACTTTTGTGCGGGGTAAGTCTTTTACGACCAGCTCCCTCTTAATCCTCCAGGACGGGAACGTA